>NZ_BLJH01000001.1:0-719334 GCF_009811895.1 Novosphingobium sp. TCA1 | reverse complement strand
CTAACCGGTCCTAATAACTCTGTTCATGCTTGATGAATCCCACCATCAATGACAGTCCTGCCTAACACGCAGCACCGTCAGCGATGATCGGACGATCATCCAGCCAGATATCAGCTCCAACTTGGAGCAGCACGGGCAACATCGATTGAAAAACAGCACGCCGTCTCCATTGCTTGGTGACCATAGCGTCAGTGACCCACCCGATCCCATCTCGAACTCGGCCGTGAAACCTGACAGCGCCAATGGTACTAACGCTCAAGCGTTGGAAGAGTAGGACGTCGCCAGGCATTGAAGCCGGCGTGCTGATAAAAAACCCATCACAATGACAAAACAACGAGGGCCAAGGGATAAACCCCAAGGCCCTCTTCGTGTCTTCTCAACAAGGCACGCACACGGTGACGCGGGGTGGAGCAGCTCGTCGTTCACACCGGCACAGTCGAAAAACTGTTGCCGTGTCCAGTTGGCTCCATCATCGGCTATCACGAAACTAGATCCATACCCCGGTTAGTGTTTCCCGGAGACCAGCAGCGGAACGAGCGTATCGTTGGCACAGTATCGGCGTAAGAAAACCTCCTGTGCCATTCAATGCGCGCGATGAGATCTACTCGGTCCTTCCCGCCTTCTGGGGCCAAAAGGAACTCCACCAGAGGTCCATCAGCGCCGTCGTTAAATGCGCACAATATGCGTGCGCTAACGACAGATATGACAGATCAGGGGCAGCTATCCTGTTTTAATTACCCGCCATCTGCCAGTTTATTTGCTGGCGAGACCTGCTTCTTCAAAGGCTAACTTTCATAGTATCTTTGATGCACCTCGCCTGATCCGTGAGGTTCTTCGTGTCGGTGGCGTTTAAGAGGGCACGGCGAAGGATCAAGAAGGGCTTCATTCAAAGGTGATGACCTTCGTTCTCAGCCGACCTGATAGAAATCGATCACGACCTCGTCGGGATAGCGCACCCCGCGGGCGATGAACATGGTCTGCCGAAGCCAGGCATGGGGGCCATCGCGCACCTCGAAACGGGGGGCGGTGCGGAAGTAGTAGCTGCCGGGATCAACGGGATCCCCCCGCGCGATCCGATCGCTTACTTCAACGCTGGCCATTCTCACCCCCGCATTGCGCACGTCGATGACCGTCCCGTCGCGGGCCTGCAGCGCATAGTGAGCATCGACCAGAGTGGAGCCGTCCGATCCGATCGCCTGCCAGTCGCCGCCGCCCGGCAGAACCACGCCTTCGAGACGCGGCCCGCCGACTACGCCGCCGCTGATCGGCACGAAGCGGCGACGGCGCCCTTCGACGATGCCGTGATCGATGGGATCAAGCAATGCGACCCTTGCCGAGAATGCATAGTCGAGTGTGGGCGCGGGGGCAGCGGGACCTGTGTTCATGGTGCGCCTCCAGCCTTGATCCGGGCCTGCATGCCCTCCCAGTCGAACACCTGAACTGCCGGGGTGTAGGTGCCTGTCAGTTGCAGCACCAGATACTTGCCTGCGCTTTTCAGATATTCGTTGGAACCGCTCATGGCCTGCTTCGCTGCTTCCAGCGCAGGCGCTGCAGCCGCGCCGATATAGGTCAGAGCATTGATCGCATGCAGCCGTACTTGCCAGGGTTGGTCTTCGCCGCACAAGGCGACAAGCGCCGTTACCGGAGTGCCGTCATCCCCCAGACGGGCGAGCGCTTCGCTCAGGGCGATGCGAACGTGAGGCGAGGTTTCCCGAGCTAGAGCCGCCTGCATTTGGACTTTGGCCGGGGCGGCTCCAGCGCCGAGGATCAGCAGCCCCATGGCTGCCCAGTAGCGCAGAACCTCAGTCGGGCTGGTCAGGGCGCTGCGTAGCGACGGCAGCCTTTCGATCCGGCCCACGGCAGCGGTGCGGGCAAGCGTCATGACGGTCTTGAGCGGATAGAGCGTCTGATTGCGGCTCGCCTCCCACCCTTCGCCTGCCATGGTTTCGGGCAGGAAGCCATTGTCGTGGATTGCCAGCATGTGCTCGTCGAGCGCCTGGCTCAAGGTCTTGAGCAAAGCGCGGTGGGCTGGTTCTGCGGCGAGATTGTGCAGTTCCTCGGGATCGGTCTTGAGATCGTAGAGTTCCTCAAAGGCTTTGGGCTGGAAGAAGCGGGCCTGGGCTTCCGTCAGCGTACCGTCGAGATAGGCCTGCTCCCATTCCTGATAGCCTTTGGCAAGCCACTCGAAGGCCTGATGCTGGCCCAGCGGCCGGTGCGGCATGTAGTTGCGGATGTAGCGCCAGCGACCGTCGGTGACGGTGCGCTGGAAGTCGATCCTCTCGTCCATTCGATTGCGCATGCCGAAGGCGTACTTCTGCGGCGCGGCCTTGGGCCCGAGGAAGGCCTTCCCGGTCATCTGCGGCGGCTGCGCGGCCCCGGCCAATGCCAGCACCGTGGGCGCCAGGTCGATGAAGCTGACCGGAGAGGCGATTTCGCTGCCGGGGCGGCCGGGCATCAGGTGCTGCCACTTCTCCGGCACATAGACCACCATCTCGCAGCGCAGACCTTCGTCATAGCAGTAGCGTTTGGACCGGCCGAGGACGCCGCCATTGTCTGAATAGTGGAAGACGATGGTGTCCTCGCTCAACCCGTCGGCCTCCAGCTCGGCAAGACGTTCGGCAAGCTGGCCGTCCATCTTTTCCATCAGGTTGTAGTAGCTGGCGAAGTCCTGGCGGATGCCGGGCGTGTCCGGCAGGAAGGCCGGAACGTCGATCATGTCAGGCGTCACGCGGCCCTGCGTGGGCTTGAAGATCTTCGATTCGTGCGTGGTCTCGTAATTGAACACGGCCATGAACGGCTGGCTCTTGTCTTCGCGCGAGCGCCAGTGCGCGGCCTTGCCTTGTCCGTCCCAGATCGCCTGCGGATCCACGTCGCAATTATAGTCGGTCTTCGCGCTGTTGGTGCAGAAATAGCCCGCGGCCCGCATCAGCTCGGGATATGTCCGGAATGCCTTCGGCAGCTTGCCCACCGCGCGCATCTGGTTCGCCGGGGCGCAGCTTTCGGGATAGACCCCGGTAAGGATGCCGAAGCGCGAAGGTGCGCAGACCGGGGCGTTGGAATAGACGTTGCGGAACAGCAGGCCCCTGGCCGCGAGCCCGTCGATCGTGGGCGTATGGGCCAGCTTGTCGCCATAGGCGCCGACGTAGGGGTTGTTGTCCTCGCTGACGATCCACAGGATGTTGGGCCGCTGGACCGGCGCGGCGGCGCGGGCGGCGGTGCCCGTGGCCGCCAGAGTGGTCGCTCCGGCGATCGAACCGAGCACGGCGCGGCGTGAAACCACGGTCACTGGCCTGCGCTCCCGACCTGTTTCACCAGTTCGTCCTTCAGCGGCGGGGTGTAGATCAGCGGCTTGCCTTCGGCCTGCGCCTTGAGTTTGGCCGGACCGTCGGGGAGGATCGGGTCGAGCCGGTCGGTCGGGTTCGGCTTGATGTACCACGATGCGGGGAAGTCCGCCGCGCGGGTGCCGTTCACGTCACGCCGCACCGCGCCGGTGGAGAGGCGTGCGCCGTAGGGGATCATATGCTTGCCGTCCCGGTTGGCGAGCTGGTCATAGAGCGCAATGCGCAGTTCCTGCGTTTTCGCGGCCCACTTGGGATCTTCGATGAGATTGTGCATTTCTTCGGGATCGGTCTTCAGGTCGTAGAGTTCGTCTGTGTCGTAGACGCCGTAATACTGGATATATTTCACCCGGTCCCGTTCGATGGCGAAGGTGCCCGGCGTCATGGGGAAGTTGTATTCCCAGTAGTATTCGTAAGTGAAGTCGCCCGGCTTCCAGTCGCTCGGGGCCTGCTTGCCTGCCCAGAGGTTCCAGGCGCTCGTGCCTTCGAACTGCTCCGGGCGCTTGGCGCCCGCCACGTCAAGGAACGTCGGTGCGAAGTCGAGATTGCGGATGCGGCCGGGGTTGACCTTGTTGGCGGGCACGGTGCCCGGCTCCCACACCACCAGGGGCACGCGGATCGACGCCTCGTAGGCGTTGCGCTTGTCGATCAGGCCATGTTCGCCGACCATGTAGCCGTTGTCGGAGGTGAACACGACGAGCGTGTCCTTCTCCAGATGGTTCTTGCGCAAGTAATCCATGATCCGGCCGAGACTGTCGTCGATCGCGGAGAGCGTGCCGTAGTAGTACTTGAGATACTCGGTCATCGGGACGTCGGCATTGTAGAAGAAGTCGATGCCGTGCCAGGAATTGCGCTGGTTCTGCACCCAGACCGGCTTGCCGGCGTTGTTCTCCGGCGTATTGGCGGCGCTGGCGGGCAGGGTGAACTTCGCCTTGTCGTACTGGTTGGCATAGCGCGGCGGGGGCAGCGGGTCGGAATGGACGCCCTTGTGGCTGAGATAGAGGAAGAAGGGCTTCTTCGGATCGCGCTCCCTGGTCAGCCAGTCCATCGCATAGTCGGTCAGTTCGTCGGTGATGTAGCCTTTCTGAGGCACTTCCTTGCCGTCGACGTTGAGATCGGGCGAGGAGTGGGCCGTGGTCGCCTTGGCGGGCCAGTAATTGCCCTGGCCCATGAAGCTTACCCACTTGTCGAAGCCGGGACGCGGCGCGTCGGTGCTGGTGCCCATGTGCCACTTGCCGAAGAAGGCGGTGTCGTAACCGGCCTGCTGGAGATAGCTCGGGAAATAGGTGAGCCCTGCTTCGGAACCGTCGTTGTTGTCGACGATGCCGTGATTGCGCGCGGTCTGCCCGGTCAGGATCGTGGCGCGGCTGGGGCTGCAGAGCGAGGAGGTGACGACGGCGTTCGGGAAGTAGGTTCCCTCTTTCGCCATGCGGTCGATGTTCGGCGTCTTCAGCAGGCCGGGCTGGAGGAAGCCCATGCCGTCATAGCGCAAGTCGTCGACGAGGACGAAGATGATGTTGCGCGGGCGGGCTTCCTGCGTGGCAGGCGCGGCGGCAGGCGCCCTGGCCTGCGCGGCAAGCGGCGACAATGGTACAAGTGCTGAAAGGGCTGGGGCGGCGAAGCAGGCGGCACCGGCAAGTGCGCGGAGAGCGGTTCTGGTCTTCATCGGTGTTCCTCGTCAGTAGACCCATTCGGTCTCGCGACCGTTGACGGTGGTCTTGCGGGTGAAGTGAAGCTTCCAGCGCGGATCGGGCAAGCCTGCGCGGAAACGCTCGATTTCGGCGGAGAGATCGGCCGCGCTCGCCGGGTCGGTGGCGGAGAGGTCTTCCAGCTCGGCCGGGTCGCGGTTCAGGTCGTAGAGGTGCGAGGTTTTCCAGTCGTGCGAGACCCAGAGCTTGCGGGCGCCGCGCCTTGCGGCATAGACCGGCTCCTGTCCCCAGACGAGCAGACGGTCGGGATCGGGATAGCGGGCGGTTTCCACAAGATCGCGTCCGTCCAGCTCGGCGGGCAGGGGGCTGCGGGGGGATGCCGCGTGAAGCACGGTGGCGGCGATGTCCACCGAGGAGACCGGACTGTCGCTGATCCCCTGCGGCTTCAGGCCCGCAGGCCAGGACAGCACGAAAGGCACGCGCACCCCGCCTTCGAGATAAGTGAACTTCCCGGATCCCCAAGGATGGTCCGGGTTGCAGAATCCGAAGCGGGTAGGACAGCCGTTGTCGGAGAGAAACACGACTATGGTATTGTCGCGTAGCCCGCGCGCTTCAAGACTGTCGAGAATACGGCCGATACCATCGTCCATCGCCGCGATCATGGCGATATAGGTGCGGCGCACCGGATCCTTCACTTGCGGGAAGCGATCGTAATAAGCCTGTGGAACCTGCAAAGGCCAATGCGGCGCATTATAGGCGACATAAGTGAAGAAGGGGCGGTCCCGGTCCTCGGCGGAACGGTCGATGAAGTCCACGGCGCGGTCGGTGATCTGGTCGGTCAGGTAGCGGGTGAAATCGTCGGCCGGTCTTGCATCGGGGCCTTCCACCATGGCGTGATGGCCGGTGCGCGGGGTGATCGGATACTTGTCCGCCTTGGTGGGCGTGGTGACGATGCCCGGCGTCTTCGGGTCCACGTAGTTGGTTTCGCCCGCGATGAAGCCGAAGAATTCGTCGAAGCCGCGTTCGGTGGGGTAGAACTGTCGCTCCGCGCCCTGATGCCATTTGCCGAAGGCGGCCGTGCGGTAGCCCAGCGGCTTCAGGCGCTCTGCCAGGGTCTTCTGGTCGACGGGCAATCCCGCGCCTTCGTCGCCTTCGTCGTTGATGTTGTAAGTGAAGCCGAAGCGCTGCGGCATTCGTCCGGTCAGCAGCCCCGCGCGGCTGACCGCGCAGACCGAGGCGGTGACATAGCCGCTGGAGAAGGCCACGCCGGTCTTCGCGATCCGGTCTATGTTCGGCGTCGGTACATCGGCACGGCCGTACGTGGAGACATCCGCCCAGTCGAGATCGTCGGCCAGGATGACGACGACGTTGGGGCGAGCGGCGGCAGGTCGGTGCGCCGAGGCGGTGTGCGTTGGGGCGGCGTTCGTCGTGCAGCCGGGCAGGCCAAGCAGGCATGTGCCCGCCATCATTGCGGAAACGAGCGTACGGTGCATCATTCTTCTCCTCCCGGCGTCCTGCCGCAACCGGCGACCGTGGCGGGCTGTCCGGGATCGACCGACCGCTCCCCCTCGCACCAGGGATAGCGTGTGGGATCGAGCGGACCGTCATGGGTATCGTCCAGAACCTTGCGCAGCGCTGCATATTGGCGCGCCGCCTCGCCCTTGCGTTCGCCGCTGGGCACTTCGGTCTCGACGCCGGAAACAGGGTTCATCGCCACAAAGCGGCCATCTCCGTAGAGCTTCCACCGGGCGTTGAAGGCGAAGCGCTCGGGCCGGAACTGCCACATCGGCGCATAGTGCATGAAGATCGAACTGCGCGCGGCACGCGCCTTGCCTTCGATTACCGGCCACTGGCTCACGCCGTCGACTTTACCGGCAAGGGCGGGCTGCCCGGCCATGTCGGCGAAAGTGGGCAGCAGATCCGTGAAATCTACCAGCGCCTCGCTCGTCCTGCCTTGGGGGATGCCGGGCCCCCAGGCGATGAGGGGGACATGGGTGCCGTTGATCTCGGTCGTGCCCTTGCCGCCGCGCACCGGGTGACCGCTGCGCATGGAGGTAATCTGGCGGTTGGTGCCGTTGTCTCCGGTGAAGATGACGATAGTGTTCCGGTCCAGCCCTTCGGCCTTGAGGCGGGCCATCAGATCGCCGACCAGTCGGTCCATGTAGGACACCATGCCGTTGAACCGTTTGGCGGCCCCTTCGGCGGTCATCGAATCCGGGGTCTGGACCCAGGGATTGTGAACCAGGACCATCGGGTAATAGAGGAAAAACGGCCTGTCCTTGTGACGCGAGATGAAGTCCAGTGCCTTGCGGCTGTCGAAATCGGGGCCGAAGCCTTCCTCGCTGATCTTCGGCGTGCCGTTGGCGGCACGAGTCGGCCCCCAATAGCGCGAGCCCTTGGGCGTCAGCGCCTGGAGTTGCCACAAGTAACTTTCGTCGAACCCGGCGGCCTCGGGCGTGATGCCGGTGCGGCCGTCGAAGCCGTTGCCCATGAGCTGCCATTTGCCGACGATGCCGGTGACGTAGCCCGCCTCCTTCATGACATTGCCGAACGTGCGCTGGCCGGGGGCGAGGTAGCCGAAGGCCTCGTAATTGCGCCAGTTCTCCTGCCCGGTCATCAGCCGCACGCGTGAGGGCGAGCAGAGCGGCATGGCATGGGCATTGTCGAAACGGGTGCCTTCGGCGGCGAGTCTGTCGACATGGGGCGTGTGGTATTCGCCGCCATAGGCATTGATGCCCTCCACCCCGAAATCGTCGGCCAGGATCAGGATGATATTGGGCGGGCCGGAGGTGCGGGCAGCAGGCACAGGGGCGCTGGCCGAAGCCGTGGTCGGACCGGCGGCGAGAGCGGGCGGAATGCCGCCGATCATGGTGCTCAGGGCGAGCGCGGCGAGTGCCGGGGCAAACCGCAGCATTACTTCGGCCCCTCGACCGGGGCGGCTGTGCGGTCACCGCTGCCGTCGAACATCTCGCGGTAGCGGAAGGGCTTGGGCGCCTCGGCCAGCGGCGGATCGGAATACTTGCGCGCCTCCGACCACCAGAGCGCCTGGAGTTCCTTGAGCTTGGCGGGCATCGCGGCGGCCAGGTCGTGGTTCTCGGCCGGGTCAGCCTCGGTATCGTAGAGTTGCCAGACGTCCTTGGCGAAATCGCCGTCGCGCGGGTGGACCGCCAGGGCTCGCCACTTGCCCTGGGTGATGGCCCGGTTTCCGCGCAGCTCGAAATACTGGACGTTGCGGGCGGCGGGCGCGGAAGCATCAGCGATCGTCGGCAGGAACGACTTGCCGGCTACCGCGATTTCCGCAAGGCCCGCAATCGACTTGGGGAAGGCCGTACCGGCTGCGGCGGCGAAGGTGGGCGCGATGTCGACTGCGTCGACATATTGCGTGCGGACCTTGCCACCGTCGCGAATGCGGCTGGGCCAGCTCACCACCATGGGCGTGCGCACGCCGCCGAGCTGCGGCCAGATCTTGTACCGCTTGTAAGGGGTGGAGCCCAGATAGGCCCAGGGCCGCTGGTATTCGCTTTGCGTCCTGTCTGTTCCGAGTTCGTCGATACGGGCGAGCATCTGTTCGGGAGTCAGGGTATTGGGCCGGTACATCTGGTCGAACGAACCCTTCTGCCCGGCTTCGGACGCCGCGCCGTTATCCGAAACGAGGATGATCAGCGTGTTGTCGAACTGCCCGGTGTCCTTGAGGTGCTGCACCAGCCGCCCGATCTGCTCATCGGTATGGGTGATGAAGCCAGCGTATGTCGCCATGAAGCGGGCGAAGACGGTTTTCTCGGCAGGCGTCAGGTTCGCCCAGGCGCGGTCACCGTCGGCGCGGGGGGATAGCTCCGCTTGGGGCGGCATGATGCCCATCAGCTTCTGGCGCGCCAGTCGGTCGTGCCGCAGGGCATCCCAGCCCTTTTCGTAGATGCCCGCATAGGCGTCGATATAGGCCTTGGGCACCTGGATCGGTGCATGGGCGGCGCCGAAGGCGAGGTAGACGAACTGTGGCTGCACAGGATTGGCGGGGAGGGCCTTGATCGCATGGTCGGTGATGTCGACCGAGAAGTGGTAGCCGGGCCGGTCGGGCTTGGGGAGCGTGCGGTTCCCCTCGATCAGGTCCGGGTGATATTGATCCGACCAGCCCAGGAAGAAACCGTAAAAGTCGTCGAAGCCGCGCTGGAGCGGCCAGGATCCGTTATGGCCTGGCGAGCCGTCCTCGTCCTCGGGGGCGAGGTGCCACTTGCCGTAGCCGTGGGTGGCGTAGCCAGCGCGGTGCAGGACCTGGGCGATGGTGCTGGCGTTCTGCGGCAGCTCGCCCCGGTCGCGTGTCATGTCGGCGGGGTTGAGGACTTTGGCGGGCAGGTCGGCCATGCGCACGGTCTGCGGGTTGCGCCCGGTCAGCAGCGAAGCACGGGTCGGAGAGCAGACTGCCTTGGTGTCGAAGTGGTTGTAGCGCAGCCCGCCAGCGGCGAGGGCATCGATGTTGGGCGTGCGGATTTCCGATCCGAAGGCGCCGATGTCCGAGAAGCCGGTGTCGTCCAGCACGATCAGCACGATGTTGGGGCGGGTCTGAGGCCGAGCGGCAGCCGGTGTCCTTGCTAGGCCGGGCTGCGAAGCAAGCGAACCGGCAAGGATCAAACCCACAGCGCAGGTCAGGCGAGTCATGCGCTTCAGCTTCGACATAGGGTTCCTCATCCTTTTGTTCCGGTGCGCTTGGCCGTCCGGCGTCATATGCGTGAAAGCAGTCTCAGTTCTTGCCGGCAATGGCACGGCCGTAACCCCTCAGGCCCAGCAGCAGCGCAGCCACCGACAGCGGCGAGGCCACGGCGCAGACGATGGTGATGGCATTGGGCAGGGCGGCGGGATCGCCGTACCAGTAGTCGGTGACCAGCGCGATCGCGAAGGGGCCGCCGGCGGCGCCGATCAGGTTCACCATCAGCATGTAGCCGGCCGATATCGATGCACGCATCCGGTTGGGCGTGATCTCCTGAAGCGCGGCCAGGCCGCCGCCGAAATTGAACCCGGCCAGGAAGTTCATCGCCCCGATCAGCGTCAGCGCCAGCGACGCCTCGGCAGCCTGCGGGAAGAGCGTGGTGACCGGGATCAGTGCCGAGAAACCGAACAAGGCGACCATAAGGTTGGCGCGTTCGACCCCGCGGCGGCGCAGCGCGGCGGCCGCGAAGCCACCTGCCAGCGTGCCGCTCACGCCGCACACTGCGGTTATGGTACCATAGATCCCGCCGATTTCAGCAGTCGTCAGGCCGTACTTTCGTTCGAGGAAGGCGGGGATCCAGGCGCCGGTGGCATTACCGACCAGGATCATCAGCGCAAAGCCGCAGCTGATGCCCAGATAGGCCTGCCAGTGGCGAGCGATATGGGCGGCCAGTTCGGAGAACGGCGGGCTGGCCGCAGCGGCGGTGCCGTTGAGGCCCATGCGGGCGGGCTCGCGTACCAGCAGCATGGCGCCGGAGAGCACGATGCCGGGGATGCCGAGCATCAGGAAAACCAGATGCCAGCCTTTCACCGCGCCGATCACCGGCAGCAGGACCACGCTGCCCGGCGGAACGACGCTTGCGAGAAAGCCGCCGAGCAGGAGAGCGGCGGCCCCGCCGACGTAGATACCCATCTGGTAGACGCCCATGGCGGCGGCCAGGCGTTCCTTGGGGAAGTAGTCGGCCAGGATCGAATAGGCGGCGGGGCTGAGGCCGCCTTCACCGGCGCCGACGCCGATCCGCGCCACGAACAGCGTGCCGAAGCTGCGAGCAAGGCCGCAGAGGACCGTGGCGATGCTCCAGATGAAGACGGCACCGGCCACGATGTTGCGGCGGTTGGCGCGGTCCGCCAGCCGCGCTACCGGAATTCCAACCAGTACGTAGAACATCGTGAAACTGAGGCCGTAGAGCAGGCTCATCGCCGTGTCGGAGGTCTGCAGATCTTCCTTGATCGGCTGGACGAGGAGGGCAAGTGCCTGTCGGTCCACGAAGGCCAGGGTGTTCGCCACTGCCAGCATTCCGGCAGCGAACCACGCCCTTTTCGGCGAAGGCCACTGACGACCATCGCTCTCGCACTGTTCCCTCACGATCCCCTCCATTTGATGTGGTCCGCATTATTTCTGCGGCCGATATTTAACGCTAAAACAGCAAGAGTAGACCTCGATGTCAATCGGGTTTTTCAGGCGCGTCAGTTGCAGCTGTGGCGCGGAGGACACGCCCAGCAGTTCTTCGTTAGTGCCATTGGACGGCAACATGAGGAAATGTGCCGTTTTCGCGGCAGTCACAAGCAGAGCGGCAATATTAGCGGTAAAATAAATCGTTGACAGGTCCGCCCAGCGTGGAGTTTAGCGTTACATGAATCAGGTGATTCGAACCCGGTGCGGACTTCCAGGAGAATTGGACGTCAAAGATGCCGGGAGCCCAAGTGGAGGGGAAAACATGTCTCTGAAAACCATTCTCGGTGCGTCTACCGTTTCCGTTACCGCGCTCGGCGTCGCGCTTCTCTGGACCGCACCGGCCATGGCGCAGGATGCAGTCGCGCCCGACGGCACCATGCCCGGCGATATCGTCGTTACCGCGCAGAAGCGCGCCGAGCGCCTTCAGGATGTTCCGCTGGCGGTCACCGCCGTGAGCGCGGACGCGCTGGCCGCCCGCCAGATCAACGATACGACCTCGCTCGTTACCGCCATCCCCTCGCTCTCGTTCCAGCAGGGCGCCAATCCTACCAATACCAGCTTCCGCATTCGCGGCGTCGGCACCGCGCTGTTCGGCCAGGGCGTTGAATCCTCGGTTTCGGTGGTCGTCGATGGCGTCGTCGCGGTGCGTTCGGCCCAGGGCTTTTCGGAACTGGCCGACATCGAGCGCATCGAAGTGCTGCGCGGCCCGCAGGGCACGCTGTTCGGCAAGAACGCTTCCGCCGGCGTCATCAGCGTGACGACCGCGCGCCCTTCCGACACGTTCGAGGGCAAGGGCGAAATCACGATCGCCGAGCATAACGAATACCGCGCGCGGGGGACCGTCTCCGGCCCGATCACCGATACCCTGCGGGCCCGCGTCTCGGGCTTCTACAGCGATGTCCAGGGCGTGACCCGCAACATCGGCACCGACAAGTGGGTGAATGGCTCGAAGAGCTGGGGCGTGCGCGGGAAGTTGGAGTGGGAAGCCACGCCCAACCTGACGTTCCTGCTGGCCGGGGAATACAAGAAGACCGATGCGGACTGCTGCGCCTCGACGCTGATCTCCATCGTCAACCCGGTGCTCCAGCAAGTCGTCGGCCCGATCGACGCCAGCCGCAAGAACCGCACGATCAACGAAGACACCGACACTTACGCCAACAGCAAGTCGCAGACTTACTCGCTACAGGCGGACTGGGACCTCGGCGCTGCCTCGATCACCTCGATCACGGCCTACCAGAAGTACGATCTGGAAGTGAACCAGCCGATCGACCGCATCAATGCCACTTCGCCGCTCTACTTGGGCAGTGCCGCCTTCGCGCCTTATACTTTCTGGAACCAGAATCACGGCATCGTCGATCTGAGCGCTTGGTCGCAGGAACTGCGCATTGCCAATAACGGCAAGTCGGACCTGAACTACGTCGTTGGTGCCTTCTACATGCACAGCGACATCCTGCGGCCCTTCGACCGCCGCCGGGCCCGCTGCACCACCGGCATCGTCGGCCAGCCTTGCGCTCTCACCAACATCGTGTGGCAGTCTGCCCAAAGCCGCATTCGCCTGAAGCAGGACAGCATCGCCGCGTTCGGCCAGGCGGACTATGGCATCGTCGGCGGGCTCCGCGCGATCGGCGGCATTCGCGTGCAATACGAGAAGGGCACCAATAGCGGCACCCGCACTGCGCCGATCGTCGCCGGAGATAACGTGTTCCCCGGCAATGCCAGCACCAGCGGCAGCTTCTCGGCCCACGACACCGCCGTTACCGGCAAGGCCGGTTTGCAGTACGAATTCAGCCGCAATGCACAGGTCTATGCGACATACACGCGTGGCTACAAGGGCCTGGGGTACGAGATGGAAATCTCGGCCGATCTCGCCAACCAGAATGCAATCCAGCCCGAGCACGTCAATGCCTATGAAATCGGCTTCAAGGGCAGCACGGCGGATCGCACGCTGACCTTCTCGGCCGCGCTGTTCCAGGCGGATTATTCGAACCTTCAGGTCCAGGCCAACCGTTCCGACCCGACCACCGGCGTCATCCAGTTCGTCACCACCAATGCCGGTTCCTCGCGCAGCCGGGGCTTCGAGATCGAAGCGACCATGCGTCCGTCGGACTCGTTCTCGGTCAACGCGGGCGTCACGTACGCGCAGTCGCGCATCAACATCGATGGCCTGAACTGCCCATTGCAGCTGCAAGCCGCCGCGCCGGTGATGACCGGTACGCCGATCAACATGTGCTACCGCACGGCCCCCGGTGCGACGCCGCAGCAGAACCTGCGCAATCGTCCGCTCCAGGCAAGCCCCGACTGGCGCGTTACCCTGTCGCCGCGCTATGATTACGAAGGCGACAAGTTCAGCGCCTTCGCACAACTGGGCGTGAACTTCACCAGCGCGCAGTACTTCACGTCGGAGCTGGACCCGCTGACCCGCCAGCCGTCCTACACGCTGGTAGATGCCACGGTCGGCGTCGCCACGCCCGACAAGCGCTACAGCCTTTCGGTCTTCGTGAAGAACCTGTTCGACACCAACTACCTGACCAGCATCGGCCACAACTCGCTGATGTCCACCACGGCCAATCCCTACGATCTGGTCGGAACCTACAACAAGGACTCCAGCCGCTACTTCGGTGCGACCTTCGGCGCCCGTTTCTGAGACCCACCTTGGGCCGGGCGTTATCGCCCGGCCGCTTCTTGAAGGATCGTTCCTTGGACCGACGCAAGTTTCTGGCATCGAGCGCCGTAGCGGCCGCAGCCTGTTCGGCCCCTGCCGCCATGGCTGCGGAAAGGCGCCGCCCGCGCAACGTCGTCGTGATCCTCTGCGACGATCTGGGCTATGGCGATCTGGGAATGACCGGCGCTCGCGGTATCGCCACGCCGAACATCGATGCCATGGCGCGTGAGGGGCTGACCTTCTCCCAGTTCTATGCCGCCGCCAACTTGTGTACGCCATCGCGCGCAGGACTGCTCACCGGCCGCTATCCCGTACGAACCGGGCTGGGCGACAAGGTCATCCTCTACAACGACGACCGTGTCCTGCCGCAGTCCGAAGTGACCATTGCCGAAGCCCTGAAGCCCGCCGGTTATGCGACCGGCCTGTTCGGCAAGTGGCACCTGGGCCATCGCGGACCGGACTGGCTGCCCACCCGCCACGGTTTCGACCGCTTCGTGGGCATCCCCTATAGCCATGACATGAGCCCGCTGGTCCTCGTGCGTGCAGAGGCGGGGAAAGAGGCCGTCCAGACTCCCACCGAAATCACGCCGCTCCAGCAGATCTTCTGCGAGGAGGCGGAGAAGTTCATCACCGAGAACGCCGCGCGGCCGTTTTTCGTGGAACTGGCGCTGAGTGCGCCGCACTTGCCCTGCCATCCGCCTGCGCCCTTCGCCGGTCGCTCGAACGCAGGGGCCTATGGCGATTCCGTCGAAGAGGTGGACGACAAGGTCGGTCGTATCCTGGCACTGCTCCGCAAGCTCAAGATCGAGCGGGACACGCTGGTGCTCTTCACTTCCGACAACGGGCCCTGGTACGAAGGTTCCAGCGGCCCCCTGCGCCAACGCAAGGGCGGCGGCGGTTACGACGGCGCCAGCAAGGTGCCGCTGATCGCCTGGTGTCCCGGCTCCATCTCCGCATCCGGCCACAGCGATGCGATCGCCATGGCCATAGACTTTCTCCCCACCTGCTGCGCCTTGGCCGGTGTCGCTCTTCCTGCTGCGGAACTGGACGGCAAGGACATTTCGCCCGTCCTGTTCGGCGGCGCGCAGCAGTCTCCCCACGAGGAACTCGTCCTGTTCAATAATGAAGACCCGGTGGCGATCCGCACGCAGCGCTGGAAATATGTTTCCGGCGACTATTTCCTGGCCGGTTTCAGGCCCACGGATCCCAAGTACCCCCAACTCTACGATCTCAGCGCCGATGGCTCGGAGAACTACAGCGTGGCCGACCGGCACCCGGAAGTGCTGGACGATATGCGCCGCCGCCTCGCTGCCGCCCGCGCCCGCTTTGCCCCTTTCAAGCGCGGCCCCGTGGCCGTGACTTCGGGAACCATTCATGACTGATACCGATACCGTCGACCCCCTCGCCATCGATGCCCAGGCCCAGGCCTGGGTTGAGCGCACCCGAGATGCGATGAGCACCGAGGAGAAGGTCGGCCAGCTCTTCGTCTTCTCCACCTCGCAGGACAGCCGCGAGGAACTGGCCCCGCTGCTGGCGCTGAAGCCGGGCGGCATCAACCGCTTTCCCCGGCCGGACCTCGCGGCCTTCCGCGATGCGACGATGTTCGCGGTGGAAAGCGCCAGCGTGCCGCCGATCTTCACCGGCGACATCGAGGGCGGCACCATCAGCTATCCCTTCGCCACTGCCGTACCCAATATCATGGGCCTGGCCGCTTGCGACGATCTCGCCACGACAGAGTCCATCGCCCGTCTTGTCGCGCGCGAGAGCAGAGTGCTCGGCTACGACTGGTCGTTCGGGCCGGTGGTGGACATCAACGAGGCGTTCCGCAGCGCTATCGTGGGCACGCGTTCCTTCGGATCGGATCCCGAGCGCGTATTGGCGCAGGCCCGTGCCTATGCCCGTGTCCTTCAGGAAGAGGGCGTGGCCGCCTGCCTCAAGCACTGGCCGGGCGACGGTTTCGACGAGCGCGACCAGCACCTCGTCACCAGTGTCAACCCGCTCTCGGTGGAGGAGTGGCATGCGCTCTACGGCCGCATCTACGGAACGCTGATCCGGGACGGGGTGATGACGGTGATGTCCGCGCATATCGCCTTTCCCGCCTATATTCGCTCGCGCATGCCGGATGCCGGCCGCGAGGCGTTCCAGCCCGCCACCGTCTCGCGGCTGCTCAACCACGACCTGCTGCGCGGCGAGCTGGGCTTCAAGGGCCTGATCATCTCCGACGCTACCGGCATGGGCGGACTGACGGGCTGGATGGAGCGCGCCGAGACGGTGCCGACCGTGATCGAGAACGGCTGCGACATCTTCCTGTTCAGCCGCGCGCCGGAACGGGACTACGGCTTCATGCTGGACGGCCTGCGCAAGGGCCTCCTCTCCGAAGCGCGGCTGGAGGAAGCGGTCACGCGCATCCTCACGCTCAAGGCGCGGCTGGGGCTGCACTTGCGCGAGCCTTCTGAGCGGCTGATGCCGCTTGCCGAGATGCAGGAGGCGCTTCAGGCCTCCGCAGACCTCGAAACGGCCCGTGCCGCGTCCGGGCAGAGCGTCACCCTGGTCAAGGACGTTCAGGACCTGCTGCCGCTCGATCCGGCGAAGCACCGCCGGGTCGTGGTGATCGAGGAGGAAGGCTTCAGTTTCTGGGACGGCTCGCTCGATCGCGGCTACGGCCCTGTGTTTGCCGAGCTGGAACAGCGCGGTTTCGAGGTGCGCAGGTTCGATCCCGAGACGATGCCCACGCGTGAGGATACCGACCTCGTCCTCTATCTGGTCGGTCAGGAGGCCACGCCCAGCGCCTCGCGCATCTTCCTCGATTTCGCGAAGCTGCACGGCAACAACCGCAAGGCGATGACGCAGTATTCGCGCGAAATCCCGACGCTGATGGTCTCCTTCGGCCAGCCCTATTACCTGTTCGATGCGCCGCACATGCAGACCAGCGTGAACGCCTATAGTTCGATCGAGCCGGTGCAGCGTGAGACGGTCCGCCGCCTGACGGGAGAGGTGCCGTTCACCGGCGTCAGCCCGGTCGATCCGTTCTGCGGCCTCGAACAGCTGAAGTGGTGAGGGCGACATGACCGAAGGCGCCAACGACCAGCGATCGCAGCTTGAAGCGCTCTATGCCGCAATGGCGCCGCAAGGGCTTCAGCCCTTGTGGGAAAGCCTTCACGCGCTGGTGCTGACCGAGCCGCGCTCTCCCGCCCGTCCATGGCGGTGGGACTACGAGGAGACGCGCGCCTTCCTGATGCGGGCCGGCGACATCATCAGCGCCGAACAGGCCGAGCGCCGGGTGCTGGTCATGGAGAATCCCGGCCTGACGGGTCAGGCGGCGATCACGCCCAGCCTCTATGCGGGGCTCCAGCTTATCCTGCCCGGCGAAGTGGCGCCTTGCCACCGCCACGCGCAGAACGCGCTGCGCTTCGTGATGGAGGGAAGGGGCGCCTTTACCGCGCTCGACGGCGAAAAGGCGGTGATGGAGCAGTTCGATCTGGTGCTGACGCCGGCCTATCAGTGGCACGATCACGGCAATGCAGGCGATGCCCCGATGATCTGGCTGGACGGCCTGGACATTCCGACCGTGCGCCTGTTCGATGCCAGCTTTGCGGAGCGCCTCGGCTCCGCGGCCCATCCCGAGACGGCGGCGCCCGGCGACACTTTGGCGCGCTACGGCCACAACATGCGCCCGATGCGCGGCAGCACGGCGGACCGGCGACCGGCAGGACGGCCGCTGTTCCACTATCCTTATGCCGACTGGCGGCCCGCGCTCCAGTCGCTGGCGACCGGGGGCGAGATCGACCCGCACTTCGGCCACGCCCTTGAGTTCACCAACCCCGCAGACGGCGGCCCGGTGCTTTCCACCATTTCGGCCCATGTCCGGCTGCTGCCCGCCGGTTTCGAGAGCCGCACCCGGCAGGCGACGGACGGCACCGTCTTCGTCGTCTGCGAAGGCGCGGGCGAATTGCGGCTGGGCGAGGAAACCATCGCGCTGAAGCCCAGGGACGTCGTGGTGGTGCCCTCCTGGGTGCCGCATCGCTTCCTCGCGGCGTCCGAGCTGGTCCTGTTCGCCTATTCCGACAAGGCTTCGCAAGTGAAGCTCGATCTCTACCGGGAGTTCAACCATTGACCTATCTGTTCGACCCGCTGCCGCCCGTCCTTGCGAAGACCAGCGACGGTCACGACTATCCGGTCCGCCGGGTGTTCTGCATCGGCCGCAACTATGCCGACCACGCCAAGGAAATGGGCGTCGAGGTTGACCGCGAGGCGCCGTTCTACTTCACCAAATGGGCAGAGACCGTGATCCCCAGCGGGTCGGTCATGGCTTACCCACCGTCGACGGCAAACTTCCATTACGAGGCCGAACTGGTCGTCGCGATCGGCAAGGGCGGGCGCGCCATCGCCGCGGCCGATGCCCTGGACCACGTCTACGGCTATGCCACCGGGCTCGACATGACCCGCCGCGACCTCCAGCTGGAAGCGCGGGCCAAGGGCCGCCCCTGGGACGCGGGCAAGAACGTGGAGGAATCCTCTCCGCTCGGCCTGATCCATCCGATTGCTGAAACCGGCCCGCTGAACGAGGGCACGATCCGCCTTACGGTGAATGGCGAAGTCAAGCAGGAGGCAGACCTTGCCGAGCTGATCCACCCGGTAGCGGACCTTATCGCCTTCCTCTCGAACGCCTACCGCCTGGAACCGGGCGACCTGATTTACACCGGCACCCCGGCCGGTGTGGGTGCGGTAGTCCCGGGCGACAAGATCGTCATCTCGGTTGCGGGCCTCAGCGATACCGTGGTGACGGTAGGGCTGCCCGCCGGTGCGTGAGCAGCCGGTTCTCCATACCTTCTGGCGTTCCTCGTCCTCCTGGCGCGTGCGCATAGCGCTCGCGCTCAAGGGGATGGACTGGAGTGGGCGTACCTACCGGCTACGCGCCGGCGAGCAGCGGGCGCCGGAATACCTCCGGCTGAACCCGCAGGGCCTCGTACCCAGCCTGGAGATCGACGGTACGGTGCTGACCCAGAGCCTCGCCATCTGCGAATATCTCGACGAGATCCGACCCGATCCGCCGCTGCTTCCTGCAGATCCGCTGGCGCGGGCGAAAGTCCGTGCCGCCGCCCAGTTGATCGCCTGCGAAGTGCATCCGCTCCAGAATCTCAAGGTGCTGGACATGCTGCGCGCACGCGGTCTGAACGAGGAAGGCGTGACGGACTGGGCGCGCGAAGTGATCGAAACCGGTCTCGAAGCCTTCTCCGCGACGATCGCGGGGAATGAAGGCCCTTATTGCTTCGGTGCTCAGGTCACGCTGGCAGACATCTGCCTGGTGCCTCAACTCGGCAATGCGCGGCGGTTCGGCGCAAGGTTCGATTTCCCGCGCATCGCGGAAGTGGCGGCGGCCTGTAACGCTCTGCAGGCCTTCCAGGTTGCCGTTCCGTCCCGCCAACCGGACGCCGAGTAAGATGACAACTGCAGGCAACCGCTCGACCTTCTCCTCCCGAGCCGGTTGCCGGGCGGCGGCGGATGCAAGTCCGCCGCCGCCTACTCTTTCAGCGGCACGCAGCCGACCGAATTGCGTTCGATCACGGTAAAGTCCACGTAGCTGGCTTCGACCACGGCACTTTTTCCGCCTTCCTCGCGAAGGATGGTCACAAGGCGTTCGGTCGCCTTTTCGGCAATGAGCGCGAGCGGCTGGCGCACGGTCGTAAGAGCAGGCCAGATCTTCACGGCGATCGGCGTATCGTCGAAGCCGATGATCGAAACGTCGCCGGGCACGGAGAGGTTGTTGCGCAAAGCCACGTTCACGAAAGCCGCGGCCATATCGTCGTTGCCGGCAATCACGGCGGTGACGCGGCGGTCCTCGATAAGCACCCGCTGCGCCAGGTCGAGCCCGGCATCGAACGTCGGGCGCGCTTCCCATACCAGGCTCATGTCGGGAATGACGCCCTGCTCGCCAAGTGCCCGAAGGTAGCCGCGCAGTCGGGAAACGGCGACCAGTGCGCCGGGCAGGGTCACGAAACCGATGCGGCGGTGGCCCTTTTCCAGCAGGATACGCGTGACTTCGTAGGCGGCCTGTTCGTCGTCGATCCGCACGCAGTCCATGTTGCGCAGGTCGCCGCCGGGAGCGAGGGCGATCATCGCCGTATCGTGGCGTTCCGGTATGCCGGCGGCGCTCACCATTTCGCAAAGCGGAGGCGGCAATAGCAGTCCGTCCAGTCCGCTTTTGAGAAAGGCTTCGACCCCTCCGACCGGATCGCCCGGATCATAGCTGTTGATGATGAGCTGCGCGCCTAACCGCGATGCGGCCTTGAGCGAGCCCACCAGAATGGCACTGAGCAGGGCGCTTTCGGCATCGCTGTGAACCAGCCCGATCCGCAGCGTCGCGGCGCTGGCCAGGGCGCGCGCGGCGCTGTTCGGTGTGTAGTTGAGCGCCTTCACCGCCTTGAGCACGGCGTCACGCGTGTCGGCGTGGACGACGGGCCGATTGTTCAGCACGTTGGAAACCGTCATCGTCGATACGCCCGCCAGCTCGGCCACTTCGGCGATCGTGGGGCCGCCGCCGCCGCGCCGTCGTTTGCGAGTGGTGGTGTCGCTTGTCATAGTCATCCCGTCATAGGTTCCGGCTGCGAATTGGCAAGAATGAGACCGGCGACCGCCTGTCCGGGAAGGACATTGACAATCCGAAGCATGGCAGTAATTGTAGCGCTAAATAAAAGCTTGTCCATGCCTTTCGGGTCGCACCAGGGGTGAAGCGGACGGCATCGCGTAGAACAAAAATCGTGCGGGGAGAGGGTAATATGCTGCGGATCGCTGAAGATGCCGCCTTGATGATGGAGCAAGATCGCGATTCGCGGGACTGGCCCCCGACCGGTCAGGCCTGGACCGCGGCGATATTGCTCATGCTGGCCTATACCCTGGCCTTCGTCGATCGCCAGGCGCTGGCACTGCTGGTCCAGCCGATCAAGGAGGATCTCGGCGCCTCCGATACGGCGATGAGCCTGCTCTACGGGCTGAGTTTCACCCTGTTCTACGTCATTGTCGGAATACCCGTGGCATGGTTGGCGGATCGGTCCAACCGGCGCAACATCATCGTCGTATCGATCTTCGTCTGGAGCCTGGCCACGGCGGCCTGCGGCATCGCCCGCAGTTACGGCGGCCTCTTCGCTGCCCGGGTCGCGGTCGGGACCGGGGAAGGGGGATTGAGCCCGGCCGCCCATTCGATCCTTTCCGACTACTTTCCCAAGGAACGTCTGGCGCTGGCCATGGGCGTCTACAACATGGGCGTGTATCTTGGCGGAGCGGGCGCGCTGATCCTTGGCGGTCTGATCGCCGGTGCGGTGCCGCCTTCCTCTGAAATTTCCGTGCCGATCCTTGGTTACATGAAAGGCTGGCACATCATCTTTCTTGCCCTCGGCATTCCGGGGGCTATGTTGTCGTTTGCCATGCTCCTGGTACGGGAACCCGCTCGCCGCGCAAGCGGCAGCCGGACAGCCGAGGAAGAAGGGGGCAAGGAAGCGGCCGCCGGTGTAGGGCAACTCTTCCGCCAACTGGCAACGCATGGACGGGCCTACTTCGGCATCATCCTGGGTTTCGCGCTCATGATTTTCGTGGGCAACGGTACAGGAGCATGGATACCCGCATTCCTCGAGCGATCCTATGGCATGTCGATTTCCCAGATCGGCTCGTCTTACGGCTGGATGGTATTCTTCTGCGGAACCAGCGGTGCGCTCTGCGGCGGCTTTGCCGGAAGCTGGCTTCAGAAGCGGGGCATTCCCAACGGCAACCTTCTGGCGGCGGTGGTCGGCTTCACGGCGCTGATCCCGCTGACGATCGGTTTTCCGCTGATGCCGACGGCGGCTCTGGCGCTCGCGGGAGTGGGCGGCATGAATTTCTTCGCAGGCTTCAACTTCGGCGGCGGCTTGGCCACGCTTCAGTCGCTGACCCCCAACCGCATGCGCGCGCAAGTCTCGGTGATCTACATGCTGGCGATCAATCTGATCGGCTCGACCCTGGGCCCGACTTCGGTGGCGCTGGTGACCGACCTCGTGTTCGCGGATCCGGCTCGCCTGGGAATTTCGATTTCGATCGTCTGCGCCGTGGCTTCACCGCTCGCGCTGGCGGCCCTTCTGTTCGGCATGTCCGGCCTGCCCCGCAAGGAATGTGCAGCATGACGCGTGCGGGTATGAAAGCTGGTGCTCCAGGTCGGTCATCATAGCGCGGTCGAAAGATCGTCCGGTGGCGCCCCTGCGATTTGCAGCTTCAAGATCGCCTTATCATCCGAGACCTCTTTTGCCCTGGCCTTGCATCGGCCAGGCCTATCACTTCCGGGAGCAGAGAATTTGCGAACTTCACGTTGCGCCCTGGCGCTTGCGCTCGTTGCAGCCGGTGTCACAACTCTCCCGTCGATAACATATTCTGCCGAAAGGAGAGCGTCGATGACAACCGCTGAAGCTGGGACCCGTGCCGACGAGCTTTTGGCGCGCATGACGCTGGAGGAGAAGGCGGGCCAACTCGTCCAGTACTTCGACTTCGGCGGTGCCACCGTCGCCGGTGCGGATACCACGGGGGTCGATCTTGAAACGGCTATCGCGAAGGGTGACGTGGGAGCGATGCTGTTCGTTACCGATCCTGCGCGGATCAACGAACTCCAGCGCATCGCCGTCACGAAGACGCGGCTGAAGATACCTCTGCTTTTCGGTTTCGATGTGATCCATGGGCTGCGGACGATCATGCCGGTGCCGATCGGTGTCGCCGCCTCGTGGGATCCCGATATTGCGGAGAAGGGGCAGGCGGTGGCGGCTGCCGAAGCCCGTGCGGTCGGCATTCATTGGACGTTTGCCCCCATGGTGGACATCACCCTGGATCCGCGCTGGGGGCGCATGGTCGAAGGCGCTGGAGAAGATCCTGTGCTCGGCTCCGCGATGGCCGCAGCGCAAGTGCGCGGCTTTCAGGGGAAAGCCATAGGGGAACCGGGCCATGTGATCGCCGGACCCAAGCATTTCGTCGGCTATGGCGCCTCGCTGGGTGGGCGGGACTACGACGAGGTGGACTTATCCGAAAACCAGCTGCGCAATACCTACCTGCCACCGTTCAAGGCCGCCATCGATGCCGGCGCAGGAAACATCATGAGCGCCTACATGGGGCTGAACGGCGTGCCGGCGGCAGCCAATCACTGGCTGCTGACGGAGATATTGCGCAAGGAATGGGGTTTCAAAGGCTTCGTGGTAAGCGATGCCAATGGCGTCAATTCGCTGGAGCCGCAAGGCATGGCCGTTGACCAGAAGCAGGCCGCTGTCCGTGCGCTGGAGGCGGGAATGGATCTGGCCATGTCGGTGCCCAGCGGTCCATCGCCGATGCTTGGGCTTGTCGATGCCGTTCGCAAGGGAGAACTGGACGAACAAGTGCTCGACGATGCGGTCCGCCGTTTGCTCGAAGCCAAGTTTCGGATGGGCTTGTTCGAAAATCCCTATGTCGATCCGGCAAAGGCCGCAAAGGTGCTCGAAGACCCGGAACATCGCCGCGTTGCCCGGCTGGCCGCCGAGCGTTCGGCGGTATTGCTGACGAACGATGCGGGTCTTTTGCCCCTGGATCGCAAGGCCCTGAAATCGATAGCCGTGCTGGGGCCTTTGGCCGCTTCGGGGCAGGATACGCTGGGACCCTGGGTCTTTCCGGCAAACGGTCCCAAGGCGATCAGCATATTGGAAGGGCTGCGCACCAAACTGGGTGATGGGGCTAAGGTCGAATACGCCACAGGCGTGGCATGGCCCACACGCAAGAACCGATCGTTTTTCGATGACATCAACAAGCCCGAGCCCCGCCTGCCCGTCGACGAGAAGGTCGAGTTCGCCAAGGCGCTCGATCTGGTAAAGTCCTCGGACGTCACGGTCATGGTGCTCGGTGAACCTCAGAACATGGAAGGGGAATCCGCTTCGCGATCCGATCTCTCGTTGCCTGGCGAGCAACAGAAATTGCTGGAAGCGGCGATCGCCACCGGCAAGCCGGTCGTCGTGGTCCTGATGGGCGTTCGGCCTTTCAACTTGGGAGATGCCCGGCCGGGTGCTCTGCTGGAGGCCTGGTATCCGGGCAGCGAGGGTGGCACCGCTGTAGCCAATCTTCTCGTGGGCGACGCCGTACCGGGAGGAAAGCTCCCTTTCAGTTGGATAGGCAGCGCGGCGCAGGCTCCTTATACCTATTCCTTCTTGCCCTCCCACCAGCCTGCGGGTGCGGATACGCGCTACTGGAATGAAGACAATAGCCCCACCTGGCCTTTCGGCTACGGTCTGAGCTACACCAGCTTCGCCTATGACGACGTGAAAGTCGATCGCGCCGCAATCAAGCGCGGGGAGGCAGTCACCGTTTCGTTTGTACTCAGGAACACCGGGGCGAGAGTGGGGGATGAAGTGGCACAACTCTACCTGCATCAGCGGACGGGCACCTCTTCACGCCCGGTGCGCCAGCTCAAGAAGTTTGCACGGGTTACGCTGAAGCCTGGAGAAAGCCGCCGGATGCAGTTCACGTTAAGTGCTGAAGACCTTCGATACTGGAGCGACGCCACGAAGAGCTGGATCCAGGATAGAAGTACCTTCGACATATGGGTAGGCGGGAACTCGCAAGCTCAAGCAACGACGCGCTTTGCCGTGGTGGAATGATCGAGGGTAAATAGGCTTAAGGTAATCGCTTAAGAAGATCATTTTATTTTGGAGAATTCGGCTGTTTAGTGATTTAATCGAGTTCAAATTGGATCGGTACGGTCAGCTCCACGGTGTCCGGCCGGCCGCTGGGAATCGCGGGTAGCGGTTGTGCGCGGCGGAGCGTGTCGAGTGCGGCCTGGTCCAGGGTGAAGAAGCCGGATTTTCGCACGATTGCGCTGGCAAGCACGGCGCCGCTGCGGTCCATGGTGAAACGGACTTGGACGACGCCTTGCTGACGCGCTGCACGGGCGCGGGGTGGGTAGCGGCGAAAGCGTTCCAGATGGGCGAGTACCGCTGCCTCCCAGTCGGGACGGGTTTCGCTGGACAGGCGCTCGGCTGTAGGGGCGGCGATGCTTTTGGGGGCGGTCGTTTGTGGCACCGGCGGGCCCGGATCTACCACATCGAGCGGCCTGGCGGTGACAGGCGGCGGGAATGCTGTCTGGCTGAGCACGATTGGCGGTGGCGGGATGTCCCGATCGGGCTGCGGTTCGCTGTCCTGTCGTTCCACCTGCACCGGACCCGGTGGCAATTCGCGGATTGGGTCGGCAGGTGCCGCGAGGGGACGAAACTCGACCACGAGCGGGCGAGAAGGGGGAGGGAGCATCGGCCTCACGGCCTGCCAGGTGAATAGCAAGGCGAATGCCGTCAGCCCGGCGATGGAGAACGTTCCCGATAGGCCCACGAGGCGGGAACTCCACGCCACCGGGGTTTCGCTGTAGCGCCCGCCGATATCGCTCACGGCAGCAAGGTCGGGCGCTTCCGGGCAGGTCGGTGCAAGAACAAGCTGTGGTTTCATGAACCTGCTTCCGGCTCGGCTTGCGGCTCCGGGCGTCTGACGAGCCAGAACGCCCAGAACAACATGAAGGCACCGATCGCGGCGGCGGTCAGCGGCCGGGGATGGACGTGGAGCCAGAACAGCGCGAAGCCCAGCGTCATGCCGATGCAGGCGGCGATCTTGGCATGGCGCGGCACCGCGCGCTCCCGCCGCCATGCCCGGAGACTGGGGCCGAAGCGGGGATGGTTCAGCAGCCATCCCTCCAGTCGCGGCGACGAGCGCGCGAAGCAGGGCAGGGCCAGCAGCATGAAGTCGGTAGTCGGCAGCAGCGGCACGAAGATGCCGACGAAACCCACCGCGACAAGCGTCAAGCCCAGCGCGAGCCAGGCACTTCGTGCGATGCGTCCGCGTTCCAGAAGGCCCGGTGCTTCCGCTTTCGTCACCTCAGGCGATGTGGGCATCGATATGGGCCTGGACGCGCGCAAATGCGGCAAGGGCGCCTTCTTCGGCTTTCGCCTCTTCGGCTTCGGAAAGCGGCACTGCGTCGAGCGCGGCGGTGAAAGCGCGCCAGTGCGGGGCCGGGCCCTCTTCGGGCGGGGCGAGATGGCGGGCGCCGAAGGTGTCGGTCAGCGCGAGTTTCTGCGCTCCCTTGCGCAGCAGCGCGGCACCCATGTTGGAACCCTCGGCAACATAGAGCCAGCCCAGCGCGGTGCCGAGATCGACAGGAGTGTCGAGCGTGAAGGCCGGGGCCTCGAAGGCGGGCAGGTCTAGGCCGAGGTCCTCCATGTCCGCGATCACGTGAGCCATTCGGCAGCGGCCGGCGAGATCGGGGAAGGCACCGCGCAGGCGGGTATCGGCATAGAGCGCCTCGACGTCGCGGTGGAACAGGTACTGGATGCGCAGGAATTGCCGATAGCCGCCCAGCGTGGCGAAGGAGGCCGCGGACATGATCGCGCGATCCACGCCTTCGTGGACGGGGCTGGTGGCAGCCTTGAGGCGCTTGGCCCGGCTTCGGATGCCGTTCTCGGTGGGATCGGTGATGGTCATGGTCATCATGGTCTCCTGTCGGTTGGTGATCTCAGAAAGAGCGGCTGAGGCGCAGGCTCGCGCTCGTTCGGCGGTAGGAAAAGAGCCAGTCGATAGTGCTCTCGACACGGGTGTGCTGGAGCACGAGTTCGGGAACGAGCCTTGCGAATTGCAATGCGGGGAAGCGGGCGATGGCGGTGGCGTTGTACTGGTCGTCGCGGCGGCGGGCGGCGAAGACTTCGTTGAAGGCGCGGGTGTCGCGGTGGCGCCAGGAGCCGATCACCAGCAGGCTGGCCGCCGTGCCGAACGTCTTGTTTACCCCCAGGCGCGCGCCCCACTGGCGATAGGCATCGACCTGCGCTGGCGCATCCTTGCTGGCGAAGTCCGGCCCGGCGAACAGGCTCCAGCCGGCGGAGGGGGCGTACCAGGCGGTCAGGCTCAGGTCGGTCAGCGCCCCGTCCTGAGAGCGGAACACGCGCTGGCGATAGCGGTAGTCACGGTAATTTGCTTCGATCCGCAGCAGGGTCCTTGGCGAGAGGACGTGCTGCCACAGGGCGTTGCCGCCCGGCGCTTCGTAGAGCAGCGCCGATCCGAACGTGCCGAGATCGAGCGATGGCGACAGCGTCAGGGTATCGCGCGCGGACTGGTATTGATAGCCGCTCCGCAGCATCAACGTGGACTGCGAATAGCTGTGATGCTGCGGGTAGATGTCTCCGAACAGCAGGGCGCTGGCCCGCAGTGCGTTGTGGCCCGAAAGCGGCAGGGTTCGGCCCAGGGTGCCTTCGAAATTGACGCCCATGGCCTGGATCGGATCGGGCACCTTGCGCTCGAACAGACAGGACCCGTCGAGGGCGGCCAGCAGGCAGGTATAGCTGGCAGAGGACTGGTTGAGGTTGCTGCTGTAACTTGGGCCGAGCGCGAAACTGCCCTGCCAGCCGCGTCTCTGTTTCAGGGCGCCGAGGAAGGCATCGACGGTGGCGAGAACCCCGCGCGTCTGGTCGCCCTGCGCGCTGAGCAGACGGCGGATATCTTCGAAGGCGCGCTTCGCCTCGCGGTCCTTGCGGTTCTCGAACAGCACGCGCGCCAGTTCCAGCCGGGCGGGCATGAAATCGGGGCTGAGCCTGAGCAGCGCGCGGTAATGGCGCTCGGCTTCGGCCAGCTTGCCGCCCTGGCGGGCCAGGGCACCCTCGGCACTGAGCACCAGCATCGCGTCGTGGTCCGCATAGCGGCGATAGGCGGCGAGGAAGCGGCGCACGTCGCGCCACTGCTTGCGCCCGATCGCGATGTAGAGCGCGCGGCCCATGTCGTCGACATTGTCGCCGACGGCGTAAGTGGTGCCGTCCACTTCCAGCGAGGTGGGCAAAGTGTCCCAGTCCTCGGCATCCTGCAGGCGCTCGCGTTCGGCCTTGCGCTGCTGCACGTCTGCCTGCTGGTCGAGGCGCAGGCGGGTGTCCTGATCGGTCGCGCTTTGCGCCGCTGCTTGGGCGGGCAGCAGCATGGCCGCTGCGCTGGCGCAGAGGAGGAGCCGAAAGGATGCGGGGTAAGGCGTCATGTCTCGTCCGAAAGACGGGGCGGACCGTTTGTGCCGGATTGGTCCAACCCCGCCTCCCTGTTCAGGCCGTTACTGCGAACCGCCGAACGCGGTGTCGTACTGGCGGCTGCCCGCGAACGTCGCGACGCCTGCCAGTGCCTGCGCGGCCGAGCCGAAGAACTGGCCGCTCACGTCGCCGCCAGATGCCAGCGTGGCGCTGGTCGCGGCGTTGGATGCCGTGGCGGTGCCAAGGCCGACGACCTGCGAGCCGACGATATCGGCAGTGCCGATGTCCACCTTCAGCGAGGCGTTCTGGATCGAGCCGGTGAGGGTGCCGGCGCCGAAGTTGGCGGTGAAGTTGCCGGTCAGCTGGGCGCCGCTGCCCGCGTAGTTGCTGATGCCCTTGACGGCATAAGTGGCGGTGCCGCTGGTCGGGACGCCGGCGTCCGCAGTGGCGCCGGTGCCACCGTAATAGACGGTGTGATCGCCTGCCGTGGCGCTGCCGGTCTGCGACCATTCGCCGTAGTAGACGTCCTGGGAACCGACCTTGGCATAGTCGAAGCGGCCGTACTTCGAATGGTCGGTGGTGGCCTGGGTCGTGTTGACGAAGCTGGTCACGCCGTTGGCATCGGTGCCGAGGATGCCCTGGAGGCCCTGGAAGTCGATGTACTGGGTGGGCAGCATGCTGGGCACGTTGATGCCCACGCGTCCCGGAACGTGGATCGAGCCTGCGGATACCGTGCTGACGCCGATCTTCACTTTGGTGGCATCGCTGGATTCACCGACGACCTGAGCATTGGCAGCGCCCGCCATGGCGCCGGAAATTGCAAGGGAGAGACCAAAAGCCTTGAGATGAGAAAATTTCATTCTACTTCTCCTGCGTGTTGGTGCGCCTGATCTTCAGGCGCATTCATCCAGGGTCGCCGTCGCTGTCCGGGTCTGTCGGGATTGCTGGATGCGGCGGCGGTCCTGAAATTTTGCTCAGAACTTCCCTGTCAGGCTGAGCCGTACCGTCCTGCCCGGAGCGGGCAGCATGGAGCGGGACAGGGGATCGAGATAATAGCGGTTGTTGAGGTTGAGCCCGGTCAGTTCGGCGCTGAAGCGCGCGTTGATGCGGAACTTGGCGTAGGCATCGAGCGTGACGATCTCGCCCCAGGTATAGGGGATGTTGAGCGCACAGCCGCCCACGCAGTCGTTCTCCTGCGTAAATTCGGCAAGCTGCGGATTGTCGTAGGCGCTGTACCAGATGAGGCGTCCGCCCACTTCCAGACGGCGATCGAGGAAGCGCCCGCCCATGGTCCAGTTCACGGTGTCCTCGGGCGTTGCCTGCGTGAGCAGGAACCCTGCAAGGAACCCGTACTTCACGCAGTTCGGCACGCGCCCGCGCGAAGGGTCTAGCTGCGCGGCGATGGATTCGTCGCAGGCCTTGTTGGTGGTCATATGACCGGCGCTGATGTCGGTGAAGAAGTGGCCGTTGTCGAACCGGGCCTGCAATTCGAACCCGGCGATCACCTGCTTGTCGAGGTTGGAAAACATCAGGTTCGTACTGCGCTCGATCACGTTGCGCGTGGTGTTGTGATACCAGGTGAGCTTGATGTCGGCGTGCTGATCCTCGCCGCCGAGGCCCAGCAGCGGGCGCAGGTCCTGGATGAAGGCGGCTTCCCATGAGCGCATGCGCTCCGGCTTGAGGTTCGCCAGCGGGTTGATCGAAGCCGCGAACCCGGTCGTGCTTTCGAACATGCTGGGGAAGCGCAGGGCCTGCGCATAGCGCACGTAAGCGCGGCTGCTGTCGCTGAAGTAGACGGTGGCCGAAGCCGTTGGCGTCCAGCCATGGGCGGACCGGCGTTTGACGTCGGAAATCGAAACGGCCGCAATCTGTGCCGAGGCGGTGCATGAACCGGCTGCGTAGTTGGCAATGCTGTCGAGCGAACCGTTCAGGCAGATGTTGTCTGCGCGGCTATAGCGGCCGTCCGCACCCGCTTCCCAGACTGGACCGGTGTGGGACCATACGAAGGCGGTCGGATTGAGTGCATAGCGCGCTACGGCCTGGGTGATCACGCGCTCGATCGTGGCGGGATTGGCCGTGCTGCCTGCATAGCGCTCGCGCAGCGAAGCTTCGTAGGCTGCGACACCGAACTCGTTGGTCTGATAGGAGGTGGCGTAGCCTTGCGCCATGTACCGATCCAGCGAACCGCCTTGCAGTGCGATGTACTCCGGCAGGAAGTCGTCCTTCGCCCAGTACCCCGAATAGGCCAGCCCTGCGTTCAGCTTGAGGAAGCGGGCCGGCTTCCATTCGCCGCTGAACTGGATGCGGTATTCCTCACGCCGACCGGCACGCGGCAATTGCCGCCAGCCATTGGCGATGGCATCCGAATATTCGTCGTCCGAACGCAGTTTCTCATGCTGCCAGTTGCCTTCGAGCAGGAAGCTGAGCGTGTCGGAGAGCGCGAACTGGTTGCTGGCGGTGAAGCCGAAGCGGTCGTTGTGCGCGTTCATGATCGCGCTGTTGATGATGATGGGATCTGCGATCGATGCCGAATTCGGGAAGCCCCCCGAACTGTAGGTATCGCTGACAGTATCGGTTGCCCAGCCGGTCAGGCGGAGGTCCAGCCAGCGGCTGCCGGGCTGCCACTTGTACTCGGCGTTGTAGGCTTGCGCATGGACCTTGCTCAGCGGCCACTGGATATCGCCGAAGTAATTGCCGTCGGTAGTCATGATGCGCGAGGGCATGATTTCGCCGAACCTGGTGCGGCTGTCGCGGAATCCGAACTGGAGCGCCTGGTCGTCGGCGATGTGCCAGGTGGCCTTGAGCAGCACCGATTCCAGTTCGCTGGAGGTGTTGGGCACTTCATTGCCGGGCTCGTAGTTGAGACCGAGGATGCGCACGTAAGTATCGGCGTTCTGCGGCAGGCCTTCCTGCTGGTAATAGCCCGCGCCGGTCTTGCCCGAGAAGTAATTGCCGCGTTCGCGAAAGGCATAGGCGCCTATCAGGTCGAGATCGCCGACCCGGCCCGCCACGGCCAGCCGGATCGCGCGGTCGCCGAAGGAGAAGCTCTCGTTGTCGTCCGAAGTGCGCAAGTTCACGCGTAGCGAGGAATCGCAGTAGGGAAACGTGGGCGAGCCGCCGGTTCCGCACAGGAAGCCCGGCACGTCGTTGTAGTTCTGCCCGGTCAGCAGCGTGGGCAGGCGCGGGTTGGTGGAGTTGTTGCCGCCCTCCAGGCGCAGTTCGAAGCCGAAGCTCTGGCCCGGTTGCAGGATGTCATCGGCATCGAGGGTGTTGATGACCACCGCGCCGCCGGTCGATCCGTTGACGCCGCGCGCCGAGACCGGCCCTTTCAGGACCTGCACGCCCGAGATCAGGCTGGGGTCGATGTAGCTGCGGTTGCTGGCGCCGTTGTAGCCGCGCCAGACGGTCAACGCCTGTTCGGTGCCGTCGATTACGACCGGCACGCGGCCCGGACCCTGAATGCCGCGAATGCTGGGATCGATGGCGCCGCCGTTGCGGGCGTCGCCGCTGTAGACATTGACCATGCCCTTGAGCACGTCGGCGGTGTTGACGCCCTTGTAGCGCTCGACTTCGTCCTTGCCGGCGTAGACCGAGGACATGTCCTGGTCGTAGACGGCATCCTTGCGGCGGGCGTCCCGCTCGGCGCCGGTCTCGGCGGTGGTCTCGATGCTCTGGCCCTCGACCTTGAGGGTGCCGAGGTTCACGACTCCGGCTTCAGGGGGGACATCGGCGGCGGTCTGCCGCGGGCGGGCGAGCGTGACGACGTTGCCCTCGATGCGATAAGTGAAGCCGCTCGCTGCCAGCAGACGGGCCAGCGCATCCTGCGTGGACATCCGGCCGCGAAGGGCGGTGCTGCGCTGGCCCTGCAGATCGGCAGCGTTGATGCTGACCTGAAGGCCGGACTGACTGCCGAGATCCATCAGCGCCTCGTCGAGCGCCTGCGCCGGAATATCGAAGCTGCGAACGGCGTATGCCCTGTCGGTCTGCGCCGCCGCAACGTTCGGCCATGCCAGCACCCCTGTAGAAGCTGTGGCCAGCAGAATTCCCGCAATCGTTCGGACGTGCCCTGACTGCCCCCTGTTTCCCCCCGAGATCACAATGTCGCTCCCTGTGCTGAATGTCGATATGAAATGCTATTGATAAGCATTTGCATATTTTATTGACGGGCGAGCGAGGCGCATTTCCGGGAGAAAATGTAAAAATTTTCAAGTCTATGATTTTAAGCAATAAAGTTTAAGGCTACAGCGCCATCCTACTGCACAGTGACGATTTTCAACCACGGCGTGATGGCTCTGACGCGGATGGAATGGGCCTTGCCGAGTGCTGACAAGGCGGCGTTCGGATCGCGGAGGTCGTAGATCCCGGTCACCCGGCGGGTCGCCAGCCCCGGGCCTCGAACGATCATACAGCCGCCGTACCAGGGGCGCAGCGCATCGAGCACTTCGCCGACCGGCCGGTCCTTCACGAACATCCTGCCCTCGACCCATCCGGCGACGCGCTCCGCGCGCACCATGCCGCGTTCGGGTTGGCCACCTGCCGCAAGCGAGACCGTCTCGCCCCGGTGCAGAACGGTGCGCGGGCCGTGTCCGGCGTAGTCGACAGCAACGATGCCGCGGCGCACGGCCACCGAGGCGTTGTCGGAGAGGCCGTCCACTTCAAACGCCGTGCCCAGCACGGTGACCACGGCGTCCTCAGCCATGACCCGGAACGGACGTGCCGTATCGTGCGCCACGTCGAAATAGGCGCGGCCGCGCAGCAGGCGCGCGGATCGCGTCTTGCCGTCGATCGCGAAGGACAAGGCGCTGTCGGGCGCCAGCTTCACTTGGGTGCCGTCATCCAGCACGAGCGACCTGACCTCGCCTGCGCCGGTCATTTCCTGCGCGCGCAGATGCAGCGCCACATCCGGGGCGACCGCGAGGCAAAGGCAGGCGGCAAGACCGAGGCCGCCCACCAGACCCCAGCGCGGCCCGCGCGAACGGGCTCGCTTCTCGCGGAGCGGTAGCGCGATGACATCGTTCGATAGGGCTCCGTCACGGGCAGGCGCATTGTCCTGAACCATGACCGAGGGAAACGCCGTTTCGACCTCGGAAGCCAGATCGAGTGCCGTCTCCCAACTGGCCCGATGCGCCGGGCTGCTTTCCAGCCAGGCTTCGAACGCGGCATGCACGGCCTCGTCGCCAGGCTGGTCGTCGAGGCGAACCAGCCAATCCAGCGCCTCCCGGTCGAGGGCACTCATGTTCCCGTCTTCGCTGATCATGGAACCTGCGTCTTTCCCGTCGAATGTCCGAAGTTTTCTCTCTCGTTATCTGGACGACGAATGGCGCCGCTATTTTTCCGGAAAAATATGATCACCGCCGTGGACCTCCCTGGCGGCGAGCCTTCCGGCACTGTTCCAGCGCGGAAACGACCAGTTCGTGGACAAGGCTTTTCGACAGACCGAGCCGGGCGCCCACTTCGACCAGCGTAAGCCCTTCGACCCGGTGCAGGAGGAAGGCCTGGCGTGTCCGTTCCGGCAGGCGAGAGACGGCATCCATGATGTGAGCGAGTTCATCGGCAGCTTCCGCGCTGGCCTGCGCCGAGGGCATGTCGCTGGCGATCCGCTGCGCGGCGTCGGTCGCATCCTGCGCAAACAGGCGGCCCTCGAAAGCGCGTCGCCGTCTGGCATCCAGCGCGAGATTGCGTGCGATTCGGAACAGGAAGCGATCGGGTTCATGGATCGCCTGGACTTCGGCTGCGTCGATGAAACGCGTCCAGGCATCCTGCACGACGTCTTCGGCCAGTCCGATGTCGCCGGTTATCGTCGATGCGTAGCGGATGAGAGCTGAACGGTTCTTGGTGAACACGCCAAGATGATCCGGCCTGTCCGTTTCCGCGTTGCTCCCGAAGGGCTTATCCATGCTGGGCCACTAACAGATCACTTGTTGCGAACCAATCTCAAAAAGCGTTTGAATTCGATCAACAAGTTGTGCGCCGGTATGCAGACACTTCTGCCGCACACCGGCGCCCTCGGCCCGTTTCAGGTCTTTGCGTCGAACACGGGCGCGCGCTCGAAGTCCGCCTTGCCGAAGGGACGGTCGCGGAACATGTAGCCGTAGTAGAATTCGCGGAGCTGCCGGTGGTAGTCGCGAATACGATCGCGATAGGCGAACTGGGCGGAAAGGTCGGTCCTGGCCATGCCGGTCAGCACGGACTGGACGCCTACGGAAGGCAGCAACCAGCCGAGACCGCGGGCGGCGCGGTCCCGCGCTTCGAGGCCCTGGCGATAGGCGCGGACCTTGCCGGCCACGCTTTCGTCGCCGACCTGATGGAAGGCGAAATACCACTTGTAATGGAATGCGGAGGTTAGCGGGGAAGAGTCCGCCCATTGCGGATGACGGGCATAGAACGCCTTCATCGTATCCTCGCGCGGGATGTCCCAGGCGCGGTTGACCGTCTCGCGCTGCGCGAGGGCGATCTCGGCGCCCTGATCGATCGGGATCGCCCGGTTGATGGCGACGTGGCCCAGCGTCGGCAGGATGAGCACGAGCATCAGCCAGAGCGCCGCCGTTGTGGCTGCATTGGCCGTGCTGCTCCATCCCAGCCGCTCGACAAGCGCGCAGAGAACGACCCAGAACAGCAGATAGCCCGCGACCATCAGCAGGATCGTGAGGACCGCTGTAAAGCCTGCGCCCGAGAGTGCTGCCGCAACCGCAAAGGGCACGCAGATCACGCTCCACAGCAGCGCCAGACGCAGCAGCACGCGCCGCCGCCAGAGCGCCGCGCCGCCGTTCGGCAATGCCGCCAGCGTGCGCCAGCGCCCCGCCTCGCGCTCGCTGGATGTCAGGTCATGGCACAGGGCGATGACGAAGAGCGGGGCAAGCAAAACCAGCACGAACGCGAAGTCGAAGCGGCCGGGCAGGGCCATTTCGGGGTTGAAGGTGTCGCCGTCGTAGATCTGCGCCTCCAGCCCGAGCGCGCGGACACGCAGGATGTAGGGCGACACGTCCCGCATCCCCAGTGCCGCGAAGGCAAGCGGGGAGGGCGCGTTCCAGGTCGGATGGAAGCTGTAATAGGCCGCGCTGCCCGCGTCCTTCTCCTTGTCCACCCAGGCGGCAATGGCGCCGATGTCTTCGCTTTGCGCTGCGGGAATGGCGGCGATGGCAGCGCGCTGCCGCGCGACTTCCGCCATGCCCGCGACAAGCGCTGCAATAGTAAGCGCTGCCAGCAGGGCGAGCGCAGTGGCTGCCAGCCGCTGACGCATCAGCAGGCGCAGTTCATGCATCCACAGGGTCATCGGCGCTCTCCCAGACGGCGGGTGGCCAGCGCAAGCAGCGCGGCGGCAGCGGCAAGCCAGCCGAGCACGATGGCAAGGCCGGGCAGGGCGCGGCCCGCCAGCGTAGCGCCGGTCGGCGCCTTGTAGGTGAAGTCGGGCATGGCTTCCCAATGATCGGCCGATACGCGCTTGCGGCGGTCGGCACCGGAGTCCTTGGCGGTGTCATCGGCATAGCTGACGCCATCGGCCTCCAACTGATTGAGACGCTGGACAAGACTGTAGCGATAGGCTTCCGCCTGTTCGAGAAACCCGCGATGGGCCGCAAAGTCCGTCCCGGCCGCCGCCATCGACAGAGAGCGCAGGGCAATGGCCGGGCTGATCACGCCGATGGCGCCGGCGATCGCGTTCTGGCGGCCTTGCGCATCGTAGCTCTCGCTACCGTAGCGGTTGAACAGGTCGGACGTGATCCGCTCACCCTCGACGGCGAGCAGGCCCTTGTAGTTCACCGGCAGATCCTCGACGCGGGTGACGCCGTAGCGTTCCAGCACCGATGCCTTGAACCTGGCGAAAGTCGGATCCTCGGGGTTGTGCGCGTCACCCAGTTTCCGCAGATCGCGGGCGATGGCGACGTCGGTCTGCATGCGATTGCGCAAGGGGACCGCCGCCTCTGCAAGACTGGGCGCTACGCGTGGCAGCAGGACCACCATGACCGCCCAGATCGCGATGAGTGCCAGCAGGGCGTCGCGGCTACGACGCACCAGCGTCGAAACCAGCACGATCGCCAGAACCCAGAGCAGCAGCCATGCCGTATAGCCAAAGACGATGACCGCCATCGGCAGGGCCGAAGCGCCAGGCTGTCCGGCAAGGGCGACGAGGCCGACGATCGCGGGGAGTGCGACCAGCAGAGCGACGGTGCCGAGCGCGAGCAGCTTGCCGCCCACGATCTGCGTCCGACTGGCGCCTTGCATCATCAGCACGCGCAGCGTCCCGCGCTCCGTCTCGCGCGCGACGGCTCCATAGCCGAGGAAGATCAGCAGCAGCGGCGCCACGGCCTGCAGCACAAAGGCGGGCGTCAGCTGGCCGAAACGGACCAGCAGCGAACTCTGGTTGACGTCGCCGAAATTGGCGGTGTTCTGCCGATGGCCTTCCAGAAACATCGAATTGCCGGTGAAGGTATCGACGCCGGGATCGAAGGCGGCGAGCGCGCTCAGCGGGCGGAAGATGAAAGTGCCATAGTGGACCATGCGGTGCGGATGACGGTCCGGTTGCCCGTCGAAGGCTTCTTCGGCGGCATGCTGGTGACGCTCACGCAAGTCCGCGATGCCGCGCTGATGCGCCCACGAGCTTGCAACCGCGACGAGCGTGAGCAGAACCATCAGCACAGAGGCGATCACGGCCACGCGATTGCGGGCCATAAGTCGCAACTCGTCCCGTGCAATCAGGCGGACGACGTTCATGCCGCCAGCCTTTCGGCGCTCACGGCGAACCTTGCGTGAAGTGCGCGCACGTCGAAGCGATCCGGGCCATCGGCCGTGACATCCTCGACGATCCGGCCGGCTTCGAGAAAGCAGATGCGATCGGCGATATCCGCCGCGCTCAGCAGGTCGTGCGTAACCATGAGGACAGCCGTGCCCCGTTCTCGCACGGCCAGGACAAGCGCGTTGAAATCGGCCGTCGCGCGCGGGTCCAGGCCCGATGTCGGCTCGTCGAGCAATAGCACCGGCACTTCGCGGAGCAGCGCGACCGCAATTGCCACTTTCTGGCGCATGCCCTTGGAAAAGGCGCCGAGCCGCTGGTCCCACGCACGTTCCTGAAGACCTGCCGCCGCGAAGGCATCGGTGATGGCCGCGCGATCCTGCGTATCGCCGGACAAGGCGAGCAGATACCGGGCATTTTCAACCGCCGTCAGGTGTTCGTAGAGCGCAACGTTCTCGGGCAGGTAGGCGATGTTGCGACGGGCGGCTTCGGGCTGGCTGCCGGGATCGATACCGCAGATCGCCACGCGGCCGGCATCGGCGCGAACGAAGCCCAGCAGCGTCGACAACGTGGTCGACTTACCCGCGCCGTTGCCGCCCAGCAATGCGGTGACCGTACCGGCGGCGACGTTGAGCGAAAGAGCGTTCAGCACAGGATGGTCGCCGTAAGCTAGAAACACATCTTCGATCAGGATCGGCAAGGCGGGCTCAATCATTTTGTTTCCTGATTATTGCTGGATTTGCGGTGCGATACTTGGTGCTTCCGCGGTGCCTTGCCTCATGTTTGGTGATGTTGCAACATATCATTGATATGGAGAATTTTCTCGGGAGCCACGCTGGAGGTGCATCGGCCACAGCCAGCGCGACCACTTATCAGACTGGCTGAGGCCCTTCCTCGCGATGCGACCAGACGCTGTCGCGGGGGCCTTGCCGCGCTCGCTTTTTCGCCGTGCGCGCAGCCAAAAAGAGCATGGCCGCAAGGGCCAGCGCAGCGGTATCGACAAGGACGAGGCTGGCCGTGTCGAACCAGCGCGAGCCGGCCAGCAGGCTTGAAACCGGGATCGCGAGCATGGAAAGAGCGGCGAACAGTGTCAGTTCCGCGCCTGAGCGTGCCGCTCCCCGCGATAGCGCCCAAGCGGTCGCGCCGAGAAACACGGCGTAGTAGATTGCGCTGTGCAGACCGTAGCTCGCGCTCGCGCCCAATAGCTTTGCCGCTGCGAATGTGAGCGAAATACCGGCGATGCAGCCGAGTGGGACGCCGACCGTCAGCGCGCCCAGTATTTTCGTCGCGCGCGTCTGTTCGACGGCGCCCGCCTTGCGCTCCTTCTTGCGGCGCGATTCCACCCAGAGCAGGTTGCCGGTGTAGAACAGGAATGCCCCCGCCAATCCCAGCAGGAAGTAGGACCAGCGGATTGCATTGCCGCCGAAATTGCCGAAATGCAGGGCGAAGAAGCTGGTGATCGTAGCGGACCATCCATCCTGCATGCCCGGCATGTAGTCGGTGGCGGTGATCGCCCCCGTTTCAGGATCGATACCCGCCATTCCGTAAGTCGGCGCACGCATGCCATGGCGCGCGTCGCTGCCCTGCACGCGCAGGGACGGCAATCCGCCGCGTCCCTGGCCATAGACCAGGATTTCTGGCGTGAAGCCGGGGGCCTGCGCCTTCACGCGCTGCACAAGCTGGACGGGGGAAAGCGACTGCCGAGGCGGGGCGGCTGCGGACATGGCTGCGCGGCCTGCGCGTTCCTGGCCGCCGAAAACCATCCCCTGCGCGCCATAGAACTGGTCGTGAAATGCGAAAACCACGGCGGTCAGCGCCATGATGATGTGAAACGGCAAGCTGAACAGGCCAAGCACGTTATGCACGTCGAGCCACATGCGCTTGACGTTCTTGCCGATGCGCAGCGCGAAGAGATCGCTCACGAGGCTAGGCAGCAGGACCACCAGCCCGGATACGAGCGCAATCGTGTAGAGCAGGGCGATCGCGCCCATGATCGGCATCGCGATCTCATGCGGGAAGGGCAGACCGACCTGCTGGTGCAGCACGTCGATAAACTGCGCTACTTCCGAAGGGCCTCCGGTCGCGACCTGAAGCGTACCGTCCGGCGCGAGCGAGGCGTAGTGCTTCACACCGCCGCCATGCTCGGCTTCCTCGCCTCGTGTCGAAGTCCAGCTCATGCGGGCGGGATTGGCGGAATCGATCTTCAGGTGGATCTCATACCCCTTCGCGGCCTCGGGATGGGCAGCCAGTGCCTTGGCGACGAGTTCGGGCGTCCGCTGCAGCGATGGCGCCGAGGCCAGCGCAGGGGGCGGAGAGGCCCAGCGTTGCAGCGGCGTTTCGAACATCGTGACGGCGCCCGCATAGAAGGCGACGAACAGCGCGAGCCCGGAGATTATCCCGACCCAGCCGTGGATCTCCTTGTACATCCTTACAAGGTCTGTAGGCAGCTTCACGGGTGCGAACCTCCCGGCAGCAGCACGATTGCCCAAATCGCGAGATTGGCGATCGCCAGCCAGCACCAGGCACGGGCGGTCGAGCGGAACATGAAGCAGAAGCTGAGGGTCAGGGCCCAGACCGGCGACATCAGCCACATCGCGAACTGGCCTTTGGTCGAAAAGAAGGTGTCGCCTACTCCGGCGAGCCGCTGAAACAGGCCTGCCGCGCCCAAGGCAAGCGTGAAGCCCAGGATCAGACCGGCGCTGGATTTCCCGAACCAGTCCTTGCTCGAAAGCGGTTTGTTCATTTTCGACCCTCCGGTTCGCGCCGCAACCAGGCGACGACAAGCGGGACCAGGCTCCAGACCGTCATCGCCAGAGTCATGACGATGAAGATCGCCGTCGCGGGGCCTGCCCAGCGAAGCATCATCGCCGTGCCGGCGACCAGGAAGAGCAGCCCGCCCCATCCGGCAAGGCGCGGCGGAAAGGGCAGTTCTCCCCAGCGCTGGTTGGGCGAAGCGAGATAGAGCAGCACGCTCGAAAACAGGGCGAGCAGCCCTCCGCCCAGCGCGAAGATCATTTCGCGTCCTTCCGTTCCGGCTGCCCGAATGCCAGCGCGATGCCGTCTGCCATGGCCGCCATCATCGTCGAGCCGTGGGTCTGACCCGCAAGCACTACGGCGTGTGCGTCAATGCCATGGGTCGATAGCGTTGCGGCCACATGGCCAAGGCTTCCCGAGCCTCCCGCCGGAGCGCCCTCCCGGTCGCCCCCGGCCATCAGCACGCGTTTGCCCGAGGTTGCGGACATTGCTGCGGCTTCCCGGGCGACAAGGCCGTTGCCGTACCAGAGCGAAGGACTGACCGCGACATAGCGCGACCAGAAGCCGCCGCCTGCCAGAGCGTGCAGCGCCAGCAGTCCGCCGAAACTGTGCCCCATCAGGGTTTCGCGGCCGGTGTCAATCTTCCAGCGCCGGGTTACTTGCGGGCGGACCTCGTCCCGCAGGAAGGTAAGAAAAGCATCGCCTCCACCCAGAGGCCGACCGCTGGCCGGGGACCCGGCCGGAATGGCATATCCCGGCACGGACGGCGTATAGTCCAGGATCCGGCGCGGCAGCGAACCGGATTCGATGGCCACGATCACGCTTTCCTCGACCCCGGAACGCGCGCGGGCACCGGCAAGGCGGCGGGCCGTCATCGTGGCGATGGCGAAGTTGTCTTCCCCGTCCAGCAGCCAGAGCACCGGCCAACCCTGCGGCGGCGGCGGGCCTTCGGGCCATGCCACCATGACCCGGTAATCGTGCCCGTCCGCCGAACGCAAGGTAAGGACGTCCGATCGTTCGATCTGCCAGGGTGCGGCGGAGGCATTGGTGGGGAACGACACCGTCGCACCCGCCGCCATGGACGTCATCGCCAGGGCGGCAGCCAGCCTGCGCCCGCTCACCACTTGAACTGAAGCCGAGCGGTAACGCTGCGACCTTGCCCGTAATAGCAGGCCGAAGTGGCGGTGCAGGTGGCGACGAAACGCTTGTTGGCGATGTTGCGTCCGTTCAGCGACAGGGTCGTGCGGTCGCTGAGTTCGTAACGGATGAAGGCGTCGAACAGCGTGTAGTCCGGGATGGCGAGGGTGTTGTTGGTGTCGCCGTAGCTCTTGCCGGTATAGCGCACGCCGCCGCCGAAACCGAGACCCGTGAGCGGGCCGGAGCGGATGCTTTCGCTAAGGAACAGCGAGGCCATCCATTCCGGGACTTGCGGCAGCCTGTTGCCAAGCTGGGCGACGGTGTTCGACTCCGTGATCTTGCTCCAGGTGCGCGTGGTCGTGCCGATGACCGCCAAGCCGAACGGCAGGCTGGCCTTGGCCTCAAGCTCGATGCCGCGCACGCGGCCTTCGCCGGTCTGGACCAGGCAGGTCGAAGTGCCGCACAGCGTTCCTGCGGGATCGGGCGTCGTCATGTTCTGCTGGGTGATCTGATACCCGCCCAGCGTCACATAGATGCCCTTGTGCTGGTAACGCAGACCGGCTTCCCACTGTTGCCCGGTGGTGGGCACGAACGGTTCACCGTTGAGGCTGGTGGAGGGATCGCTGACTTGCGGCTGGAACGATTCCGAATAGCTGGCGTAAGGAGCAAGCCCGTTGTCGAACAGATAGACCGCGCCTGCGCGCCAGGTGAAGGCGTCAGACTTGGTGACATAGGTCTTGTCGGTGACGGGATTATGGGTGCGGTCCTTGGCCCAATCCTGGCGCCCGCCCACCGTGACGCGCAGTCGGCCGAGGGCGATCTGGTCCTGCAGGTATACGCCGGTCTGGCGGCTGACCGTCTCGGTATAGATCTGCGGGCTCATGTTCGCGGCAAAGCCGGCCGATCCGCGTGGTTCGGGATCGAAGATGTCGAGAATGGGCAGAACGAGCGAGGCCCTCACGAGATCGCGATAGTGTTCCCACTCGGTGTGGAAGTAGTCGACGCCGCCGAGGATCGTGTGCTTCAGCAGCCCAGTGTTCACTTCGTACTGAAGCTGGGTGTCGGTGGCCCAGCCATCGCTTTCGCCGGTGCCCTGAACGGCGCGGCGGCCGATCGTCTGGCCGGGAATGCAGCCGGCAATGGTCGAAGGGCAGGTGGTCAGCGTATCGCCGGAAAGCACGACCACGCGATAGAGCGTGTCGATATGGGTGTAGCGGGTGTTGTTGCGCACCGTCAGCCCGCTGTCGCCGAAGCGATGCTCGAAGAACGAGGCCGCGAGGTACTGATTGCGATCGAAGGTGTTCCAGTCCGGCTCGCCCAGATTGGCGTCGTTGGCGATGTAGCGGCCATTGCTCATGCGCAGCGCACCAAGGGCGGGAAGGAACTGGAAGGTCGCCCCGCCTTCATCGCGCTGGTATTGGCCGAGCAGGGTCCAGGTCGTCTGGTCGTCGGGTTTCCAGGTCAGGCTGGGCGAGACGTACTGGCGGGAATTGGTGACGCCGTCGACTTGCGTGTCGCCATAACGGGCCAGGCCGACGACGCGCGCGGACAGCGTGCTGGAGATCGGTCCGCCGACATCCGCCGCAGCTTGTCCGTTCCAGTTGTCGAGATCGGTGGTGCCCATGGCCTGGAGCATGAATTCGGCATGGAACGTGTCCGTCGGGCGTTTGGACACGATATTGACGACGCCGCCCGGCGCGGTCTGGCCATAGAGCGCGCCCGATGGTCCCTTCAGCACTTCGATCTGCTGGAGCGCGAAAGTGTCGAATCCGGGGCGGGTCCACTGGCCGCCGGAAGGCAGGCGCAGGCCGTCGACGAAGTTGTTGTTCGATGAGAACCCGCCCGCGCCGAAGCCGCGCACGGAAACTTCGTCGGTGCGGCTGTCGATGCCGGAGGGCTCCGCCTGCACGCCAGCGGTATAGCTGAGGGCGTCGGCTATGGTCGGCGATGCGCGCAAGTCGATCTCGTCGCGATTGATGATCGAGATCGACTGCGCGGATTCGATGATCGGCGTCGCGCTCTTGGTGGTCGATATCGCTTCCGATTGTCCGGTGGCGGTAACGATGATGTCCCCGCCGCGGCGCTGATCCTCGTCGGCGGGCGCCGTCTGCGCGTGAACGATCGACGAGGTGCCGCAGAGCAGGACGGCCGAAATGATGGAGAGTTTGGACATGTGAATCCCCTGAAACTTGGGGGCGCACTAATGCGATCAACTCGCATTAGCAAGTTTGTATGGCGGTTTCGTTGCTGGCAGCGCGTGAAGAACGGCAACACCATGAACTCCGAAACCCTGAGCGGACGGCGCCCTTTCACCTGAATGCCGCTTGGGCGGTATGACATCTTGTCCTGATGACAGGGCCGAATGGGCAGGCTAAGGCGAACGGCGATGGGGACCCTGCGCGCCTATTTCCAGCGACACTACCGGCAGGCCTTTGTCCTTGCTCTGCTGGCGCTTTGCCTCAAGGCGCTGCTCCCCAGCGGCTTCATGCTGGGGCAGCATCACCGCACGATCACCATCGAAATCTGCCATGATGCCACCGGGGGCAGCTCCACGCTGCAGATGCTGGTGCCGACGAAGGCAGGTTCGGATCATGTGCCCGGCAAGCCTGCCAAGGGCGAGTGTCCCTTCGGGGCGCTGTCCATGGCCTCGCTGGGCGGTGCCGATCCGGTGCAGCTGGCTCTGGCCATTGCCTTCATCATGGCGCTGGGGTTTGCGGCTATCCGCCCGGCGGCTCTCACCTGGTCATATTATCTCCGTCCACCCTTGAGAGGACCTCCAGCCCTGACCTGATGTCCCGTGTGCGGGGCCCGGCAAATTGCGCCGGCACGCTTCCGCTCGACTTCAGGTAACGCACGCGCGCGCTTGACGCCTGCGTGCGAAAAACAGGGTTTTCGATGCAGACTTCCGTTCTTGCGATCGCCGCCGCACTGGCCGCGATCGCCACGCCCGCATTTGCCGAAGAGAAGCCGCGCGACGAGATCGTCGTTGTCGGCCAGACCGACCAGCTCAAACTGGACGCCGGGAACGCCACCGGCAGCCGCCTCGACCTGACCGCGCGCGAGACGCCGGCAACGGTCGAGACGATTACCCAGGCCGATATCCAGTTCCGCGGCTTGCGTACCGCGCGCGAAGCTTTCGCCGGTATTCCCGGCGCGATCTCGGGCAACGTTCCGGGCAATCCCGCGGCGGTGATGATGCGCGGCTTTTCCGGCAGCGCCGTTTCGATCCTGCAGGACGGCGTGCGCGTCTCCACCTCCACCGTCGTGCAGCGCGACACCAATACCTGGCACTTCGACCGGATCGAGGTGATCAAGGGCCCGGCCTCCGTCCTCTATGGCGAGGGCGCGCTGGGCGGCGTCATCAACAAGGTGACACGCAAACCCGTTTTCGACGGCGATCACATGGATGCCCTGATCAGCGTGGGCAGCTTCGATACGGTCACGGCGACCGGCGGCGTCAACTATCAGGTTTCCGACAAGCTGGCGCTGCGTGCGGACGTCAGCAACATGCGCTCCGACAGTCTCTACGACGTCGACGACAATGCCACCCGCTCCGCCGGCGTAACCGCAAGCGCACTGTTCCAGCCATCGCAGGACCTCTCGATCCTCGTCGCGGTCGATCACTTCAACGATCGCTATGACAGCACTTACCAGGGCCTGCCGCTCGTTTCGGCCGCCGTTGCGCGCGACCCCAGCTCGGTCCTGCGCAGCAGCAATGGACTGGTGATCGACAAGGCCTTGCGCCGCCGGAACTACAACCCCGCTGGTGCCTATTCGGGTTCGGACGAGACCACGCTGCGCTCGCGCATCGACTGGAAGCTGGGAGGCGGGTGGTCCTGGGGAACCGACCTGACATGGTACACCGCCGACCGCGCCTTCGTGCTGAGCGACACGCAGACTTTCGTCGCGCCGACCAGCGCGTTCCCGAACGGCAGCTTCAGTCGCACACTTCAGCGCTTCTATCACGATCAAACCTTCTGGAACCTGCGTACCACGGTCTCGAACGACAGTATTCTGGCGGGCTTGCGCAATCGCTTCAGTGTGGGGGCGGAGTACAACCACACCGATTTCGCCAGCCTGCGCCAGCAATCGTCCAGCGGGGCGGTGGCAGCCGTGGATCCCTACGATCCGCAAGTCGGCTCGTTTCCGACCTCGGACAGCGCCTATACCCGCGGAAACGTTCTCTACGATTCGACGCTGAAGACGCTGTCGGTCTTCGCCGAGGATGCCCTGAACCTGACGCCGCGCTGGCTGGTGGTCGGCGGGCTGCGTTATGACCAGATCGATCTGGAGCGGGCCGTCACCGACTACAACGCCGTTCCGAACACACTGCAGCGCGCCAATCCGCACTATCATCCATTGTCGTGGCGCGTTGGCTCCACTTACGACCTGAGCGGCGGCGTGACGCTTTACGCGCAGTACACGACGGCGACCGTGCCGGTCTCGACGATCCTCCTGCAATCGATCGCCAATACCGGCTTCAAGATGACCAAGGGCCGCTCGGCCGAAGGCGGTGTCAAGCTTTCGGCCTTCGACAAGCGCCTGACGGTGACGGGCGCCGCCTACTGGATCAGGCAGGACAATATTCTCACCCGCGATCCAGGCGATCCCACGATCACCGTGCAGGGCGGCAGTCAGTCCTCGCGCGGGATGGAACTTAGCCTTGCCGCTGCTCCTACGCGGCAGCTCTCGCTGGGGGCGAGCCTGGGCTACACCGATGCCAAATACGACGAACTCGTCGAGGCGGGGGGAGCCGTGCGCACCGGCAATCGCCCGATCAACACGCCGACGACCACCGCAAGCGCCAATGCGGCCTACGCGATCCCCGGCACGCGGATAACGCTAAGCGGTTTTGCCAACTACGTTTCGGGTTTCTACACCGATACCGCCAATACCATCAGGGTCGAGGGGCGCACGACTTTCGACGCGGCGGTTTCCTGGCAGGTGGCCGCGGCGAGCTCGCTGACCTTCCGCGCGCGCAATCTTACCGACAAGTTCTACGCCGAGTATTCGGGCTATCCCACTACCAACGTCTATATCGGCGCGCCGCGCAGTTTCGAACTGGCGCTGGCGACGCATTTCTGATGGCGATGCGGATTAGCGGGTCCACCATGCGACGAAACGTGCGCAAGGTCCACTTGTGGCTGGGACTGACCCTAGGCGGGTTCTTCGCACTGCTCGGGCTGACCGGATCGGCGCTGGTGTTCTATCAGGCCATCGATGGCTATCTCCACCCGGAAATTCGGGTGGAGACGTCGCAGCCCGCGCTGGGCTGGAACTCTCCCGTATGGGATCGCGCCCTCACGACGCTCCATGCCCGCTGGCCGGATCGGAAGGGCAACTGGCGTTTCGAGGTGACGGGGGAACCCGGCGCATTGCCGGTGCGCTATCAGCCTCCGCATGCCGGTCATCACGACCGGCGCGTGATGGTCTGGCTTTCGCCCGACGGCCGAACGATCCTGCGCGAGGCGGTCTGGGGTGAGTACCTGATGACCTTCATCTACGACCTGCACATGCAACTGGCACTGGGCGAAACCGGCCATGCCGCGGTCGGCTGGATCGGCGTTGGTCTGGTCTTCCTGCTCGCTACGGGTCTCTGGGCCTGGTGGCCTCGGGCAAGTTGGCGCAAAGCCTTTCGCTACAAGCACGAAGGTTCACCATCGCGCCGTCTGCGCGATATCCACAAGCTTGCCGGGCTCGGCGGGCTCGCACTGTTGCTGATGCTGGCGATAACCGGGGCGATGCTGGCGCTTCCCGGCCAGACTGGTGCCGTGATGGCGCCCATTCTGGGCACAGCAAAAGCGGAACCTGCGCCTCATTCAAGCGGGCGGACCGGCAGGCAGGTACCGATCCGCCAGGCTCTGATTGCCGCGCATGCGGAATTGCCGGACGCCAGGATCGCCTGGGTGGAAGCACCGGGGCCGGGAGACGGTGCGTTCATGGTACGCATGCAGCAGCCGGACGACCCCAGCTTCCGCTTTCCGCATAGCTTCGTCTTTGTCGATCAGTACGACGGACAAGTCCTGCGTGTCGATGACAGCAGACAGGCAGAGCCGGCCGCGCTTGTCACCAACTGGTTGCATCCGCTTCACGACGGATCGATTGGCGGACTGTTCCTGCGCGTTCTCCTGGTTGGCATAGGACTGATACCGGGCTTGCTGTTCCTGACCGGACTGTGGCGCTGGCGTATGCAGCGCGGGCAAGAACCCCGGCAGTTTCCTTAGCCTGAACCGGCTGTTGGAACTGAACTGCCGTCCGGGACCACCGCCATGTCGTAGACCACGACTTTGTCCCAGAGATGCTCGCAAGCCTTTACGAAGGCCTGGTGGATCGGATGATCCTGATAGGTCTTCTGGTCTTCCACGCTGCCGAAGAACATGAGTTCGGAAACGTCGTAGCTGGCATCGACGACATCGCGCGCCTCGGTGCTGGCAGGAATGCCGATCTCGAGGTTCTGGATCACGGGAATGCCTCGCAAGGTGCGCAGGCCTGCAATCAGCCGATCGCGATCCTCCTGCGAGCCGTGTCGCTTGAGCCAGAAGAACACGTGGTGAACCAGTCGGGGGCGAACGGTGGCCGCCTCTGCGCCCGTTGCGGCACCCGTCGCACCCAGGGCGATGCCTGTGCCGCCCAGGGCGATCATGACTGCCATTTCCCGTCTGCTTGCTTCCATGGTGCAGCTTTCCTTTTCCTGCAGGCCGGTTTTCCGAGGGCCGGTGGGTTGCGGTTCATCATATCGGCTGTCGTGCGATGGATTCGCGAACGACGATGGTGTGATCGAAAATCTCGTCGCTCACGCCGCTTTCGGTTTTTCCAAGTGCGGCGATCAGGCATTCGGCGGCGCGGAATGCCATATCCTCGACCGGCTGCCGCACGACCGTGAGCGGCGGCCAGATGCGCGACGCCAGGATGGTATCGTCGAAGCCTGTAACAGTCAGGTCGGCGGGCAATTTCAGCCCCTGGCGATTGGCCTCGGCGACGATGCCGACGGCAAGGTCGTCGCTGCTGCAGATGATCGCGGTCGGCCGATCGGATCGCGACAGCAACATGCGCGCTGCCGCTTGTCCTGCATCATAGTCGAACTCGCCGTGCTGGACGATCAGGTCGGTGTCCGTGGGAATCCCGGCATCGCCATGCGCCGCGATAAAGCCGTCGAGGCGCGCCGCGACGACGCTGTAATGATCGGGGCCTGCGACATAGGCGATGCGCCGGTGCCCCCCTGCAATGACGTGGCTGGTAAGCGACAGCATGGCGGCGCGATTGTCGATCCTGACGGTGGTGACGTCGGGCATCGCCGTGCCGGTTGCGATCGCGGCGAGAGGAACGCCCAGTTCGGGCACGATGTCCGATCCGCTGAGTTGCTCGGCAAAGGGCGGGATGAGCAGCAGTGCATCGGCGCCGGAGCGCACGAGGTCCTGCGCCATGCGTTCGGCTTCCTTGCGGCTGACGCCTTCGCCGTCGCGCAGGATCAGTTGCAGGCCGTGGGCATTGGTCGCGCGCAAGGCACCCACCAGCACGGCGTCCAGAAAGGGCGTGCGCCGATTGCTGTAGAGCAGGCCTACAGTCGTCGCGCGCGACTTCGCCAGCCGCCGCGCGGCGAGATTGGGGACATAGCCCAGTTCCGCGATCGCCGCCCGGACCGTGGCCACCGTGGCGGCGCTGGCACGTCCGGCGCCGTTCAGGACGTTCGATACGGTCATGGCGGACACGCCTGCGCGCTGCGCCACTGCGCGGATCGTCACGCCGTTTTCGTTGCGCCTCGCCATCAGATTCGTGTTTCCATATCCTCCGATAGCGGGTTTCCAACACCTTCACAGCGTTGAAAACCCGCACCTGCCGCCAGAGGCCTGCTGTTCTGCGTCAGATCGTGCCTGCCTTCAGTCCCTTCACGGCATGATCCACCGCACGCGCGGTCAGGGCCATGAAAGTCAGCGAGGGATTGACGCAGGAAATCGAGGCCATCTGCGCCCCGTCGGTGACGAAGAGATTGGAGGCGTCATGCGCCTGGCTCCACTTGTTGAGCACCGAGGCGCGCGGATCGTCACCCATGCGCGCGCCGCCCATCTCGTGGATAGCATCGCCCGGCACGTGCTCCTTGACCTTGCTCTCCACGTTCTTGAGGCCCGCGGCGCGCAGCATCCTTTCGCCCTGCTCGCGGGCATCGGCCATCATGCGCAGTTCGTTGTCGCGGAACGTGACGTCGAAGCGCATCAGCGGCAGGCCGAAGCGGTCCGCCTTGTTCGGATTCAGCGAGACGCGGTTGTCCTCATAGGGCAGGCATTCGCCGAATGCGCCCATCTGGAACTTCCAGCCACTGTAGCGGCGCATGCCTTCCTTCATCGCAGCGCCGAAGCCGACCGGCTTGGACGGTTCGCGATAGGCGCCGCCCTGATAGCCGTAGCCGCGCCGGAAGCCGAGGTCCTCATCCTTGCCGTTGTTGCGGAAACGCGGGACATAGATGGCGCCGGGGCGGCGGCCATATTCGATGAATTCCTCCATGCCGGGAATGTCGCCTTTCACGCCGACGCGGAAGACATGGTCCATCACATAGCGGCCCAGGGTGCCACTGGTGTCGAAATGGCTGCGCTCGCTACCTTCGGAGCGCGAGTTCATGAGGATCTGCACCGAGCCGAGCGTCGAGGCGTTCAGGAACACCACCCGCGCACGCACCACTTCCGCCTGCCCGGTCTTGGCATCGATGAAGCGGACACCGGTGACTTTCTTCGTGGTCGGATCGTATTCGAGATTGGTGACCACCGCATCGCTGCGCAGCGTCAGGCGCCCGGTGGCGCGGGCGGCGGGCAGGGTGACCGCCTGCGTCGAGAAATAGGCGCCGAACGAACAGCCGTTGCCGCACTGGTTGCGCAGCTGGCACTTGGAGCGGTTCTGTTCCGGCTTGTCCTCGGTCATGTTGGACAAGCGCGCGTTGATCATCTTTCGCCCGGGGAAGGCCGTTTCCAGCCGCTGCTTCATCCATTTTTCGGCAATGTTCATCGGCATCGGCGGCTGGAATTCGCTGTCCGGCAGATAGTCGAGGTTCTCGCGCGAGCCCGATACGCCGATATAATTCTCGACATAGCTGTACCAGGGGGCGAGGTCGTCATAGCCGATCGGCCATTCCCCGCCGATACCGTCGCGCTTGTTCGCCTCGAAATCGGCGGCACTCCAGCGGAAGCTCCAGCGGCCCCAGATCAGCGACTTGCCGCCGACGGCGGCGGGGCGGATCCAGTAGAACTTGCTGCCTTCCTCGTAATCGTAAGGGTTCAGCCGGTCGTTGTTGTAGAAGGCCTGGTTGCTGGGCGCGACATAGCCGTGCTGGGCGATGAAGTAGTCGCTGTCGCGCAGGGCGTCGGGCATGATATTGCGCGCGGGCACTTCGTAGGCGGGCTTGCCATCGTAGGTGTAGTCGTCGACATGCTCGACCATGTGGCCGCGATCGAGCATCAGCACGCGCAGACCCTTTTCGGTCAGTTCCTTGGCGGCCCAGCCTCCGCTGATGCCCGAGCCGATGACAATCGCATCGAACCTGTCCGTAGTAGCCATCGTTATCCTCTCCCTGGTCGATGGTCAGAAGCGCAATCAGAACTTTAGCGTGTTCAGCGTCTGGAAGCTCTTGGTGATGTCCGGCAGATAGGGCGCGGGCGACTGGTCATTCTCGACGTAGAAGTGCTGCGCCCCGGCAAGCCCGTTGAGCTTGAAGATGGCGGCGAAGTCGATCGTGCCGAGGCCCACTGAGGTCATGCTGCGGTCTGCGCGCATGTCCTTGACGTGATAGGCATAGACGCGGCCCGCAAGGCTGCGGATCAGTGCCTGCGGATCCTGTCCCGCATAGATCGCCCAGTAGAGATCGAGTTCGATCTTCACCAGCGCCGGGTTGCAGGCCTTCACCAGACGGTCGAACAGGCTGACGCCGTCCGGCTTCACGGTGAATTCGAAGTCATGGTTGTGATAGGCGAAGCCGAGGCCGACCGCCTTCAGCTGCTCGCCGAAGCGGTTGATATTGACCAGCGCGGCGTCCCACGCCTCGGCGTTGCGGTACTTGTCGACCATGTAGGGCAGGACGATGGTGTCCGCGCCCAGCGCCTTTGCCATGGCGACGCTGGCGTCGAACTTGTCCAGCAGGGCATCGTAGCCGACATGGATGGAAGGTGCCTTCAGGCCAAGCCGGTCCATGGTCTTGCGCAGCAGCGCATGGTCCATGGTATCGTACCCGCCGCCGCCGAATTCGACCTCGCGGTAGCCGATTTTCGCCACTTTTTCGAGCGTGGCGACCGGATCGGCCGCGAAGAGCTCGCGCACCGTGTAGAGTTGCAGCCCTATGCTGCGAAGCTGCGCGGCGCGGGCGAGACCCGCAACGAGGGGCTGGGCTGCGAGCAGGGCGGCACCGCCGGTGCCCAGCATCATGGAACGACGATTGAGGATCATGCCGAATAGACCTTGTTGACCTGAGAATAGGGGAAGGCGCCGTTGTATTCGCCGGGGACGGGCAGATATTCGCGTTCCTGCGTCATGCCGATCTCGGACGTGTAGTAGCCGACGATCACCATCTGCCGGAACGCCTTGAAGAACTCCTCGCCATCGGGAAGTTCGTCATTCATCGCCAGGGTCAGGAGGGCGTCCTGCTGCTCCGGCTTGGCCTGGACGGCAGGGACCTTGTAGTCCTGCCAGCTGCGGGCATCGATTTCCGCAAGGCCCGACAGGATCGGCAGGCGGTCCTCCGCCAGGGCCCAGTCGGCCAGCAACTTCTCGACATAGGTGGGAACGCCCGCAGCGATGGCGCCGGGGGTGTCGGTGGTGGGGATGACCCGCTCGCAAAGCGCGGTCATCAGCGCGCGCTGGTGGGGTGTGAAGACCTGGAGGCGCGGCACGCCCTGATCGATGGTTGGAGGGGCGGCGAGACCTGCGGCGCGGGCAAGCGGGGCGAAAACCTGGGCGCTGAACAGGGCGAGCATGCCGCCAAGCGCGTTTCTGCGATCCATTAGCGTTGTACCCCTTTCAGGTCCTGGGCAATTGCCTCTTCCGGGAGGGACCGGACCCAGATGTTGCGGAAGGAAACCGGGGAATCGTGGTCCTGCAACTGGATCGGCGCCTTGTCTCCATGGGCCGAATATTGCGCGACCTTGCGCCAGGCGGTCGTGCCCAGCATGGCCTGATGGTTCTGCACCAGCACGCCGTTCAGCAGCACCGTGACATAGGCCGGGCGCAGCAGGGCGCCGCTTGCATCGAAGCGCGGGCGCTCGAAGACGATGTCGTAGCTCTGCCACTCTCCCGGCGGGCGGGAGGGGTTCACCAGCGGCGGTTTCCAGGCATAGACCGCGCCTACGGTGCCGTCGGCGTAAGTCGGGTTGTCATGGCCGTCGAGGATCTGCACTTCGTAGCGCTGCATGAACCAGATGCCGCTGTTGCCCCGGTCCTGCGAACTCTTCTGCGGCGGGTTGGGTGAGCGGAATTCGAGGTGCAACTGCACGTCGCCGAATTCCTGCTTCGAGATCAGGTTGTTCTCGCCGCCACTCTTCGCACGGGAGGGAACGGTCATGACCCCGTTCTCGACCGTCCAGGGGGCGCGCTCGCCGCGCCAGGCGTCGAGCGAGGTGCCGGAAAACAGCACGACGGCATCGGACGGTGCGCCGCCGGGGGCGGCTGCGGGCGTGACGACCTTGGGCGCCGGTCGATCCGGGTCATGGACATGCCATTGGCCGCCCGGCAGCATCGGCGTATCCTTGAAACCCGGCTTGTCCTGCGCTTCGACCAATGAACAGGCGCCGATAGTAACGGCCGTCAGCGCGCAGATCGGGATGATCTTCATCCTCTCGCTCCCCTTCCTATGTTCTGTCGATGGCCCGATAGGCGGCGATCAGCCGCTCCTCTCCTTCGCGCCCGGCCAGTGAATTGCCGTGCTCCATGCCGATCACTCCGGCATAGCCTCGGGCGCGCAGCCAGCGCACGATGTTCGCATAGTTGATCTCGCCGGTGCCCGGTTCCTTGCGGCCGGGATTGTCGCCGAACTGGATATAGCCGATATCCGCCCAGCAGGCCTCGAGCGTCGGGATCAGGTTCCCCGACTGGATCTGCTCATGATAGAGGTCCGCCAGGATCTTGACGCCGGGGCTGTCGGCACCGCACGCCACGGCATAGCCCTGCGCGATCGACTGCATGAACACGCCCGGGTGGTTGGTCCGGGTGTTGAGCGGCTCCATTACCAAAGTCAGGCCGTGCGGCGCGACGATATCTCCGGCGCGGCGCATGCAGTCGATGATCCGGCCGGTCTGGATCGCTTCGGGCACCTTGCGATCCATGAAGCCGGTCACGACCGTCATGTGCTTTGCATCGAGCCGTTGCGCGACCTCGATCGAGGTGCGGATATCGGCCAGGAAAGCCTCCCGATCGGTGTCGTCATTGCCGCCGAGCAGGGGCCGGAAATCCGACCATTTCGGAATGCTGGCGACGAAGACCCCCATTGTCATGCCCCGCTGCGACAGGGCGCGGGCCATGGCTTCCTGCTCGTTGACGGGCCGCTTGCGCGCGTCGTTGTCTTCCCAGGCGCGGAAGCCCTGATCTGCGGCGAAGGCGATCTGTTCGAGCAGGCCGCCACGGCTGGCGAAGCTGCCCTCATGCGGGGCATAGCCGAGCGAGAAATGCGCGGCATTCGAGCTGCCCTTTCCGGTGGCTGCCGAGAGCGCGGGGGCGGCGGTTGCGGCAAGGCCGGTGGCAATCAAAGCGCGACGGGTCAGGCTCATGCCGCGCCCTCCGCGACGGGGGCACTCGGGCGGCCGGAGCGCCGTTCGGCAAGCCAGACGGCGCCGAACACGACGAGAAGCACCAGCGGCACGAACGTCAGCCGTGCGAAGGACTGCGATGCGGCGGCGTCTTCCACCGCGCGCAGCGCCTCTCCGCTCAGGCGGGTGAAGGCTTCGGGACCGCCCGCGATCTCCACTTTGGCCCGGTCGAACATCTCGCCTAGGCGCGGCAGGACGAAGAAGCTTGCGAGCGCACCCGCAGATCCCACGAGTCCAAGCGCCCAGGAGTCGCCGCGCGGATAGCGCTCGGCGACCGAGGCCAGCATCGTCGGCCACATGGCGCAGACGCCGAGGCCCCAGACCGTCGAGGCGAGGATCGCGGAAACCGGCGACTGCGCCTGCGACAGCAGGAACAGCCCGATCGCGGCGAGCAGGCTCGATACCCAGAGCAGCCCCGGATTGGAGAGGCGCCCGGCGATCCGTCCGGCGAAATGGCGGAACACGAACATCAGCGCGCTGACATAGACCAGCAGCAGGATACCGCGCATGCCGACGCGGTTGCTGAGCGCAACGTCGATCCACTGCCCCGGTGCGAGTTCCGAGGACGCGGTCAGGAACATCGCGCCGAACCAGACGAAGAAGCTGGGGCGGCGGACCACTTCCAGCATCATGTCCTTCATCGCCCGGCTACCGGCGGCAGCGGGAGGCTCCGGGAAGCGGGTCGTCGCGCCGATCAGGATGACGAAGATGGCGGGGAGGTAGACCAGCGCCATGATCGCCTGCCAGGGCAGCAGCGGCGCCAGGAACACGCCCGCGAGTCCGCCGACGATCAGCCCGCCCGGATACCAGGCGTGGAGCACGTTCAAGCGATGCGTGGTGTCCTCTGGATAGAGCCGCGCCGTCAGCGGATTGATCGAGGCTTCGGCGAAGCCCCAGCCGATGCCGCTCAGCAGCATGCCCAGCCAGACCAGATGGTAGACGGCCATGCCTTTGGCGAAGAGCCCCGCGCCGACGATCAGGGTCGTGCCGATCAGGAATGCCACGCCGCAGCCGATCAGGACGCGGCGGATGCCGATCCGGTCCAGCACCGCGCTGACCACGAAGACGGTGATCGAAAAGCCGAGAAACGCCGAGCCGAGCGCCGCCCCGATCATCTCACCCGCCGCGATCGGGGCTATGGGGTCGATCCACTCTGCCTTGAGACTGCTCGCCACGGCGGCACGCAAGGATGCGCTCATGGACGCCGTGAAGAGCGCCAGGACGCTCAGCCAGAACAGCCTTTGCCGGTTTATGCCCGTCATGCCCGCTTCTCTCCCCTATCGCCCCGCGTGATATCTGTTGTCGGGGTTCATGCCAGTCTTGCGTCTTTGGCCTTGCTGTCAGGCCAGTCCCAGCCAGCGGCGATTGTCGGCGGGATCGCCGCCTCCCGCGAAATCGTCGAACGCCCGTTCCGGGCGGCGGATCATATGCGCCTCGATGAAGGGGGCGCCTTCGCGGGCGCCGTCCTCGGGATGCTTCAGGCAGCATTCCCATTCCAGCACGGCCCAGCCCGCGTAACCATACTGGGTCAGGCGCGAGAAGATGCCGGTGAAATCGACCTGGCCGTCACCCAGCGAGCGGAACCGGCCAGGTCGATCGACCCAATCGGCATAACCGCCGTAGACGCCCGCCCGCCCGGTGGGATTGAACTCCGCATCCTTGACGTGGAACATCCTGATGCGGTCATGATAGATGTCGATGAACTGGAGATAGTCCATCGCCTGAAGCACGAAGTGGCTGGGATCGTAGAGGATATTGGCCCGCCGATGGCCGCCGACGGCATCGAGAAAGCGCTCGAAGGTCAATCCGTCGTGAAGGTCCTCGCCCGGATGGAGTTCGTAGCAGAGATCGACACCTTCTTCCTCGAAGGCATCGAGGATCGGCCGCCAGCGACGACCCAGTTCCGCGAAGGCCTCCTCCACCAGCCCCGCCGGACGCTGCGGCCAGGGGTAGATGAACGGCCAGGCCAGAGCGCCGGAAAACGTCGCATGGGCGTTCAGCCCCAGTCGCCGACTGGCCTTGGCGGCGAGTTTCAGCTGATCAACCGCCCAGGCCTGTCGTTCTGCGGGTTTCCCGCGCAGTTCGGCCGGCGCGAAATTGTCGAAGGCGGCATCGTAGGCGGGGTGAACCGCGACCAGCTGGCCTTGCAGGTGGGTGGAGAGTTCCGTGATTTCCACGCCTGCCTCGCGGCAGCGCCCGGCGAGTTCGTCGCAATAGTCCTGGCTTTCCGCGGCCAGAGCAAGATCCATGCAGCGCGGATCGTTGCTGGGCACCTGAATGCCCTTGTACCCCGCTTCGGCCATCCACCTTGCGGCATTGTCGAGGGTGTCGAACGGTGCGGCATCGCCCATGAACTGCGCCAGGAAGATCGCCGGACCGCGCATGGCTTTGTTTTCCGTCATTTTAGGCTCTTGAGATAAGTGATGATCGCCGCGCGCTTGGCCGGATCCGGCGTGCCGATGGGCATGCGAGTGCCGGGCACCTTCTTGGCCGGTGCCGCCAGGAACGTGTCCAGGCTCTGGTCATCCCAGCGCAGCTTGGTGCCCTTGAGCGCCGGTGAATAGTTGAAGCCCGGGGCCGAGGCGGCTTGCCTGCCCGCGACGCCGTTCAGGTTGGGGCCGATGCCGTTCTTTCCGCCCTTGTCGACACTGTGGCACGCGCGGCAGGCATTGAAGGCCGGAGGTGCCGTTTGCGCCATCGCGGGTACAGTGAGCAACGCCGCCGCAGCAACGATCGGTTTCAGGCAGAGGCTTGCTGTCATGCGCATCCTCGACTCTCCGTTTCAATTCTTATTGTCGTTTCTTGTTGTCATACGTTTACCGGTAAATCATATCTGATCAAGGCCTGAAATAAGCGGCTTATCGCGAACGAAAAAAAGGAGAGGGTGATGACAGGGACTTTGCGTCTCGCCATGGTCGGAGGCGGCGAGGGCGCCTTCATCGGGGCGATCCACCGCGCGGCGGCGGCTCTGGATGGCGACTGGCGCCTGGTGGCCGGTGCCTTCAGCAGCGATCCCGAACGCAATCGCCGTTCAGGAGAAATGCTGGGAATCGCACCGGATCGTGTTTACGCCTCGCTGGACGCCCTGCTTGCAGCGGAGTCGGCTCTGCCTGAAGGAGAGCGGGTGGACGCGGTATCGATCGTCACACCCAATCATCTTCACGCGCCGATGGCGATCGCCGCACTCGACGCGGGTTTCCATGTCTTCTGCGAAAAGCCCATGGCGCTGAACATGGAAGAAGCCCGGGCGATCGCGCAGGCCGCGGCGCGTTCCGGCCGACACTTCGGGCTTGCCTTCACCTACAGCGGATACCCCCTGGTGGAGGAGGCCCGGACGCGCGTGGCACGCGGCGATTTCGGGAAAATCCGGCTGGTCCAGGTCGAATACGCGCAAGGCTGGCTCAGCCAACCGATCGACCGGGACGGCAACAAGCAGGCGGAATGGCGGACCGATCCTGCCCGCGCCGGGCTTGGCGGTTGCCTTGGCGACATCGGCACGCATGCCTTTCACCTTGCGGAACATGTCTCGGGACTTCGCGTGCAGGAACTTTGCGCCGACCTGACGACCCATGTTCCCGGCCGCAGGCTGGACGACGATGTCAGTGTGCTGCTCCGCCTTGAGCGTGGTGCGCGCGGCTTGCTCAAGGCCAGCCAGGTCGCGGCTGGAGACGAGAACGGCCTGAAACTGCGTATCCATGGCGAGCGAGGCGGGCTGGAGTGGTCGCAGATGGAGCCCAACAGCCTGGTGCTGCGCTGGCTGGACAGGCCGATGGAAACCGTGCGGGCTGGCGGGCCGGGGCTGGCCGATTCCACCTTGAACCGACTGCGCACGCCCGCTGGACACCCGGAAGGCTATATCGAGGCCTTCGCGAACCTCTACCGCGCTTTTGCCGCCGCTATTCGAGCTGATGCCGAAGTGCCGGGCATGGGGGATGCATTTCCGTCTGTGGAAGCCGGGATACGGACGATGGCATTTGTCGAAAGCACGATAACCAACAGCGCCTCGGACACCAAGTGGACACGTCTTAGCGCGGAATAGAGCCCATAGAAGATCGCCTTATCCCGCAGCGTCCAGCAGCCGCCGCGCCAGGGCTTCGAGGGGCAGGATTTTGGCGGAGGGAACTAGGGCCAGCGCGGCGAGCGGCATGACCGGGTAGGCAGCGCTCGCCGGGTCTTCGACCAGGGCGGTGCCTCCGGCCTCGGCCACGGCCCGAAGGCCTTCGGCGCCGTCATGGTTGGCGCCCGTCAGCACGGCGGCAGTCAGCCCCGTTCCATAAGCATCCGCGGCGGTTTCGAACAGCACGTCGATGGAGGGGCGGGAGAACTGCACCGGCCCCTCCACCGAAAGCGAGACGGTGCGGTCGGCTTCGACGAGCATGTGGTAATCGGGCGGTGCGAAGAGGATTGTGCCCGGCGCGATCGGCTCCTTGTCGTCGGGCTCCCGCACTGCCAGTCGGCATTTCGCGGCGAAAAGTTCGGCAAGGACATTGCGTCGCTGCGGGGGGACGTGGACGACCACCAGTACCGGCAGCGGGTAGTCGCGCGGCAGGGCGGGGAGTAACCGCGAGAGCGCCTGAACTGCCCCGGCGGAAGCGCCCAGCACCACTGCACGATCGGGCGCAGGCGTAATCAAGGGTCGCGCCTCTGGTAGATTTTCTCCTCGCGCGCGAAATCGGTGAAGGCATCGGCATGTTGCGAGAAGCGCAGGCTTTCGCGCGTACCAAGTCCCAGAAAGCCCTTACGCGCCAGCGAATCCCGGAACAGGCCGACGGCGCGGTCCTGCAAGGCACGGTCGAAGTAGATCATGACATTGCGGCAGGAGATCATGTGCATCTCGGCGAAGACTGCATCGGTGACCAGGCTGTGATCGGAAAAGACCACCCGTTCGCGCAGGCTCTTGTCGAAGGCGGCATGGCCATAGGCGGTGGAATAGTAATCCGACAGCGAGGACTTTCCGCCCGAGAGCTGGTGGTTCTCGGTAAAGGTGCGGATCCGGTCCAGCGGGTAGATCCCGCGCGCGGCGGCATCGAGTGCGTCCTGGTTGATGTCGGTCGCGTAGAACAGCGTGCGCTCTTCCAGGCCTTCCTCGCGGAACAGGATGACCAGCGAATAGAGTTCCTCACCGGTGCTGCATCCGGCGATCCAGATCTTGAGCGAGGGGTAAGTGCGAAGATGCGGCACGACCTTTTCGCGAATGGCGCGAAAGTAGGCCGGGTCGCGAAACAGTTCGCTGACCTGTACGGTCAGGAAGCCGAGCAGGCGCGTGACGGTGCCGGGATCGCGCAGCATGCGGTCCTGGAGCGCGGAGAAAGTCGCCAGACCCAGCTGATCGCGGGCCTGCCGCAGGCGGCGTTTCAGCGAGGCCTGCGCATAGCCGCGAAAGTCGTAATGGTAGCGGCGGTAGAGCGCCTCCAGCAGGAGGCGGATCTCGATGTCCTCGATCTTCTCCTCTTCCATCAGCGGCCCTCCGTCAGCACAGGGCATCAACGCGGCATCCAGACGCGGACGAGCGAGAGCAGCTTGTCCACGTCCAGCGGTTTCGACATGTAGTCGTTCGCCCCGGCCTCCAGGCAGCGTTCCTGGTCGTCGGGCATGGCCTTGGCGGTGAGCGTGATGATCGGCAGCTTCGTCCAGCGCGGATCCCGGCGGATCTCGCGCGTGGCGGTGAGGCCGTCCTTCACCGGCATCATCACGTCCATGAGCACCAGGTCGATCCGTTTGCCCGCGTCCCCGGCGGAGCGGTCCAGCGCGTCGATCGCTTCCTGCCCGTTGCGGGCGATCTCCACCACCGCGCCTTGCGGTTCGAGGATATTGGTAAGCGAATAGACGTTGCGCACGTCGTCCTCCACCACGAGGATGCGGCGGCCCTCCAGGATAGCATCGCGATTGCGCGCCTGCTGGATCATGGTCTGCTGCTCGGGCGGCAGTTCGGTGACGACCTGGTGCAGGAACAGCGACACTTCGTCGAGCAGTCGTTCGGGCGAGCGCGCGCCCTTGATGATGATCGAATCCGAATAGCGGCGCAGGCGCTGCTCGTCGTCGGGGGTGAGGTCGTGCCCGGTATAGACGATCACCGGCGGGAAGGCATAGGCGCCCTCCCGGCTGAGGGTTTCGAGCAGGGTGAAGCCGCTGGCATCCGGCAGGGCAAGGTCCAGTACCATGCAGTCGAAAGTCTGGCTGGCCAGCAGTTCGAGGCATTCGGCGGCAGTGGCGGCGGCGACGGTCTCCACCTCGCCCGAGGTCAGCAGGCGCGTCACCGCGTCACGCTGGACGGGATCGTCCTCCACGATCAGCACTCGGCGCGTGGAGGAATCCAGACGCGCCGCCAGCGTTTCCAATACGCCTGAAAGGTCCTCGCGCTTTACCGGCTTCATGAGATAGCCGATGGCGCCGAGCGAGAGCGCGGTCTGGGTGTGATCGGCGCCCGAGACGACATGGACCGGGATATGGCGCGTTTCGACGTCGCGCTTCAGCCGGTCGAGCAGGGCGAGGCCGGACTGGTCGGGCAATCCGATATCGAGCACGACGGCATGCGGGCGGAAGCTGCGGGCAAGTTGGAGCGCTTCATCCGCAGTTCCGGCGACGAGGCACTGGAAGCCCATTTCCCGCGCCATGTCCCGTACGATGCCCGCGAAGGCGGAATCGTCCTCCACCACCAGCAGGACGCGCTGGGCCAGGGCGGCCGTGTCACGATCGTCCTCGACCTGTCGCTGCAAAGTGGCCGGTTCGGGCGCCATCGGTGCAGGGGGCGCAATCGGTGCCGGGCGAGGCGCGAAGCCGTTCGGCTGGATTTGCGCGGAACCGGTCAGACCGGGATCGCAGGCGAGCGGCAGGCGCAGCGTGAAACGGCTGCCCTGTCCCGGCACGCTGGCGAGAGAAATCGTACCGCCCAACAGGCGGGCCAGTTCGCGCGAGATCGAGAGGCCAAGGCCCGTGCCGCCATACTTGCGGTTCACCGTGCCGTCGGCCTGCCGGAAGGCCTCGAAAATGGCCTGCTGCTGGTCCTCGGGAATGCCGATCCCAGTGTCGGTCACGGAAAACAGCAAAGCGCCGTCTTCCGCGCCGTCGGGTTCGATTTCCAGTCTTACGCTGCCGGTCTCGGTGAACTTGAAGGCATTGGAGAGCAGGTTCTTGAGGATCTGCTCCAGGCGCTGACGGTCGGTATCGAGCGTGGCGGCGCAGCCCGGCGCGACGCGGATCTCGAATGAGAGCCCACGTTCCCGCGCGACCGGCTGGAAGACCGGCCGCATATCGCTTGCAAGCCGTTCCAGCAGAACGGTTTCGGGGCGGATCTGCAAGTGCCCGGCCTCGATCTTGGAAAGGTCGAGAATGTCGTTGATCAGCGCCAGCAGGTCGTTGCCCGAAGTCTCGATGGTGCGCGCATATTGCACCTGTTCGCTGGAAAGGTTGGCCTGGGGGTTGTCGCCCAGCAGCTTCGAAAGGATCAGCAGCGAATTGAGCGGCGTGCGCAGTTCGTGGCTCATGTTGGCGAGGAAGTCGGACTTGTAGCGGCTGGCCTGCTCCAGTTCCTGTGCCTTCAGTTCCACCGCCGCGTTCGAACGGGCCAGGTCGTCGCGCTGGTGTTCCAGCTGCTGGGCCTGCTCCTCAAGCTGGGAGTTGGTCTGCTCCAGTTCGACCTGCTGGTGTTCCAATCGGACCTGCGATTCCTTGAGCGCGCGGCCCTGTTCTTCCAGTTCCTCATTGGAGACACGCAGTTCCTCGCTCTGGACCTGCAGTTCCTCGGCATGATGCTGCAAATCGGCGCGGTAGCGGGCCGAGCGCAGGGCGACGCCCATGGCGTTCGAGATTTCGGCCAGGAAGGCCAGGACATGTTCGTCCACCGGTTGCAGGAAGCCGAGTTCGATGACGCCGTGGACAACTTCGTCGGCAAGGGCAGGGGCGATCAGCAGATGGCGCGGCTTGTCGCTGCCGAACGTGGAGCCGATGGTCAGGTAGCTGTCGGGAATGTCGGCCAGCAGGACCGGCGCACCGTCCGCGGCCACTTGGCCGAGCAGACCTTCGCGCAGCGAAAAGCGCTCGACGATTCCGGCGTCGGCGGGCACGCCGTAGGAGGCGATCCGGCGGAAGTGATGGCCGTCCCCGGAAAATACCGCGCCCGCCTGCGCGCCCACGAACTTCACCAGGAAGGCGAGGATATTCTCGCCAAGCTGCTCCACCGGCTGGTCGCCCAGTACCGCCGATGCCAGTGCGACTTGCCCGGACTGGAGCCATTGGCGGTGCCCGGCGGCGATCGCGGCGCGGCGGATCAGGAAGCCGATCACCAGCGTCAGCGCGATGCCCAGCAGGCAGGAGGCCACACCGCTTGCCCAGGCCGACCGGTAGGCCTGCTCCATTTCCGCAAGCCGTTCCTCCCGCAGCCTCGCTTCTTCCTGCTGCATCAGGCCGAGCTGGGCGCGGATCGCATCCATTTCGATCTTGCCGCGATCCGAGGCGACCAGCAGTAGCGCGGCTTCCAGGCCGCCGCTCTTGCGCGCCTCGATGGTTTCGCGAAGTTCCGCCAGCTTTGCGTCGATATGACGGCGCAGCGGCTGCAGGCGGCCCTGCTGCTCGGGATTGTCGCCGGTAAGCCGGGCGATGCTGGCGAACTGGCCGCCCACTTCCGTCAGCGCGCTGCGATAAGGATCGAGATAGCTCTCCCGCCCCGTCAGCAGGAAGCCGCGCTGCCCGGTCTCGGCATCCTGCACGGCGGAAAGCAGGCCGTTCATGGCGACGATGACCTGGTGGGAATGGACGATCTTCTGGGCATCGTCCCGCAGGACGCGCACGTTGAAATATGCCACGGTTCCGCTGGCCAGGAAGAACAGGATGGCGACCGCGAGGCCGAACGTGGTCTTCGGGTCCAGCCCCGGTTTCGCCAGCCCCGCCCCGAATCGCCGTCCGCCCGGGACAATGCCGCCTCGACCGTCGAGCGTTTGCTGGGCAGGGGCCGCCTGCGTGTAAGGTGAATGCATGTGCCTGCCAGGAAAGAAGAACGCGGGATCTTGCGGAACTTCCCGCATGCGGGGAAATTCATCCGCGATCAAGCGGTTCCCAGTGGTACATCCTCGGTTGCTTGCCTTATCGCTCTACGGTGACCCGCAGATAGGTGGCGGGGATCACCGTCATGTCCGCGCCGCCCTCGTTCTGGGCTTCGAACAGGGCTTCCAGCTGTTCCTCGAGTTCGCGGCGTTTCCCGTTCTTCTCGGCGGCCTCGAAAGCGTTCATGGTGGGGCCGTAATAGTCGCGGAACACGCTCAGGAAGTCACGGGCAGGGCCGGGAGAACGGAACGTGTAGCTGGCGCGCTCGCACCGAATCCGCTCGGGGGGGATGCCCGCGGCGCCGAAACGCGCCAGGACCGTCTCCTCCTGTCCCCAGCTTACCGGGCTGACGAAGCCTTCGGGCGGGGGCGGCAGAAAGGCGGCGCTGATCTTCAAGACTTGTGCCACCAGCGTCGGATCGCCCGCGATCCAGTTGCCCATGACGATACGGCCGCCCGGACGGCAGACCCGGACCATTTCCGCCGCAACGTCGTTCGGGCGCGGTGCGAACATGGCGCCGAAGATGCTGACCACCAGATCGAAACGGGCATCCTCGATACCGGTCAGGGCGGAGGCATCCCCTTCCACGAATTGCAGCTCGGCGAGGCCTTCCTCGCGGGCCCGGGCATTGCCTGCGGCCACGAGATTGGCGGCGATATCGACGCCGAGCACATGCGCGCCCCGGCGAGCGGCGGGAACGGCGGTCGTGCCGTCACCGCAGCCGAGGTCGAGCACCTCCATGCCCGGCTGCGGCGCGATCCAGGCGACGAGTTCATCGCCGCTTTCCCGCATCGTAGCGGCAAGGCGCGTGAAATCGCCTTTTTCCCATAGTGCTTTATTGGCGTTGATGGGGCTGCCGGCTGACGTCTCGGCGTCGCGTGCCGTATCGTGCTGCATCCATACTCTCCATCGGCAAGCCATCTTGCGGGCTTGTCTTCGAGAATATTACGATTTCATCGACAATGCTTGATAATTTATTGATTATTTCGTGACTATTTGGGGAAATGCAGGTTTGGGAACGCCTTACTTTCCGTAGCCGAGCTCCGACCAGTCGCTGCCGTCGAGCGGTGTGATCCGGTCGAAGACGTCAGCCGGGATGCGCAGCCGTGCCTTGTCTCGTTCGAAGCAGACTTGCGAGGCTGGGACCGCGCGCAAGTCTTCCTCCAATCCGGCGTCGCTGGAACTGGCAATCACGAGGTGCCGGATTTTCCCGCTGCGGCATTCCAGCAGGGCTTCCACCGCCTTGCCCAAATGCTTGCCGTGGCAATCCGCGACCGGCATTCCGGCAATTCCGTTCGCGCCGAACAGCGAGGGCGCCGAGGAGCGGCGGCTGGCCCGTTCTGCCGAGCGACCGCCTTGCTCGTAAGTGCTTTGTCTGCCCAGCCACCGCCATACGCCGAACGCGTTCACGAGGGTCAGGAAGCCGTTGGCGACGATCAGGCTCGTCTCCCCGGAGGTCAGGCCCACGATGGTCCAGGCGATCGAGCCGATGGTGAAGACGATGAAACCGAAGCCGGTGAGCCGCGCGCCCAGGTTGGAGGCCGTCATGATCGCGGCCAGCATGGTGGCGATCGGCGCTACCCATTCGGCAAAGTCGTTCAAGCCCGGCTCCTGTCTGCGCTCCAACCCATTGCCCGGGCCGCTGTTCCCTTACGGGCCGACGTCGCCGCCGCGTCCCTTCAGGCGATGGCCCTGACCTTCGGCAAACCCAAGCGAAGTCGCGACGCGCTCATTCCAGCCATAAGGATCGGCGCGGACCACCGGCTCGCCTTTGTCGTCGAACAGAACGGTCTGGTAGAGCAGACGCACCGGAATCTCGCGCGGCAAGGGCACGAAGGTCTCCTTGCCGGTTGCCCTCGCACGGTTCCATTCGTCGATCACGCCTTCGTCGCGCGCCAGCATCTCGGCAAAGCCCAGCGCGTCTTCCACGCGCACGCAGCCGTGGCTGCGCTGGCGCTGCACTTCCTGGAACAGCAGCTTGGCGGGCGTGTCGTGCAGGTAGATCTGGTGCTCGTTCTTCATGTCGAACTTGACGAGGCCGAGCGAGTTCTTCGGCCCCGGCTGTTGCACGATCCATCCGTTCTTCCACGCCATGTTGTTGCGGGCGAGGTAGGCGCTGCCTTTCCCGGCGATCTCCTTGTTCTGGATCGAACGCGGCACCGTCCAGGTGGGATTGGCGACGAGCCGGTAGATCGGCGATCCCAGTTGCGGCGTCTCGTTCTCGGGCTCGCCGACGACGACCTTGCGGGTATCAGCCACCTTGCCATCGCGCCAATACGTGAGGCGGCCAGAGGCGATGTTGACGTCTATGCGCGTTTCCGGCGCCTGGCGCTCCAGCCAGCGCATGCGCTCCATGGCGACGGCAATGGCACGGGCGCGTTCGGCATCGGAAAGGTTGAGGATCTCCAGCGCGTCCTTGCCGATCACGCCGTCCGGCTTTATCCCGAAGTCGGCCTGCATCTGCCGCACCGCCTGCACCATGGGGGGCGTGTAGCGGTCTCCCTGTGCATCCTTTTCGTCCAGATAGTCGGATGCCACGAGCTGGCGCGCAATGAGCGGTATACGGGGATCGGTCGCGCCGGGATCGAGCGGCTCGCTTTTCTCAGGAATGGTGGGTGCGGGTGCGTCCTGCGACTTGCGGAGCGAGAGATAGGCCCTGGACAGGCTGCGATAGCCATCGCCCGGCGGGGAAAGGCCATCGAGCCAGTCCTTGAGCTTCCCGGCCTTGAGCGCCTGTGCGAGGGCGGGAAGCAGGTCGCCGCCGGGGCGGGGGACGGTGTAGATATCGTAGAGCTTGCGGGGATCGCTCGCGCCGCGGGCCAGCGCCCGGGCATAGCGCAGCGCCGCCTCGGTCAGGGCGCGGTCGCCTTCGGTGGTGCCCGGCTTGCCGTTTGCGGAAAAGGCCATGTGGTCGAGCCCATGGGCGGCACGTCCATCGATGGCGGCGCGCAAGTCGCGAAGGCCCGCCTCGTTCCAGCGCACTTCCTCGATGCTGACGGGAGAGGGCGGAGCCTCGGGTGCCTGCGAGGAATTGTCACATCCCGCCAGAGCAACGGTGAGGGCCAGCAGCGGCAGAACGATCAGGCCCTTATAGACGCGGATAGGCACGCGGATCTCCTTTAAAGACCTTTGTATCAACGGCGTAGCCCCGAGGATGTTGCAGCCCTGTCCGGGAAAGACGATGCGGACCCGCAAACCGCGGCTTCCGGCGCTTCGATGCTCCCTGACTGTGGTGCGCTGAGTTCATGCGCTTGATGGATCGGGAGCGCTGTACGCAGCGGTCATCGGTGCCATATTGTCACGTTCAAAGTCGATGATATAACATATCACGAATCGCAATTGGCATAAGCCAGCGCGACGGAAAGTGCCGGGGGTGCATTCCGTCGCGGCGCGATCTGGGTCGCACGTTCGGGGGTTTTGATGAAAAAGCTGGTTATCGCAGCGGCTCTGCCGCTGGCCGTCGCGCAGGGTGCGCAGGCGGCGGAGCAGGATGATTCCGGAACGGTTCGCAGCGAACGCCGCGCAGCCGTTTCCGGTCAGGAGATCGTCATCACGGCAACGCGGGGGGAGCAGGAGATCGCGCAGGCTCCGGCATCGATGTCGGTCGTCACCGGCCCGGAACTACGCCGCCGTCCGGTGCAAGATCTGGCCGAAGCGCTGGAGAACGAGCCGGGTGTGACCATCAACGGCGTGGGCATGACACGGCGCGGAATTTCGATCCGGGGAATGTCGAACGAGCATTTGCTGACCCTGGTGGATGGCCGCCGGATCACCGATTCCGCGGCCAACATGGCACATGTCGATTTCGATCTGGGCTGGGTGCCAACCATCGCCATCGACCGGATCGAGGTCGTGCGCGGGCCGCTTTCTGCGCTTTACGGGTCGGAGGCGCTGGCCGGCGTCGTCAATGTCATTACCCGCAGGCCGGAACAGCGCCTGGAAGCCAGCGCCTTTGCGCTACAGGGTTTTCGTGACGGCTTTGGCGGCGATACTTCGCAGCTTTCCGCTCTTGTCGGCGGCCCGATCGTCGAGGACAAGCTGGGTATCGTCGCCTGGGGCGAATACCGCAGGCGGGGACGCACGACGAGCGAGGCCGACGCGCTCCAGAGCGAACTGGAGGCCCGAGTGGCACTGAGCGGCAGTGTAATCGCCTGGTGGAAGCCCGCGCCCGGTCACCGTATCGAGATCGGGCAGGCGTTTAGCGACGACGACCGTGCGCGGGATACGGTGACCACCGGCACGGTGCCGGTCTATTACGAATATCAGGACCACATCACCCGCGCGCAGACGCACGGCAGCTATACCGGCAGGTTCGGCTGGGGTGAGGTTCAGGCCCGCGCCTATCGTTCGTTGCTGGAGCGCAGGAACGAGCGCGATCAGGACCAGGCGCCGACACAGCCGACGCGCGGCGTGGATTTCGTGGCCGATGCGCGCGTCACCTTGAATGCCTTTACCGGCAACCGGCTGACGCTCGGCGCGGAACACCGCAACGAGTATCTGCGCGATTCAACTATCAACACAGCAGGCGCGGACAGCGTCAATCACGATGCGCTGTTCGTGCAGGACGAATGGGCCTTTGGCGATATCGCCACTCTGACCATTGGAAGCCGGTTCGATCACCATCCCGCCTATGGCTGGCAGACCAGCCCGCGTGCCTATCTGGTGCTCAAGCCGCTTGAGGGGCTGGTGCTGCGCGGGGGCGTGGGCAAGGCGTTCAAGGCGCCGAGCCTAAAGCAGCTTTCGCTCGGCTACATCACCGTGGCGGCGGGCGGACGCTTCATCATCACCGGCAACCCGGACCTCAAGCCCGAAGCCAACACGGCCTACGAATTGGGGGCGGCCTATTACGGGCGGGGGTGGCACCTGGGAGCAACCCTGTTCCAGAATGACCTCCACGGGCTGGTGCAGACCGGCTGCGTGGAGAGTTGCGGCATCCGTGGGCGCGAGCGACGCGCTTACGTCAATGTCGACAAGGCGCGCATTCGCGGCGTGGAACTGAACGGCGCGTGGACGCCGGTGGAGAGCCTCTCGCTCTCCGCCAGCTATACTTATGTCGACCCGCAGGACCTCTCGAACGATCAGGAACTTGCCGAACGGCCCAGCCACAGCGCCAAGTGGCAGGTCGCATGGGATTTCCTGTCGGGCAGCACGGCCAGTCTGCGCGGCCGCTACATCGGCAAGCAGACGATCTACCAGAGCACGGTGCCGGTGCGCCTTCCCGGCTACGATCTGTGGTCGATGGACGTCAGCCATGCGCTGAACGAACGGCTTACGGTGAAGGCGGGCGTCGACAACATGTTCAAGAAGCGCCTTGCCGAAACCTCCGCGCTTTACACCTATGCGGAGCCGGGGCGGGTGTTCTTCGTCGGGCTGGGCGCGCAGTTCTGACGTGATGCGGCACTGGCTGATCCTGTTCGCCGCCTTCCTGGCGCTGGCACCGACGATTTCGGTCGCGGCCGATCGACCGGTCGTGCGGATCGTCAGCACCAGATTCGTGCTTGCCGCCAAGTTTCTCCGCCTTGCCCATTGGGCTGAGGCGGAGGGCTACCGTATCGAATGGCGCTATGTCGATGACAGCGGGACCGGCAGTGCCGACATCGCTGCAGGGGCCGATCTCCTCGTCATCGACGGCCCCCGCCCGAGCGACCGTGCCGCCGCCGAAAATGCGCTTGGATCCTTGTCCGATCTGCGGGTTCCGTGGATCGAGGTGGGCGGCGGTCCTCCGGCATGGGGCGGACTGGATCAACCGGTGGCGCGCCGGTTGATCGGCTATTATGCAGGGGGCGGCGAAACTAACTTGCGTGCTTTCGTCAAGGCTGCGGGGCTGGTGCTGTCGGGCGGCGACCTGTCCACGCTGCCGCTGCCCGTGCCCTTGCCCGCCAGTGGCCTCTACCACCCACAGGCGCCTTCCGCTTTCGCCGATCCGGCAAGCTTCACCGCGTGGGCAGGCGCGCGCGGACAAGGCCCGGTCGTCGCCTTTGCGATTTCCGAGGGGCAGGTGCGGGACATGCAGGCCGGGGTGCTGGAGGCTCTCGCACGCAGCGCCGAAGCACGTGGCCTGTCGCCGGTATTCTTCTGGTACGACGAGCGCGATGCGCAGGCGCTGACCAGGGTGCTGCGCCCTTTGGACGCGCAGGCGCTGGTGAACCTCACGCACATGCAGGACGGCGACGCCCGCAAGGCCGAGTTCGAGGCGCTCGACATCCCCGTGCTTCAGGGGCTGGTCGAACGCGGTATGACCCCGGATCAGTGGCGTGCCGCGCCCTCAGGGATTTCCGGTGCAAGCGGTGCAGTTATGCTCAGCGTGCCGGAAAGCTGGGGCATTTCCGACCCGCTCGTCATCGGCGCGGTTGAGAACGGGGAGCCGGTGCCGATCCCGGAGCAGATCGCGATGATGACGGGTAAACTGGCGCGCCTGGCAGCTCTGCGCGGCATGCCCGCCGCGGAAAAACACCTTGCGCTGTTCTTCTGGAACTACCCGGTGGGCGAGCGAAATCTGGCCGCATCCAATCTCAACCTGCCGCTCAGCCTTGCCCGCCTGACCCGCGATCTGGCGGCGGCGGGCTACGCGGTGACACCGGCAGGAGAGCAGGACCTGATAGCAGCCGGGCAGGCCATGCTCGGCGGTCTCTATCGGCCGGAAAGTCTGGGCGATCTTGCCGCGCGCGGGTTGGCGGATCGGCTGCCGCTGGCCGAATACAAGGCTTGGCTGGCGACGCTGCCTGAAGCCGTTCGGCAGTCCGTTGCCAAACGCTGGGGCAGGCCCGAGGATAGTCCGGCGCTGCGTGACGGTGCGTTTCTCATCCCGCGACTTATGTTCGGCAAGCTGTCGATCCTGCCGCAGCCGCCGCGCGGCGGCGATCCGGCCAAGTCCTACCACGATGCCGCCACTCCGCCCGACCATCGCTATCTGGCGACCTATCTCTGGGCGCGCACCCACGGCCACGCCGATGCGATCATCCACTTCGGCACGCATGGTACGCAGGAGTGGACGCCGGGCAAGGACCGGGGGCTCTGGGCCGCCGACTATCCGATGCTGCTGCTGGACAACGTGCCGGTGTTCTATCCCTACATCCAGGACAACGTGGCCGAGGCGATCCAGGCCCGGCGGCGTGGACGCGCCGTGACCATCAGCCACCAGACGCCCGCGTTCACACCCTCGGGGCTCTACGACGAACTGCGTGATATCCACGCGCTGATTCATCAGTATGCGCAACTGGACGCCGGACCGGTGCGCGAGCGTGTCGCCGCCGAGATTGTCGCCAAGGCGCGGGCTGCCCATTTCGATGCCGAACTCGGTTGGGACAAGGCGGCCATCGCCCGCGACTTCGACGGTTATTACACTGCGCTTCACGACCACTTGCACCAGATCGCGCGGGCATCGGTGCCGCTTGGCCTGCACACTTTCGGCGAGGCGGCACAGCCCGCACAGCGCCTGACCACGGTGATGCAGCAGCTCGGACCCGATTATCTGAAAGCGTTGGGTCAGGACCCCGCCGAAGCCTTTGCCGAGGATTTCGCGCAGATTGCCGAAAGCGCCCCCTATCGCTTCCTGCAGCGCTATCTGCGCGAGGGCGAAGACCCGGCAACGATTTCCAACGCGGCCTTGCGTGCGCAAGTAGAGAAAGCGCTGCTTTACGAGCGCAATCTTGCCGAACCAGGCGAGACGGAAGCGCTCCTTCACGGACTTGGCGGCGGCTTCGTTCGGGCCGGCCCAGGCGGCGATCCCGTTCGCGAGCCGGACGTGCCCAGCGGCCGCAACCTCTATGCTTTCGATGCGCAAAAGGTGCCTACACCCGCGGCATATGCGGAGGGGGGCAAGGCACTCGACCGTTTGCTGGTGGCTTACCGCGAGAAACACGGTGGAGAGTGGCCGCGCAAGCTGGCTTTCTCGATGTTCTCAGGTGAGACGATCCGCACGCTGGGCATAGGCGAAGGGCAGATCCTGCAGGCGCTCGGGCTGCGTCCGGTCTGGGGGCGGGGCGGCAAAGTGGAACGGCTGGAGATCGTGCCTGCCGATCAGCTCGGTCATCCGCGCATCGACGTGCTGATGCAGCCTACCAGTGTCTACCGCGACCAGTTCGACGTTTTCATGCGCCTCCTGGCGGACGGCATCGACCGTGTCGCCGCGCTTGACGAGGACACCGGCCCTGCCGCGCATTCCCGGGCGCTGGAAAAGCGTCTCGTTGCTTCGGGGATTGCGCCCGAGCATGCCCGCGAACTCTCGCGCCTGCGCATCTTCACCAATGCGCCGGGCGATTATGGAACCGGCCTACCCGACCGCGTTGTCACGGACGAGAAGGGGGCGTGGAAGGACGAAGCGGCGCTTGCAGAGCCCTACCTCGCTCGTCTCGGCCATGCCTACGGCGCGCGCGACTGGGGGCTCTCGCTGCAGGAGACGGACCTGTTCGCCGAGCAATTGCGCGACGTCGATGCGGCGGTGCTGATGCGTTCGTCCAATGTCCATGGCCTGCTGTCGACCGACCATGCCTTCGAGCATCTTGGCGGGCTGTCGCTGGCCGTGCGCATGGTTTCCGGCAAGGCGCCCGATCTTTTCGTCACCGACATGCGCGGGGCCGAGGCTAGGGTGACCAGCGCGGGCGGCTATATCTCCGAGGAACTGCGCTCGCGCTATCTCAATCCGCAGTGGATCGGGGCGATGCAGCACGAGGAATATGCGGGCGCCAATGCCATGGCTGGCATCGTCAACAACCTCTGGGGCTGGCAGGTGACCGATCCGGCCAGCGTACGCGCCGACCAGTGGCAGGCCATGCACGACACTTATATTGCCGACACGCGCAAGCTTGGTCTCGGCAAGTTCTTCGCGCGGGTTCATCCCGGCGCGCAGTTGCAGATGGTCGACCGGATGCTGGAAGCAGTGTCGCGCGGGTACTGGAAAGCCGATGCGGCTACGCGTGCGTCGCTTTCCCGCCGCCGCGCCGCACTCATGTGGGAGGTTACCCGTTCGGACGGTGCTGCACGGAAACGGCTTGCGGATGCAGGCTTTGGCCTGACCGCCGGAACGTCTGCCCCATCGGCGGCCGCCCCGCCTGCAGCATCTTCTCCATCCGCGCCGCCGGTCGTCAAAGCGCAGACGTCTCCTCCGCCGATGGGACGGGTGCTGGAACGCCAGCAGACGCGCCCGGCTCCGCAGCAACCTGCCATGCGCGGCCAAATGCCCGCGCTTCTCGCCATCCTTCTGCTCTTCCTGATCGGCGTGGCTCTCGAAGCCGCTGCGCGCCGCACTGCCCTTTCGCGAAAGACCAATCATGCCCGCACTTGAATCCACGCTTTACGATGCGTCCCGACTGTTCCTCATGCCGGTCATGGTGCTGATCCTGCTGGCACTGGTCTTCGCCATCGTCAGCCTCGGCCGCTTCGCCTTCGAGGGTGCCGCAAGGGCGGCAGGCCGGGCAGGGCGTCCGCTGGCCGCCTATTGTGCGCGCACCGGCTGCGCGAGCGACGATCTGGAACTGCTGATCATGCGCCGCCTCGAGTGGCTGCGTATCGTTGCACGCAGCGCGCCGATGCTGGGCCTCGTGGCGACGATGATCCCGATGGGGCCGGCCTTGCTGGCGCTGGGCAGCAATGACGGCGCTGCCGTTGGCAAGAACCTTGTCGTTGCCTTTTCCTCAGTCATTCTCGCGCTGGTAGCGGCCTCGATCAGTTTCTTCGTCTACACGATCCGGCGGCGCTGGCTGCTCGAGGAACTGCGGGCCATCGAAACCGAAGGGGCCATCTGATGCGTTTTCTCGAAGACGATGAGGCCGACGACCCGATCCTCTCGGTCGTCAATCTGGTGGACCTGTTTCTGGTGATCTGCGCCGTCCTGATGGTGCTGATCGCCCGCAATCCCCTGAACCCGTTCCAGTCGAAAGATGTCATCGTCGTTGAAAACCCGGGCAAGGCGGACATGACGATTACTGTGAAGGATGGCGAGAAACTGGAGCGCTACACTTCGACCAGCAAGATGGGAAAAGGCGGTGGCATCAAGGCTGGTGTAACCTACCGGCTGCCGGACGGAAATCTGGTTTACGTTCCTGAATGAAAGGGAGGGCCCGACCGCTTACCCGCAGGTGCCGGTAATTGGTCGGGCGAACCCATCTCAGCGTTCATCGCCGAGAGATAAAATATCGTCCAAGGCTTGTCAGACTGAGAGTTCCTTGCGGACGATCGCCGCCCCGGCACCCAGAGCTTCCAGCTTGCCGCGCGCCACGCGGCGTGACAGGGGCGCCATGCCGCAGTTCGTGGAGGGATAGAGCTTGTCGGCATCTACAAACTGAAGTGCCTTGCGCAGCGTTTCGGCGACTTCCTCGGGCGTCTCGATGGTGTCCGTAGCCACGTTGATCGCGCCGATCATCACCTTCTTGCCCCGGATCAGCTCGATAAGGTCCATCGGGACGTGGGAGTGGTGGCATTCCAGGGAAATGATGTCGATCCTGGACTTCTGCAGATTGGGGAAGGTTTCCTCATACTGCCTCCATTCCGAACCCAGGGTTTTCTTCCAGTCGGTATTCGCTTTTATGCCGTAGCCGTAACAGATGTGGACCGCCGTTTCGCACTTCAGGCCTTCGGCGGCTTTCTCCAGCGTGGCGATGCCCCAGTCGTTCGCTTCGTCGAAGAACACGTTGAACGCCGGTTCGTCGAACTGGATGATGTCCACGCCCGCGGCTTCCAGTTCCCTGGCTTCCTGATTGAGGATGGTGGCGAATTCCCAGGCCAGCTTTTCGCGGTTCTGGTAATGGGCATCGTAAAGCGTATCGATCATCGTCATGGGGCCTGGGAGCGTCCATTTGATCGGCTGCTCGGTCTGCGCGCGCAGATAGCGGGCGTCATCGACAAAAACCGACTTCGGACGCGCGACCGCGCCGACGACCGTCGGCACGCTGGCATCGTAGCGATTGCGGATCCTGACGGTCTCGCGCTTCTCGAAATCGACACCGCTGAGATGCTCGATGAAGGTCGTGACGAAATGCTGCCGCGTCTGTTCGCCATCGCCGACGATGTCGATACCCGCCTGTCGCTGATCGTCCACCGCCAGGCGCAGGGCATCCTGCTTGCCTTCGATCAATTCCTGATCCTGCAATTTCCAGGGGGACCAGAGCGTCTCGGGTTGAGCAAGCCAGGACGGTTTGGGCAGGCTGCCTGCGGTCGAAGTGGGCAACAATACTTTCATGATGGATAACCTTGTATTCTGCAGTGTCAAAGGGCGTATTCTGCGGACCATTGCGCAAGAATATCCTGATACGGCTTGATGAAGTTTTCTTCGGCGAATCTGCCCTGTTCGATGGCGAGGCGGCTTCGTTCTTCGCGGTCATAGACGATCAGCGTAGACGAATAGTCATTGTGCTTCAGGCTGGGCTGGAAGCATTTTCCCGCCGCTGCATTGGCGTTGTATATCTCGGGCCTGTAGATCTTCTGGAACGATTCCATCGTGCTGATCGTGCCGATCAACTCAAGATTGGTGTAATCGCCAAGCAAGTCGCCGGTGAAATAGAAAGCCATGGGTGCGGCGCTGCCCCTGGGCATGAAATAGCGCGCCTTCAGCCCCATCTTTCCGAAGTATTCGTCGGTGGAGGAAAACGCACTCTGCCGATATTCCACCCCTAGGACGGGATGATGATTTTCCGTCCGATGATAAGTCCGGCTGCTCGATACGCTCAGGCAGATGACAGGGGGCTTCCTGAAATTAGCTTTGTATGCGTCAGAGCTCACGAAGTGCCTGAACAGATTGCCATGAAGGGTGCCAAAACCATCCGGCGCTGCGAACGCGGTTCTGCCTCTGTTGTACTCTGCCAGTACCACGCTGAAGTCGTAATCGCGCACGTAGGAGGAGAAGTTGTTTCCAGCGATACCTTCGATGCGGGTATCGGTTTCACAATCGATAATACCTGTCTTCAGAATTTCTATCATGGGAAACGATTTACTGCTGGCATCGCCTCCGATACTCATCTCGACGGATATGATATCGAGTTCCACGCCATAGCGATTGCCATCGGGATTGTCCCAATCGGCCAGGTCGTTGAAGCGGTTGTCGATCATCTTCAGGGCATTGCGCAAGTTTTCCTGGCGGTTGTCGCCTCTGGCCAGATTGGCGAAGTTCGTCGTGATGCGGGTATTGTCGGAGGGACGATAATCCTCGTCGAAGCGAATGCTTTTGATCGCGAAGGTCAGATCTTTGGTTGTCATGATCGGCTGTCCTGATGAAGCGCGATTGGATCGGTCTTTCGGCGCGCCCGTGTCGACGCGGGGAAGGGCGGGATCGGCGTGGTCTACAGGCATGCGAGGTTTCCTTCGGTCCGGCGCGTGCGCCGTCCGTCGTTGCTGTTCGGAGATGAAACGGGTTTGCGGCGCGCCGCGTCAGGCGGCGATCAGCCCCAAGGCTCGGCGCGCGGGCGCATTCGTCGGTATGGGCCGAGACGGAAAAGGATTGGAGACATCAACCGATCACCTGCTGTTGACGGGCGAAGGGCCGAAGGAAGAACGCGCTGGACATGCACAACGGGTCATGGCGCCACGCCACGAAGCCTGCTTCAAGCGCGATCCACCGGAGGAACCCCCGCCCGAGGAACGTTATAGCGCCGAAGGCAGGTCTCCTGGCTTGCGGGTCAACGCGGCGGTTCCGGCCTTCCCGAGCTTCTTGCAAAAGCCCAGTGACACGAAATGGAACCGCTACTCGCCGCTTACAGTTGCGGGGGCAGCGCCGGACTCTGCCCCAAAAGGCACCACCGGCTTCCCGTCTTAGCCCCGCGATCATGCCTGACGCGGGGAACCTCGACAGGCTCATTCAACACCTTCAGAGGTTTCCTGTCAAGCATCATATAAAGATATCTTTATATGATGCTTGACGCGAGCGAGCTGAAAAGTCGGCATGTTGTGACTACTTGAGGCGGCAGCGTCGCGCTTTAATTAACATAATATATATTATCGTCTATGTGGTTTGTAAGCCCCAGATAGAAATGACACCGGCCCGCTAGATAGAAATGACACTCCCTGGTGTGGTCTGCGGAATGTCGGTGGCATGGTTTTCCTGCTGGTCAGGAGAACGCAGCTATGACGGTGCTGGCGATGAGCCATGGTGAACTTTCGCGATTTGATACGTTGATGCGCGTGGAGCGCGGCGAACTCCGAGTTGATGATGCGGCAACGGTACTCGGCCTGAAGCGCCGTCAGGTTTTCCGGTTGCTCGATCGGTTAAGATCCGAAGGCGCTGCCGGTCTCGTTTCCCGCAAGCGCGGCCGGCCAAGCAATCGGCGACACAGCGATGCGTTTCGTGAGCGTGTTCTTGGCATCGTTCGTGAGCATTATGCGGATTTCGGACCAACGCTGGCGCGTGAGTATCTGATCGAGCGCCATGGCATCAAAGTCTCTTGTGAGACGCTGCGACGGTTGATGATCGAGGCGGGTCTGTGGAAGGATCGCGAAGCGCGGCGCCCGCGTCCTTACCAGCCTCGCTATCGCCGGGACTGCCGGGGCGAGCTAATCCAGATCGACGGTTCGAAGCATTGGTGGTTCGAGGATCGCGGGCCGCAATGCACCCTACTCGTTTATATCGATGATGCAACCAGCGAACTGATGCATCTCAAGATGGTCGAGAGCGAGAGTACTTTCTCCTACATGGATGCAACTCGGGAATACATCGAGACGCACGGCAAGCCAGTGGCCTTCTATTCAGACAAGCATTCTGTGTTTCGCAACAATACAGCCTCGGCCAAAGGCGATGGCATGACGCATTTCGGGCGTGCGCTGGAGGCACTCAACATCGAGATCATTTGCGCGCACTCGCCCCAGGCGAAGGGCCGCGTCGAGCGCGCCAATGCGACGTTGCAGGACCGACTGGTCAAGGCGATGAGGCTGGAAGGTATCTCGACTATAGCCGAAGCGAACGCGTTCCTGCCCGTTTACATGGCCGCGCATAATGCCAAGTTCGCCAAGGCAGCTTTCGACGAACGCGATGTTCACCGTCCGCTGGCATTGCACGAGAATCTACGCACCGAGATGGTCTGGCGCGAATGGCGTTCGGTGACGTCGTCGCTGACGCTGCATTACAACAAGGCGATGTTCATTCTTGAGCCGACCGAGATCAGCCGCCCGCTCGCCGGCAAGCGAGTGGAAGTTTGCGAGTTTCCTGACGGCGCGCTGGAGATCCGGCACGGGGATCACTCCCTGCCCTACCGCGTGTTCGACAAGATCCGTCAGGTCAATCAGGCCGCGATCGTCGATAACAAGCACCTGGATGCAGCGCTGGCTATGGCGAAGCTGCTGCAGGAGCAGTTGCCGGCGCGCAAACGCAACAACAACGAACCGTGCCGGAGTTCGCAAGGACCGCACCTTTTCCCGGCTCCCGCATCGTCAGGAGCAGCAGAACCGGAAAAGCGCCGCCGCGGGCGCCCCCCTCTCGCCCGGCGCAATCCCACCGTGGCTTACATGAAGGAACGGACGGGATAGGCGAGACAGCGCCGAAACCGGCCTTTCCGTTCACGCCCCATTGCGGTCATTGCCTCGCAATCGAGAACGTGTAAGTTCCACGCATGCCTACCGCTTCAATGATAGATATACGGCGCCTTTCAGCGCTCATTTTGGTTTTTGTTGCGCCTATATTAGTGTGGACTGCATTGTTATGGGCTGGGCATGCTCATCCCGAATGGCCAATAATGAATGGTTTCGTATCGGTGCTATTGCCACTCGTGATCGGCAGCATCGGATTATATCTGCTGCGCATTCCTGCAATGACACGGCTAGTGCTTGCGCCTTGCTACATTGCGATCATGCTGGTCGTGAACGTTGCTTGGGGTGTGATGTTCGTTTGCGGAGCGTTTGACGCCTGCCCGTAAGCTCGTTTGATGACCGCTTTCCACCCCTTATCGCCATACACGCGAGTAAACTCGAAGCGCGAAAACGGCCATTGAGGGGGCCCACTGCGGGGCAGCGGGTCCGGGCGCACTATCGCTGGACCTGCGCACCAGCAGGGTCAGCGCTGCGCAAGGTCGCAGGGCTACGCGCTGCCCCTGCTGCATCCGAGGGTGACATCTCTAACTGGCGGGAATAGGTGTCTTCTCTAAATAGCAGGAACAATGACCACAGTTCGCCATCAGCAACTCGATCGTCTTCTGTCCATCATGGCGCGGCTGCGCGATCCCGTTTCCGGTTGCGAATGGGATATCGCGCAGAACTTCGCGTCGATCGCGCCTTACACGATCGAGGAAGCCTACGAAGTAGCAGACGCGATCGCGCGCGAGGATCTGGTCAGCCTGCGTGACGAACTGGGAGACCTGCTCCTCCAAGTCGTGTTCCATGCCCGCATGGCCGAAGAAGACGGTCATTTCGCATTCGGCGACGTAGCCGAAGCGATCTCCAACAAGCTGGAAGCCCGCCACCCTCACATCTTCGGCGATGACACCACTACCGATGCCCAGACCGAGCGGTGGGAGAAGGTCAAGGCCGACGAACGACGCGCCAAGGGCGAAACGAGCGCCGTTGACGGTGTGGCGATTTCACTGCCAGCCCTGATGCGTGCCGAAAAGCTCCAGAAGCGTGCTGCACAGGTCGGTTTCGACTGGCCCGATCCGAGCGGCGCCGCCGAAAAGGTGCGCGAGGAAATGCAGGAACTGGCGGAGGCAACGGAAGCCGAAAAGCTGGAAGAAGCCGGCGACCTGCTGTTCGCAGCGGTCAATCTTGTGCGCCTCAATGGAATTGCGCCTGAGGATGCCTTGCGTGCAGCCAATGCCAAGTTCGAACGCCGTTTCCGCGCCATGGAAGCCTTCGCTGCGCACGACGGCAGGAAGTTTGACGGCCTCCCGCTCGAAGAGCAGGAGGCCTATTGGCAGGCGGTTAAGGCCTCAGAGCGCGCTGAAACGGCCTAGTTCGCGTTCGGCGAGCCGGACCTGAAGCCGCAGCAAAGGCCCCTCCTCGCCCTCGCCCGCATCTTCTTCCGAGAGAACTTCGCCGCGCGCGTGCAGGAAGGCGATGCGCTGGCCGTCAGCCGCCGGAATCACGAAAGTGTAGACCTTGGCGCCCTCAGTCAGTGTGGCACCGACGGTTTCCAGCAGGAAATCGCAGCCCATGCCGGTTCGCGCCGAAGCGGGCACGATGATCTCGTCCGAGCGCTGCGCCATGGCTTCGCGCATCTCTTCGGCCTGCGTCGGATTGAGCAGGTCCCACTTGTTCCAGACCTCGATGATCGGGATCGAACGAGCGGCATCCTGATCATCGGTTTCGTCATCCGCATCGCCGATGACACCGAGGTCCGCCAGCACTTCCAGAACCTGTCGCTTCTGCGATTCGGTGTCGGGATTGGCGATGTCGCGGACGTGGAGGATGACGTCGGCCGCATTCACTTCCTCCAGCGTCGCCCGGAATGCGGCGACGAGCTGGGTCGGAAGATCGGAAATGAAGCCCACGGTGTCTGAAAGGATCGCCTTTTCGACCGCAGGCAGGCGAATGGCACGCATGGTCGGATCGAGCGTGGCGAAAAGCAGATCTTCCGCCATGACTTCCGCGCCGGTCAAACGGTTAAAAAGCGTCGATTTTCCGGCATTCGTGTAGCCCACAAGGGCGACGATAGGCCAAGGCGCCTTCTCGCGGCGATCGCGGTGCAGGCCGCGGGTGCGGCGGACCTGCTCCAGCTCGCGCCGGATCTTGGCCATCCGGTCGCGGATCATGCGGCGATCCGCCTCGATCTGCGTTTCACCCGGACCGCCCAGGAAGCCGAAGCCGCCGCGCTGACGCTCAAGGTGGGTCCAGCTGCGCACGAGGCGGCCCGCCTGGTAGTCCAGATGCGCGAGTTCGACCTGCAGGCGGCCCTCGACGGTCGCTGCGCGTTCGCCGAAGATTTCGAGGATCAGCCCGGTACGGTCGATGACCTTGCGCTTGAGCTTTTCCTCAAGATTGCGCTGCTGGATAGCCGACAGCGAGCCGTCGACGATGATCAGCTCGGCCTCGTTAAGCTCGCAGGCTACGGAGATGTTCTGGATCTGGCCTTCGCCGAAGAGCGTGCCCGCCCTTGGTTCACGGATCGGTATCGCCACGGCTTCCGCCACGACGAGACCAATTGCCAGTGCAAGGCCCCTGGCCTCTTCGAGACGCGCTTCGGGATCGAGATCCCCTCTCCCACGCATCTGCGGATAGACGACGAGGGCACGCGCACCGCGCGTGACCTCGCCCTTGAGTTCGTCGTTCAAATCAGTTCAGCTTCCGAATGGTCTCAGTCTTCGGCTTCTTCATGCGCCTGAAGATCGACCGGAGTCACGGGCTGAATCGTCGAAACGGCATGCTTGTAGGCAAGCTGGACGTAGCCTTCGCGCTCCAGCAGCATGCAGAACAGGTCGTAAGCGGCGACGCGGCCCTGAAGCATCACACCGTTGATCAGGAACATGGTTACCTGAACGCCTGCGTTGCGGATGCTGGAAAGGAACACGTCCTGCAGCACGCGCGTCTTCTTGCCATTGTCAGCACCGCTCGAGAACTGGCGCGCATCGACCGGGGTCGAAGGCATGATCGTCGAGATCGCGTGCTTGTAGACGAGTTGCGACTGGCCGTCGCGGCGCAGAAGAATGGAGAAATTGTCGAACCAGGTAACGATGCCCTGCAGCTTCACGCCCTTGACCAGGAACATGGTCACCGGCGTCTTGTTCTTGCGCAGCAGGTTGAGGAACTGGTCCTGAAGGTTCTGCCCCTTCCCTGCCGAAGTTCCGGCGGAGATCGGCGGCGGCGCCACTGCACCAGCGGCGGGTGCTTCGGCTTCGGTTTCGGCCTCGGGGGACGTGGTTCGCGGACGAGCGGTCAGCGTACGGCCGGCCATATCATTTCTCCTTCTTTTTGGCGGCCGCTTTGCGGTCCGCGATCTGGCCTTCGGAACTTCCCGAGACCGTTCTCGAATCGGAATCTACCGACTTGCTGCAGTGCAGTAAACGCGAAAAATGTAGCATTCTTGTGACAGGTTCGCAAAAAGCGAAAATCCTGCCGCTCGATAACGCTTTTTAATGATATGGAAAACCTCGATTTTCCCGGGATTCGTCAGGCTGGTTCCTCACCTTCATCGCCTTCGCGGCGGTCGGCCATGCCCAGCAGCTTGAGCTTGCGATGAAGCGCCGAGCGTTCCATGCCGATGAAGGACGCCGTCTTCGAAATATTCCCGGAGAAGCGGCGGATCTGCACCCGCAAGTACTCACGCTCGAAACTCTCCCGCGCTTCACGCAAGGGCGCGCTCATCATCACCGTGACGCCGGTGTCGCCATTGCCGCGGCTGTTGAAGATTTCCGGCGGCAGCATGTCGGCCTCGATACGGGCGAGCTTCTCGCGCGGGGCCATGATCACCGTGCGCTCGACGACATTGCGAAGCTGGCGCACGTTGCCCGGCCACTCATAAGCCTGAAGCGCCGTCATGGCTTCCGCGCTCACTTGCGGCGGCGAAACGCCCTGCTCGTTGGCATAACGCGCGAAGAAATGATCGATAAGCGCCGGAATGTCGTCGCGCCGCTCGCGAAGCGCGGGGATCGTCACGGGAACGACGTTGAGGCGGTAGAACAGGTCCTCGCGAAAACGCCGCTCTGCGATCTCCTTTTCGAGATCTCGCGAAGTCGACGAGACGACGCGCACGTCGACGCGGATCTGGCGCGTGCCGCCGACGCGGACGAAAGCCTGGTCCGTTAATACACGCAGGATGCGGGCCTGCGTCGAAAGCGGCATGTCCGCCACTTCGTCGAAATAGAGCGTGCCGCTGTCCGCAGTCTCCAGCAATCCTGGCCGGATCAGCGCGCCGTCCGATTCCTCGCCGAAAAGTTCCTGCTCGAAGCGCTCGGGCGTGATCCGCGCGGAATTGACGCTGACGAAGGCGTTCCCGGCACGCGGGCTCCAGGCGTGCAGCAGACGCGCGGCAACTTCCTTGCCGGACCCTGCCGGGCCGGTGATGAGCAGGCGGCTTCCGGTATTGGCCACGCGCTTGAGCGTCGCGCGAACCTGGTTGATCGCCCCGCTCGATCCCGTGAATTCCTCTCCGGTAGAGAAATCATGGCGAAGCTGGGCGTTCTCACGGCGAAGGCGCTCGGTTTCCGTAGCGCGACCGACGAGGTGGAGCAACTTTTCGGCCTCGAACGGTTTTTCGATGAAGTCCACGGCGCCGCGGCTGATCGCGGCAACTGCCGTATCGATGTTGCCGTGGCCGGAGAAGATGATCACCGGCAATTCGGGTTCACGCGCCTTGATCGCATCCAGCACTTCCAACCCGTCCATCGGGCTGCCGTGAAGCCACACATCCAGCAGCACCAGCGACGGGCGGCGGGCATCGATCGCGGCAAGCGCGGCCTCGCTGTCTCCGGCGGTGCGGCATTCGTAGCCTTCGTCGCTCAGGACGCCTGCGACCAGTTCACGGATGTCGCGTTCGTCGTCGACGATCAGGATTTCGAGAGCCATGACTTTGTCTTCTTGGTGAGGGTGTTGGACAGGGAAAGCAGGTTGCGACGGGCCGGCATCATTCGGCGGCCTCCTGCTTGCGGGCATGGGCTAGCGGATCAGTAGCGAAGCGCATGGTTACGGTAGTGCCGCCGCCGGGGGTCGGCATGAACAGCATTTCGCCGCCGTGTTCCTCGATGATCTTGTTGACGATGGCGAGGCCGAGCCCGGTGCCCTTTTCACGCGTGGTGACGTAGGGCTCGATGATCCGCTCGCGATCCTGCGAAAGACCGATTCCGTTATCGGCTATGCTGACGAGGATCGCCTCGGGAAGCGCTTCCACCGCGACGGCGATCGTGCCGCGATAGTCGGCATCGGCTTCCTTGGCTTTTGCCTCGATCGCTTCGACGGCGTTCTTGAGCACGTTCGTCATCGCCTGCCCGTATTGATGACGATCGCAGTCGATCGCGCCGATTGCCGGATCGCTTTCGAAGCGGAAACCGATATCCGGCCGCGCCACTTCCTGCAGGAACAGCGCCTGCCGCGTGAGCGCAACCGGGTCTTCCGAACGGAACACAGGCTTGGGCAGCCGTGCGAAGGAGGAGAACTCGTCGACCATCTTGCGCAGTTCGCCGACCTGGCGGATGATCGTGCGGGTCAGGTCCTCGAACAGTTCAGGGTTGTCCACGATCTGCTTGCGATAGCGGCGGCTGAGGCGTTCGGTGGCAAGCTGGATCGGCGTCAGCGGGTTCTTGATCTCGTGCGCGATACGGCGCGCCACGTCGGACCAGGCAGCGGTGCGCTGGTCGAGAAGCTGACGCGTGATATCCTCGAAAGTGATGACATAGCCGGTCGCGTCGCGGCTCACCTTGACGGCGAAAGTCAGCAGATCCCCGCTGCGGTTGTATTGCACCAGGCCGCCAGAGCTGCCCTGATCGATCAGGGCCGCAAGCTGCGGTGCAAGATCTTCCAGCGGCATATCCTCGGGAAGTTCGGCTCTTACCGTCAGCAACTTCTGCGCCGTGCTGTTCATCAGCAGGATGCGCCCCGCCGTATCCAGCGAGATGATGCCGGAGGTCACCGATTCCAGCACGGCTTCGATGAAGACGCGGCGCTCGTGAAGCTGGCGGTTGGCGCCGAGCAGCGCCTGGGTCTGCTTCTCGATCTGCGCGGTCATGCGGTTGAAGGCGCGGTTGAGCAGGCCGATCTCGTCGGCGCCCGTCCGCCCTTCGATCCGCAGCGCGAAATTGCCGCTGCCGACCCGGCGCGCCGCATCGACCAGTTCGTAGAGCGGCTTGACCTGCCGGTCAGCGAAACGCAGCGCGAACCATACCGCCAGCCCAACGAGCGCCAGTGAGGCGATGAACAGCGCGACGTTGAACCGCAATTGCAGAACGCGCGCGCGATTGGTCAGCACTTCATAGGCCTGGACGATGTTCTCGGCGCGCTGACCCTGGCTGAGCGCAAGCAGATCCGAACTGCGCGCGGCATAGAGGTAGACGCCCGCGTCGTTATCGATCGGCACGACCGCCACGATGCGGTCGTTGTTCGAGGTGACCACCAGTTGGTCGCCCTTTTTAAGGCTGTCCTCCATTTGAGGCGTGATCCGCTTGTCCTCGGTCTTGCCTTCGGGATCGACGATGATCGGCGTTCGCTGGGTCCCGTCGCTGGCTATCTGGATAATGGCCGCGACGGACAGGTTTCGCCGGTAGACCTGATCTGCGAAGAAACGCGTGAAACGCTCGCTCGCCACCGGGTTTTCGGAAAGGACCTTTTTCGTGTCCACGGCCATGGACGCCGATTCGTAGCCCACGTCGCGCTGCGTCTGCTCGTAGTATCCCCGCGCCAGCTTGTTGGCGTTTTCGAGCAGTCCGCGAGAGGAATCGGAAAACCAGAACTCGACGCCGGACTGGAACAACCACGAGGCAAACACCACCACCAGCAGGGTCGGCACCGCGGCAATCAGCGAGAAGATGAACACCAGGCGGACGTGCATCTGGCCGGTGCCGCCGATATTCTCCGCCGCCCGTCGCAAGGCCATGCGGCGGCCGAGCAGGACCAGGATTGCCATCGCGGGAACCAGCGTGCCGACCAGCAGCGTCGCGGTGAGGTTCGAGGGCAGGAGCTGCCCCTTGTCGCGCGAGTTGACCGCGATCCAGGTGATTGTGGTCATGATCAGGAAGGCCGCGATCGAAAGCACTTCCATGATCGCGAAGAAATTCGCGCGGCGTGCAGCAACCTGCATGCGCCGCCACCAGCGCGGCCAGGCGCGTTTGTGGACCAATGTCTCGCTCATCGTTGCACCGTTACAACGCCCGTGTTGCCACTTTGCAAGAGTAAATCCATCAAGACCGGATCATGATCGACGAGTGAATTCCTCGGGATCGAGCGCCAGTTCGCTCAGGCGCTTGCGCAAGGTGTTGCGATTTATCCCGAGAGCCTGCGCGGCCCTCAGCTGATTTCCGCCCGTTTCCCTCAGCACTTCGGCGAAGAGAGGCCGTTCGAATGCGGCCGCCGCGGCCTGATAGATCGTGCCGCTGGCAGGACGCTCCTCCGCCAGCCACCGCATGACCGCCTGCGACAGATCGCCGCTGGCTTCCTCCGATGACGCCGGAGCAGTCTCCACCGCCAGCAGGGGCAGGATGCTATCCGGGTCGATCGCATCTTCCCGCGCCAGAAGGGCGAGGCGGTAAATGAAGTTCTTCAGTTCGCGCACGTTCCCGCGCCATGGCTGTCGACTCAGGAGATCGGCCGCTTCGGCGGTCAGTTGGCGGCGGGGGAGCCCTTCATTGGCGGCAAGCTGAAGGAAATGCCGGGCCAGCACCTCGATATCGTCGCGCCGGTCCCGCAGCGGCGGCATATGGATCGGCACGACGTTGAGGCGATAATAGAGATCTTCACGGAACCGTCCGGCGGCGATTTCCGGTTCGAGGTCCTTGTTGGTCGCGGCAATGATGCGCACGTCCAGCCTGATCTCGTCGCGTCCACCCACCCGGCGCACGGTGCCGGACTGGAGCGCGCGCAGTAGACGGGTCTGCGCCTGCATCGGCATGTCGCCGATCTCGTCGAGGAACAGGGTCCCACCGGCGGCCTGCTCGAATTTGCCCAGATGGCGGGCGACGGCGCCGGTGAAGGCACCCTTCTCGTGCCCGAACAGTTCGCTTTCGATAAGGTCCGCTGGGATCGCGGCCGTGTTCACGGCGATGAAAGGCCCCGTCCGCCGATGGCCGAGATCGTGGACCGCTTCCGCCACCAGCTCCTTGCCGGTGCCCGATTCGCCCAGGATCAGCACGGTCAGGTCGTTGCGCAGGACGCGCGTGATCATGCGGAACACGGTCTGCATCGCCGTACTGCGCCCGACCAGCGGCAGGCCATCACCCAGCGGTTCCTCGCCGCCGAGATCGACACCCTGCCCCGCGCCTGCCGCCTGGCGCACCGTCCGGGCCAGCTCGTCGATATCGAAAGGCTTGGGAAAATACTCGAAGGCGCCGGTATCGGTCGCCCGTACCGCAGTATCGAGCGTGTTCTGGGCCGACAGGATGACGATCGGCAAAGCCGGATGCCGTGCCCGCACACGGTCGATCGTCTCGATCCCGTCGCCGTCCGGCAGCATCACGTCGGTCACGAGGGCCTGATAAGCGCCCTCGCCCAGCAGCCGGTCACGCTCCGCGATCGACTGGCAGTGAACGACGCTGAACCCCTCGGCTTCCAGGGCAGCGGTAATGACGATGGCGATGGAGAGATCGTCTTCGACAAGCAGCACGCTCACGCCGCCGGTCTCCTTCTGGATGTACGGCCGCGGGTTTCGCGCGCCAGCGGCAGGTGGACACGGAAGTGCGTAAGGCCGCCCTCCTCGTCCCGCTCATGGGTGATGCGCCCGTTCATGTCCCGCACGAGCTTGCGAACGAGCGGAAGGCCAAGGCCCTGCCCCGATTTCTTGGTGGTGACGAAAGGCTCGAAGATATGATCGCGCATGGCGGGATCGACGCCAGGGCCGTTGTCCGTCACGCGCAGTTCGACCGGAAGCCTCACCGGCTCGCCCGAATCGCTCGTATGGAGCTGAAGCCCGCTGGCGAAGCGCGTACGGATCGAAACGCGCGGCGCTTCCTCGCTGCCACACGCCTCAAGAGCGTTAGCGATGAGGTTGATGATGACCTGAACGAGCGCATCGGGGCTGCCCAGGACCGAGGGGAGCGAGGGATCGAATTCCTCGACCAGTTTGGCGCGGGGCGGTGCTTCGCCATTCGCGGCCGAGAGCACGTCGAGCGCGCGGCGCGCGGCCTCGTGGAGATTGCAGGCCTCGACCGGCGCTGTGGTGCGGCGGCTCAGCTTCTGCATCTGGTCGATCAGGTTGGCGATCCGGTCCACTTCCAGCGTGATCAGCTCGGTCAGGGCCCGGTCCTTGTCCTCGACCTTGCGCGCAAGCAACTGCGCCGCGCCGCGAATACCGGCGAGCGGGTTCTTGATCTCGTGCGCCATGATCTCGGGGCCGCGTAGCACCGCGTTATCGGGGCCCCCGGAATCGTCACCGAGCGCTTCGGTAGCGGTATTGTCGTGGATCGTCAGCACCTGCCAGCCCGGTGTGTCCGCAACAGGCGCGACATTGATGTCGAGGCGGCGCACACCCTTGCCCTTGAGCGTGACCATCACTTCGCGGGCCGAAACGGGCGTTTCGTAGTCGTCGAGCCGGTTACGCAGGCGCCGGTCGGAGAAGCTCAGGATGTCCTGCAAGGGCGTGCCGACCAGCAGGCGCAAGGACTGGCCGAAGAACTGCTCGGCCGCGGGATTGAGCGAGGCGATGCGGAGGCCAGGTTCCAGCAACACGACCGCCTGCGGCAGGCTCGCGATCAGGCGCGAGGCTGCAGGAAGGGCCGTGTGCGGCGCAAGGCTCATGCAGCCTGACGGTCTGCCGATGCGGGCGCGTTGCCCTCTGCCTCGGAACCGCCGTCGCGATAGGGCGCGTAGAATTCCGCCAGCGAGCGCAGCACGTCCTCTGCGTTGTCGACGAAGTTCACGCGATTGCGGAACTCGGCCGAGCCCTTGATGCCCTTGACGTACCAGCCCAGGTGCTTGCGGGCCATCTTGACACCGGTATCGCGGCCGTAGTGCGAGATCATGTCCTCGTAATGCTCGCGGATGATCTCGTATTGCTGGCCGAAGTCCGGTTCCGCCATCAGGCCGTTGCCGCGCCACCACTGCATGACCTTGGCGAGAATCCAGGGCTTTCCGTAAGCGCCGCGCCCGATCATCAGACCATCGGCGCCGGACTGCTCCAGCGCACTGGCGGCATCTTCGATATCCAGGATGTCTCCGTTGACGATCACCGGGATCGAGACCGCGTCCTTGACCCCGCGCACGAAGGCCCAGTCGGCCGAGCCCTTGTACATCTGGTTGCGAGTGCGGCCATGAACGGTGATCATCTGCGCGCCGAGATCCTCGGCAATGCGGGCGAGTTCGGGCGCATTGAGGCTGTCGTGGCACCAGCCCATGCGCATCTTGACGGTGACCGGCACTCTCACCGCCTTCACCGTCGCCTCGATCAGGCGGGTGGCCAGCGGCACGTCGCGCATCAGCGCGGAGCCCGCATCGCCGTTCACGACCTTGCGGACCGGGCAGCCCATGTTGATGTCGATGATCGCGGCGCCGCGATCCTCTACCAGCTTCGCAGCCTCGGCCATCTGCTCCGGCTCGCAGCCGACCAGCTGCATGGACACCGGATCCTCGATCTGGTCCCACATGGCCTTCTGGATCGATACGCGCGTTTCGCGAATTGCGGCAGGGCTGGCGATCATCTCGGTGACGTTGAGGCCGGAACCGAAGCCACGCACCATCCGGCGGAACGGCAGGTCCGACACGCCCGTCATCGGCGCCAGCACGACCGGACAGTCGATCGTGACGGGACCGACCTGGATCGGCTTCAGAGCCGGAGGAGTGGGCAGAGTCTTCATTGCGCGAACCGATAATTGCCTAAGAAACGAGATGTGCCTAAAAAACAGGCAGCGCATAGTGGATTGCCCTCGTCTCGGCAAGCGATTACCGGCAACGACAATGTCGCAAGACCTGTCAGAAACGCGCCCGCGTCCCGCCCGCACCCCATCCGCCGCCGCCATCGTGGTGGCAGCAGGCAAGGGACTGCGCGCCGGTCAGCCCATTCCCAAGCAGTTCGCGTCCTGGCGCGGCAAGCCTGTCGTCCGCCATTCGGTCGAGGCACTGGCCCGGGCCGGGATCGCCCCGATCCTGGTGGTCATTCCGCAAGGCGCGGAAGAGATCGCGGCCGCTGCGCTTGCGGGCATCGCGGGCGTCCAGTTCACGAACGGCGGCGAAACGCGGCAGGAATCGGTCAGGCTGGGACTGGAAGTGCTGGTCAGCACGACGCCGGATCTCGTACTGATCCACGATGCTGCCCGCCCCATGCTTCCAGCCCTTGTGATCGACCGCCTGCTCGCAGCGCTCTCCGTTCGCGAGGGTGCGATTCCGGTGCTGCCTGTAGCGGACAGCCTGGCCCATGCGGAGCGGAAGGCGGGCGCCGAAGTGATGGGCGCGCCTGCGAGGCGGGAGGATCTTCGCCGGGTCCAGACACCCCAGGCCTTTCGCTTTGCCGAAATCCTTGCCGCTCACCGCGCCTGGGACGGCGCGACCAATGCCGGAGACGACGCCCAGGTGGCCCGGGCCGCCGGAATGGAAATCGCGCTCGTCGAAGGAGACGAAGCCTTGCACAAGCTGACTTATGCCTCGGATTTCAGCCCTGCTGCCCCGCCGATCCGGGTGGGCACCGGCTATGACGTCCACCGCCTTGAGGAAGGCGAGGAGCTCTGGCTCTGCGGCGTGAGGATCGAGCATACCCACGGTCTTTCCGGCCACAGCGACGCGGACGTCGCCATTCACGCGCTCGTCGATGCCATGCTCGGCGCAGTCGGCAAGGGGGACATCGGCCAGCACTTCCCGCCGAGCGACTTGCGCTGGAAAGGCGCCTCGTCGGACCAGTTCCTGGTCCACGCCGGCAAGCTCATCGACGAGGCTGGCTATGCGCTGGGCAATGCCGATATCACGATCATCTGCGAGGCCCCCAAGATCGGCCCGCACCGGGAAGCCATGCGCCTGCGCCTCGCGGAGATTCTAGGCGTGGATCCCTCGCTGATCAGCGTGAAGGCAACCACGACCGAAAAGCTGGGTTTCACCGGCAGGGCAGAAGGAATCGCCTGTCAGGCCGCCGTCAGCCTGGCAAGGATCTGAGGAGACGAGAATGCCCGTTTTCATGCCCACCCTGCGCAAGACCATCGGCCTCACCCTCGCCTCGGCGCTGGCCGTGCTGCCCGGCGTCGCCAGCGCTCAGCAGTCCTGCCTGACCAAGGCGGAGGCTCGGTCGCTGTTCGGATATGCGCTGCCGCAAGTCATTTCCGGCACCAGCAAGCGCTGTGCGCAAGTCCTGCCCAGCGATTCGTTCCTGCGGACCCATGGCGCAGAGCTTGTCAGCCGCTATGCCTCGCAGAAGGCCCGCTACTGGCCGGAGGCCAAGGCCGCATTCCTGAAACTCGGTCAGAGCAAGGACGCGCAAGTCGGCCAGTTCGCGCGCAACCTGCCCGACGAATCGCTCCGCCCGCTGGTGGACATCACCGTGGAAGGGCTGGTTTCCCAAGAACTTCCGCTGAAGTCCTGCGACAAGGTCGACCTTGCGCTCGACCTGCTCAGCCCTCTCCCGCCCGAGAATACCGCAGGCCTGATCGCGCTGCTCATCGAAGCGACCTCCAAGGCCGATGAAGTCGCCCCGGGCAAGGCGAAGCTCGGCGGCTTCACTCTCTGCAAGGACTGACATGCCCGACAACATTCTCTTCCCGCAGGACCTCTACGACCTTGCCGCAAGGGTGATTGCCGAGAACAAGGCAATCGGGCGTAAAGTGGCGCTGGCGGAAAGCTGCACGGGCGGACTCGTCTGCGCGGCACTGACCGAAGTGGCGGGATCGTCCGCCGTACTCGACCGCGGTTTCGTGACGTATTCGAACGAATCCAAGCAGGAACTGCTCGGCGTTCCTTCGGACATCATCGACACGCTCGGCGCGGTTTCACCCGCAACGGCCTGGGCCATGGCCCAGGGCGCGATCGCGCATAGCCGCGCCGACGTCGCCGTGGCGATCAGCGGTATTGCCGGGCCGGATGGCGGCAGCGAACTCAAGCCGGTTGGCACGGTCGTCTTCGCCCGCGCCCATCGCGGCGAGGAGGAAGTCCATGCGGAGCAGAAGCTGATCGCAGGCGCCAACCGCGCGGAAATCCGCCACCATGCGGCGGTAGTTGCGCTTGAGCTGCTGCTGCCGGGAACGGAATTGCCCGCTTACGCGGATTGATCCGGTGATTTGTTGTCCGTCGTCCCGGACTTGATCCGGGACCGCTGGCCTCGCCGCGCCTTGCTCGCGAACGAGCGCCTCAAGATCGATAGCGGTCCCGGATAAAGTCCGGGACGACGGATCAGACCGGCTCGCCGTAAAGCTCGTGCGCGCGCGTCTCGAAAGCCGCGACCATCTTGCGGAACGCCTTGTCGAAATACTGACCGGCCAGCTTCTCGAACAGGGCGTTGCGGAAGCTGAAGCGCACGTCGAATTCGATGTCGCAGCTATGCGCATCCACGGGATGGAAGATCCAGTGGTTGTGCAAGTCCTTCATCGGACCGTCGACATAGTGGACCTTGATCTCGCGTGGGCGGACCTTCTCCACGCGGGAGGTGAACTTCTCGCGCAGCGCCTTGAAGCCTACCAGCATGTCGGCAACCATCTCGGTCTCGCTGTCGGACTTGACGCGGGTGGCGACCACCCAGGGCAGAAATTCCTGGTAACGGCCGACGTCCGCAACAAGATCGAACATCTGCTCGGCGCTGTAGTGCAGCCGCTGGGTCTCGTGAATTCCGGGCATGCGTCAGGCTTTCGGCGCGGCCCCGGGAGCCATCTTGGCAAGCTTCGCTTCACGCGCGGCGCGCATTTCGGCGAAGTCCTTGCCGGCATGATAGCTCGAACGCGTCAGCGGCGAGGATGCGACCTGAAGGAAGCCCTTGGCACGCGCGATGGCGCCGTAAGCGTCGAAGGCCTTGGGCGTGACGAATTCCTTGACCTCGGCATGCTTGGGCGTCGGGCGCAGGTACTGGCCCATGGTCAGGAAATCGATGTCGGCGCAGCGCATGTCGTCCATCACCTGATGGACTTCGAGACGCTCCTCGCCAAGGCCCAGCATCACGCCGGACTTCGTGAAGATCAGCGGATTGTGGGCCTTCACTTCTTCCAGCAGGCGCAACGAGGCATAATAACGCGCACCGGGGCGGATGGTCGGATAGAGCCGGGGAACCGTTTCGAGGTTGTGGTTGTAGACGTCCGGCCCGGCCTCGACGATCGCCTCGACCGCACGGCGCATCTTGCCGCGGAAGTCGGGCGTGAGAATCTCGATCGTGGTCGAAGGCGTGGCCGCGCGCAGGGCCTGGATCACCTTCACGAACTGGTTTGCGCCGCCGTCCGGCAGGTCGTCGCGGTCTACCGAAGTGATGACGATGTGCTCCAGACCCGTCTTCAGCGCCAGTTCGGCGACATGTTCCGGTTCGGAAGGATCGACGCGGCCGGGCATGCCGGTCTTCACATTGCAGAAGGCGCAGGCGCGGGTGCAGGTGTCGCCGAGAATCATCACGGTCGCGTGCTTCTTGGTCCAGCACTCACCGATGTTCGGACAGGCCGCTTCCTCGCACACCGTGTTGAGCTTGAGATCCCGCATCAACTGGCGCGTTTCGCCGTATCCCTTGCTGGTCGGCGCCTTGACGCGGATCCAGTCGGGCTTGCGCTGACGTTCGGGCTTCTGCTCTGGGCTCGGCACGGAGGAAAGATCGTTCATGGCGTCCAGATAGTCGCAAGCGCTGCCGCTTGCCAGTGCGAATATCCTGACTAAGGGTTGCGTGCGTTTCAATGGAGGCAAACCATGACCGATTCCAGCGCCCCGCAATCTGAACAACGCGTCCTCGATAATCTTCTCGAAGGCTACCGTCGCTTCCGTTCCAGCGGATGGAGCCCGAACCGCGAGCGCTGGGAGCGCCTCAGCGAAGGCCAGCAGCCCGAAGTGATGATCGTGGCCTGTTCGGACAGCCGCGTCGATCCCTCGCAGATCTTCGACGTCGATCCCGGCGAAATCTTCGTGGTTCGCAACGTCGCCGCCCTCGTCCCCCCCTTCGAGACCACGCCCGGCCATCACGGCGTCTCCGCCGCACTGGAATTCGCGGTGCAGGTCCTGAAGGTCAAGGAAGTCGTGGTCATGGGCCACGGCATGTGCGGTGGCTGCAAGGCCGCGCTCACCCAGGAACTGCACGGCGCCGAACCCGGACAGGGCGGCTTCATCGCCGACTGGATCTCGATGTTGGACGAAGCCCGCGCCCCCGTCGCTGCGGAATTCGGCACGAGCGGCCGTCCCGCCGAGCGCCAGATGGAGCAGGCGGCAGTCCGCGTCAGCCTTGAGAACCTGATGACCTTCCCGTGCGTGCGCAGCAAGGTGAAGAACGGCGACCTCAAGCTGCGCGGCGCATTCTTCGCCATTTCCGATGGTCAGCTGCACCTGATGGACGAAACCACCGGCGAATTCGCACCGGCTTCCTGACGTCGCAAGGCCGGAGCGACGCCAACGCTCCGGTCCGTCCCTCACACAAGAAAAGGGCGGCGGGTTTCCCCGCCGCCCTTTCTATTTCAGGCTCCCGAAAGCTCAGGTAGCAGGCGTGCCCTTGCTGAGCGCATAGGCGGCCCAGAGCTTGGCGACGGGCGCGCGCGTACCGGTGACCTTGGCGAGCGTCGCCTGGGCATCGGCGGACTTGCCCTGCATCGCCTGGGCCATGCCGAGGCGCAAGTTGGCCTTGTTGGCATCGACACCCGGCTTGCCGAGGGCCGCCTTGTAAAGCGTTTCCGCCTTGGCGAACTCGTCGTAGCTCAAGAAGACGTCGGCGGCACCGGTCACCTGCGCGGCGGTGGCGGCAGGCTTCATGGCATCACGCTCGGTGGCGGGCAGCGAGGCCTTGTCGGCCGAGACGCGGCCGGCGCTGTTCGCGCGGTCCGGGCCGACTTCGGCCTGGGTCAGCAGGTTCTTGCTGAGGCCCTGGTCCATGATCTTGACCGCTTCACCCGGGAAAGCGCGCGGATCGACGTTCTGGAGATATTCCAGATAATCGCGCTTGTCCTTCATCGCGCCAGTGACGTTCATCAGGCGCATGAGATCGAGGTTCTCGGCGTTCTGGAGCGAGGCCAGCTGGCGCACGATCGAAATCGAGATGTTCCAGGTCGCCGGGCTCGGATAGTACTGGGCAAGCATCGCGGCATATTCGGTCGACGGCGCCAGCTGCTTGGCGTCGTAGGAAGCCTGAAGCGCGCTGCGGATCGAGGTTTCGGCGGGCTTGGTGCCGTTGGCCTTGGCGGCTTCCAGTTCCTTCTGGACCATTGCCAGCGCCGCCTGCGGGTTGTTCGACCGCTTGTACGAGTCGGCCAGCAGCGGCTGGATCATGTTCTGGGTGTCGCGATAGCCGCCGTCGAACGACTGCTGCAGGTAGCGCGCAGCCACGTCGTACTTCTCGCTCTGATAGGCGGTGACACCGGCGAGGTACTGAACCTGGCCCAGCGATTCAGGGCTGGTCTGGCCGCTGTCGAGCATCATGACGAGACCCTTGTGCTGCATGGCCGGGTCATTCATCAGAACGCCGACGTTGCGGGTCATCTCGCCCTGCTTCAGCTTGTCGAACGGCTGGGTGGCCTGGGCTTCCGCAGTCTGAAGCTGCGCGAGAACGCCGCCCATCGCGGCATCCACTTCGGCGCGGGCAGCCTGCTTCTCGGCATCGGTCTTGGCGGCCTGGGCCTTCTGCGAAGCGGCCTGGACCGCGGCATTGGCCTTGGCATCCGCGATCGCCTTGTCGACCGGAGCGGCAACGGCGGCATATTCCTTGGAGAACGAAGCCTTGGCGGGCGCCTTCTCCTTTTCTTTGGCGACGACCATCGTCGGCGCCGCCGCGGCAGCGATTCCGCCGGTCATGGCAACGGCCAGGGCGATACGGGAAATCAGGAACTTGCGAGCCATTCAGGCCACTCCTCATCAAAACAGGTGGGAGACACGCGCGAACGCGTGACTCCCGGAATTCGGTGTTGCCGGTGTGGCGGCGAAACGCCGGCTTGGCAACCTCGACCCGGCATTAGGATTGCGCCACTTAACGCTGTTTGAATGCAATTCGCCGCAGCCTTCCGGGTTCCTTCCCGCACGCAGGCCTCACGCAAGCCATCGCACCAGAGCGGCAGGCCGCCTCCCTTCGACCCATAAGTGTGGAAAAATCCACGCAAGGCCTTCGCAGCCTCATCGGATCGTGTGGCTTTCCCCCGGCGCATGTCCTAGGGCGATCCATCACCCTTTGTCCCGCAGCAACGAACGATCCAGCGCGTGAGCGACGACACCGACATGAACGGCCCCGAGCACATCGGTCCCGAAGGCGAATATACCCGCATCGACATCGTCGATGAGATGAAGACGAGCTACCTCGATTACGCGATGAGCGTGATCGTGAGCCGCGCCCTGCCCGACGTGCGCGACGGCCTCAAGCCGGTCCACCGCCGCATTCTCTATGCCTGCCAGGAAGCGGGCTACGTCGCCGGTCGTCCCTACCGCAAGTCGAGCCGCATCGTCGGCGACGTCATGGGTAAGTATCACCCCCATGGCGACAGCGCGATCTACGATGCCCTGGCGCGCCTGACGCAGCCGTGGTCCATGCGCCTGCCGCTGATCGACGGCCAGGGCAACTTCGGTTCGATGGACCCCGATCCGCCGGCCGCCATGCGTTACACGGAAGCCCGCCTCGACAAGGTGGCGAACGAGCTTCTGTCGGACATCGACAAGAATACCGTCGATTTCGCGGACAACTACGACGGCTCCGAAAGCGAGCCGACCGTGCTTCCCGCGCGCTTCCCGAACCTGCTGGTCAACGGCGCGGGCGGCATTGCCGTCGGCATGGCCACCAATATTCCGCCCCACAACCTGGGCGAAGTGATCGACGGCTGCCTTGCCATGATCGAGAACCCGGCCATCACGGTCGAGGAACTGATCCAGATCATCCCGGCACCCGATTTCCCCACCGGTCCGCTGATCCTCGGCCAGGGCGGCGCGCGCAACGCCTACATGACGGGCCGCGGCTCGATCATCATGCGCTGCCGCCACGAGATCGAGGAAGGACGCGGAGACCGCCGCTCGATCGTCCTCACCTCGATTCCCTACCAGGTCGGCAAGTCCAACCTCGTCGAGAAGATCGCCGAAGCCGCCAAGGAAAAGCGGATCGAAGGCATCTCGGACATCCGTGACGAATCGAACCGCGAAGGCGTGCGCGTCGTCGTGGATCTCAAGCGCGATGCCACGCCGGAAGTCGTGCTGAACCAGATCTGGCGCAACACGCCCGCCCAGTCGAACTTCGCCGCAAACATGCTAGCGATCCGGGGCGGCCGTCCCGAGACGATGAGCCTGCGGGACATCATCCAGGCCTTCATCCAGTTCCGCGAAGAGGTCATCACCCGCCGCACCAAGTTCGAACTGAACAAGGCGCGCGACCGGGCCCATATCTTGCTCGGCCTCGTCGTGGCGGTCTCGAACCTCGACGAAGTGGTGAAGATCATCCGCGGCGCGCCGAACCCGGCCGAAGCCCGCGCACGACTGATCGCCAAGGAATGGCCGATCGGGGACATCGCGCCCTATATCCGCCTGGTCGAGGCGATCGAGCCCGACGCCGAACAGGAAGGCGGCACCTATCGCCTTTCCGAGGTCCAGGTGAAGGCCATTCTCGACTTGCGCCTGCATCGCCTGACGGCGCTGGGCCGCGACGAGATCGGCGACGAGCTCAAGCAGCTTGCCGCCGCGATCGAGGAATATCTCTCGATCCTGTCCGACCGCGTGAAGCTCTACGGCGTCATGCGCGAGGAACTCGTGGTCGTGCGCGAACTCTACGCCACGCCGCGCGTCTCGCAGCTCACCGGCGCCGCCGAAGGCATTGAGGACGAAGACCTCATCGAACGCGAGGACATGGTCGTCACGGTGACCATGGACGGCTACATCAAGCGCACGCCGCTCTCCACCTTCCGCGCGCAGGCACGCGGCGGCAAGGGCCGCGCGGGCATGGCGACGAAGGACGAGGACGTCGTCACCACGATGTTCGTCACCTCCACGCACAATCCGGTGCTGTTCTTCTCCACCGCCGGGAAGGTCTATCGCCTCAAGGTCTACAAGCTGCCCGAAGGCGGCCCGACCACGCGTGGCCGCCCGATCGTCAACCTCCTGCCCTCGCTGGACAAGGACGAGACGATCCAGACCGTTCTCGCGCTTCCCGAAGACGAGAAGGAATGGAGCAAGCTCTCGGTCGTCTTCGCGACGGCGAAGGGCAATGTCCGCCGCAACTCGATGGATGCCTTCGCGAACATTCCTTCGAACGGCAAGTTCGCGATGAAGTTCGACGAGGACAGCGAGGATCGCCTGATCGGCGTCGCGCTGCTCAGCCATTCGGACGACGTCCTGCTGGCAAGCCGCCAGGGCAAGGCCATCCGCTTCGCCGGCGATCTCGTTCGCGAATTCGCAAGCCGCACCTCCACCGGCGTCAAGGCGATGAGCCTGAAGGACGGCGACGAGGTCATCTCGCTGTCGATCCTGCACCGCGTGGGCGTGACGGATCAGGACGAGCGCGACGCCTATCTCCGCTTCGCGCCCTGGAAGGGCGAGAAGGACGGAGAAAATCCGCTGGATGACGATCGCTTCGCGTACCTCGCGGAGAAGGAGCAGTTCATTCTCACGGTCTGCGCCAACGGTTACGGCAAGCTGTCCTCGGCCTACGAGTACCGCCGCACCGGCCGCGGCGGCCAGGGCATCACCAATATCGACAACATCGGCCGTAACGGTCCGGTCGTCGCCAGCTTCCCGGCCACCCGCGCCGACCAGCTTATGCTGGTGACCGACCAGGCCAAGCTGATTCGCCTGCCCCTCGAATCGCTGCGCGTAATCGGTCGCGGCTCGGCGGGCGTGCGCCTTTTCAACGTCTCGAACAACGAACACGTTGTCAGCGCCGTGCGCCTCGATGAGCCTGCCGAAGAAGAAGAAGAAGCCGAAATCGTCGCCGTTGAAGGCGAAGCGCCTGCCGCTCCGTCGGTAGATGCGTCTTCAGACGAAACCGGCTCGCCGGACGGCGAAGCATGAGCGATAGCGTCGCCTACAAGATCCTGACCGGAGAGCAGCTGCAAACGCTGCTCTCCGACGGGACTTTCAATGGAGCGCCGATCGATCTGGCCGATGGCTATATCCACATGTCCACTGCCGATCAGGCCCAGGAGACGCTGGACAAGCATTTCGCGGGTCAGACCGGCCTCGGCATCGCCGCCGTGGACCTGACGGCCCTGGGCGAATCGGTGAAGTGGGAAGTCTCGCGCGGCGGCGCGCTGTTCCCGCATATCTACGCGGATCTGCCGCTCTCGGCGGTGATCGCACACGGCCCGGTCGAACGGGATCTCACTGGAAAGCTGATCCTGCCGGGCGCTTAGGCTCGGCGCACCCTTCCCTGACGGCCCGCAAAGGTCTAGGCGCTGGCGCCATGACTCAAGACGTCCATATCATCGGCGGCGGCCTTGCCGGCAGCGAAGCCGCCTGGCAGCTCGGTCGGCGCGGTTTTCGCGTTCGCCTCTCGGAAATGCGGGGAACCGGCGAACGCAGCCCGGCCCACCAGGGCGACGGGCTCGCCGAGCTGGTCTGCTCCAACTCCTTCCGCTCCGACGACCATGAAAAGAATGCAGTCGGCCTGCTGCACGAGGAAATGCGCCGCTGCGATTCGCTGATCATGGCGGCGGCGGCCAAGGCGCAGGTGCCTGCCGGTTCTGCCTTGGCCGTGGACCGTGACGTCTTCTCAGCCGAAGTGGAGGCGCGCCTTTCCGCACTTCCCAACGTGGAAATAGTGCGCGAACGCGTGGACACGCTTCCCGATAACGGCACCACCATCGTCGCCACCGGCCCGCTGACCGCCGAGGCGCTGGCAGGGAGCATCGGACAGGCGACCGGCGCCGACAGCCTTGCCTTCTTCGATGCCATCGCCCCCATCGTCTACCGCGAAAGCATCGACATGGATGTCTGCTGGATGGCCTCGCGCTGGGACAAGGGCGAAACCAAGGACTACATCAACTGCCCGATGGACAAGGAGCAGTACCTTGCCTTCCATCAGGCCCTCCTCGACGGCGAAAAGACCGCCTTCAAGGAATGGGAATCGAACACCCCCTACTTCGACGGTTGCATGCCGATCGAGGTCATGGCCGAACGCGGCGTCGAAACGCTGCGCTTCGGGCCGATGAAGCCGGTGGGCCTCGACAATCCGCATTGGGCGACCGAGGAGCATCCCAAGGGCCGCTGGGCCTATGCGGTCGTGCAGCTGCGGCAGGACAACAAGCTCGGCACCCTGTGGAACATGGTCGGCTTCCAGACCAAGCTGAAGCATGCCGAGCAGGTGCGCCTGTTCCGCACCATTCCCGGCCTCGAGAATGCCGAATTCGCGCGGCTCGGCGGACTGCACCGCAACACCTTCATCAACTCACCGGTGCTGCTGGACCGCCAGCTTCGCCTCAAGAGCGCGCCCCATGTCCGTTTCGCCGGGCAGATCACCGGCTGCGAAGGCTATGTCGAAAGCGCTGCCGTCGGCCTGATGGCAGGCCTGATGACGGCCACGCAACTCGCCGGCCGCGACTGGCAGGCACCCCCGCGCACGACCGCGCTGGGCGCCCTGCTCTCGCACATCACCGGGGATGCCGAGGCCGAGAGCTATCAGCCGATGAACGTCAACTTCGGCCTTTTCCCGCCGCTTCACGACGTCAAGAAGAAGCAGCGCAAGGAAGCCTATACCGAGCGCGCCAAGCAGGAAATCGCGCCCTGGCTGGAAGGCCTGACGCCTGCGGGTTGAGTCGTCCCGGACTTGATCCGGGACCGGTATCGGTCTTTAGGCGCGACCTAACGCAGGCACCCGTTGCGCTTTACCGAGAACTTGCGTCTCAAGTTTTGCCAGCGGTCCCGGATCAAGTCCGGGACGACGTTACTTGCAAATGCACTTCGGCTTGGGCTTTTCCCGGCCTGGAGGTGACGCGGTCTTGCGGAACTCCGCAGGCGTAAGCGACTGATCGCCGTTGCCATCGGCGCCCTCGAACTTCGTGACCGTCGCCACGGCCCACTCCTCGAACGTCAGCAGGTTGTTCCCGTCCTTGTCGAGCTTGCGGAAGGCATCGACGCGCGTGGAAAGCATCTCGTTGCGGGTGATCCGCCCGTCCCGATCCCGGTCGTAGCGCCCGAACCGTCGCTGCTCGCGCGTCTGCTCGGTCGCCTCGGGCAGCTCGGGTCCTTCGATATCGGAGAAATCCGCGCTCGGCACGTCCTGTGGATCAGGCAAGCTGACGGCGGCCGGCGGCAGCGGCGGAGCCTTTTCCACTTCGGCCCGCCCCTGCCACCAGAACAGGCCGATCGAGAGCATCACCATTGCCGTGACGCCGCCGAGGATGAACCGCTGCATCGACAGTCTCCCTGAGTTCGCGCGCGGCTTATCTCCTCAGCCCGGCGCCTCAGGGAAATTACATGTCTGTTATCGAGGCTAACTTAGCGCCCGAGCAAGCCGATGCGCATGGCCTTCAGCACCGTCCGCGCGGAGCCTTGCCCGCCGCTGGCGAGATTGTCCCGTGCCAGCCCCTCCAGAACTGCCAAGGCACGCAGCGCCCGGGACACCCGGACGGGGCGGGCCTGCTCCGCTTGCGCGAGCCGCCGCACGACAACGCTTTCACCGGGATGGTTGAGCTTGGTCGCAAGATCCGCCAGCGCCCAGCGACGCCCCAGCGCGCGCGCAGCCTCCGCCTCGGCCTCACGCCCCAGCGCCGCCGCCAGTCCGGCGAAGGCGGCAGCACGGCCGTCCACCATCTCTTCCAGCGCTTCCGGTGCCAGCGGCGCCTCTCCGGTCAAGGCCTCCCAGCCATCGACCAGGGCGACGAGCGCGCGGTGCCCGCCGTTCCAACTGCGCAGGGCGGCGAGCAGCGGCTCGCCCTCCGGCCATTCGGCTGCGTCGCGTTCCAGCGTTTCGCGCCACCAGGCCAAGCGGATCTGCGCCATCATCGGCTCGCGCGAGTGGCGCAGCAGCCCGGCAAGCCGCTGGTCCAGCGCCAGCAGCGCCAGCGTCTGCAGGCGTGCGGATGGCGGCGCATAGGCCAGCGCAAGCCGCATGGTCTGCGGCAAGGCCGGCAGAAGCAGGTCTTCGGGACGGCTCTCAGGGGATGATGGCTCGGACACGCGGTCTCTCTAGCCCGCAAGGACGATCACGCAAGCCCGGAAACATCGGCCTTGAACAGAGCGCGCAACGCAAGACGGCGGCGGAGCTTTCGCGCCGCCGCCGTCCAGACTTTTCAGCTCTTACGCCAGATCCAAAGATCTTAGCGGTAGCAGACCTTGCGAACTGCCTCGACGATGCGCGGCGTGTCGATCAGCGCCGCCTTTTCGAGGTTGGCCGCGTAAGGCAGCGGCACGTCTTCGTTGCAGACGCGCACGACCGGGGCATCGAGGTTGTCGAAGCCTTCTTCCATGCAGATCGCGATGATCTCGGAAGCGATCGAGCAGACCGGGAAGCCTTCTTCCGCCACGACCATGCGGTTGGTCTTGGCGAGGCTGGCCAGCACCGTTTCCTTGTCGAGCGGGCGCAGGGTGCGAAGGTCGATGACTTCGGCTTCGATGCCTTCACCGGCCAGTTGCTCGGCGGCTTCGAGCGCGAGGCCGACGCCGATCGAGTAGGACACGATGGTCACGTCCTTGCCTTCGCGCATGATCCGCGCCTTGCCGATCGGCAGGACGTGATCGTCGAGTTCGGGCAGTTCGAAGGTACGGCCGTAGACCAGCTCGTTTTCAAGGAACACGACCGGATCTTCGCTGCGGATCGCCGCCTTGAGCAGGCCCTTGGCATCCGAAGCGTCATAGGGCGCGATCACGACGAGACCCGGCACGTTTGCGTACCACGGGCCGTAGTTCTGCGAGTGCTGCGCGCCGACGCGGGCCGCTGCGCCGTTCGGGCCGCGGAACACGATCGGGCAGCGCATCTGGCCGCCGGACATGTAGTTGGTCTTGGCCGCCGAGTTGATGATGTGGTCGATCGCCTGCATGGCGAAGTTGAACGTCATGAACTCGATGATCGGACGCAGGCCGCCCATGGCGGCGCCGGTGCCGATACCGGCAAAGCCGTACTCGGTGATCGGGGTGTCGATCACGCGCTGCGGACCGAATTCCTCGAGAAGGCCCTGGGTCACCTTGTAGGCGCCCTGGTACTCGGCGACTTCCTCGCCCATCACGAAGACGCGCGGATCGCGGCGCATTTCTTCGGCCATCGCATCGCGCAGGGCTTCGCGGACGGTCGAGGTCTTCATGTTGGTGCCGAAGGGAACTTCGGGGTCCTTCTTCGCGACCGGAGCAGGTGCTTCGGGGCGAGCAGCAGCCGGAGCGGCTTCGGCAGCGGGTGCAGCCTCGGCCTTCGGCGCCGAAGCCGATACGGCCGACGCGTCTTCGCCTTCACCGGCGAGCACGGCGATCACCGTGCCGACCTTCACGCCCTCGGTGCCTTCGGCCACGAGGATCTTGCCGACAGTACCTTCGTCGACGGCTTCGAATTCCATCGTCGCCTTGTCGGTCTCGATTTCGGCGAGGATGTCGCCGGACGAGACTTCGTCGCCTTCCTTCACCAGCCAGCGGGCAAGCTTGCCCTCTTCCATCGTCGGAGAGAGCGCCGGCATCTTCAGTTCGATCGCCATCAGTAGCGCTCCACCAGGACGTCAGTATAGAGTTCAGAGAGATCGGGCTCGGGCGAGCTTTCGGCGAAGTCGGCCGATTCCGCGACTTGCGCACGGACGCGCTTATCGATTTCCTTCAGCGCGGCTTCGTCCACGCCAAGGGCGACGAGATCCTGCTTCACGTGCTCGATCGGATCGCGCTTCTCGCGAACGTCCTGCACTTCCTCGCGGCTGCGATACTTAGCGGGGTCGGACATGGAGTGGCCGCGATAACGGTAGGTGTTCAGTTCCATGAGAACCGGACCGTTGCCCGCGCGGACATATTCCAGCGCCACTTCGGCAGCCTTGCGGACTTCGAGCACGTCCATGCCGTCGACCTGCATGCCGGGGATGCGGAATGCGGTGCCGCGGCGATAGAAGTGCGTCTCGGCCGAGCCGCGCTTCACGGCAGTGCCCATGGCGTAGCCGTTGTTCTCGATCACGAAGATGATCGGCAGCTTCCAGAGAGCCGCCATGTTGAAGCTCTCGTAGACCTGGCCCTGGTTGGCCGCGCCGTCACCGAAGTAGGCCATCGCGACGCCGCCGTCTTCACGGTACTTGTGCGCGAAGGCGAGACCGGCACCGAGCGAGACCTGTGCGCCCACGATACCGTGACCGCCGTAGAACTTGTGCTCGACGCTGAACATATGCATCGAGCCGCCCTTGCCGCGCGAGATACCGGCTTCGCGGCCGGTCAGCTCGGCCATGATCACCTTCGGATCGATACCGTAGGCAAGCATGTGGCCGTGGTCGCGATAGCCGGTGATGACCGAGTCGCGGTTGGAATCGAGCGCGGACTGAAGGCCCACGGCAACGGCTTCCTGGCCGATGTAGAGATGGCAGAAACCGCCGATCAGGCCCAGGCCGTAAAGCTGGCCTGCGCGCTCCTCGAAGCGGCGGATGAGGACCATCTGCTCGTAGAGATTGAGAAGTTCTTCCTTGTTCGGCGTGTAGCGCCGATCGGCCGCGAGCTTCTCCTGGAGGCTGTGCAGCGCGAAGTCTTCGTCCTGTGCCGGTACTACGGCTGGCTCAGCGCCGGACCCGGCGTCAGTCTTTGCTTTGGGCAACGGGACTCCCCATCGTTGGTGCGATTGATTTCGGGCCGCTTATAGGACGCCCAGCGGAAATCGAAAGCGCGATGAAGGAAATTTGCCGCAGGTGGCACAAAAATTATGGCCACCCGCAACAGAGTGGCCACAATTGGACGAAAGTTCAGCCATATCGGATCGGTTTGGCGGGCACGCGACGTGCCCGGCCAGCGGCTCACTTGTCGAGCATCATCACCATTTCGTCGGGACGAACAACGTTGAGATTGCTGCGCAGCAACTCACCCGCAAGATCGGGATCGACATGGTTCTGATCGAGCAGTCCGACGCGGTTCTTCAGGTGATCGCGCGTGACGCGAAGTTCGGCCAGCTTGGTGCGGCGCTCTTCCAGCTGGTGCTGGTTCTCGGTCCAGGCAATCAACCCGCTGGGGCCGGCGATCACGAAAGCACCCATCAGCAGGAGCAGCGCAAGCGCGATGCCCTGGACCAGGCGTTCCTTGGCAAGGCTGGCGTCCTGACGCATGACGGGAGAGTTCGACCTCATGAAAGCGATAGAATCACATGTGATTCCGCGTTGCAAGATAAAACGATAACCGATTCGCCCAGTTGCGGAACAGGTCATGACAGAACCTGTCATCGCAATCCCGGGCATATTGGTGTTGATAACTTCGGGACAGATCTAACGGGCGTTCACGGCTGCACACAGCGACCCGAAATGGGCGTGCCAGCGCAGCGGAACGTTGCGGAATCGCACGAAGTCGGAAGATGTTTCCAACCGCGCGAAAAATCCTCTAGGCGCTCCCCATGCTGACGATCCGCGACATTACCGTCCGCCTTGGCGGGCGAACCATACTCGACCAGGCTGCCGCAACGATTCCCAAGGACGGCAAGGTCGGCCTGATCGGCCGCAACGGTGCGGGCAAGTCCACCCTGGTAAAGGCCATCATCGGCCAGCTCGAACCGGACGGCGGCTCGGTGGAGATGCCGCGCCGTGCCCGGCTCGGTTATATCGCCCAGGAAGCCCCCACCGGCACGCGCACCGCGCTGGAAGCCGTGCTGGATGCCGATACCGAGCGCAAGGACCTGCTCGCCGAATCCGAAACCTGCGTCGATCCCGACCGCCTTGGCGACGTGCATGAGCGCCTGCTGGCCATCGATGCCTATACCGGCGAAGCGCGCGCGGCCCGTATCCTCGTCGGCCTCGGCTTCGACGAGGAGATGCAGAACCGCCCGCTCGACAGCTTCTCCGGCGGTTGGAAAATGCGCGTGGCACTCGCCGGCCTGCTGTTCTCGCAGCCCGACGTGCTCCTGCTCGACGAACCTTCGAACCACCTCGACCTCGAAGCCACGCTCTGGCTGGAGAATTTCCTTCAGTCCTATCCCAAGACGCTGATCGTCATCAGCCACGAGCGCGACCTGCTCAACAACGTGGTCGACCACATCCTTCACCTCCAGCAGGGCAAGCTGACGCTCTACCCCGGCACTTACGACAGCTTCGAGCGCATCCGCGCCGAGCGTGCCGCACAGGCCGCCGCCGCGCGTGCCAACCAGGACGCACAGCGCAAGAAGCTGGCCGATTACGTCGCCCGCAACTCCGCCCGCGCCTCCACCGCTAAGCAGGCGCAGTCGCGCGCCAAGATGCTGGCGAAGATGCAGCCGATCGCGGCCATGGCCGAGGATTCCTCGCTCAGCTTCGATTTCCCGAGCCCGGACGAACTGCGCCCGCCGCTGGTCACGCTCGATCTTGCCGCCGTCGGTTACGAGGCGGACAAGCCGATCCTGCGACGCCTGAACCTGCGCATCGATCCCGAGGACCGGATCGCCCTGCTCGGCCGCAACGGCAACGGCAAGACCACGCTGGCGCGCCTGCTGGCCCGCCAGCTCGAACCCATGGAAGGCTCGCTCAGCTTCTCCCCGAAGATCCGCATCGGCTACTTCACGCAGTACCAGGTCGAGGAACTGCCTTCCGATTCCACGCCGCTGGAACTGATGACCCGCGCCATGGAAGGCAAGCCGCCGGTCGCGGTGCGCGGCCAGCTTGGCCGCTTCGGCTTCTCAGGCGACCGGGCAACCTCGCAGATCTCCACGCTTTCAGGCGGTGAGCGCGCGCGTCTGGCGCTCGCTCTCGTCACGCGCGACGCGCCGCACATGCTGATCCTCGACGAACCGACCAACCACCTCGACGTCGATGCACGCGAGGCGCTGGTGCAGGCCCTCAACGACTTCAACGGGGCGGTGATTCTGGTCAGCCACGACCGCCATATGGTGGAGTTGGCCGCAGACCGACTGGTTCTCGTCGATCAGGGCACCGCGGCGAACTACGAAGGCTCGATGGAGGACTACATCGACTTCGTGCTCGGCCGGAACCAGCCCAAGGCCGCCGCGCAGGCCGAAGGAAAACCGGCCCGCAAGAACGGCGCCGTCGCGCGCGAGGAATTGAAGGCCTTGCGCAAGAAGGTCTCCGAGACCGAAACGCGCATGAAGCGCATTCAGCAGCAGCTGGAGACGCTGGACGCGGTGCTGGCCGATCCGGCCTCGGCCAAGGGCGACCTGGCCAAGCTGGGCATCGGCGAGATCGGCAAGCGCCGCACGCAGGCCGCCGAGGAGTTGGAGCTGGCGGAAGCCGGCTGGTTCGAGGCGAGCGAGGCCATGGACGAGTATATGGGCGGCGGCGCGTGAGCGTCGCCTTCCGGCGCGACGGCGACGAGGAGCATCTCGAACCCAAGTTCGAAGTGCCGATCCCGCCAGGGCCGAACCTCGTCACCGCGAAGGGCCGCGCCTTGATCGACAACCGCATCGCGGCACTGGAGGCTGAAATCCCAGCCCTCGACGATGAGACTGCGCGCAATGCCGCCAAGCGCGACTTGCGCTACTGGCGCAAACGTCTGGCTACGGCGGAAGTGCAGCCTGCCCCTTCCGGCGACAGGGCGATGTTTGGGCACCGGGTTCGCTTCGTCCTGAACGGCAAGGAGCGCGAAGTCCATATCGTCGGCTATGACGAGGCCGATCCGGCCAAGGGCGCCCTCGCCTTTACCGCGCCGCTGGCCCGCGCGCTGCTCGGGGCCGAACTCGGCGATTTCGTCGATTTCAATGGGCAGGAAGAGGTTATCGAGGTGCTTGAACTGCGTGTTTGAGGCCTGAAGGTCAGCGACCTCACCTTTAATTTGTCATTGCGAGCGCAGCAAAGCAATCCAGAGCCGCGTAACCCGCCTTGGATTGCTTCGCTCGCGATGACGAACCGTATGGTCATATAAGACCCCGCGATCTTAGGCAGCAGCGGCGTTCTGCCGGCAGCGAACAAAGAAAAAGGCGGGGAACTCAGCCCCGCCTTCTCCTAAGCATCTACCGCGAAGAGCTTACCAGTTGCCCTTCTTCGGCTTCTTGTGGAACGGCTTGCCGCCGCCGCTGCGCTCGGGGCGGGCACCGCCGGTCGGGCGCGGCTGGTAGCGCTGGCCTTCGTAGCCACCACGGCCACCTTCCTCACGGCCGCCATGCGGCTTGCGGCCACGCCCCTGCGGGCCTTCGCGGCGACGCTCGCGGGCGACTTCGCGCGGCGTGTCCTGCGCCTGCTCGATGCGGATGGTGTTTTCCACGTCGCCGCTGTCGTCATGCGCGGTACGCTCGACGGAGCGCATGAACTGGTCGGCCTGCGCACGCGGGATCTGGAAGTAGGTCTGGTTCGCCATGATGCGGATCTGGCCGACCGCATTGCGGGTGACATGACCACGGCGGCACAGCAGCGGCAGGATCCAGCGCGGATCGGCATGCTGCTGACGGCCCACGTCCATGGTGAACCACACGACGTCGTCGAAGCCCGGACGCTGGCGCGCCTCGCGGGCCTCGGGGCTGTTGCCGATGAGTTCCTCCGGCTGCGGCATCGCGGCGCGGTGGGCGCGGACCAGCGCTGCGGCGAGATCCTCGGCGCTCACCTTTTCCAGGATTTCACGCGCGATTTCGCGATCTTCCTCGTCGGCCTCGACCGGAGCAAGCAGCTTTTCCATCAGGCGGCCACGGTCGGCTGCGCGGATGACATCGGGGGTCGGTGCGGCGATCCAATCGGCCTCGATCCGCGCACCGCGCAGCATGCCTTCCACGCGGCGACGGCGCGGGAACGGCACGATGAGCACGGCGGTGCCCTTCTTGCCGGCGCGGCCGGTACGGCCCGAACGGTGCTGGAGCGTCTCGGCATCGCGCGGGATTTCCACGTGGATGACGAGCGTGAGCGAGGGAAGATCGATGCCGCGCGCGGCCACGTCGGTGGCGACGCAGACGCGGGCGCGCTTGTCGCGCAGCGCCTGAAGCGCATTGTTGCGCTCGTTCTGCGAATGCTCGCCCGAAAGCGCCACGGCGGAGAAGCCGCGCTCGGTCAGGGTCGAGTGGAGGTGCTTCACGTTGTCGCGCGTGGCGCAGAACAGGATCGCGGTTTCCGCATCGTGCAGACGCAGCAGGTTGACAACGGCGTTCTCGACGTCGGCGGGCGCCACGGTGACGGCTTGATAGGTGATGTCGCCATGGCCGCGATTCTCGCTCACGGTCGAGATCCGCAGCGCGTCGGTCTGATAACGACGGGCCAGCGCCTCGATCGGGCGCGGCATGGTGGCCGAGAACAGCAGCGTGCGGCGGGTTTCGGGGCTGGCGTCGAGCAGTTCTTCCAGATCCTCGCGGAAGCCCATGTCGAGCATTTCGTCGGCTTCGTCGAGCACGACCACGCGCAGGGAGGAGAGGTCGAGCTTGCCGCGTTCCAGGTGGTCGCGCAGGCGGCCGGGGGTGCCGACGACGATCGTCGCACCGCGCTCGAGCGCCTTGCGTTCACGCACGGGGTCCATGCCGCCGACGCACGTGACGATGCGCGCGCCGGTGGAGGCGTAGAGCCATTCGAGTTCGCGGCTCACCTGCTGCGCCAGTTCGCGAGTCGGCGCGATCGCCAACGCCAGCGGCGCCTCGGCATAAGGGATCGAACCGTCCGCCAGAAGTTCGTCGGCCATGGCGATGCCGAAGGCGACGGTCTTGCCCGAACCGGTCTGCGCGGAAACCACCAGGTCGCGCCCGCGCGCCTCGGCTTCGGCGACGGCGGCCTGGACCGGGGTCAGATTCTCATAGCCATGCGCGGTCAGCGCGGTGGCGAGAGGCGGGGGGAGCTGGGAAAATGTCATGCGTTTCGAATCTGTCCTGTGCCGCCGGCGCGGTCTGTATGGGTGAGCCTGGTGAGGAGTGTGCGACCCAACGGGCCCTGGTTGAGGCGCTCCATAGACAAAAAAGTCGGGTTTGGCGCGCACCAATTTCACAAAAGGCAACAATGCCCTTGCGCGCCAGGCGAATTTTCGGTCGCGAGTGGGCAAATTCCCCCGTCGTCACCCGGTTTTCACGAAGCGGAACTACGCCGCACCAACAAGGTGCCCGGCCAGGCGCCGGGAGCCGCAAATGCCCGAGATTTCGCCGCAAAAACGCCTGCTTGCCTCCATACACGACGTCGGACCGGGCACGCAGGCCGCTGTCCTGCAATTGTCGGAACGGCTGGAGCGGCATCTCGGCGGGCCGCGCTTTGCCATGCTCGTGGTGCCGAACCATTGGGGATTGCATCCCCTGTCCGAAAACAGGGCGTTCCAGGCGCGGCTCCGGGAATGGTCGGATGTCGGGATCGAAATGTTCGTCCATGGCTGGTTTCACAAGGACGGGGCCGTTCATCAGGGGGCGGCCCGGTTCAAGGCCCGCCATATGACGGCCGGAGAAGGCGAATTCCTGGGACTGGACGAAGCCTCGGCGCTTGCCCGCATGCGTGACGGCAAGGCGCTGGTGGAAGACGTTATCGGCCGCCCTGCATCCGGTTTCATTGCACCGGCCTGGCTTTATGGCGCAGGTGCCCGGTCGGCCCTGCGCCGGGCCGGATTGCCCATCGCCGAGGATCACTGGCGGGTCTGGGATAGCGCGAGCGAAAGGATTCTTGCGCGGGGACCGGTAATCACATGGGCGAGCCGGTCGCCTACGCGCACTGCCTCGTCGCTGGCCTTTGCCGCCCTCGCCCGGCGCATCCTGCCGCACATGCCGACCGTCCGGGTCGCGGTTCACCCCGGCGATGTGACGAAGGCCTCACTGCTGGCGAGTATCGAGGCCACCCTCAAGCGGTTTGCCGCGACGCATACTCCGTCGAGGTACCTGGATTTATGCGATTCCATGGCAGCACGGTGACGCTTCCGCAGCAGTTTTACGTCTCGCCCGCGACACCTCCCATGACCGTCACGGACCCGACATCTGCCCCTCATAGGAGCCCTTCTCGCCAGTGAAAGTCTGACGGCCCTTATCACGGCGCACGTCAGCCACGCGAAAGGGTCGTATGCAGGACAAGCTCAGGATCGTGGTACCGATCCACAGCCTCGACCCGGGCGGCGTCGAGCGTGTCGCCCTTGGCCTTGCTGCGCAATGGGTGAACAGCGGGCATGAGGTGACGGTCGTGCTCGGCCGATCCGGCAGCAGCCAGCTCGCCAGCGCCCCGGCCCTGGACTACTGGCAGTTACCGTCCCGCATTCCCACCGCCGCGTGGGAGACGCCCTGGATGGTCCATTGCCTTTACAGCTATCTCATCGAGCATCGCAGCGATGTCCTGTTCCTACCCGGAAACACATATGCCGTGGTGGGCGCAGTGATGAAGCTGCTGCTGGGCGATCATGCGCCGCCCATGGCCCTGAAGGTCAGCAATGCCCTCCATCGTCCCGACATGCCGGCGGCGATCCGACAGGGCTACGGGTTTTGGCTTCGCGCACAGGGCCAACTGTTCGAACGCCTGATCGGCCTGTCGGAACCGATGAGCCGCGAAATCCGCGAAGCCACCAAGGCCGAACCGGGTCGCGTCGAAGTCATCGCCAATCCCGTTCTTCCCCGCACGCGCCTGCGTCTGCTAGGCAGGCGCGAAACCCGCTCGCGCTCCGTCTGGGGTACGCGCTACCTGACCGCCGGGCGGCTCGTCTCCCAGAAGAACCACGCCATGCTGCTGCGTGCTTTCGCCAAGGCCGCGCGCCCCTCCGACACGCTGACGATCGCCGGGGAAGGTCCGCAGCGCGATGCCATCATGCGTTTGGCCGGAGAACTTGGCATCGCCGCCAGCCTGCGCCTTGTCGGTCACGTTGCGAGCATCGACCCGCTGATGGCCGAAGCCGACGTCTTCGTCCTCAGCTCCGACTACGAAGGCCTCCCCGGCGTCGTGGTCGAGGCTCTGGCCGCAGGCCTGCCGGTGCTTTCGACGGATTGCTGCGTCAGCATGGAATGTCTGGTGGAGGAAGGGCGCACCGGCATGCTGGTGCCCCGAGGCAATGAACGGGCATTTGCCGAGGGCCTGACGCGCATCCGCGATTTCACCGGCGATTCCCAGCGCGCCCGCATGATCGCTTCGCGCTACGAGATCGAGGGCGCGGCTGACCGCTATCTCGACATGATGATCCGGCTCCGTCGCGAACGCGAACAGGTTCGGCGCCGCAAGCTGGGGCTAAGCGCCCTTGCACCCCACTCGCCCTGGCAACGGTCGCTCTGACCGGAAATTCCTGCGGAGAACTTCGTGACAGAAACCGCTGCCGTTCTGGCGCCCGATGCCCCGGCCATCCAGTTGACCCCGCAGGACCGCAACCCGCGTTTCGGGCGCAATGCCCTGTTTTCCGTTGCCCTGTCACTGGCGGTGATCGCTGCCGTGTTCCACGAGCTGGGCGGCCTCGACGTGCGCCATCTTTCGGCCATGGTGCCGAGCAGCGGCGCCTTCTGGACGGTTTTCGCGGCGAGCTATCTGGTCACGCCCGCCAGCGAATGGCTGATTTTCCACCGCCTCTGGAGCATTCCGCGATCGGGGATGATCGCGCTGCTGCGCAAGAAGGTCTATAACGAACTGCTGCTGGGCTATCTTGGCGAGGCCTATTTCTACACCTGGGCCCGCCGCCGCGTCTCGCTGGACGCTGCACCTTTCGGAGCGGTGAAGGACGTCGCGATCCTCTCGGCCATGACCGGCAACGCGGTCACCCTGGCCTTGCTTGCGGTAATGATCCCCGTGGTCGGCACGACAAGCCTCGGCCTGGACACTGGAATGATCACCCTGTCGCTGGGCGTCATGGTGCTGGTGTCCGCAATCGCCATGATCCTGCGCCGCCGGGTCTTTACCCTGCCCCGCGCCGATCTGGTCATGATCGCCCGGGTCCATCTGGGCCGGATCGTGCTGACCACCCTGTTCAACGCCGTACTCTGGCATCTCGTGCTACCCGAGGTGCAGCTATCCTGGTGGCTGTTCCTCGCGACCCTGCGTCTGCTGGTGTCGCGCCTGCCGCTGGTGCCGAACAAGGACCTGCTTTTCGCCGGTGTCGCCGTCCTGGCGCTGGGTCATCAGCGGGACATCGGCGCACTGATGACGCTGATGGCGGGCCTGATCCTTGCCGCGCATCTGCTGCTAGGCGGCATTCTGGCGATCAGGGATCTTGCCGCGCCGGAACACCCGCCCCACCCAATCTTCCAGGGATCCTGAACCCATGAAAATCGTCGATGTCTGCGCTTTCTATTCCCCGCAAGGCGGCGGCGTGCGCACTTATGTGGAACAGAAGCTGCGGATCGGCCCGGCGCTGGGCCACGAGATCGTCATCCTCGCGCCCGGAAGCGAGGACAGCGTCACGCAGCGCGGGCCGAATGCCAGGATCGTCACGATCAAAAGCCCCCGCTTCCCGCTCGACCGCAAGTACGGCTATTTCGCGGAGGCCGATCGCCTCTACGCCGCGCTCGATGCCGAAGCGCCGGACTTCGTCGAGGCGACATCCCCCTGGCGCAGCGCCGGACTGGTCGCGGATTGGCCGGGCGCGGCGCCGCGCAGCCTGATCATGCATGCCGATCCCTTGTCCGCCTACGCCTATCGCTGGCTCGGCAATATCTTCTCGCAGCAGACGATCGACCGGCAATTCTCCGTTTTCTGGGAACACTTGCGCCGCCACAGCCGCAAGTTCGACCATGTCGTCTCCGCCAACAGCGACTTGTCGCGGCGACTGGACGAGGGCGGCGTCGCGCATACCGTCACGATCCCGATGGGGGTCGAGGACGGGTGCTTTTCGCCCCGCCACCGCGACCCGGCATTGCGGGCACGGCTGCTGGCGGACTGCGGGCTACCGGAAAGCGCGGCGCTGTTGCTGGGGGTCGGCCGCCTTGCACCGGAGAAGCGCTGGCCGCTGGTGATCGATGCCGTCAACATTGCCGGCCGGAAGACCCCGATCGGCCTCGTCATGCTGGGCGAAGGGCGTGAGCAGCGCGCGATCCTGCGACACATCGCCGGAAATCCGCACGTCCGCCTGTTCGCTCCTGAGCGCAACCGCGCCGCTTTCGCAAGGATCATGGCCAGCGCCGATGCCCTGGTCCACGGCTGCGAGGCCGAGACTTTCTGCATGACCGCCGCCGAAGCGCGCGCCAGCGGCACGCCCGTGGTGGTTCCCGACGCGGGCGGTGCGGCGGATCACGCAGCACATGGTGCGGGCAGGACTTATGCCGCTGCCGACTGCAACGCTGCGGCGGCGGCCATTCTGGAGGTTGTGCGGGAACGCCCTCGCCCGCTCGCGAAAGCCCGCACGATGGAGGCGCACTTCCGCGAGCTTTTCGGCCTCTACACCGCCTCGGCCGAGAGGCGGCGTATGGCGGCCTGACTTATTCGGACTTCTGCCAGCCTCCGCCCAGCGCCAGGAACACCGCGATCTGGTCGTCCACCAGCGCCGCTTCTGCGGCGGCGTGGTTGACCTGGGCCGTCGCCAGCGCGCCCTGCGCGCTCAGGAGATTGAGGAAGTCGCTGCGCCCGAAGCGGAACAGTTTGCCTGCCTGCTGCGCCGAGAGGCCTGCGCTGTCGCTGGCGCGGCCGAGCGCGGCGGCGCGGTCGGTATCGCGCGCGTAAGTTTCCAGCGCGGTTTCGGTGCCCCGCAGTGCGTCGAGCACGGTCTGGTCGAAGCGGGCGAGATCGGCCTCCACCTGGGCATTGGCCGCATCGATGCGGGCGCGCACGATGGGGCGGTTGGGGAAGGACCAGCTCAGCAAGGGCCCAAGGCTGAAGCCGAAGCTATGCGACTTGCCGATGTTCTCCAGCTTGCCGGAATTGATGATCCCGCCGCCGATGCTGACCGTGGGGTACAGGTCGGCCGTGGCGACGCCGATGCGCGCGGTATCGCCCGCAATGGTCCGCTCCGCCTGCCGGATGTCGGGACGGCGGCGGATCAGCGCCGCGCCGTCGCCGATCGGCATCGGCTGAGAGAGACGCGGCAGCGCGGCGCAGCTCTCGACTTCCCTGGGATAGTCGGCGGGCGCCTTTCCGAGCAGGGTCGCGAGCAGATAGAGCGCCGATTGCCGCTTGGCATAGAATGCCGGCAGGCTGGCCTGGCTGCTCTCGACGGCGGTACGCGCCCGGCTGACATCGAAAGCCGTGCCGCGTCCTCCGCGCTGCAGGCGCCCGGTCGCGTCGAGCGTCTGCTGCTGAAGCGTTATGACCTTCTGGACGGTCGCGATCTGGAAGTTCGCCGCGCAGACGTCGGCATAGGCCTTGGTGGTTGCCGCCGCCACGCTGATGCGCACGGCATCGCGCGCTGCCGCCACAGCCTCGCGGTCGGCCAGGCTGCTTTCGATCGCACGCTTGATCTTGCCGTTGAGATCCAGCGGATAGGACAGTGTCAGGCCGAGATCGTATGTCAGTACGCCGGGCAGGTTGGTCCCCGCCGAAACCGGCGAATAGTCACGCTCAAGATCGGCATCTGCGCCGATCGTGGTGTTCAGTGCCTTCTGCCCTGCCGTTTCGCGCAGCACCGCATCGGCCTTGCGCAGGTTCGCGTCCGCAGCGCGAATGTTCGCATTGGCCGCCAGCGCCTGTTCGACCAGCCCGTCGAGCTGCGGATCCTCGTAAAGGCTCCACCAGCGATCGGGCAGTTCCGCCTGCGAGAATTCAGGCCCCTGCCCGGAAACGAAAGCGCCATTGGCGGCAGGCGTGGTCGCGGCGGAATTTTCGGGCGGCGCATAGTCCGGCCCGGCAGTGGCGCAACCGGCCAGCAGCGCGATGGCCAGAAGGGAAGCTGCGTTGCGGATCACGGCTGCTGCTCCGTGGCGACGGCTGCGGGGGCCGCCACTGGCGCGGCTGACGGCTTCGCGCCCTTGCGGTTCGACTGATCGGGCTGTTCGATGGTGACGGTCGCGGTGCGGCCGGAGATCAGGCTGACGTCCTTGGGCACTTCGGTCAGGCGCACGCGCACGGGAATGCGCTGGGCGAGACGGACCCAGGTGAAGGTTGCGTCCACGCTCGGCAGCAGGTTGCGGGAATCGCTGCGGGTGGTGTCGTTGATACCCGCGGCGATGCTCTCCACCACGCCCTTGAGCGGACGGTCCTCACCCATGAGCACCACGGTGACGGGCGAGCCGACATGGATGTTGGCGAGCTTGGTTTCCTCGAAATAGCCCTCGACGCGGATGGAATCGCTGTCGATCAGCGCCATCGCCTGATTGCCCGGCGCCACGTAGTCACCCGGGTGCAGGTCGAGATTGGTAACGGTGCCGTTGACCGAGGCGTGAACATTGGTCCGCGCGAGGTCGAGCTTCGCCTTGTCGAGTGCGCTCAGTGCCTGATCGAGCGCCGCGCGCGCCGTGGCAACGGCAGCCACGTTCTGCTCGTGCGTTTCGGTCGCCACGAGATCGCCCAGCGCCAGGTCGCGCTTGGCCTCGCGCTGCGCCTGGCCCAGCCGGGCCTGCGCGCTTGCGACGGCGGCCTGGGCCTGCTCCACCGCCAGCGAATAGCGGGGACGGTCGATCACGAAGAGCAGGTCGCCCGCCTTCACCACTTGGTTGTCCTTCACTTCGACCGAAGTGACCAGGCCGCCGATATCCGGCGTTACCCGCACGACATCGGCGCGAACGCGACCGTCGCGGGTCCAGGGGCTGTCCTCGTAATGGCGCCAGAGCCAGATCGCGATCACGGCGGCTAGGATGACGAGCAGCGTGGTGGCAAGGCTCGGGGCGAGGCGGGCAAGAAAGCGCTTCATTGGCGGAAACCGATCAAGGGAGAGGCCCAGACGAGAAGCCCGAGCACGAGGATGTAGAGACACAGGTCGACCATCGCCCGGTAGGCGAAGAGCCGGTAGAAACCGATGAGGTTGGCAATGCGCATCAGCGCCAGGGTGATGACCGAGGCGATGATCGCCAGAACCAGCAGCGTGGGCAGGAACACCCCGTCGATGGAGACTTCCCCTCTCATGCCGGCACCTCTGCCGGATGGGCGATCCGTGCAGGCGTGGCGGCCGGGAAAAGGTTGCGGCGCAGGCTGACCAGCCCCAGCGCCCCCGCACGGCTGAGCTGCGGGTCTTCGTCGTTCAGGACGGCGGTCATGGCAATGTCGATATCCTCAAGCAGGATGGGGTCTGCGGGTGCGGGCCGATCGGGATCGAGGCCTCTGTAGTATTCGCCTACCTTGCGGAGCACTTCGGTCAGCGGGCCGCGCTTGGACTGCGGCATGGCGAGGCGCAGTTCGCGCAGTTCGCCGATCGCCACGCCGGTGCGCAAGTCGCGCAGGGCGTCGTAGAGCGGCGCGCCGGGCGAGCGCCCCGCCATGGCAAGGCGCGGCGCCAGAAGGGCGATGCGGTCCAGCATGCGGTTGATCCAGGCGCGCACGTCGGGTGGGCTCATCATGTTGGCCCGCTCGGCGATGTCGGCCCAACCGGCACGGACCGTCCGGCGGATCGCCGAATGCGTACCGGTGGAGTTGAGCAACCGGATCACCACGATCGCGAAGAGAATGCCCACGAGCTGGGCGAATGCACCGTTCACGAAGCTGGCGAAGCCGCCGACGTAGCGATCGGAGACGAGCACCGGCGATCCCAGTCCGAGCAGCATGGGCAAGGCGATGCCGCTCCAGCGGGGAGACTGCATCAGCGCGCCCAGCATGAGCAACATGGGGGCCATGGCCGCAGCATATTGGCCGAAGCCGTCGAGGCGCGGCATGATCACGAAACCGTAGAGCAGGCCGATCAGCGTCGCGATCAGCGTCCCCGCGAAGAAGGCGCGCAAGGGGGCTAGCGGGTCGGGCGCGGCGGCGAAGAGTGCCGTGAAGACACCGGCCAGCATGATGGCCGTGGCACCCTCGTGCCAGCCGCTGCCGATCCACAGCGCACAGCCGATGGCGATGGTGAGAAAGGCACCGATGGCCCCGCGCGTCGCGCCGCCGACGTCGACATGAAGTTCGCGGCCGCGTCGCCCCTCGACGAGTTCAGCGGCCCGCGCGCTGATCGGGCGGGTGCTGGTGGTGCCCAGCTGCTCGGCCAGGATGCGGCAGTCGCGGTGCGCGCCGATCAGCGCGGCCAGCCGCGACAGCAGACTGAGCAGGATCAGCTCGTTCCAGGATGCGTCAGCACCGACCCGGGGTTCGAGTGCGCGGCTGCGCTGCTGCAAGGTGGCCGCGGCCTCTTCCCGCTCCAGCAGTGTCATGGCGTTCAGCCGCTCGAACCAGCCTTGCGCATCGGAAAGCAGTTGCCGAACCTCTTCCGGCACCGCGTCCAGCGCGTGGAGCTGCGCGATCCGGTCGGTCACGGCAGCGCCCAGCGGCATGATTAGCGAAAGCTGGTCCTGCAAGGCGCGCACCGTGCGGATACGCGGCGCGATACGGGTGCTTTCGTAAGGAAGGTGGATCGAGAGCTGGTGCAGTTCGGTCACGTCGAGCGCAAGGCGCTGGCGTTCCTTGTCGATCGCGGCAACTGTTTCAAGTTCCAGCGAGTCGCGAGACCACCGCTCTGCATCCGCCAGGATGTTGGAAACCCGTTGCAGCATGAAGGCCGAAACCGACTGCGGCAGCACGAGCGCGTGGACGAAGCTACCACAGAGGATGCCGATCGTGATTTCCTGCACGCGCAGCGAGGCGACGGTGAAGATCGTGTCCGGCACGTCCACCGTCGGCAGCACGATCAGCACGGCCGTATAGCCCGCGAGCACGAAGGCATAGGAACGCGGCGTGCGGTCCAGCAGGGAAACGAAGACGCAGAGGGCCAGCCACGCGCCGATACCGATGACCAGCAGTTCAGGCTTCTGGACCAGGTTCGGCACCATGATCACCGCCATGCCCGCGCCGACGAACGTGCCGACGACGCGGAACATCGCCTTGGAGACCACGGCCCCCGCCAGCGGCTGCGCCACGATATAGGAGGTGAGGAAGGCCCAGTAGGGACGCTCCAGCCCGATCGAGAGCGCAATATAGATGGCCAGCATCGAGGCCAGGTAGGCCTTCACGGAGAACAGCGCGGCGTCCAGTCCGAAACGCTTCGTCATTGCCGGGCGGCGCTTTCCGCAATGCGTGCGGCGATGCGATCAAGCACCCGCACGACAGTCTCGACATCTTCCGTTGGAATGCCATCGAGCAGGCTTGCACGCAACTCGATCAATCGCTTGTCGATGCGTCTGGCCGCTGCGGCGCCCTCCTCGGTCAGCCGAAGGTTCTTCGCGCGGCGGTCGTTATCGTCGGCCACGCGTTCGACGAGGCCCGCATCTTCCAGCAGATGCAGCGTGCGCACCAGCGACGGCTCGGTGACGTTGATGGCGCGTGCAAGGTCGCCCTGCCGCACCTCGTCCCCGAGGCGCAGCAGATGCACCAGCGCCCACCCCGAGGAGTTCGATACCCCCAGCGAGGACAATGCCGAATCGGCCAGTTGCTGCCATGAACGCGAAACCGGCCCCAACCTTGCGGCCAGAGCCTTCTCGCTCGATTGTCGTTCCTGCATGGGCAGGTAATTAGCGCGCTAACTATTCCGCGCAAGATGGCCTGACGTGGATATTATCGCATCTCCGTTGCACTTATTGCAATGCAACATGGGGCGAGCCACCGGAATGCAAAAGGGAAGCGGTCCAGAAAACCGCTTCCCTTCGCACGCGCAATTCGCAGGTCTCAGAAGTCTGCCGTCATCGTGAAGACCATGGTGCGCGGGGCGCCGAGGAAACCGTAGCCACCCGAAATGCCGCCGATGTACCGTTCGTCGGTCAGGTTGGTCACGTTCAGCGTGAACTCCATGGTCTTCAGCCAGTCGCTCAAAGCCTCGCCCTTTACGCCCACCGTAAGGTCGGTGAGGAAGTAGTTCTCGGCCTGCCAGGCGTTGGAAGCATTGACGTAGCGGTCTCCGGTGTACTTCCCGGTTACGCCCAGCCGAACCGGTCCGTACTGGTAGTTCGCGGCCAAGACCCACATGTTCTTGGGAATTCCGGTCACGCGGTTTCCGGCAAGGATGCCCTGCTCCGCATCCAGGCCGGGATTGCCGGTGCCGCGATAGGTCGCATCGATGTAAGTGTAGGCGCCATAGAGGTGCAGGCCATCGACCGGCGTCAGGCTGGCGAGAAGTTCGAAGCCTTCGGAATCGATGCCGCCTGCGTTGAAGAACTTGCCGTCACCCTCGCCCAGATAGTCGTTACCCGCCTGGGTCGAATTCGGCACGAAGATCACCTGATTGGAGAACTTGCTCTTGAACCAGGTGGCCGAAGCCTGGATCAGCGGCGTGCTGTAGCGCAGGCCCGCTTCCCAGTTCTCGGCGGTCTCGGGCTTGATGCTGCTGAAATCGGCGTCGTTGTATTCCAGCAGGGTATCGGAAAGCGCCTTGAAGTTCTCCGAGTAACCGCCGAACACGTTGAGGCCGTCAAGCGGCTCGATCTGCAGCCCGCCCGAAAGCAGGACCTTGGATTTCGAGGAGATCCGGGCGTTGTCGGTCTCTCCGAACAGGTCGATACGGTCGATGTGGTTGATGAACTGCTTCACGCCGAAATTGGCCGTGACGGGTCCGAACTCGACCTGGTCCTGTACGTACCACTTGAAGGTGTCCTGCGGATACTTGCGGTCATACTGGATCCAGTACGGCGTCGAATCGAAGGCCGGTCCCACCGCCGTATCGGAAACGTTGTGCCAGTCGCGCCATTCGCGGCGATGGGTGTCCTCGTACCAGAGGCCGCCGCGCAGGGTGTTCGCGAAGGCGCCGAGATCCATTCTCCACGCGGCATTGGCGGTCCCGCCGAGCCGGTCCTTGCGGTAATGGGTGTGGCGATAGGACTGCGCGCCGATAGCGCCCGCCGCGTAGCAGGAAGGATCGTAGTTGGGATCGGTGGTGCCGCCGTAAGGGTAAGGCAGCGATCCCGTGCAACCCGCGCGCGGGCTGAGCGACACGCCGTTGGCATCGACGAAATAGATGCTGCCGAGCGCCGAACCGCCGCGCACGGTGCCGCTGCCGGAAACCTCGCTCTGCGGATTGCCCGCACCGTCATTGGTCACGTCCACGACGTACTGCGGCACCCAGTCGCCGCGTCCGGCCATATCGTGGTAGTAGACCGCCGCATCGAGATCGACCGTATCGGCAATCGTCGTCTCGCCCTTGAGATAGGCGAAGAAGTTCTCGCGGTGCGTCGCCCAGGCGGGGCGATAGGCCTGGTCCTGATAGGGAATGCCGGTCCACTCCCCCACGAGGCCGTCGGCATTCGGATTGGCCGCGAACTGGGCCGCCGAGTAGATCTGGTCGTAGTTGTTCTCGTGCGTCTTGTCCCAATCGACATAGCCCGTGATCTTTACCGGGGTGTCGACGATGAACTTGGCCGCCACATTGTCGCGCCAGTTGTCCGCCGAACCGTCGATCCAGTCGGTGGCCTGCTGGTGCGAATAGGAGATCCAGGCACGCGTAGTGCCGTTCAGGATCGTGCCGGTATCGAAACGGCCGTAATAGCGAGCGGCATCGAAATCGCCGACCGAACCGGAGAAACGCAGGCGCCGTTCCGCCAGCGGATCCGATGTGACGAAGTTGATCGTGCCGCCCAGCGCCTCGTTCGAAAGCGAGCCGATGTCGGCAGTGCCCTGGAACACTTCGACGGTGCCGATATTCATCGTATCGACGAAGCGATTGGCCTTGGCGCCGCCGCCATAGCCCGAACCGCCGTTCGGCAGACCGTCGATGGTGAGCCCCACCTGCTGCGTATCGAGGTTGGTCTGGTAGCCGCGTACGGAGATCGTCGCGGACCAGTCGTCGAAACCGAAGGCATCGCCTTCGTTCACCTGCACGCCCGGCAGCGTATCCACCAGATCGAGCGCGGAAACCATGGGCGGTTGCTGGGTGATGAGATCCTCGGTCAGCGCGGCATTGTTATAGGTCGTGCGCTGGCCGGTGACGACGATGGCCTCGCCCTCGACTTCGCCGGAAGAAGCGTCGGCCGCTGAATCTGCCGATACTTCTTCCGCATAGGCGGGTGCAGCGAGCGCAAGCGCTGCCATGCTGGTGCCGACGAGGTAGAAATTCCGAATGGTCGCTGCTCGCATCGTGGTTCCCCTGAAGACCTTGTGCGGCGCAGCATGTGACTGAGAAATCTGACTTCTCGTTGTCAGTTCGGGGGCGGTTCCATGTCGCCATCAAGACCGTGCCGTGACAGTGTCTCTCCCAAGGCGAAGAAACCCTCACGGGGTGGCGCGAGACGGGCGACGGCGCTAAGCCCCTGCAAATGCCTATCCTATCCCGGAGAATGTCCTTGCGCCGACCGATCTTCGCCCTCGGCCTGTCGGCCCTTGCGCTTGCTGCGGCAGTGCCCTCGCTCGCTCAGCCCACGGCGCTTGCTGAAAAGACCGCAACCGCGAAGCCTGTCGATCCGGCACGGTCCCAGCAATCGGCAACTGCCCGCCATGCCATGGTCGCGGCGGCCAATCCGCTGGCGGTGAAGGCCGGGGTGGACGTTCTCAAGGCGGGCGGTTCGGCCATGGATGCCGCAGTCGCCATCCAGGCCGTTCTGGGCCTGGTTGAGCCGCAGAGTTCCGGGCTCGGCGGCGGCGCCTTCATGGTCTATTACGATGCCAGGACGCGGCAGGCCACCGCCTATGACGGGCGCGAAGTGGCCCCGGCCGGTGCCTCCGACCATCTCTTCCTCGACGAGAACGGGAAACGCCTGCCTTTTGCCGAGGCCGTGCTGGGCGGGATCTCGACCGGCGTGCCCGGTGCGATCGCCATGCTCGACATGGCGCAGCGGGAGCATGGCAAACTGCCCTGGGCCGGTCTCTTCGACGAAGCGCACAGGCTTGCGCAAGACGGCTTCATCGTCAGCCCGCGCCTCGCCGGCATGATCGCAAGCAAGGCCCCGCAGGCCGCTGCGCCCGATGCCAAGCGCTACTTCACCAAGGCCGACGGCACGCCTTATGTCGCGGGCGACCGACTGCAAAACGCGGACTATGCGCGGTCGCTCGAACGGATCGCGCAATATGGCGCATCCGGCCTCCTGACCGGCCCCCTTGCCCAGCAGATCGTCGACCGCGTGCATGAAGGCCCCCGCCCCAGCACGCTCTCGCTGGCGGACATGGCGAACTATCGCCCGCACTCCGCGCCTGCGCTCTGCAAGCCCTATCGCATCTATCTGGTCTGCACGCCGCAGGCCCCTTCCGGCGGTCCCGGCCTGCAGATCGCGCTCGGCGTGCTCGAACATACCGACATCGGCAAGCGCAATGCTTCCGACGAGAAGGCCTGGTTCGAATTCGCGCAGGCCAGCCGCCTCGCCTATGCCGATCGCGATCGCTACGTAGGCGATCCGGCCTTCGTGAAAGTGCCCGTGGAGGGCCTGCTCGATCCCGAATACCTGAAGGGCCGCGCCGCCGAGATCGGCGAAAAGGCCGGACCGATAACCTTCGGCATGCCCAAGGGAGCCCCCGAAGTCGGCCCGGATGCCACGCATGAGCCGGGCGGCACCAGCCACATCGTCATCATCGATGCCGAGGGCAATGTCGTGTCGATGACCACCACCGTCGAGAGCATTTTCGGCTCAGGCCGCATGGTCGGCGGCTTCTTCCTGAACAACCAGCTCACCGACTTTTCGTTCAGCCCCACGGACGATGATGGTGCCAAGGCCGCCAATGCCCCGGCCCCCGGCAAGCGCCCGCGTTCGAGCATGGCGCCCGCCATCGTGCTGACGCCGCAGCGCAAATTCGTGGCGGCCGCCGGTTCACCGGGCGGCTCGGCGATCCAGGCCTACAACCTCAAGGTGCTGGTCGCCCTGCTCGATTGGAAGATGACGCCGCAAGACGCCGTTTCGCTCCCCAATCTCGTGGCCAAGGGCAGTACCTATAGCGCCGACAAATTCCCCCAGCCGATCATGGAGGGCCTTGCAGCCCGCGGCATGCCGCTTTCGACATCGCGGGGCGAGGAATCCGGTCTTCAGGCGATCATCGCGACGTCGAAGGGCTATGTCGGCGGCGCCGATCCCCGCCGCGAGGGCGTCGCGCGCGGGTTCTGACGCCGGTTCGGCTTTCCTCGCGTTGAAAATGGCATAGAGTTCCCTTAGGGGCCGCCCCCTTTCAAGCGCTGCCTTTCAGACGGGGAAACGACATGCCGGGCGATCACGACGTAAAGACCGAGGCTGCGGGCATCCGCTCGACCACGGGAAGCCTCGGCCTTACGGCGGCGATCGCGCTGGTCATGGGCAACATGATCGGGTCGGGCGTGTTCCTGCTGCCCGCCAGCCTGGCGCCGTTCGGCTGGAACGGCGTGATCGGCTGGTTCGCCACCATCACCGGCGCCCTGGTGCTCGCCTACGTCCTCAGCCGCCTGACCCGCGCCCGCCCCGCAGCGGGCGGTCCCGCCGGGTTCGTGACCGACGCCTTCGGAAAGACGGCCGGCTTCTTCATCAGCTGGATCTACCTCGTCTCGCTCTGGACGTCGGTGGTTACCATCGCCGTGGCTGCCGTTTCCTATCTGTCCAGCATGGTGCCGTTCCTGGGGCGCGGAGAGCATGTTCCTGCCCTCGCCGCCATAGCCCTGCTCTGGCTGATGACCCTCATCAACTTGCGCGGCACCCGGGCTGCGGGTCAATTCCAGATCGTCACGCTGGCGCTCAAGGTCATCCCGCTGCTGGTGGTGATCGTGCTGGCCGTCTACGTCCTGTCGAACGGCAAGGCCCAGCTTCCGACCTTCGACTCCTCGCTTGTCCACACAGGCGCCATCAACGGCGCTGCAACCCTGACGCTCTGGGCGCTGCTCGGCTTCGAATCCGCCAGCGTAGCGGCCGCGCGGGTGCGCAATCCCGAGATCAACGTCGCGCGCGCCACGCTTTGGGGCACGGCGCTGACCGGCGTGCTCTATCTCATGGTCTGCTCGGCCATCGCCCTGCTGCTGCCGAGCGACGTCGCCGCGCATTCGGCCGCACCTTTCGCCACCTTCGTCGCCCGCTTCCTCGACGGAGACGTCGCCACCCTCGTCGCCCTGTTCGCGGTCATAAGCTGTATCGGCGCGCTCAACGGCTGGACCCTGCTCCAGGCCGAGATGATGCGCGACATGGCCGCGCGCAGCCTGCTGCCTCACTGGTTCGCCGAAACCGATGCGCGCGGAACGGCCCGGCGCGCCCTGCTGATCTCCGCCGTCGTCGCCAGCTTCTTCGCGGCGATGAACGCCAGCCGGACGATGCAGGCGCTGTTCGAGTACCTGCTGCTGCTCTCGACTTCGGCAACGCTCTGGCTTTACCTTGCCTGCGCTCTGGCGGCACTGAAGCTCGGCGTCGCCCGCATCCCGGCACTGATCGGCGCGCTCTATGCGCTCTGGACCCTGTGGGGAGCCGGGATCGGCGCCAGCGGACTGAGCTTCGTGCTGATGGTGCTGGGTCTGCCGATCTGGCTCTGGCTGAAGCGCAACGAACTCGACTGAACGGTCATCGCCCATGGCAACGCAGCTCTGGAATTCCGCCGCTCCCGATCCGCTCGACGGCTGGAGCCTGCCCGCCTGGACTTACGCCGATCCCGAATTCCTGGCGGTGGAGAAGGAGCGCATCTTCGCTCCAAGCTGGCAGGTCGTCTGCCATGAAAGCGACGTGCCGAACGTAGGGGACTGGCACACGCTGGAATATATCGGCGAAAGCGTGATCGTCTTGCGCGGCAGTGACCGGCAACTGCGCGCCTTCACCAATGTCTGCCGCCATCGCGGCTCGCGCGTGGTCGATGGCGCGAGCGGCTGCGCGAAGAGGCTGGTCTGCCCCTATCACGCCTGGACCTACGACCTCGACGGCCGCCTCATCGGCGTGCCCGACAGCCAGAGCTATCCCGGTTTCGACAGGGCCAGCCACGGCCTTGCCCCGGTGGACATCGAAGTCTGGCGCGGCTTCATCTTCGTGCGCCTCGTCGACGACAGCGGCCCCTCGATCGCGCAGATGATGGCCCCTTACGAGGAAATGGTCGCGCCCTATCGTTTCGAGGACCTGAAAGCCCTCGGCCGCGTCACCATGCGCCCGCGCGCAGTGAACTGGAAGAACGTGGGCGACAACTATTCGGACGGGCTGCACATCCCCGTTGCCCACCCCGGCCTTACCCGCCTGTTCGGCCGCAGCTACGGCGTGGAGGCGGAACGCCATGTCGACCGGATGTGGGGCGATCTGATGGATGCGCCCTCATCCAACTGGTCCGAACGCATGTACCAGCGCCTGCTGCCGCCGGTGCCGCATCTGCCCGGGGATCGCCAGCGCCACTGGCTCTATTTCAAGCTCTGGCCCGGCGTCGCCTTCGACATCTACCCGGATCAGGTCGATTTCATGCAGTGGCTACCCACGGGCCCTGAAAGCTGCATGATCCGCGAGATCAGCTATGTTCTCCCCGATGACCGCCGGGAGATGCGCGCCGCGCGCTACCTCAACTGGCGCATCAACCGGCAGGTCAATGCCGAGGACACCGCACTCATCACCCGCGTGCAGGCAGGCATGGCCTCGCGCACGTTCTCGGTCGGGCCGCTGTCCGACAAGGAAGTCTGCCTGCGCCGCTTTTGCAAGCGTATTCGCGAACTGATCCCGGAAGCCCGCCAGAGCGAGCGGCCCGCATCCGGCTGGAGCCAGAAATGACCCGGACTTACGATGCCGTCATCATCGGCGGCGGCCACAACGGCCTCGTCTGCGCGTTCTACCTTGCTCGCGCAGGGCTGAAGGTGCGCATTCTGGAGCGCCGCGACGTGGTCGGCGGCGCAGCGGTGACCGAGGAATTCCACCCCGGCTTCCGCAACTCGGTGGCCAGCTACACGGTCAGCCTGCTCCAGCCCAAGGTCATCGCCGACATGCGGCTGGCGGACCATGGCTACCGCGTGATCGAGCGACCGATCTCCAACCTGCTGCCGCAGGAAGACGGCGGCTATCTCAAGCTGGGCGGCGGGCTGGAACGTACACAGGCGGAGTTCCGCCGCTTCTCAAAACACGATGCAGACGTGCTGCCCGCCTATTACGACTCGCTGGAAGTCGTGGCCGAAGTGCTGCGCGATCTCGCTCTCAAGTCACCGCCCAACGCCGGTGACGGCTGGCGCGGGTTGATCGACGCGGCACGTCAGGGGCGCAAGCTGGCGGGCCTCTCCATCGAAGCGCAGCGCGATGTGCTGGATCTCTTCACCAAGTCCGCACGCGGACTGCTGGACGGCTGGTTCGAGAGCGAAGCGGTGAAAGCCGCTTTCGGCTTCGACGCCGTGGTCGGCAACTACGCCTCTCCCGATACTCCGGGCAGCGCCTACGTCCTGCTGCACCACGTCTTCGGCGAAGTGAACGGCAAGAAGGGCGCCTGGGGCCACTCGGTGGGCGGCATGGGCAATATCACCCGCATCATGGGCGAAGTCTGCCGCAGGCTGGGCGTGGAAATCAGCCTCGAAAGCCCGGTGGAACAGGTCCTTGTCGATGGCGACAAGGTTGCCGGGGTGCGGCTTGAAAGCGGCGAGGAAATTGCCGCCACCCGCGTGATCGCCAATGTCGGGCCCAAGCTGCTCTACGGCAAGATGATCGCCCAGAGCGAACTCAAACCTGATTTCCAGCGCCGCATGAAAAGCTTTAAGGCGGGCAGCGGCACCTTCCGCATGAACGTGGCGCTTTCCGAATTGCCGAAGTTCACTTGCCTGCCCGAGCCGGGTGAGCATCACCAGTCCGGCATCATCATCGCGCCGACGCTGGACTACATGGACCGCGCTTTCCTCGACGCGAAGACGCACGGCTGGTCGAAGAAGCCGATCGTGGAGATGCTGATCCCCTCCACCGTGGACGACAGCCTTGCGCCCGAAGGCCAGCATGTCGCCAGCCTGTTCTGTCAGCAGTTTGCGCCGGAACTGCCAGACGGCCGCGATTGGGATGCCGAGGAAGACAAGGCGGCGGACACCGTGATCGATACGGTGGAGGAATACGCGCCGGGCTTCCGCGCTTCGATCCTCGGTCGGCAGGTGCTCAGTCCCAAGGGCCTTGAGCGCAAGTTCGGCCTTGTCGGCGGAGACATCATGCACGGCAACCTGACGCTCGACCAGATGTGGTCGGCGCGGCCGGTGCTGGGCCATGGCGCCTATCGCGGGCCGATCAAGGGGCTCTACATTTGCGGCTCCGGCACCCACCCCGGCGGCGGCGTGACCGGCGCTCCCGGCCATAATTGTGCGCACGAGATCATCGCCGACAACAAGCGCTGGGGTAACCGTCACGCCCGTTTCATTTCGTAGACTTGGCCAATCGCGCCTCCGCTTCGCCCTTTTTAAGGCTCATCCTGTCGAATAGAACCAGAACTATTCATGTCCCGTTGGTTTGGAGCCATGGAAGAAATCCCTCGTACTCTGGCCATTGCGCCAAAGAACGATGGAATTTGGGCGGGTTGCCAAAAAACGGGAAGATGGTTTGCCTGAAACACTCAATATCGATGCGCGCCGCAGGTCCGATGCCATTTCGGTCGCGCGCGTCATCTGCATCCTTGGGGTCGTCTATGTCCATGCCTGGACCGGGCTGACCGGATACGACCTCCAGCTTGCGCACGGCACCCCGCAGGAAAACCTGCGCTGGGTGCTGATGGACGTGTTCGGACGCAGCGCCGTACCGCTTCTCGGGCTGATTTCCGGCTGGCTGGTCGCGGGATCGAGCCGCACCTTCGACTGGGCAAGCCATGTCGGGCGCAAGGCCAAGACGATCCTGCTGCCGATGGTGCTGTGGAACGCGCTGGCGATCCTGCTCGTGTCGGGCGCTGCCGTGGCCACCCGCCTCGCCGCACCGACGCCGCAATCGCTCGACTGGATCTTCCAGGAAGTGTTCATCGCCAGCCGCAACCCGGACATCAACGTCCAGATGCCGTTCCTGCGCGATCTGTTTCTCTGCATGCTGCTGGCGCCGCTGCTCGTGCGCTGCGGCAAGCGCACCCTGATCGCCGTCGCGCTGGTTGCCGCGGTCTGCCAGATCGCGGGCTATGGACCGCCGATCTTCATGCGGGCCTCGATCCCGTTCTTCTTCACGCTCGGCATCATCGCCCGGCGCGAAAACCTGTCCGACCGTATCGCAGACTGGCCGATAGCCCTGGCACTTGCCCCGTTTGCGGTGCTGACGGCCGTGCAGCTCTACTTTACGCTGGTGGTGGACGCGTCTCCTGTCAGCCTTCCCGCCGCCACGCTGGACCTTTCCGTGCGCATCTCGGCAGCGCTGGCCTACTGGCGCATTTCCTGGGGTATCGCCGGAACCGCCGCAAGACGCCCGTTGCTGAAGATCGAGCCCTTCGCGTTCTTTCTGTTCTGCTCACACCTCATCCTGATCTGGCTGGGCGGGCCGCTGCTCGGCAGGCTGTTCGGTACGCTCGGTTCGCCGCTCTATCCGGTCTACCTGGTGGCACAGCCGCTGATCGTGCTCCTGGCCGTGGTCCTGCTGGCGACCCTGCTCAGCCGGGCCGCGCCGGGACCCGCACGGATCCTCAGCGGCGGACGATTGAAGGGACGGAAGCTGGCGGCCGCCTGAGCGCCGCCAGCTTCCACCTCAGGACCTCACTTCCCGGCGAGGTCCTTGTAGAGGCTGAGGTAATAGGTGATCCCCGGCCGCACGTTGAGCAGCGGCAGCCGCTCGTTGAGGCCGTGGGCGAACTCGTCGGAGTCCTTCATCATCGAGGCACTGGCACTGTAGCTGGGCACGCCAAGCGCGCGATACCACATCGAATCCGAAGCACCCGAAGCCTGCGAGGGAATGATCGGGATCGGTCCCCAGGCCGCCGTCACCGCCTTGCGCGTCGCCGCCACGAAATCGGGCCGCATCGGCGAGGCGGGCGACATCGTCGAGGCATCGCCGGTCACGTCGGAGAACTTCGCGGCAGGCATCTGCGCCACTTTCTCCAGTTCCGCCATGATTTCCTCGCGGGTGTGGCCGGGGAAGATGCGGCAGTTGATGTTGGCCGTGGCGCGCTGCGGCAGGGCATTCTGGGCGTGACCGCCGGAGAGCATCGTCGGAACACAGGTCGTGCCGGTGCGGCCGACCATCGAAGGGTTGGCGCGCAGTACCTTGAGCGCCGCCTCGTCGTTCGGATTGGCCGCGAATGCGCGCATGGCACCGGCCAGCGTGGCATTGGGCTCCAGCTTGGCAGCCTCTACCCAATAGGCGCGGGTGATGTCGTTGAGTTCGGGCTTGAAGTGGTAATGTCCGATCCGTTCCAGAACCTCGGAAAGCTGGACGATCGCGTTCTCGGTGCGCGGGGCGGAGCTATGGCCGCCGGGGTTGGTCACGTCGATCTGGTAATCGACATAAGTCTTTTCGGCACCGCCCCAGGACCAGAACGCGGGCTTGCCGGTCTTTTCCGACAGGGTCCCGGACGATCCGTCGACATTGAGCACGAGTTCGGCGTCCTTCAGCCGCTCGGCGATCAGCTTAGAGGTGGCCATCGAGGTCTCCTCATCACCGGAATAAGCGATGACGAGCGTGCGCTTGGGCTTGAAACCCTGCTTGCGCAGTTCGATCATCGCTTCCATCGCCAGCACTGCCTCGAACTTGGTGTCGCTGGCACCGCGTCCGTAAAGGTAGCCGTTCTCCACTACCGGAGTGAAAGGATCGCGCTCCCAGTCGGCCGCCTTGGCTTCCACCACGTCCATGTGCGCGGAAATCACCAGCGGTTTCAGAGAGGGATCGCTGCCCTGCCAGGTGGCGATCAGATAGGCCGTATCCTTGTGGGGAACGATCTCGATGTCCTTGGCGTCCCAGCCGTTCGCGAGCAGTTCCTTGGCGAAGAGTTCGGCAACCTGCTGCGTCTGGTTGCCCTCACCCTCGACCGAGCGCAAGGCGATGGCCTGCTTGGAGATTTCGAGGACTTGCTTTTCGGCCTGAGGATAGGCCTTGGGTGCTGCCTGGGCGCCGGTGGAAACGGCAAGAATGGCCCCGAGCGTGAAGACGGTGGATGCGATGACCCGCATGGTTATTATGGCCCCCGAAATGCTGTGAAAAGTAATGCTATGTAAAGTTCGGCCGGAACCGATGGAGAATCGGTCCCGGCGTCGATACCTTGTCGCATTCCCGGAGCAGGCGCACCTGTTTTGCGCGGGGTTAGGCCAGATCGAGTGCCCCGGTGAGGTCGCCCGGCGCCACGCCGCCAGCCGCCGTCATGGCATCCTCCCGCATCTTCAGGCCTTCCAGCTTCTCCAGGCCGAAACGGCGCGTGAGGAAGCGGGCGATCGAACCGGTGTCATAGATCGTGTGGTCGACCGCGCCCTTCTTCGCGTGCGGCGAGACGATCACGGCCGGAATGCGCGTGCCCGGTCCCCAGCGGTCGCCCTTCGGGGGTGCGACGTGATCCCACCAGCCGCCGTTCTCGTCGAACGTGATGACGACCAGCATCTTTTCCCACTGCGGGCTGGCGCGCAGGCCGTCGATCACGGCAGCGATATGGCGATCGCCCGCATCGATATCGGAATAGCCCGCATGCATGTTGAGATTGCCCTGCGGTTTGTAATAGCTGACCGCAGGAAGCTTGCCCGCCGCGGCATCGGCCAGGAACTTGTTGGTGCGCGCGGTTCCGCCCTCCCCGCCGTCGCGCAGATGCTTCGCGCGGTCGCCGGTGCCGGGGGCGAAGCGGTCGTAATAGTTGAACGGCTGGTGATGCGGCTGGAAGTTCGGGCGCGAAGGGAACGAGGCATCGTTCATGTTCCCGGCCAGCGCGGCATTCCATCCGCCTGCGTACCACGCCCAGTCCACCCCCTTGGCGGAGAGCATGTCGCCGATCGTCTTGTGCTGCTGCGGCACCAGCGTGTGCGAGCTTGCAGCATTGGCATAGCCCGGCTTTTCCGCATCCAGTTCGTAAGTCGGCGCATAGGGCGGGAGCATCGTGTTGACGGCCCAGAAGTCCGGCGAAAGCGTGTTGGGGCCGAATAGGGCCGGGCCGTCCAGAGCGCTGGCAGGCGTCTTGGGATCCGGCTTTAGGCGCGTGCCCTTGGGGTCGCTGCCTTCCAGAACGGCGATGCGCTTGGCGGCCGGGCTCTTGTCGGCATCGGGGTAGAACGGCGGCTGCGCGGCGATCAGGTACTGGTGATTGAGGAACGAACCGCCGAAAGCGCCCATGAAGAAGTTGTCGCAGAGCGTGAACTCACGGGCGATCTGCCACAGGCGCAGCTGCGCGCGCATGTCGCCGTAGTGGCCCATGACCAGCGCACCGCTGTCTCCCCAGGCGACAAACTGGTCGTTGGCGCCGCCGTTGATCTGCATCTGGTTGTGATAGAACGCATGGACCAGATCCCGCGTGACCAGACCGTGCGGCAGCGGGTCGCCTTCCGGGGTCTTGAGCGCGAAAGGTCCGTTCGGGATCGGCGCCAGGTCATCGGGACCGATCTGGTATTCGGCATGCTCGACCACCTGCTTCGAAGGCACGAGGCCTTCCCAGATCTTCGGCAGGCGTTCCATGACCTTGCCGTCGCGGTCGCGCTGGCGGGTACGCTCGGCAGGGACTTCGGCGAGCGGCTGCTGAAGACCCGGGAAATCAGCGAAGAGATTGTTGAAGCTGCGGTTCTCGGCAAAGATCACCACGACCGTATCGATCGCCTCACGCAGCTGCGCATCGCTGACGGGAGCGCTGCCGCCCTTCCGCTTCTCCCTGGTCGCCGCCATCGCCTCACCGGAACCGCCCGCCACGGCAGCGGCACCGAACGCAGCGGCAAGGCCGCCGAGGAAATCGCGGCGATCCGGGCGAACTCCCGCGCCTTCGGGCTGGGATTCGGGACGGTCGGAGTCAGTCATGGGAAGTCCTTGGGAGAGGTATTTTCCGGCTGTTTGCGACCCTGATGACAGCACGTCAACCGTTCGTGATATTTTGTATCATCATCAGGAGATGTGAAAGGGCGGTCCGGCAAGACCCGGACCGCCCTTCACGCGGCAGGAAACCTCTTTCGATCAGGCCCGATTTTCAAGCTGGGGCAAAGCGGCGCTCGTTCCATTTCACCGACAGACCTTCGCTCGTCGTCCCGGCGGTGGTGCGCTGGGCGATCGTGCCCACGAAGTGCCATTCGCCGCGAACTTCCTCGGGCGTCATCTGCAGCGAGACATAGCCCCTGCGGCTGGTGTCCGCGAAAGCAAGGCCGGGATTGGCCCCGCGCAGCGACTTGGCGAGATCGGCGGGCGCTACGGAAGGCAGATAGGCCTCGTAGCCGGGCGAGGTCACCGAATGTCCGGCATATTCGACACCTGCCGAGGCGCCGTCCACGGAAAGCTCGCTACCCCATGCGTTGTGGCTGTCTCCCGCCAGAACCACGAGGTTGCAATCCGCCTGACGCGCCGCACGCAGCAGGCGTTCGCGGGCAGCGGGATAGCCATCCCACGAATCCATGTTGAACGGCAGCCCGACCTTGGATGCGGCGGCGATGGCCATGAGCACCTGACGCACCTTGGGATCGCCGGTCGCGGGAACGAGATCGGCCATCTGCGGCGGCGCCTTGAGCGATCCCATGACAACCTGCTGCGCCAGCACCTGCCAGCGCGTGCCGGACTTCGCGGAATCCGCCAGCCCCTTGTGGAGCCAGGCTTCCTGCTGTGCGCCCATCAGCGTGCGATCCTGCGACATCCACGGACCGTCACGGAACTGGACAAGCGCCTTGGCGACTTCCGCCGGTCCGCCCTTTGCGGCACCGGCCATCACCGCGCCGAAATCGAGCTGCCCCGTGCGTGCGCTCACGCGCGTTTCCGGGCGGAACAGCGTTGCCAGCGAGCCGATCTGGAAGCTGTCGTAAAGCGCGTCCGACACCGGCATCCATTCGCGATAGGCTTTCTCCGCCGCGGCCCGGCGTACCGACCAGTCGCCTTCCTTATCCGGCTGATGGTTCTCTGCCCCGCCCTGCCAGGTATCGTTGGCGAATTCGTGATCGTCCCACTGTGCGATCATCGGGAACCGCTGGTGAATGCGGCGCAAGTCCGGGTCGAGGCGGTAGCTGGCGAAACGCAGGCGGTAATCGGCCAGCGTCACCGTCTCGTTCCTGGGCTCGATCGGACGGCCCGCCATGGGATTGTCGGGATAGTGGCCGTATTCGTACTCGTAGAAGTAGTCACCGACGTGAACGATCAGGTCGAGATCGTCACGCGTGGCGGCATGGGCATAGGCGTTGAACCAGCCGAACGGCATGTTCGAGCAGGAGAACAGGCCGATGCCGAAGCGATCCACATCGCCCACCGGCAGGGTACGGGTACGGCCCGTTTCGCTCTTCGTACCGTCGGGGGCGATGAAGCGGTAGAAGTACCACTTGCCCGGCGCGAGCCCGGCCACCACCAGCTTGGCGCAATTGTCGTGCGCAGGCGAGGCGATCGCCTCGCCGCCGCTCACCACCTTGCGGAAGTTCTCGTCTGCCGAGACTTCGCAGCGCAGCTTCGTATCGGCGCTGCCGACGTAGCGAGTCCAGAGCAGGACAGAGTTCGCCGCAGGTTCACCGCTCGCCACGCCATGGGTAAAGCCGCGCGCGGTGAGGATCTGGGCGACGCCGGGTGTCGCCAGAGCGGCAAGCCCGAAGGCGCCGGCGCCAAGCAGCAGGCGGCGGTCGAGTTGAAGGGTCATGGGTATTCCTCGAAAGTGATCGATCAGTAGCGCGCCGTGATCTCGATGCCGTAAGTGCGCGGTTCGGCCGGGATGAAGGTGGGATAGCCGAACGATCCGCCGGTATTGCCTGCGTCGAGCAGGTACTTCTCGTTGCCGAGATTGCGGGCGTAACCGGCGATCTGGAACTTCCCGTCCATCAGCGAGACGCCGCCGCGCAGATTGACCAGCGTGACCGGGCTCTGGCTGATCGCATCGCTATTGGGCACTTCGAAGTAGATCTTGCTGCGATAGGTCACGCTCGGCGTCAGGAACACGCTGGTGTTCTGGGTGACGGGCAGGTTGAGATTGAAGCCCGCCGCCCATTGCCACTTGGGCTGGAGACGGAACTGGTCGCCCGCGAAGGCACCGTTGGCTTCCTTGTCGTCGATACCGCCGCTGATGAAGCCGACATTGCCGAACGCGCTCAGCCAGTCGGTGAAGCGGGCCTCAAGCTCGGCCTCGACACCCAGGTTGGACGCCGACCCGGCGCTGCGGGTAACGGCGCGGCCGTCCTCGATCACCGAGACCTGGAAGTTGTCGTACTTGTCGTAATAGACGCCCAGCGAGCCGGACAACATGCCGACCGAACCCTTGATGCCGGCCTCATAGTTCCAGACGGTTTCCGACTTGATGAGATCGAGATCGGGAACGCCGCCCGCTGCCGAGGAAAGCTGGACGACCGGCGAGCGACGACCTTCCGCAATCGTGGCATAGAGGTTGAGCGCAGGCGTCAGATGATAGAGCACGTTCAGGCGCGGCAGCACGGCCGCGTAAGTCTTGCGGGCATGGAAGGTCTGGCCGTCGGTATCGAAATAGGGCAGCAGCGGCTGGCCGTAGACCGGCGCGTCGGGCTGCTCGGCAATGTAGCCCGAGCGGCGCTTTTCGATCAGCACGCGGGCGCCGGCCGTCACTTCCAGTTCGGGCGCGGGCTTCCAGGCGACATCGCCGAACATCGACCAGGTCTGGTTGCGCCCTTCGTTTCGCGACCAGGCGGAGTAAGGCACTGCCGTGAAGGCGCCGCCTGTCAGCAGGGCCGTGGCGCGCGAACCGGGAACCGAGTTGTCCGGCGCGACACAGCCAAGCCCCGGAACGAGATTGGCGGTACATTGCAGATAAGTGCCGACTTCCGAGGAGAAGGGCACATATTGCGAGGAATCCTCGATGAAGTAGTTCCAGCCGAACGAGGCGCGCCACTGATCGTCGGAATAAGTAAAGCGGCCCTCATGGCTTGCCTGCCAGCCCTTGGCATGTTCCGCGAATTCGAGATACCAAGCTGCCGAACCGTCGGCATCGAAGACTTCCAGCGCGTCGAAATTGCGATAGCCATTGACCGTGGTGAAGTTCCACCCGTCTGCGAAGTCCCAGCTCAGGGTCAGGTTGGCATCATAGACGTCGCGGTCGAGACCGAGCTTGTCGGAGCCGAGCACTTCCTTCGAGAAAGGCGAACCGCCGAGGTAGGCCGCATCATGGAGGCCGTCGACTGAAGTGGAGCCGAGGTTCTTCGACAGGAACGGCGTGCCGGAGTTGCGCTGGCGGTCGTACGTGAAGACGAGGTCCGCGGTGAAGTCGGTAGTCGGCGTATAGCGCAGCGATCCGCGCAGGCCGAGCTGGTCCTGCGCATAGAGATCGTCCTGCCCCGGCGCGAGATTTTCGATATAGCCGTCGCGCTTCTTCCACTGGCCGGCGATACGGGCGGCGATCACGTCGTTACCCGCGTTCACGAAACCTTCGGCGCGGTAGGCATTTAGATTGCCGTAGGAACCCGTCAGCGAGGCCGAAGTACCGGCCTCTGGCTTGGCGGAAACGAAGCTGATCGCGCCGATCGTGGCGGCCGTGCCGAACAGTGTCGCCTGCGGGCCCTTCACCACTTCGACGCGGTCGAGATCGTAGATGCCCTGATAGGCGCCGCGCGAGCGGGAGATATCGATGCCGTTGTAATAGAGCGTGACGCGCGGTCCCTGCTGCGCCGAGCCGCTGTCCGAAGTGATGCCGCGAATGACGAAGCCGGGGTTGTTGGCGCTCTGCACCTGGACATTGAGGCCCGGAACGTAGTTCGAAAGTTCCCCGATGTCGGTGACGCCCAGTTCCCGCATGCGCTCCCCGGTCTGGACCGAGAGGGTGATCGGCACATCGACCGCGCGCTGCTCGACCTTCTGCGAGGTGACAATGATGGCGTTGGGATCGGCGGTCTCAGCAACCTCCGCCTCGGCCGCGTGGGCCATCGCGGGAAGACCTGCGAGCGACGTTCCCGCCAGCAAAGTTGCGACGCAAGTGCCGAATTTCATTACCGTTTTCCCCTGAGTTTGAACGCGCTTACGGGTCGGCGGGGTACGCCCGGTAGATGAAGGTTGGATGGCGATCCTGTGACGGTTTTATGCCGCTCGCTTGGTAAGCCGCCATGCGGCTGCGGCGCCGTAGACCAGGCATAGAGCGGCAAGGCCCGCCAGTTGCGGCAGCACTTCGCCAAGGCCCGCGCCCATCTCGTTGAAGCGAACGAAAGCCTGCACGCCGAAGGTCGCGGGCGAGAGATGAGCAAGGCTCGATACGCCGAGCGGCATCGACGAAAGGGGCCATGCCGCTCCGGCCAGAAAGAACAGGATGATCGAAGTCGGTATCAGCACCTGCAAGGCCCGGTCGGCACTGTCGAACAGGCTGCCAAGCAACAGCCCCAGCGCGGAAACGGCTCCGGCGAACAGGGGCACGGCCAGCATCAGCGCGCCAAGGTTCCCGGCGCGGGGCACGTCCTGATACCAGAATATCCAGCCGAAATAGAACGTCGCCGCCATGCAGCCGATCAGCGCCAGAGCGCACCAGACCCCGAAGAACGCCGCGAGCGAAAGCACGTGCTCTGCCGCGCGCCGTCCGGCGGCGACGATCGCCGTGCCGAACAACAGCGTCTGCTGGAGGATGATCGCGGAAACGGCAGGAAAGACATAGTCCGCATAGCCCTCCCGCGTATTGAACAGCGGCCGTTCGACGACTGCGATGGGCGCCCGCAAGTGCAGCCCCTGCGCGAGCGGCCCAAGCTGCTCCATGACGACAGCGACGGCCGCCTGCTGGATCGCGCCGCCAATGTCACGCGCGCGAATGAGGTAAGTGCCGTTGACCCAGATACCGATCCCGCCGCCTCCGACACTGCCGGGGGCGCCCGTCAGAAGGCTGCGCGTCAGTCCCTTCGGCAACAGGAGCACACCGTCCGCCTTGCGGTTTAGTACGAGCTGTTCCGCCTCGTAGGGAGATGCGGCCTCTGCGGCGATGCGCACTTCGCGGATATCGGAGAGCTTGCGGATCAAGGCGCGGGTCAACACGCTGCGTTCCTGGTCCACCACCACCACGGGAAGCTGGCGCGCGGTCTGGTGGGCATAAGGCGCCGGGTAATAGAAGCCGTAAAGCACCACCGCGAGCACGATGATCGATGCAAGCGCGAAAGTGGATAGCACGGCGCGAAAAACCGATGCGAAGCCTTGCGCGAAAGTCATTCCGCCTGCTCCTTTCGCCGCAGCAGGAGCATTGCCAGCGCCAGAGGAACCACGAGATAGAGCCCCAGCGCCCCGACCTGCGGCAGGGACACGGCTACCGGCGCGCCCAGGAACTGGTCCATCTGCAGACGCAAGTAATGCGTGAAAGGCAAAGCCTCGCTCCAGCCCCGTGCAAAACCGGAGCCTCCATCCAGCGGCAATGTCCCGCCCGAATAGGCGAGAGCGGAACCGGCATAGAGCGCCGTCGCGGAAAAGGCGAAGCTGGCCTTGCGCACGGCGACGACCAGCAGGACCGAAATCGCCGCCGTTCCCGCAAAAAGCAGGGCCTGCGCGGCCAGGGTCAGCAGGAGGCTGCCGTTCATCGTCCAGCCGCGAATACCCGTCAGCCAGATCATCCAGATCGCGCCCCAGATCGAAATCGCCCCGACATGAGGCAGGAGCTTTCCGGCGAGAGCAGGCAGGCCGCTGCCGGTTTCCGCCTTCCATCTCGCCAGCGAACGCCCCTGGAGTTCCCGCCCCATCGCCATGACCGCCACGCATCCCGTCAACAGGTGCAGTACGGCAGGATGGATCAGGGCCTGAAGATACCATTCGAAACTGGTCTGCGGATTGAACAGGACAGTGGCCTGAACGATCGGCGGCCTGATCCGAATGGCCGGAAGCCCCCTCGCCCGCGCCGCGTCCAGCCCACGCTCCGCCAATACGGCGCTGACGGCCGACTGGATCCCGGAGGCCGCACTGCTGCCGATCGTGAGGAACGAGGCATTGTAGAAGATCTGGATCGCAGGCGTGCTGGTGCGCTCCAGGCCTTCGCTCACGCCGCGCGGGATCAGCAGGATCGCCCAGACCCGCCCGGCCCTTGCCAGCCGCTCCGCCTCCGGCATGCTGCGGGGTCTCTCGGTGATCGAGACCGCAGGGCTTGCCCCCACAGCCCTTACGATGGCGCGGCTCAATGTCCCGTTATCCTCGTCGAGCACGGCGATCGGCAGAGCGCGCGGTACGCCTGCTATCAGCATGGCGGCAACGATCAGGATCGCCGCTGCGGGAAACAGCGTGATCATCGCCAGATCCCAGCCACCCTGCCGCAGATGAGCCGTCTCGCGCTGCAAGGCGGCGCGAAAACCAGGGCGCAGCAAGGTCATTGCGGCCAGTCGAACAGCACGCTCATGCCTGGTCTCAGCCCCTTCACCGGTTCGCTGGGGTGCAACCGGATCTCGAAACTGCGAACGTCGAAGCCGGAGGATTGCCGCGTCGCCCGCCAGGTGGCGAAATCGCCCTGGGGGCTGATGTAAGTAACTTTGAACCTGACCTTCTGGTCGCCCAGTGCGGGAACGCGGCCCGTCACTTCCTGCCCTTTCTGCAAGGCGTTGAACTGATCTTCCCGCAAGTTCAGCGACACCCAGGGATGCGCCGTATCGATGATCTGGAACACCGGAACCGCCGGTCCCACGATCTCACCCGGTTCGGCCAGCCGCCGTGTCACTTCGCCGCCGATGGGCGCCAGCAGTGTCTTCTCCGCACCCAGCGCATCGGCGATCGAGACACCCGCCCTGGCCACCTGCACTTGCGCCCGTGCCGCTGCCTTTTCCTCGGCCCGTGCCCCGGACTGTGCCTTCAGGTACTGGAGCCTTGCAGCATCGGCCTGTCTGGCGCTGGCATCGCGGGCGGCATGGGCCTCGTCCCGGCGCTGGGCCGCGATCACGCCTTCGGCATAGAGATTGTCCGCCCGGCGCGCCGTGACCGCCGCAAGATCCGCGCCCGCCTTCGCGGCCTGCCAGACCGCGCGCAGCGACTCCACATCCTCCTTGCGCGCACCGTTGTCTGCCAGGTCGCGCATCGCTTCTGCCCCGGCGAGCACGCCCTGCGCCTGTTGGCGGCCTGCATCGATTTCTGGGCTGGAGAGCACCGCCAGCACCGTTCCCGCCGTCACGGTCGCGCCTTCCTCGGCAAGCAGCCGATCGACCCGCGCCAGCGCCTTCGTCGCCACATTGACCTCATCGGCATCGACCATGCCCTGCAATTGATCGGGTGCAGGCCGGGCCGCGACCCAGACGCCGATCAGCAGCAGCAAGGCCACCAGTACCAGCCCGGCCACGAGCAGCCGGAACCGGCCTTTTTCGCCGCCGGTATCCATTCCCACGGATGCCTCAGTCCGTTCGCTCATGGTGCGGAAATCCTGTCCGGGCGGAGGAGATAATCGCGGAAGCTGTCGCCCCGGTTACTCGCCATCAGCAGAGCGGAAAGCGAGACCACATATTCGTAGGCGCTGGCGATCCGCTGCGTCTGTGCCAGCGAAAGCGTGTTGCGCGCATCGATCAACTGGCTCGCGGTATCCTCTCCTTCGCGGAAGCCGATTTCGTGGACCCGCACGTTCTCTTCTGCAGCCTTGATATTGCTGTCCAGCAGCAGGAAGGATCGGCGCGCGGTCTCCACCAGGTTGTAGGCGCGGCTGGTTTCGATCTCGATGGTCTTCTGCATGTCCCGCGCAGCATTATCCGCAGCACGGCTCCGTGCCTGTGCCGCGTCCAGCGTATCGCGGCGGTCTATATTAGACAGGAGGGTAAAGCGCAGGCCTAGACCGACGATCCAGTCGGGATCGACCGGAATGGCGTCGCTGCGGTTGAAATTGTAGGATCCGAACGCGAAAGCCTGCGGCCTCATGCGCGACCTCGCAAGGTCCACACCCGAGTCTGCAAGATGACGCGAGGCCTGCGCGGCGCGCATCTGCGGCTGTCCCGGCGATGTTGCCGTCGCCAGAAAGTCGTCGAGCGGTTCTAGGGCATTGCCGTTCACGAACAGCGGCGTGGTGGGGCGTACGCCGCCCTCCGCATCGAGCAGCCGCGCGAGCGAGTCCGAGGCATTGCGCTCCTCCATGGTCGCGCGCTCCAGCGCGCGCTGCGCAGCATCGCGTGCCACCTGTACTTCCAGAACCCGCGAACGGGGGATGACGCCCTGACGCAACAGGGCCTGGGCATTGGCGAGGTGTCTGTCGAAAGCGTCGCGTGTGCCGGCTGCCGAAGCGAGCAACGCCTGGGCCAGTTGCTGGCCGAAATAGCTCTGCACCAACCGGACCTGGGACAGGTCCTGAGCGCCGGCCTGTTTGGCCCTTGCCAGTTCCGCTCCCGCTTCCGCGCCATGCTGGATCGCCGGTATCGCACCGCCCGAATAGAGGGGCATGACGGCCGTGACATTGGGCCGGATCACCGTCTGCCGCGCCCGGAAATCGAGCTCGTCGGGAATTTGCGAAAGCAGCCCCGGCAGCGCTTCGCCGATCCGTCCGGTCACCTGCTGCACGATACCGGAAAATTCGGCCGGGAATTCGCCGGGGAGCCCTTCGAGAAACTGACCCGCGGCATTGCTGAAACTGTCCTTCTGGCCGGTCAGGTCCACCGACAGCGATTTCTGGTAGGCAATCACCGAGACCGAGCTGGAAACGACAGGTCGGTTCAAGGCCTTCAGCGCATGCGCGGTGGATTCGGCAGCGCTCAATTCATCCGAAGCGGCCCCCAGGGCAGAGGACACCCGGTCGAGCCGCTGCCGTGCCGCATCAAAGGACAGCGCCGCTGGGGTGTTACCTGCCAGAACAGGACTCTCGGCTTGTACTTGTCCGAAAGCACTGATGGGATGAGCGACCAGCATCGTAAAGATCCCGGCCCAGCCAATTACATTCCGATTACGAAATTCGCTGCCTGCAACCATGGTTCACCAGAAGTGGGACTTGCAAGGGTTTGCATATTTCCCCTTGAACGAAAAGCAATTTCGATCAATGTTCCAGCCGTGTTCGGGGTAAATCGAATCGCGATCATTCGCGATCAGCAAGAGGTACCCATTCGGCCGCCATTCCCGGCGGAAACATGTATCTTCAATTCATAACGGCGCCATGCAGTTTGCATTGGCGATTCATTATTCACGGTATTGCAGATCATCGTCAGAACTGCTCCTCTCCCGAGCCGTTCTTCCTGATCGATACACTTTTCGAAAAACCGATTTCACGAATAGATTCATCGAAAACACATAGATTCATCGAAAGCACAAGGATGCTGCACGTTCAATTGCAGCACGCTCATCACCGGGTCGGCAGGATCACGAGATTGAGGAGCCTTTTCAGATGGTGTCACGTTCGAGCCTGAGACTGGCCATGCGCGCCCTGCTGGTGCGCGAGAACTTCGAGGATGTTTCCGCCGCGGGACGCGCACTGGGTGCGCTGGTCGACGAACTGGAGCGGCGCGAGATCGAGATCATCGTCTCCGACGACGTGGAGGACGCGGTGTCCATCGTCGCCACCGATCCCTCCATCCAGTGCCTTCTGCTGGACTGGGAACTGGGCCAGACCCCCGACCATGGCGACGCGCACCGCGTGCTCGATGCCATGCGCGATTTCAATTCCAGCGTCCCGATATTCCTCGTCGCCAATCGCAGCGCCGCCTCGACCATCCCGGCCGATGCTATGACCAAGGCCGATGACTTCGTCTGGCTTCTGGAAGACACGGCGGACTTCATCGGCGGCCGCATCCGCGCCGCTGTCGAGCGTTATCGCTCCACCGTGCTGCCGCCGATGTTCGGCGCGCTGGTGAAGTTCGCGCAGACTTACGAATATTCCTGGCACACCCCCGGCCATACCGGCGGCACCGCCTTCCTCACCTCCCCCGCAGGCCGCGCCTTCTTCGAATTCTTCGGGGAAAGCCTGTTCCGGTCCGACCTGTCGATCTCGGTGGGCGAGCTTGGCTCGCTGCTCGATCATTCGGGACCGATCGGCGCGGGTGAGCGCTATGCGGCGGGCGTCTTCGGGGCGGATCGCACCTATTACGTCACCAACGGTTCCTCCACCTCGAACCGCGTGATCCTGATGGCCTCAGTCACCCGCGATCAGGTGGCCCTGTGCGACCGCAACTGCCACAAGTCGGTAGAGCACGCGATGACGCTTTCGGGCGCGATCCCCTGCTACCTGATGCCCAAGCGCAATGCGCTGGGCATCATCGGCCCGATCCCGCCCGAGCATCTGACGCCCGCGCACTTGCGCCTGCTGGTAGCGGACAATCCGCTGGCGCCCGAAGGGGCCAAGCCGGTCCACGCGGTGATCACCAATTCGACTTATGACGGCCTCTGCTACAACGTCGCCCGGGTCGAGGAACTGCTGGGCGACACGGTAGACCGCCTGCATTTCGACGAGGCGTGGTACGGCTATGCCCGCTTCAACCCGATCTACCGCGAACGCTTCGGCATGCACGGCGATCCGGAAACGCGCGACAAGTCGAAACCCACGGTCTTCGCCACGCAATCGACGCACAAGCTGCTGGCGGCGCTGTCGCAGGCCTCGATGATCCACGTCCGCGACGGGCGCAATCCGATCGATCATGCCCGCTTCAACGAAGCGTTCATGATGCATGCCTCCACCTCGCCCTGCTATCCGATCATCGCGTCCAACGATGTCTCGGCGGCGATGATGGAAAGCTCCGGCGAGCATCTGACCGATGTCTCGATCCGCGAGGCCGTGGCCTTCCGCCAGATGATCGCCCGCCTCAATGCCGAAAGTGCGGACGACAACGCCTGGTTCTTCGACATCTGGCAGCCCGACGAAGTGCATGACGCACGCGGACGCACCGTGCCATTCCATGAATGCGATCCCGAGCATCTGGCCACCGATCCCACCTGCTGGCAACTCGTTCCCGATGCCGGCTGGCATGGCTTCGGCGATATCGAGCCGGGCTACTGCATGCTCGATCCGATCAAGGTCTCGGTGTTGACGCCGGGCATGGACCCGGACGGTTCTTTGCGCGCAGTGGGCATTCCCGCCAGCATCCTGACGTCCTACCTTGGCGCGCGCGGCATCGTGGTGGAGAAGACCACGGACTTCACCGTGCTGTTCCTGTTCTCGCTGGGCGTGACCAAGGGCAAATGGGGCACGCTGGTCAATGCCCTGCTGGACTTCCGCAAGGACTACGACGCCAACGCCCCGCTGGAACGCACGATCCCCTCGCTGGTGGCCGACTACCCGGACCGCTATTCCGGCATGGGCCTGCGCGAGCTGGCGGACCTGATGTTCGCGGCGATGGGCGACCTCAAGACCACCGCCACCATGTCCGAAGCCTTCGGCATCCTGCCCAAGCCCGACATGAGCCCGGTTTCCGCCTACGAGGAACTGGTGCGCGGCAATATCGAGAAGGTGACGCTGGACGATCTCGCCGAACGCACCCTCGCCACCGGCATCGTGCCCTACCCGCCGGGTATTCCCCTGCTGATGCCGGGCGAGAATGCCGGGCCCGCCGAGGGCGCGCTGATCGGCTACCTGCGCGCGCTGGAGCGCTACGACCTGCGCTTCCCGGGGTTCGGGCACGATACCCACGGGGTGGAAGTGGAGGACGGCCTCTACACCGTTCACGTCGTCAAGAAGTCGTAAGGGGAGCCCGGCGATGGCAACAGCAGCAGCAGCAGCCGACGACAGCGGCAAGATCGGACTCGTTCCCGCCACCCTGATGGTGGCGGGCAACATGATGGGATCGGGCGTATTCATGCTGCCCGCCAACCTTTCGGCCATCGGCTCGATCGCGCTGATCGGCTGGCTCTTGACCGTGGTGGGCGCGGTGGCGCTAGCGCTGGTCTTCGCCAAGCTGTCCGCCATCGATCCGGCGGCGGGCGGACCTTATGCCTATGCCCGCAAGGCTTACGGCGACTACATGGGCTACCAGACCAACCTGATCTACTGGCTGGCCAACGTGGTCGGCAACGTGGCGCTGGCGGTCGCGGGGCTGGGTTATCTCTCGCACTTCTTCCCGGCGCTGAAGGTGCCGATCGTGATGGCCTTCGGGTCCATCGCGATCATCTGGTTCTTCGCTTACGCCAATATCCTTGGCCCCAAGGTCGTCGGGCGCCTCCAGAGCTTCACCACGGTGTTCGCCCTCGTGCCGATCTTCGGCATGGCGCTGTTCGGCTGGTTCTGGTTCAAGCCGGAAATCTTCTCTTCCGCCTGGAACGTCTCGGGCCAGTCCAGCCCGAACGCGGTAATGGCCACGCTGACGTTCACGCTCTGGGCCTTCATCGGGGTGGAAAGCGCCTCGGTTTCGGCGGGCGTCGTCGCCAATCCTTCTCGCAACGTGCCGATCGCCACGGTGGGCGGGGTTGTCTTGGCCTCGGTGGCCTATGTGCTCAGTTCCTCGGTCATCATGGGCATGATCCCCAACAAGGAACTGATCGCCTCCTCCGCGCCATTCGCGGACGCAGCGCGCCTTGCCTTGGGCGACTTTGCCGGCAGCACCGTGGCGCTCTGCGCGGCGGTGGGCTGCCTCGGCTCGCTGGCGGGCTGGACCCTGCTGGTCGGCCAGTCAGCCAAGGCGGCGGCGGACGACGGACTGTTCCCCGGCATTTTCGCCAAAGTGAACAAGCGCGGCGTGCCCTCTCTGGGCCTCGTCATCGTGGCCGTCATCATGAGCGTGCAGGTGCTCGCCACGATGTCGCCCACGGCCAGTCAGCAGTTCGGCAAGATCGCCTCGATCGCGGTCATCATGACCCTGCTGCCCTACATCTACTCCTGCATCGCGGTGAAAGTGCTGGGCTACGGCAAGATGCCGCACGGCCAGTACACCTTCTTCGTGGCGGCAGGGCTTGCGGGCGCCATCTACTGCATGATCGCGCTGGTCGGCTCCGACGGCGAGCAGACCCGGTGGTCGCTGATCTTCGTGATCGCCACTATCGTGTTCTACTCCGCTTCGATCACCCGCAAGCGCGACCTTGAGGAGAAGCACATCCACCCCGGCGGCAAGGCTCCGGTCTGGGTGCGCTACCTTGCGCTCGGCGTGACCATCGTTGCCCTTGTCGTGATGTTCTGGCTATCGGTCGGACGGCACAGCGATCTCGACCTCCGCTCGCGCGAACAGGCGCCCGCGGAGGCTGGCGAGACCGCGCAGCAGATGGCGCCCTCAGGGGCGGATTGAGGGAGCGGCAAAACGATGCACTGGCGGGAAATGCGCGAAGACGACGTGGCTCACGTGGCGGACGTGGCGGATATCGTCCACCTCGACTACCCCGAGAACGCGCAAGTCTTCGCCGCCTGCTTCCGGCATTACCCTTCCGGCTGCCACGTGCTGGAAGGGGATGACGGAAAGGTTGCCGGCTACCTCGTCTCCCACCCCGGCCGGCAGGACCGGCCGCCGGTGATAGACACGCCGATGACCGGCCTTGCCGAGCCGTTCGACTGTTATTTCCTGCACGACCTCGCGCTGGGCGCCTCCACGCGCGGACGGGGCTTTGCGGGCGAGGCCGTGCGGATCGCGGTGGACGAGGCCAAGGCGCGCGGGCTTTCCCGCGTGGTGCTGATCGCCGTGGGGGATGCCCATGGCTTCTGGGAAAAGCAGGGCTTCGGCCTGCTCGGCGACGGGCTGCTCGATCCGGCCAAGGGCTATGGCCCCGAAGCGAGGATGCTCGTGCGCCCTGTCTGATGAAGGGGGTTATGCATGATCCACTCTTCCGGCCGGAGCCTCGCTCTGGCCTGCGCGGCGGCCTCCGTTGCCGCCGCCCTGCCCGCCAGAGCGCAGGATAACGCGCAGGACGTCGCCGCACTGCGCGGTGAGGTGGCTGACCTCAAGGCCACGGTGGAGGCACTCAAGGCCGAGATCGCGGCGATGCGGCAGGTACCCTCTGCTTCTTCATCGTCGCCACCACCCGAAGCCCAGGCCCAGGCTTATGCCGCGCCCGCAAGCCGCACACCCGCTGCGCCCCCGGAAACGCCCGCCGCTCCCCCTGCACCGCCTGCCAACGCACAAGTTGCCAGCGCCGCAGGAAGCCTCGGCGTCACCGCCTCCCCCTTGCCCGGCCGCGATACCATCGGGGACCGCATCACCGGCGCCTCGCGCCCCGACAACCAGAGCCCGCCGAACGATCCCGACCTCAAGGGCTTCATCCAGATCCCCGGCACCGAAACCGCCGTGCGCATCGGCGGCTTCGCGAAGGTCGACCTGATCTACGACCCGCGCTTCGTTGGCGACCGTGACGAGTTCGCCGTGCCCGCCATCCCCTTCGGAAGCAAGGCCCGCAATCGCGCCGACGTCAGCGCGCGCGCCACGCGCTTCAGCCTCGAAATCCGCCGCCCCTCGTCGCTCGGCAACTTGCGTTTCTACGTCGAGAACGACTTCTACGGAGACGGCACTGATTACAGCTTCCACCTCAACCATGCCTATGGGCAAGTCGGGAACACTTACGGAGGCTACGGCTATTCCGCGCTGGTCGATGCCGATGCCCTGCCGGATACGCTCGACAACTGGGGGCCCGGCGGCGCGATCTTCCTGCGCACGGCATCGGTACGCCAGTCCTTCAAGGTGGCACGAAACACGCACCTCACGCTCTCGCTGGAACAACCCGACACCGACCTCCTGCTGGCCGACAACCAGACCGGGGCCGAAACCATGCCCGATGTCGTGCTGGTCGGCCGTTACGAGGATGCCAAAGGTCATCTTCAGATCGGCGGCGTCGTGCGGCGGATCGGCTACCGCAGTGAAGATGGCGGGACGAAGGACGATGCCTTGGGCTTCGCGCTCTCCGCATCCGGCTCCTTCTCGCTCGACGATGCCAATGCGCTTTCCGCAGGGGCACTATGGGGCAAGGGCGCGGCGCACTATGTCAACGACATCAACGGCCTTGGTCTGGATGCCGCGTTCCGATCGGACGGCAGCCTGCGACTTGTCGAACACACGGGCGGATACGGCGCCTATACGCACAACTGGTCATCGGCTTTCCGCACCAACCTTGTCGCGGGTATCCTGGGCGTAAGCGACGGCGGCCTGTTGCCGGGCGATGCCTTTTCCGAATCCCGTTACGGCGCGCTCAACCTGATCTGGTCGCCGGTATCGTCCTTCTCGGTGGGTATCGAGGGGCTCTACGGGCGCCTCAAACGACAGGACGGAAGCACGCGTGACGCCAGCCGAATCCAGGCGAGCGTAAAATACGATTTTGTGCGCTAAAAAGCCGCAGAAACATTACGTATAAATACCAATACGGATTTTAATATCCCTCATAAATATTCAAAATTTATGGATCCCCGAAAATACCTCTCGGTTAACCGGATTTATCGACCTGTTCATAAGCAGGACAGTTGCATCATGCTTATTCCAATCCGATGAAAATTCTGTAATTGCACGACCTATAGCTCCGATATTGATCGTTATCGGAGCTATTGTTCTACCAAATTTCCGCTCCACAACTGGTGCGGGTCGCAACCCGGATCCGAGGGTAGTCGGATCCAGGCAGGAAACACGCCTGCCTGCAGGAGAACCGCACTGTGAAGAGGGAGAGGACAATGTCTCAGCTGATCTGCGAACTTGGGGCCAAGCTGGAGGAGCTCGAAGAACTGGGCGCCCTGGTTGCCGCCGCCCATCTCCAGGCCGCGATCGACAGCTTGCGCGACGACCGCGAGATCCCGCGGAATCGATCCAAACCGGATTAGCCTGCGCAAGACGCAAAGACCGCGCTGTGGTTATCCTTAGGTCAGTTCGCGAATATCGCCATATCCTGAACCATCTTAACCAAATTCGGGATCGGCGATTTCAAATTCCAGCGAACACCGGGGGTAACATCTGCGAACAGTATCGAATCCGCTGCGAATAGCGGCGGGACGATTTGCTAGCAAACAGGCGCTGGTGACATATGTTTATGGAAAAAGCGGGTCAGGTCATGCGCAATCGGGCGAAAGCTATTCGCCTGATCGGCATTGCCAACGAACTTCTGGCCATGGCGCGCGAACTCGAAATCGCAACAAGCGCTGCTACCGACCTGCTGGACATCGGCGTGCCGGTGGAAAACCGCGAGATCACGAAAACCGCAGCAAGCCAGGATCACCCCGTTTGGGTGGAACTGGCCCGCCAGACTTATGACGATCGCCGCCGCCGCACCAAGATCTTCCAGTCGGAAGACCTTTTCGGAGAACCTGCCTGGGACATCCTGCTGGACTTGTTCATCGCCGCCAAGGAACGCCGCCGCGTCTCGGTGACAAGCGCCTGCATCGGCTCCTCCGTTCCTTCCACCACCGCGCTGCGCTGGATCACCATTCTGGAAAAGCAGGGCCTTCTCGTCCGAGAGGCCGATCCCGGCGACGCGCGGCGGGTTTACGTCAAACTGAGCGCGCGCGGTTATGCCGCGATGCTCGAATACTTCGCTTCCGCATCCCGATCCGTGGTGCTGCTGGACGATCCCCGCCCCGGGATCGTGGCAGCCCGATAAGAGACGCCTGAAACCGACCCGTTCCGCCCCACAGGGGGGTAATCAGGCATAAGGGGATCTGCGGAAGCGGCCGGGTGGTCGGTTTTTCCTGACAGAAGCCGGCCACCCGGCTTACTTTTCTGTGGCCAAAGTCAGGCGGCATAGCGCGATGGTTTAAGAAAAGGCCCGGCTTCCAGTAAGGAAACCGGGCCTTTCTCATTGCGCCGCCGCGATCAGCGGCAGCGGCTCAATTCAGCGCGAGAGGCGGCCGAAAGCGGCAGCACCCGCATAGCGGGCCGCCTTGCCCAGCTCTTCCTCGATACGGATGAGCTGGTTGTACTTGGCAAGCCGGTCCGAACGGGCCAGCGAGCCGGTCTTGATCTGGCCGCAGTTCGTGGCGACGGCGAGATCGGCGATGGTGGCATCCTCGGTTTCGCCCGAACGGTGCGACATAACGGCGGTATAGCCGTTGCTCTGGGCGATCGAAACGGCTTCCAGCGTCTCGGTCATGGTGCCGATCTGGTTGACCTTGACCAGCAGCGAGTTGGCAAGGCCCTTTTCGATGCCCATGGTCAGGCGCTTCGGATTGGTGACGAAAAGATCGTCGCCTACCAGCTGAACCTTGCCGCCGATCTTGTCGGTCAGCGCCTTCCAGCCTTCGAAATCGTCTTCACCCATTCCGTCCTCGATCGAGATGATCGGATAGGCTTCCGTCAGATCGGCAAGATAGTCGGCGAAAGCCACCGGGGTCAGGCTCAGGCCTTCGCCGCTGATCTCGTACTTGCCGTTCTTGAAGAACTCGGTCGAAGCGCAGTCGAGGGCAAGCTGAATTTCCGAACCGGCCTTGAAGCCGGCCTTCTCGATCGAGGCCATGATGAAGTCCAGCGCGTCACGCGTGCTGGCAAGGTTCGGCGCGAAACCGCCCTCGTCACCTACGGCGGTGGCAAGACCCTTCTCATGCAGGCCCTTCTTGAGGGTGTGGAAGATTTCCGAACCCCAGCGCACCGCTTCGGCGATCGAATCGGCGCCGACCGGCATGATCATGAATTCCTGGAAATCGATCGGATTGTCGGCATGCTCGCCGCCGTTGATGATGTTCATCATCGGCACCGGCAGGACATGGGCCGAAACGCCGCCGACGTAGGAATAGAGCGGCAGGCCCCGCGCATTGGCAGCCGCCTTCGCTGCCGCCATGCTGACGCCGAGAATGGCGTTAGCGCCCAGACGGCCCTTGTTTTCGGTGCCGTCGAGTTCGATCATGCTGAGATCGAGATCGCGCTGGTCTTCCGCGTCCATGCCCACCAGGGCTTCGGCGATTTCTCCGTTGACCGAATCCACGGCCTTCAGAACACCCTTGCCCATGTAGCGGGTCTTGTCACCGTCCCGCAGTTCCACGGCTTCATGCGCGCCGGTGGAGGCGCCCGAGGGAACTGCCGCCCGACCGAAGCTGCCGTCTTCGAGAAGAACATCGACTTCGACAGTGGGATTGCCGCGGCTGTCGAGAATTTCGCGGCCGTGGATATCGATAATCGCGGTCATAACGGGATATTCCTCCTGCAAGGCGCCCCCTGAGACGCTTGGGCGCACTCTCGTGGGCGTCTTAGCAGGGGAACTACGCCTGACAAGTTGCGTTGCCATTTCGACGACAAGTTGTGTTACTCTTGGCGCATATCGCCCAGATCACTGAGCACAGCCCGGCAATGAATATGGCGCAACGGGAAGCAAGGAAGGAATTCGCAATGTCCGAGACCACAACCAGCACCGGAAACGGCACCGAGAACGCCAAGAGCCACTTCAGCAAGGCCGTTGAGGAAGCCAAGGCTGGCGTTCAGGCGATGGCCGACGGCTGCCACGAGAAGTTGAGCCAGGCCAAGGGCGAATGGTCCAGCGAGGCGAAGGTCCGTTCGGAAGACGCCAAGGTCAAGGCAAGCGCCTTTGCCGACGACGCCAAGGTCAAGGCCGCGGATCTGGCCAATCAGGGCAAGGCCAAGGCCAGCCAGGCCATCGTCGGCCTTTCGAAACTGATCGACGACAATGCAGGCCTGATCGATGAGAAGGCAGGCGCCAAGTACGGCGATTATGCCCGCTCGGCCTCGAAGTCGCTGTCGGATACGGCCACCAAGCTCGACGAAAAGTCGCTCGACGAACTGGGCGAGGAAGCGAAGGAATTCGTGCGCCGGAGCCCGGTTGCGGCGGTCGGCATGGCCGTGGCGGCGGGCTATCTGTTCGCGCGCCTGTTCAAGAGCGGCAAGTAATCGCTGATCGTTCGCTCAGCGATGCTCGACACCCATGCCGCCCTCACGCCTACGCCGCAGGATGAGGATCTTTCCCTGGTTGAGGACGTGCGCCTGCTGATCGGCGAAGCACGCACTTTCGCACAAGCCGAAGTCGCCTATCAGAAAACCCGCGCCGCCTACGTCGGCGCCCAGACCAAGGCCATCGCGGTGCTTGGACTGGGTGCCGTCGTGCTCGTCATTTTCGCGGTCATGGCGCTCGTATTGGGCGCCGTCATTGCCGTCGGCACGCTGATAGGCCCCTGGCTGGCGATGATCGTAGTGCCCCTCGCCATCCTGATCGTCGCCGCCATCATGGGTATTTCGGCGCGCAATCGTTCAAAGAAAATGCTGGCACTGGTATTGGACAAGGGAGACTCGCAATGAGTGCTCTTGCCCGTCAGCTGGAGGCAGACCGGATCGCGCGCGATACCGCGAAAGCCGTATTCGACGCGCGCTACGGCGCTCTCAAGGCCGATTTCGAAGCCCGGGGCCTAGCGGGCCGCATACTCGACGAGGCCATCGAGCAGGCAGCCGACATACTGGACGAGGCGGTTACCGTCGTGGAGGAGCATCCCGTCGCGATCGGCGGAACCTTCGCGGCCGTGCTGCTTTGGTTTCTGCGTAACCCGATCATCGCCGGGATCGAAAAGCTGTTCGATTTCGGCAGGCACCTGAAGGAGTCCGACGGTGAGCAAGACTGAACCGACTACCCCCGCCCTTCCCGCAACCTCTGCCAGCGACGCCAATCCGGGCAAGGTCGTGGCCCTCAAGACCGCTGCGGCAGAGCAGAGGCCATCGGAGAAAGTGGTCGCGTTCGTGAAGGCTCATCCCGTGCTGGTCGTCGCGGGCGGGTTGGCAGCAGGAGCTCTCGTCAGTGCGCTGCTTCCGCGACGCCTGACGCGCGGCGTTCTGTCGCGCGGCGCCCATCTGGCCGAGGCCGCCGGCGCAGCGACGGCGCTGCTGGGCAAGGAAGCCGCCGAAAAGGCCCATGATCTTGGTACCAGCGCCCGCAAGAGCGCGTCCAAGGTGGCTGACCGCGCCGAGAAGAACGGCGAACTGGCGGCCGAGCGACTTGAAAAATACGGCATGGCAGCGTTGGCTGCTGCAAGTGCCTTGGGCCGCGCTTCAGCCAAGCGGGCCAGTGAGGCGGGTGAGATAGCTGCTCGCAAGGCTCAGGAAATCGGCCATGCGGCCAGCGAATCCGCCAGTTCGCGCTCTCACAAGATCGCGGAAATGGTCAGCGGGCTGACCCAGCGCCTGCCGCACTGAACCAGACTTATCGATATTGATAATCAATATTGATTTGGGGAGCGGATCGCCTGCGCGATCCGCTCTTGCCCTGTTACCGTCCAAAACGTATGGGGACCGCATCTCTCTTCCCACTCACGAAAGCGGTCCCATGCAGAAGCTTCACCTTGTGATGGGCGGCCGGGTCAAAGACCCCCGCAGCCTTGAATTCGCCGATCTCGATGCTCTCGATCTCGTTGGCGTCTACCCGGACTATGCCGCTGCCGAAGACGCCTGGCGTTCGTCGGCGCAGCGTACTGTCGACGATGCCGAGATGAAGTATGTCATCGTCCACCTGCATCGTCTGCTTCAGCCCGACCAGTCGGAAGCCTGAACGGCTTCTGCCTGAAGGCTGAAACGAAAAAGGCCGGCATTATTGCCGGCCTTTTCTTTATCCAGTCGATGCAGGAACTCGTTCAGATGAACTCGATCTTCTGCACGAGGTAGAACTTGTCGCCCGCGGGAACGGTGACTTCGATCTCTTCCTCTACCTTGCGGCCGATCAGCGCCTTGCCCAGCGGCGAATTGTAGCTGATCCGGCCGACCTTCGCGTCCGCCTCGTAAGGACCGACGATCTGGTAGCGCACCGGCTTGTCGTCATCATCGAGCAGGGTCACCGTGGCGCCGAAAATGATCTTCTCGCTCGACAAGGTCGCCGGATCCACGATCTGCGCACGGCTGATCTTGTCTTCCAGATCGGCAATCGTCGCCTCGACCTGGCCCTGACGTTCCTTGGCGGCGTGATATTCGGCGTTTTCCGAAAGATCGCCGTGAGCGCGCGCTTCCTCGATCGCATCGACGATACGCGGGCGCTCTTCACGCAGCGCCTTGATCTCGGCGGTCAGCTTCTCATACCCTTCCGCGAGCATGGGGAGCTTTTCGATACTGGCCATCAAACCCTTCCTTCCTGTCGCCTTCCCCACATGCCGAACATGTCACACGCGACTAGTTCTCTATCCCGTCCCTCAGGGTCATTCCCGGAGACTTGGCCGATCCTAGGCGATGTGGGGAGGCAAGATCGATTTCAGCTATAATAATCCTGCAACGAACGCACTTCAAGCTGGCTCCCGCGCTGTGCAGAAATAGCCTGTGCAGCAGCGACGCTTGCGGCCGCCGTCGTGAAGTACGGCACCTTGCCGGTGAGCGCCGAAGCGCGGATCGATTGCGAGTCCTTCAGGCTCTGCCAGCCTTCGGTCGTGTTGAAGATCAGCGCAATATCGCCATCGACGATCTTGTCGACGATATGCGGACGGCCCTCGGCAACCTTGTTCACCAGTTCCACCGGTACACCGGCTTCGCTGAGATACTTGTGCGTGCCGGACGTCGCGATGATCTTGAAGCCTTCCGCCACTAGCGTCTGGACCGCAGGCAGGATAACCGCCTTGTCGCTGTCCTTGACCGAGACGAATACCATACCGGTATCCGGCAGGCGCATGCTGGCGCCCAATTGGGCCTTGAGGAAGGCGCGCGGGAAGTCGGCATCGATGCCCATGACTTCGCCGGTCGACTTCATTTCGGGGCTCAGCACCGGATCGACGCCGGGGAAGCGCGCAAACGGGAACACCGCTTCCTTGACTGCCATATACGGCAGATCGCGCTTGAACGGCGGGAAGTCCGCCAGCTTTTCGCCTGCCATCACGCGGGCGGCGATCTTGGCGACGGGCTGGCCCAGGGCCTTGGCGACGAAGGGCACCGTGCGCGAGGCGCGTGGGTTGACTTCGATCAGGTAGACTTCGCCGTTCTTCACCGCGAACTGGATGTTCATCAGGCCGCGCACGTTGAGCCCGAAGGCCAGTGCTTCGGCCTGGCGTTCCATCTCGGCGATGATCTCGGCAGGCAGGCTGTAGGGCGGCAGGGTGCAGGCGCTGTCGCCCGAGTGGATGCCCGCTTCCTCGATGTGCTGCATGACACCCGCCACGACGACCTGATCGCCGTCGCAAAGGGCATCGACGTCGCACTCGATGGCGTCGCGCAGATACTGGTCGATCAGCACCGGGCTGTCGCCCGAAACCTGCACGGCAGTGGCGATGTAGTCGTCAAGCTGCTGTTCGCTGTCGACGATCTCCATGGCGCGGCCACCCAGCACGTAGCTGGGACGCATCAGCACCGGATAGCCGATGCGATTGGCAACGTTCACGGCTTCGTCGCGGCTGCGGGCAATGCCGTTGGCGGGCTGCTTGAGGCCCAGCTTCTCGACCAGGGCCGAGAAACGCTCGCGGTCCTCGGCAAGGTCGATCGCGTCGGGCGAAGTGCCGAGGATGGGGATACCGGCGTCTTCCAGCGTCTGCGCGAGCTTAAGCGGGGTCTGGCCGCCGAACTGCACGATCACGCCGACCAGTTCGCCCTTCGACTGTTCGACGCGCAGGATTTCCAGCACGTCCTCGCCGGTCAGCGGCTCGAAGTAGAGGCGATCGGAGGTGTCGTAGTCAGTCGAGACGGTCTCGGGGTTGCAGTTGACCATGATGGTTTCGTAGCCGACTTCGGCAAGCGCGAAGCAGGCGTGGACGCAGCAATAGTCGAACTCGATGCCCTGGCCGATGCGGTTCGGACCGCCGCCCAGGATCACGACCTTCCTGCGGTCGGACGGATTGGCTTCGTTCTCCGGCTCACCGAAGATCGGGGCTTCGTAGGTCGAGTACATGTAAGGCGTGATCGCCTCGAACTCGGCCGCGCAGGAGTCGATACGCTTGAACACCGGGTGGACGCCCAGCTTGGTGCGCAGCTGGCGCACTTCGTCCTCACTGGTGGCACCGGCCATGGCGCGCAGCGCGTCGTGCAGCAGGCCCGAGCGCTTGGCCTGGGTTTCGCCCAGCCCGCCCGCTACGCCCACCGAGCGCACGGCCAGCGTGGCAAGGCGCTTGTCTGAGAAGCCCATGGCTTTCACCCGGCGCAGGCCCTGCGCATCGATCGGCAGGCCATGCTTCATGATCTGCGCCTCTTCGGCGATGATCTCTTCGATGTGACGCAGGAACCACTTGTCGTAGTGCGCGATCGCGTGGATCTCGTCGACGGTGAAGCCTTCGCGGAAGGCCTGCGCAACGTGCAGCAGACGCTCGGGCGTCGCCTTCGACAGCGCGGCGGTGATCACATCGCGGCCAGCACCTTCCAGCTCGACCACGCGGTTGAAACCGTCGAGACCGGTTTCCAGGCCGCGCAGGGCCTTCTGCATCGATTCCTTGATGTTGCGGCCGATCGCCATGACTTCGCCCACCGACTTCATCGCAGTGGTGAGGTCGTTCTTTGCGCCCTTGAACTTCTCGAAGGCGAAACGCGGGATCTTGGTGACGACATAGTCGATTGTCGGCTCGAACGCGGCCGGCGTGGCGCCGGTGATCTCGTTCATGATCTCGTCAAGCGTGAAGCCGACAGCCAGCTTCGCCGCGACGCGCGCGATCGGGAAGCCGGTGGCCTTCGAAGCCAGCGCGGACGAGCGCGAGACGCGCGGGTTCATCTCGATGACGATCAGGCGGCCGTCCTTCGGATTGACCGCGAACTGCACGTTCGAGCCGCCGGTTTCAACGCCGATCTCGCGCAGCACCGCGATCGAGGCGTTGCGCATGATCTGGTATTCCTTGTCGGTCAGCGTCAGTGCCGGCGCGACAGTGATGGAATCGCCCGTGTGGACGCCCATCGGATCGACGTTCTCGATCGAGCAGATGATGATGCAGTTGTCGTGCCGATCGCGCACGACCTCCATCTCGTACTCCTTCCAGCCGAGCAGCGATTCCTCGATCAGCACTTCGGTAGTGGGAGATGCATCGAGGCCCGAGCGGACGATCGTCTCGAACTCGGCCTTGTTGTAGGCAATGCCGCCGCCAGTGCCGCCCATCGTGAAGCTGGGACGGATGATCGACGGCAGGCCGGTGGTTTCCAGAACCTTGAACGCCTCGTCCATGGTGTGGGCCACACCCGAGCGCGCGGATTCGAGGCCGATCTTGTCCATCGCGTCGCGGAAACGCTGGCGATCCTCGGCCTTGTCGATGGCGTCGGCGTCGGCGCCGATCATCTGCACGCCGAACTTCTCCAGCGTACCGTCGTTGAACAGCGCCAGCGCGCAGTTCAGCGCGGTCTGCCCGCCCATCGTCGGCAGGACCGCATCGGGGCGTTCCTTCTCGATGATCTTGGCGACCGCTTCCGGGGTGATCGGCTCGACGTAAGTGGCGTCGGCCATGTCCGGGTCGGTCATGATCGTGGCCGGGTTCGAGTTTACCAGGACGACCCGGTAGCCCTCTTCCTTGAGCGCCTTGATCGCCTGCGTTCCCGAATAGTCGAATTCGCAGGCCTGGCCGATGATGATCGGGCCGGCGCCGATGACGAGGATCGAGGAGATGTCTGTGCGCTTGGGCATGGGCTGTCCTGGGGTGTCCTGTGTGTCTTGTATGTCGGACTGGCGGCCTAGGCCACCAGCTCGCCAAACGCCTTGTCCCAGTAATCCGGGCCTTCGGCTTTGGCTTTGAGAATGATCGGGTTGCTGTCCTGTTCCTCGCGGATCACCGCCTTGAACCGGTCAGCCTGAAACTGATGCATCGAACCGCCGTACTCGCCTTCCGTCGTCGACCAGGCACCCGTTTCGAGCATCCGGTCGATGAAGGCCTTGCCGGCTTCCTTGGCATGCTTGCGCACCTTGGGGCCGAACTTGCGAACGGCTACCGAGATCTTGTCCTCGAAGATGAGCTGCAGTTCACCGTAAGGGTAGAACCGCGGCGCAACCGAGAGTTCGGCAGCCTGTCCGGCAATATAGTAAGCGAGCATGTGGTCGATAAGGTCGGTCATCGCATGGCACCTTGCCTGGAGTGGATATCCGGCCACCGCCGGACGTCCGTCTGCATAGGCAAAGCGGCATGCCGGGTCGAAATCTCGCTGCTCCACACCGGCAATGATCGCCGACGCGGGATACGGCGTTACCGCCGCAGCAAGAAACCGACCCGCCAACCCCATCAGGCCAGCATCCCCACGAACTTCTCGAAGAGATAGAAGCTGTCCTGCGGGCCAGGGCTGGCTTCGGGGTGATACTGCACGCCGAACGCCTTTTTGCCCTTGATCGCAATGCCGCAGTTCGAACCGTCGAACAGCGAGACGTGGGTCTCTTCGACGTTTTCAGGCAGCGACTGGTTGTCGACCGCAAAGCCGTGGTTCATCGAGGTAATCTCGACGACGCCATCTTCAAGACGCTTCACCGGGTGGTTGGCGCCGCGGTGGCCCTGGTGCATCTTCGAGGTCTTTGCACCGGCCGCGAGGCCCAGCATCTGGTGACCGAGGCAGATGCCGAAGACCGGCACGTCGCGGTCGAGCAGCGACTTGATCACGGGCACGGCATATTCGCCGGTCGCCGCCGGATCGCCCGGGCCGTTCGAGAGGAACACGCCCTTCGGCTCCAGCGCGAGAATCGTGTCGAGCGAGGTCTCGGCAGGAACCACCGTCACACGCGCACCGGCCTTCACCAGATTGCGGAAGATGTTGTCCTTGGCGCCGTAGTCGATGGCGACGACGTGCGGCAGGGCATCGCCCTCTACGCCGCCGAAGCCCTCGCCGAGCTCCCAGGTCGAGCCTTCCCAGCCCTCCTGAATTTCGCGGCTGACGATCTTGGCAAGGTCCATGCCTTCCAGGCCCGGCCATTCCTGTGCACGCTGGATCAGCGCGGGAATGTCGAACTCGCCTTCCGGGTTATGGGCGATCACCGCGTTGGGCGCGCCCTGCAGGCGGATGCGGCGGGTAAGCGCGCGGGTATCGACCCCAGCGAGGCCGACCTTGCCCTTGGCGGCAAGCCAGTCACCGAACTCACCGGCAGAGCGGAAGTTCGAAGGTGCCGTCACGTCCTCACGGACGACGCAGCCTACGGCGCCATCGACCCTGGATTCAAGATCCTCGTCGTTGACACCGACATTGCCGATGTGGGGGAAGGTGAAGGTGACGATCTGGCCCGCGTAGGACGGGTCGGTCATCACTTCCTGATATCCGGTCATCGCGGTGTTGAAGCAGACTTCGCCGACTGCTTCGCCGACGGCTCCAAAGCCGCGGCCCCAGACCACGTGTCCATCGCTCAGGACGAGAACGCCTGTCGCCCCTTCAGGTTTGGGCGCAAGCGTATATGCGGCGTCGGCCATGGTGGGTCGCTCCGTTTACGGCGTTTCTGACTATGTGTGCTAAGGCCCGCCCGCTAGACGGGGTTATGCACCGCGTCAAGGCGCGACTGGTGCAATTTGGCGCATGGCTTGCTAGTTTTACGCCACGACACATTCCCAAACCCATCAGAACAGCAGGAAAACAATGCTTCGTGATTCGATCAAGGCCGCCCAGATCACTGCGATGAAGGGTGGCGACAAGCCGCGTCTCGCCGCGGTCCGCCTCATCCTTGCCAAGATCAAGGACCGCGACATCGAACTGCGCACCGCCGATTCCCTCCCGGACGACGATGCCATGATCATCGACGTGCTCCAGAAGATGGTGAAACAGCGCCGCGAATCGATCCAGCTGTTCGAAGAAGGTGGTCGTCCCGAGAAGGCCGCCGAAGAGAAGGCCGAACTGGAAGTGATCGAAACCTTCCTGCCCGCGCAGCTCACCGAAGAAGAAACCAAGGCCCTGATCGAGGCGATCAAGGCCGAAGTGGGCGCAGAGAGCATGAAGGACATGGGCAAGGTCGTCGCCGCGCTCAAGGCCCGTCACGGCACGCAGCTCGACATGGGCAAGGCCTCGGGCTGGGTGAAGGCAGCGCTGGCCTGACCTGACACGATACCGGGCGGCAGGACCGTGCTTACTCCCCAATGGCTCGACCAGCTGCGATCGCGCACGACGCTGTCGGCGCTGATCGGTCGCTCGACCCGCCTCCAGAAGGCGGGGCGCGAGTTCAAGGCCTGCTGCCCGTTTCATAACGAGAAGTCTCCGAGCTTTACCGTCAACGACGAGAAGGGCTTCTATCACTGCTTCGGCTGCGGCGCACATGGAGATGCGATCCGCTGGATGACCGACCATCAGGGCCTGTCCTTCATGGACGCGGTCAAGGAACTGGCGGCCGAGGCGGGGATGGACGTCCCTGCCCCCGATCCCCGCGCTGCCAAGGCTGCCGAGAAGCGCGACACGCTCCACGACGTGATGGCCGCGGCGCAAGGCTGGTTCGTGCAGAACCTGTCCGCACCCGGCGGCGAATCGGCTCGCGCCTACCTGGCGACGCGCGGGTTCGACGCCCACACTCTCCAGCGCTTCGGCTTCGGCTACGCCCCGGAAGGGCGGCAGGCGATGAAGGAAGCGCTCGGCAAGTTCCCCGAAGCCATGCTGATCGAGGCTGGCCTGAGGATCGAAGTCGAGAACCGCGATCCCTACGACCGCTTCCGCGGACGCCTGATGCTGCCCATCGAGGATGCACGCGGCAGGGTGATCGCCTTCGGTGGACGCATCCTCTCCAAGGAGAAAACAGATGCGCCGAAGTATCTGAATTCTCCCGATACGCCTCTCTTCGACAAGGGCCGTACCCTTTACAACCTGCACCGCGCTGCGCCCGCCGCGCGCCAGTCGGGCCGGATGGTGGTGGTCGAAGGCTACATGGACGTGGTCGCGATGGCGGCCGCGGGCATCGGCGAATGTGTCGCCCCGCTCGGCACCGCCCTGACCGAGCAGCAGATCGAGATGCTGTGGCGCCATGTCGAAATGCCGATCCTCTGCTTCGACGGCGATGCCGCAGGCCAGCGCGCCGCGATGCGCGCCGTGACGCGCGCCCTGCCCCTGCTCCGCCCTGCGCATTCCCTGCGAATCGTGCGGCTGCCGGAAGGCCTCGACCCCGACGACCTCATCAAGCAGCGCGGTGCGCGGGCCATGGAGGACGTGCTTGGCGCGGCAAAAAGCCTGATCGAGGTACTCTGGGAGGCGGAGCGCGATGCCCAGCCGCTGTACACCCCGGAAGACAAGGCGGGCCTCAAGGCGCGCCTCATGGCCCATGTCGATTCGATCCAGCACCCGGATATCGCCAGCCTCTACCGCCGCGAATTGCAGGATCGCTATTCCGAATTCGCCTTCCCCAAACGCGAAAGCCGCTGGCAGCAAGGTGGCGGTGGCGGGAATGCGTTTCGCCCCGGCCAACAGCGTGGACGCGGCAGTTTCCAGAACGGCCGCTGGCAGCCCCAGCCCGAATCGACGCCCGAATCGCTGGAGCGCCTTCGCCGCGCCGCAGCGGGGGGCGCCCGCGACGCGCTGTCGGCCGCCGTCCTTGCCGGACTGGTTCGCTGGCCCGGCCAGGTTCGCCGCCACGCCGAAGCGCTCGCCCGCACGCCGGGCCTCGACCCCCGCTTCGGTTTGCTGCTCGATTGCTGCCAGACGAACGAAGCGCTTGAAACAAGCCACCTTGCCACCATATTGGTCGAGAATGGCCTGGAGATCCCCGGCACCGCGGAATACTCAGGATTGCGCTTCGGGTTCCTCAATCCCGATACTGGCGCGGATCAGGCGGCAGAGGATCTGGCCCAGGCAGTCGATCTCTTGGTGGAGCGTCCGGTTCTGGATGCGGCTTTGGCACGCGCGACGGCTCGGTTCGAAAGCGAGCTCTCGGAGGAGGCTTTTGCCGATCAACAGCGCCTGCTCAAGAGAAAGCTGGAATTTGACAGTCGCCTCAGGCAAATGGCGACAAGACAGGCGGCTTCTTCCTGATTGTATAATCAGGTCGGATGCACGGGGATAACGGCGAAGAATGAGCAAGAACGACAATTCCGGCGGCGATAACGACGGTACTGACGCACCGCTTATCGATCTCAACGAAGGCGCGATCAAGAAGCTGATCGCCCGTGCCAAGCGCCGGGGCGTAATCACTTACGACGAGCTGAACGAGGCCCTGCCGCAGGACCAGATGTCTTCCGAGCAGATCGAGGACATCATGGCCGCGATCTCGGAAATGGGCATCAACATCGTCGAAAGCGATGAAGACGCCGATGGCCAGCAGGAAGACGACGACCGCGACAACGAGGAAGTCGATTCCGACGACGTCTCGCCGCGCATGGTGGTCGATGCCAAGAAGAAGGAATCTGTCGAGCGCACCGACGACCCCGTGCGCATGTACTTGCGCGAGATGGGCGCGGTGGAACTGCTCAGCCGCGAAGGCGAAATCGCCATCGCCAAGCGTATCGAAGCCGGCCGCGACATGATGATCCTGGGCCTCTGCGAGAGCCCGATCACCTTCCACGCCATCATCCAGTGGTCCGAAGCGCTCAACAACGGCGAGATGCAGCTGCGCGAGATCCTCGATCTCGATGCCATGCTCTCGAAGGAACCCGCCCCCGAAAGCCTGTCCGAAGACGGTGAAGGCGACGACGACGGCGAGATCAGCGAAAAGACCGCCGGCCCCTCGTTCAAGGACGAGGACGATTCCGACGAGGACAACTCCGAGGAAGTCGATGAGGACGGCAACCCGATCCCCAAGCGCGAAGCCGAGGAAGAGGAAGAGGACAACACTCTCAGCCTCGCCCAGATGGAAGCGGCGCTCAAGCCCGAAGCGCTTGAGAAGTTCATGCTCATCACCGAGCTTTTCCAGGCTTTCGAGCGTCTCCAGTCGGAACGCCTCGAAGCGCTGGCGCTCGGCATCGACTTCCCGCTGGCCAAGGAAGAGCAGTACCAGCAGCTTCGCGAAGACCTGACCGCGCAAGTCGAATCGGTGAAGTTCCACGCGACGAAGATCGAGTATCTCGTCGACAACCTCTACGCCTTCAACCGCCGCCTCACCACGCTGGGCGGCCAGATGCTGCGCCTTGCGGAGCGTCACAAGGTGAAGCGAGCGGACTTCCTCGAGACTTATGTGGGCCGCGAGCTTGATGATACCTGGCTCACCGACATGTCCAAGAAGGACAAGAAGTGGGCGGCCTTTGCGGAAGCGGAAGCCGATCCGGTCGAGCGTATCCGCTCCGAAGTCTCGGACATCGCCGCCGCCACCGGCATGGCGCTCCCCGAGTTCCGTCGCATCGTCAACATGGTCCAGAAGGGTGAGCGCGAGGCGCGCATTGCCAAGAAGGAAATGGTCGAGGCGAACCTGCGCCTGGTGATCTCGATCGCCAAGAAGTACACGAACCGCGGGTTGCAGTTCCTGGACCTCATCCAGGAAGGCAACATCGGCCTGATGAAGGCGGTCGACAAGTTCGAGTACCGCCGCGGCTACAAGTTCTCGACGTATGCCACCTGGTGGATCCGTCAGGCGATCACGCGCTCGATCGCGGATCAGGCCCGCACGATCCGTATCCCGGTCCACATGATCGAGACGATCAACAAGCTGGTCCGCACCAGCCGCCAGTTCCTGCACGAGCAGGGCCGCGAGCCCACGCCCGAGGAAATGGCCGAGCGTCTGTCGATGCCGCTCGAAAAGGTGCGGAAGGTGATGAAGATCGCCAAGGAGCCGATCTCCCTCGAAACGCCGATCGGCGACGAGGAAGATTCGCACCTGGGTGACTTCATCGAGGACAAGAACGCGATCATCCCGGTGGATGCGGCGATCCAGGCGAACCTCAAGGAAACGGTCACCCGCGTCCTTGCCTCGCTCACTCCGCGCGAGGAACGCGTGCTGCGCATGCGCTTCGGCATCGGCATGAACACCGATCACACCCTTGAAGAAGTCGGTCAGCAGTTCTCGGTTACCCGCGAACGTATCCGCCAGATCGAGGCGAAGGCACTGCGCAAGCTCAAGCACCCGAGCCGCAGCCGCAAGATGCGCTCGTTCCTCGATCAGTAAGGGATTGGGCCTGGGTCAGTAACGAACGGCTTCAATCAAACGAAAAGCCCCGCTTCCGCGGGGCTTTTTTGTGCCTATCGTCCGCAGGGCCTTTGATCGACGACGCTATACCCCTTGGCCCGCGCCATGCAGGCATTGCTGAAAGTCTGACGCTTGCCGCGCTTGACGCCGCAAACAGGCGCATATTCCTGCGTACACATGGCCGGCTTGTCAGGTCGCGGGCGATTGGGGCGATCAGGCCCCGGCATCGTTTCCATGCATCCGGCAAGCGCCAGAAGCCCGGCGATGCCCAGAGCGGTCAACAGCGAACCCTTCATGTCCATTCTCCCTCTCAATCCGTCCGCAACCTAGGGAATAATACTGAGCCCTAAAACTCCCCTAGCCCTTAATTCCCAGCGATCGCGTCTGGTTATAGGTGGGCACGGTCGGCGCGGGACCATCCCATCGCACCCAGAGCGCCATCGCCAAAGCCAGAAGCAGAAACCCACCCGAAGCGATACGGGCGACCTGCCCTCGCAGCACCGGGCGCAGCGGTACGAAGACCATGCAGAGAAGCGCCAGGGGAAGCGCCGTCACCATCGGCATGGCGGCGCCTACCGCCTGCATGAGGGCATATCCCAGCATCAGCGCATAACCGCCAACCACCGCTGCCACCACGACCTGAACGGCGCGCCCTGCCCGGCCATCCCGCAGCCACGGCCAAGCAGCCACCCCGGCGAGCATCAGCGGTACGGTCAGGACATAGGCCGCCGTCGGCGCCAGAAACTGCATGACCGCGCCCGCAAGCCACAGCGGCAGGACTAGGCCCGCCTCTCCCGACCGCGTCGTCGGCCCGCTCGCCACCAAAAGCAGCGCCACATCGATCCCGACCAGCAGCGCCATGACCTGAAGTTTCGGTATCGCCGCGAGCCGGTCGTAATAATCGGAAGGTCCGCTGCCCTGCGACAGGTAGTTCAGGCCCTGGAGCACCGCCGCGGCAACGATCACAACGCCCAGCATACGGGCCGCGCCGCCAAGGAAAGGCATCGGCTCGAAGCGCCGCGCCGCCAGCGCGGCATATCCGGCAAAGCCGATGGCCAGCATCACCCAGCCCCACCACGGCGCGTAGTGGACCGCGAAAAGGCCGAACACATCGAAGAACACGATATCCGGCGCCCTTCCCGGCAATTCGCGCGAGTGGACAAGCGCTCTCGTCAGCCCCAGGGTCTGCTCGCCCATCTGCTGGAGCGAACCGCGATCGAGGTTCGCGGCCGTCGCCAATGGCGAGTGATAGAGCCCCGGCCGCCCGATGAAGGCGAAGTTCCAGGCTGGATAGCCGTGTGGCAGCGCGACGGTCAGGTCCGTGTCGTTGGGAAGGACGCTGTAGATGAACGTCGCAAGCGATGTCCCGGCCGGATGCGGCGCGGTATCCGCCCAGAGACGCGCCACATCGCCGTTCAGCGCGGAAGTCTGGAAAAGGTTTGCCTTGCCGCCGCCGCCTCGCGTTTCGAGGTTGATGATGCCCCCGATGCGCCGCGCCTCCGCCGCGTGTTCGAAGAACATCCGGGCGCCGAGCAGCCCGGATTCCTCGCCGTCCGTCAGGATCACCAGCACGTCCCGCTTGCGTTCGCGGTCTAGCGAGAGGGCGCGCAGCGTCTCCAGGATCGATGCCACGCCCACACCGTCGTCCGCTGCCGCAGGCGAACCGGGCACGCTGTCGTAATGGGCCATCAAGGCCACGGCCGGCAGGCTGGGATCGTTTCCGCGCAGGAGGCCGAGCACGTTGGTCAGGGGAATGCCCGCCTCGGTGCCCCTGCTGCGCCGGTTCAGCTCTGCCCGGGCCTCGGCCGGGAACTCGCCTTCCTGCGTACGCATGGTGAGCCCCAGCTGGCCAAGGCGCTGCATCAGGTAGCCGCGCAAGGCGGCATGCTCCGCCGATCCGCTGGGATGGGGCGCGCGGGCGATACGCTCCACATCCACCATCGCGCGGCTGGCGGAGAACGCATCGGGTGATGTATCGAACGCAGCAGGGCGCGGCGGAGTCGTCCCCAATACGGCGAGAATCACTGCGAAAAGCAGCGCAACGATGAAAAACTTTGCCGATTTCACAGCCAACCCCCTGACATGACGCCGAAAACATCCGCTTCGGCAGTTCATCTGTCAATCGCCTGCGCGGCGCGCACCGGCCGGTTTGAAAGCCTGCAACACCTGCCGGATTTTTCGCGATTTTCCCCGCATTCTCATGGAAAAGGCTTTTGATTTGATCACTTCCGGCAATTGCAGTGCCGGATTGTCAACAATGGTGGCAATGCGACAAAGTCACGACTAAGGGGAAGCGCAAACGAATCCTCGCATCAGGACAGGCATCCCATGCGCATTGCGATTGCTTCAGACCACGCCGCCGTCGACCTCAAGGCGACCCTGCGTGAATACCTCATCGAACTCGGCCACGAAGTTGCCGATCTCGGCCCCGAAACCGCCGACCGTGTCGATTACCCCGACTACGGCTACAAGCTGGCCTCGGTCGTCGCCGATGGCACCGCGCAGTTCGGCGTCGCCCTCTGCGGATCGGGCATCGGCATCTCGATCGCCGTGAACCGCGATCCCGCCTGCCGCTGCGCGCTCGTTTCCGAGCCGCTCTCGGCCGCGCTCGCGCGTGAGCACAACGATGCCAACGTCATCGCCATGGGCGCGCGCCTGACCGGCGAAGACATGGCCAAGGCCTGCCTCGATGCTTTCCTTTCGGCCGAGTTCGGTGGCGGACGCCACGCGGGCCGCGTCGAAAAGCTTTCCAACCCCGTCTTCTGAAACGGAGAAGCCCGAACATGACTGTAGACACCGCCATCCGTTCCGCCGGCTTCTTCACTGACGGCGTTGCCGAAAGCGATCCCGCCGTCGCCAAGGCCATCGGCCACGAACTGAAGCGTGAGCGCAAGCAGATCGAACTGATCGCCTCGGAAAACATCGTTTCCAAGGCCGTGCTCGAAGCCCAGGGCTCGGTGCTGACCAACAAGTACGCCGAAGGCTATCCCGGCAAGCGTTACTATCAGGGCTGCGAGCCTTCGGACGAAGTCGAAACGCTGGCCATCGAACGCGCCAAGCAGCTGTTCGACTGCCAGTTCGCCAACGTGCAGCCCCACTCGGGCGCGCAGGCCAACGGCGCCGTGCTGCTCGCCACCGTGAAGCCCGGCGACACCATCATGGGCATGAGCCTCGATGCCGGCGGCCACCTTACCCACGGCGCCCGCGCCGCGCTTTCGGGCAAGTGGTTCAAGGCCGTGCAGTACGGTGTGACCAAGGACACCCACCTGATCGACTACGATGAGGTTGAGGCCCTGGCCAAGGAACACCAGCCCAAGCTGATCATCGCCGGTGGCTCCGCCTATCCGCGCGTGATCGATTTCAAGCGCATGCGCGAAATCGCAGACGCCGTGGGCGCGCTGTTCCAGGTGGACATGGCGCACTTCGCCGGCCTCGTCGCCGCCGGTCTGCACCCCTCGCCCTTCCCGCACGCGCACATCGCCACTACCACCACGCACAAGACGCTGCGCGGCCCCCGTGGCGGCATGATCCTCACCAATGACGAGGCGCTGGCCAAGAAGATCAACTCTGCGGTGTTCCCCGGCCTTCAGGGCGGCCCGCTGATGCACGTCGTCGCCGCCAAGGCCGTCGCCTTCGGTGAAGCGCTGCGCCCCGAGTTCAAGGACTACGCCGCGCGCGTGATCGAGAACGCGCAGGTCCTCGCTGCAACCCTGAAGGAGCGCGGCGCCGCGATCGTTTCGGGCGGCACCGACACCCACCTCGCGCTGATCGACCTCTCGCCGCTGGGCGTGACCGGCAAGGACGCGGACGAGGCGCTGGAGCGTGCGGGCATCACCTGCAACAAGAACGGCATCCCCTTCGATCCGCTGCCGCCGATGAAGACCAGCGGCATCCGCGTAGGCTCGCCCGCCGGCACCACCCGCGGCTTCGGTCCGGCCGAGTTCCGCGAAATCGGCAACATGGTCGCCGACGTACTCGACGGCCTTGCCAAGTGCGGCGAAGCGGGTGACGCTCAGGTGGAGCAGAACGTGCGTGCGCGCGTTGAAGCCCTGTGCGATCGTTTCCCGATCTACGAGGACTGATTCAGGAGCCTTAGTGCCATGATCGACCCGAACCGCCCCAACGACACTGGTGATTTCATTTCCGACGCACGCCATGAGCTTGCAGGAATGCTGCAGGATGGCCTCGACCACCCTTCGACCAAGCCGGTGCTCGCCTGGGGCGCGGCCGGGGCGGTCGCGGGCTTCGTGCTGCCGTTCGTGTCTATCCCGCTCGGCCTTGCGGTTGGTGCGGGATATCAGTTCTACAAGCGCGTGCGCCCCTGAAAGTTTTCCAAGTCTTGAAAGTAACTGACTGAATGCGCTGTCCTTTCTGCGCCCACGACGATTCCCAGGTCAAGGACAGCCGCCCGACCGAGGACAACACGGCGATCCGCCGCCGCCGCCAGTGTTCGAGCTGCGGCGCGCGGTTCACCACGTTCGAACGCGTCCAGCTTCGCGAAATCACCGTCGTGAAGAGCGACGATGCGCGTGAACCGTTCGACCGCGCCAAGATCGAGCAGTCGGTTACTCTCGCCTGCCGCAAGCGCGGGATCGAGCGGGAGAAGATCGACCAGCTCGTCTCCGGCGTGCAGCGTCAGGTCGAAACCCTGGGCGAATCCGAAGTCCCCTCGCGCGAGATCGGGGAAATGGTGATGGAAGGGCTTCGCCAGCTCGATTCGGTTGCCTATATCCGCTTTGCCTCCGTCTACCGCGCCTTCAACGAAGCGCGCGACTTCGAGGCTTTTGCCGGTACCGTGCGCGATGTGGCCGGTCAGGGCGTTACCAAGGAATCGAATTAATGGCTGACGTGAACAAGCCGGTCATCGTGCTGGTTCGCCCCCAACTCGGCGAGAATATCGGCAAGGCTGCGCGCGCCATGCTCAACTTCGGCCTGACCGAGATGCGCCTTGTCGCCCCGCGCGACGGCTGGCCCAATCCCTCGGCCGGTCCTGCCGCTGCGGGCGCCGACGTGGTGCTCGAACATGCGGAAGTCTTCGAGACGCTGGCCGAAGCGGTTGCCGACTGCGGCAATGTCTACGCCACGACCGTGCGCAAGCGCGGCGTCACCAAGCCGGTCGTCACGCCCGAGCAGGCCGCGCGCGAGGTTCATGAGGCAGTTGGCCGCTCCGCCTATGTCTTCGGCCCCGAGCGCTCGGGTCTGGAGACCGAGGACGTCGCCCTCGCCCGCGCGATCCTGACGGTGCCGATCAATCCCGAGTTCGCCTCGCTCAACCTGGCGCAGGCGGTGATCCTCTGTGCCTACGAGTGGTCCAAGGGTGCCGCCGAAAGCGGCGAACTCGCACAGCCCACGCAGGAGGACTTGCTTCCCCCTGCCCCGCAAGACGAATTGGAAGGCCTTATCGGCCACTTCGAGCAGTTGCTCGAACCCAAGAACTATTTCTGGCCCGAAACGCGTGCGGCGGCCAACCGGCTGACCTTGCGCAATCTTCTCACGAAGCCGGGCTGGAATCACCTCGAAGTGCGCACCCTTCGCGGTGTGCTCTCTGCCCTCGGAAACGAGCGTCGCCCGCGTAGCTGAGCCGTTTTTCGGCTTATCCGCTTGACTTTCACCCCCGAGCCCGTATGGGGCACCCCTTCACATGGCGCCTGTCTTCCTGACAGGTCTGTCCATTCGGCCCCGCACCCCGGTGAAGCGGCGGCCGCATTCCGCGAAATAGGCGGAATGGTGCGCCCCGGGAAAACATGGACCGCTTCCACAGTGGAAGCGGCAGCAGAAAAGGAGACGACATATGTCGAAGCGTAAAAGCGCCAAGTACAAACTCGACCGCCGCATGGGCGAGAACATCTGGGGTCGCCCCAAGAGCTCGGTCAACCGCCGCAGCTACGGCCCGGGCCAGCACGGCCAGCGCCGCAAGGGCAAGCTGTCGGACTACGGTCTGCAGCTGCGCGCCAAGCAGAAGCTCAAGGGCTACTACGGCGATGTGACCGAGAAGCAGTTCAAGGCTACCTACCAGGAAGCCTCGCGCATGAAGGGCGACACCGGCCAGAACCTGATCGGCCTGCTCGAGCAGCGCCTGGACATGGTCGTGTACCGTTCGAAGTTCGCACCCACCATCTTCGCGGCTCGCCAGATCGTTTCGCACGGTCACATCCGCGTGAACGGCGTGAAGTGCAACATCGCTTCGCGTCGCATCCGCGTCGGCGACGTCATCAGCCTCGGCAACAAGGCCAAGGAAATGGCGCTGATCATCGAAGCCCAGAACCTGCCCGAGCGTGAAGTCCCCGACTACGTCGCTCAGGACGGCACCGACAAGGTGACCTTCGTCCGCGTCCCGACGCTCGACGAAGTGCCCTACCCGGTGAAGATGGAACCGAACCTGGTCGTCGAGTTCTACTCGCGCTAAGTATCGGGTCTTCGGACCAGAAAAACGGAAAGGGCGGTTCCTTGCGGAGCCGCCCTTTTTGCTTGTGCGCCAAAATGCTGGAAAACGCGGCGAATCGAGGGACTTGTCAGGGAACGGACATGGAACTTGTGCATTAGGCTTGCATCATGTCCCGATATCGATTCATTACCCCCAACCGCACCGGCAAATGGTACTCCGACCTCGAAACCGCGAAGCAGTTCGCAGCGGAGATCGGTGCCGGTTTCATGGATTCGCGAACCGGCCGCTTCGTTGCCTATGTCGGCACAAAGCTGGAAATCGGCTCGCTTCACGAAGATCTGGAGGAAGGCCTGGAACCGGCCTGACCATATCACAAAAAACCCGAGAGGAGCAGCCTCTCGGGTTTTTGATTAGAAGACTGACGGCGAAGGACTATCCGTCGCGTCCGCGGAAGTAGCTGCGCCGGAAGTCGGCAGCGAACTGGACGAAAGTGCCTGCCGAAATGGCGTCCCGCATGCCCTGCATGAGCTGCTGATAGAACGAGATATTGTGCTCGGTCATCAGCATCGCGCCGAGGATTTCTCCCGAACGCACGAGGTGATGCAGGTAGGCGCGGCTGTAAGTGGCGCATGTCGGGCATTTGCAGCGTTCGTCCAGCGGATTGTTGTCCTCCGCGTGACGGGCATTGCGCAAGTTGAGCGGGCCGTTCCAGGTGAAGGCCTGACCGTTGCGCCCCGAACGGCTGGGCAGCACGCAGTCGAACATGTCGACCCCGCGCTCCACGGCGCCGACGAGATCGTCGGGCTTGCCCACCCCCATCAGGTAGCGCGGACGATCGGCGGGAAGCTGACCCGGCGCGAACTCCAGGGTGGAGAACATCGCCTCCTGCCCTTCTCCCACGGCAAGACCGCCGATGGCATAGCCGTCGAAGCCGATGTCGATCAGCGCATCGGCCGAAGCCTTGCGCAGGCCTTCGTCGAGCGCGCCCTGCTGGATGCCGAACAGCGCGGAATTGGCCGCATGCTCGCCGCCGCTGTCGAAACCGTCGCGGCTCCGCTTGGCCCAGCGCATCGACATCTCCATCGAACGCGCGATCACGTCGCGCGGCTGATCGATCTTCGGGCACTCGTCGAAGCACATGACGATGTCCGATCCGAGCAGCCGCTGGATCTCCATCGAGCGCTCGGGCGTCAGCAGGTGGCGCGAACCGTCGAGGTGGCTGGCGAACGTCACGCCGTTCTCGGTGATCTTGCGGAGGTCCGACAGGCTCATGACCTGATAGCCGCCGCTGTCCGTCAGGATCGGGCGGTCCCAGTTCATGAACTTGTGCAGGCCGCCCAGGCGCGCAACGCGTTCCGCGCCGGGGCGCAGCATGAGGTGATAAGTATTGCCCAGGATGATGTCGGCGCCGGTAGCGCGCACATCCTGCGGCTTCATCGCCTTCACGGTGGCGGCGGTGCCGACCGGCATGAAGGCGGGCGTGCGGATTTCTCCGCGACGCATCCTAATGACGCCGGTGCGAGCCTTGCCGTCGGTGGCGTGGATGGAGAATTCGAAACGGGGATTCATGCCCCGCCCGTTACAGCCTTCAGAAGCCGTAGACCAGCGAGAAGCGCGAGATCGTATCGGTTCGCAGCGATCCGTCCGGCGGCGAGGTTTCGTGCTCGATCGAATAGGACATGCGCGCCTTGAGGCCCCTCGCCATGCCTGCCTCCAGCCCGGTGGCCGAAGTGTAGGTACTGTTCCCGGTTTCGATATAGGACGAGGCGTCCTGGGTCAGCTTGATCGTGGGCGTGACCTGCCAGTCGAAATCGATCGAGGTCAGTGCCGACCAGGTCGTCTCCTGGGGCACGGTGACATAACGTGTTCGACGAAGCGCCGGACCGACTTCCATCGAGAGGCTGACATTGTCCCGCTTCAGGATGCGATAGCCGAGGCCGCCCGAGAGCGAGTAGCGGTCGAGGAAACCCTGGATCCGGTCCTTCTCGTACTGCACGCGGCCGTAAGTGAAGAGACCGTCGTTCAGGGTGTAGCGCGGCTGATAGCTGGCCCCGTACTGCTCACGCGAGACGGTGCCACGATCCTTCTGGTAATCGGCGTTGAGCTGGACGGTATGCTGCCAGTTCAGGCCCTTGCGATCCAGCTTGACCGCGCCGGTATAGCCGAAATTGCTGGTGTTGCCGGTGGCGCGGAAAGCGCCCAGCTCGACTTTGCCCGTCCAGAGTTCCAGCAATGCGGCGCGGCGGATGCGTTCCCGCTCGGCATTGGCCTTGTCGGCGATTTCCTGCGCATTGGCGTCGAGGAAAGCCTGGTGGATCGCGCGGATCTCGTCCTTGTCGTAAGGCTGCGTGGCAAGCGCGGCCTTCACGACGGCACCGACGGTGGCGGAATCCTTGGTCTTCACCGCCGCCTCGATCATCGTTCGGACATTGCCCGGCAGATGCGGCGCGGGCGCATTGATGAAGGGCGGCGGCGCGACGTAGTCCGGCAGGGTAACGCGCACCGGCAGTTCCACGACAGGAGCCACCGGCACGATTTCCAGCTCGGGAAAGATGTGGAACTGAAACGCTTCGAACTCGATCGAATGGAGAGTCTGAGCCTGTGCCGGAACGGCAACCAGCAAAGAAGACGCACCCATAGAAACCGCGAAACGCATTGTCATGAAACGATATTACCTACTCAGGCGCGCAGGCGCCACCCTGTGCGGAAGATCCAGGCGATGATCGCGACGCAGAGGGCGAGGAAGCCCAGCGTCATGCCCAGCGACAGGCCGATCGGGAAATCGGAACTGCCGTAGAAGCACCAGCGCAGTCCGTTGACGAGATAAACGACCGGATTTGCCATCGCCACCGAGCGCCAGGGCTCAGGCAGCAGATCGATCGAGTAGAACGTGCCGCCGAGGAATGTGAGCGGTATGATGAACAGCACCGGAACGATGCCCAGCTTCTCGAAACTGTCTGCCCAGATGCCGAGAATGAAGCCGAGCAGCGAGAAGCTCGCCGAGACCAGCAGGATGAAGCCCAGCGCGTAGAACGGATGGGCGATCGTGTAGTCGACGAAGAAGGTCGCCGTCACGAGGATGATAGCGGCCAAAATCAGTGACTTGGTGGCCGCTGCTCCGACGAACCCTATCAGCGTCTCCGCCACCCCGACCGGTGCCGAGAGCAGTTCGTAGATCGCCCCGGTGAAGCGCGGCATGTAGATGCCGAAACTGCCGTTGGAGGTGCTCTCGCTGAGCAGCGTCAGCAGCAGCAGGCCCGGCACGATGAAGGCGCCGTAATTGACCCCCGCCATGCCGGAATCCATCTTGCTGCCGATCGCCGCGCCGAAGACGACGAAATAGAGCGTCGTGGTGAGAACCGGCGCAAGGATCGACTGCATGGCCGTGCGCATGGCCCGCATGACCTCGCGCTTGTAGATGGTCCAGGTGCTGCGTGCGTTGAAGACGATCATGCCGCCTCTCCTTCCAGAAGATCGACGAAGATGTCTTCGAGGCTCGATTCACGAATGTCGATGGCGGTATAGTCGATGCCCAGGGCAACGAGATCCTTGGTGAGCTGGGCGACCTTGGCCTTGCCGCCGCCCGATCCGTCACCACCGCGATAGAGCAGCTCCTGCCCGCCGTTGCCGAGCGTGAGGTGGTAGTCGGCCAGCGCCTCCGGCACGGTCGCCAGCGGCGTTGCCAGGCTGATATGCGCCTCGGTGCGTCCCAGCCGCTTCATGAGCGAGCGGGTGTCTTCCACCATGCGGATCCGGCCACCCTGGATGATGCCGACGCGGTCGGCCATTTCCTCGGCTTCCTCGATATAGTGCGTGGTGAGGATGATCGTCGTGCCCCGGTCGCGAAGCTTGGCGATCTGCGCCCACATGTCGCGGCGAAGCTCGACGTCGACACCGGCGGTCGGCTCGTCGAGGAAGAGCAGGTCGGGCTCGTGGGCCAGCGCCTTGGCGATCAGCACGCGGCGCTTCATCCCGCCCGAAAGCGCGCGGATCTGCGCCTTGCGCTTGTCCCAGAGGCTCAGCGCCCGCAGGATTTCCTCGATCCGTGCAGGATCGGGCGCCAGGCCGAACAACCCGCGCGAATAGTTCACCGAATGGAGGACCGTCTCGAACATGTCGGTCGCCAGTTCCTGCGGGACCAGGCCGATCCGCGCCCGCAGCGAACGCCAGCCATGGCTCATGTCCTGCCCGAAGGCGCGCATGGTGCCGCCGGTGGGGCGCACCTGTCCGCAGACCGCACCGATCAGCGTCGTCTTGCCCGCGCCGTTCGGGCCGAGCAGGGCGAAGATCTCGCCCTTGTTGATCGTGAGGTCCACGCCCTGAAGCGCGGTAAAGCCCCCGGCGTAAGTCTTGGTCAGACCACTGATTTCGAGAATGGGTTCCATGCACCGCGTGATGCGCGAAACCGGTGACAGTTCCAAGTCCCCTCAGGGCAAAAGAAGACTGGAATCCCCGTAGGAATAGAAGCGATAGCCCTCGTCGATGGCATGGGCATAGACCGCCTGCATCCGCTCCAGCCCCATCAGCGCCGAAACGAGCATGAACAGCGTGGACTTAGGCAGGTGGAAATTGGTCATCAGCCCATCGATCGCCTTGAAGCGATATCCGGGGGTTATGAAGATTGAGGTATCGCCTTCGAAAGGACGAATCACGTCGTCCTCGCCAGTCGCGCTTTCCAGGAGGCGCAGGCTGGTGGTGCCCACGGCGATGATCCGTCCGCCCGCCGCGCGCGCCGCATTGAGACGATCCGCGGTTTCGGCATCGATGCGGCCCCATTCGGCGTGCATCTTGTGATCCTGCGTCTCGTCCGCCTTGACCGGCAGGAAGGTGCCCGCGCCGACATGGAGCGTCAGAGTCTCGCGCTTCACGCCTGCGGCATCGAGCCGCTCGATCAGCTCGGGCGTAAAATGCAGCGCGGCGGTCGGCGCGGCGACGGCGCCCTTTTCGCGCGCGAACATGGTCTGGTAGTCGCTGGCATCCTGCTCGTCCGTCTCGCGCTTGCCGGCGATATAGGGCGGCAGCGGCATGCGCCCTGCCCGTTCGAGCAGCACTTCGACCGGCTCGTCGCCTTCGAACAGAAGCGTCCAGCTGCCATCGTCGTGCCGCGCTTCGGCGAGCGCGGTGACTTCGGCGGGAAATTCGATGCGGTCGCCCGCCTTCAGGCGCTTGGCGTTGCGAACGAAGGCCTGCCAGCGGCGCAGGTCCATGCGCTTGTGGAGCGTCGCGCCGATCTTCGCCTCGCCGCGCCGCCCTTCAAGCTGTGCGGGAATGACGCGGGTGTCGTTGAAGACGAGCACGTCCCCGGCGCGCAGTTCCCCGGGAAGATCGCGCACGGCGCGCTCGGCCATCGGCCCTTCGTCTCGCCCGTGGACCACCAGCATCCGCGCCGAATCGCGCGGACGCGCCGGGCGCAGGGCTATGTTCTCGGGCGGAAGGTCGAAATCGAAAAGGTCAACGCGCATGGGGCGCCCCTCTAGAGGGGGCTTCCCTGCGCGTCATCCCTTTTTGCGAGGATCAGTCCGACTTCGAATTGCTGAGCTGGTCTGCCGTGATCGCCTTCGGAGCCGGAGCGGCCGCAGGCGCTGCCGGCGGCGCCTTGTTTTCCGAAGCCAGCGAGGCCTGGACGATCTTGGTCGGGTTCTGCGGCGGCTCGCCACGCTGGATCGCGTCGACATACTGCATGCCCGAGATCACGCGGCCGAAGTTGGTGTACTTCCGGTCGAGCGAGAAGCGCGGGTAGAACACGATGAAGAACTGGCTGTTCGCGCTGTTCGGCTCGTTGGTGCGCGCCATCGAGACGGTGCCGCGAACATGCGGCATCGCATTGAATTCGGCGGTGAGGTCGGGAAGCTGCGAGCCACCCTGCCCGGTGCCCGTCGGGTCGCCGGTCTGCGCCATGAAGCCGTCGATCACGCGGTGGAAGATCTGCCCGTTGTAGAAGCCCTGCGATGCCAGCGTCTTGATCCGCTCGACATGGTGCGGCGCCCATTCCGGCATCAGGCGGATGGCCACGCGGCCGCCGTCCGAAAGATCGAGCAGCAGCACATTCTCCGGCTGGTGCGTCACGTCGGGATCGACGAAAGTCGGCAGCGCTGCCACCGGCGGAGTCGGCGTCGGATCTTCCTTCTTCTTGGCCAGAGCAGGCGTAGCCGCCAGCGCCAGGCCGATCATCGTCGCGGTAAGGGTCAGGCGAAACGTCATCGAATACTCACAGGAAGGAAGCCGTTCAGGCCAGGGGCGATAGTGCCCCGGTGCTGACGTGACAATGAATGAATTTGTCGCAAGCGTGTCCGGGAGGTGCTCAGTAGTCTCCGAGGAGCCCGGTCTGGGCGATCCGGCCGACCACGTCCTCGCGCACGGCAGGGCTCACGAAACGGGAGATATCGCCGCCGAACATGGCGATTTCCTTCACCAGCTTCGAGGCGATCGGCTGGAGGCTGACGTCGGCCATCAGGAACACCGTCTCGATGTTCGGATTGAGCTGCTGGTTCATGCCCGCCATCTGGTATTCGTACTCGAAGTCGGCAACCGCGCGCAGCCCGCGGATAATGACGCTGGCGCCCTGCCTCTGCGCGAACTTCATCAGCAGCGCGTTGAAACCGACCACGGTGACGTTTTCGATCCCCATCGCCGCGACTTCGCGCTCGACCATGGCCATGCGCTCCTCGGGCGTGAAGAGCGGGTTCTTCGACGGGTTCGTCGTCACCCCGATGATCAGCCGATCGACCAGCTTGGCCCCGCGCCGGATGATATCGGCGTGGCCCAGCGTGATCGGATCGAATGTGCCGGGATAGACCCCGACGCGTTCACCAAGGCCCATCAATGATCCCTCTCGATAATGTAGCGCGCCACGGCGCGCAGCAAGTCGGCTTCCTTGCCGTGCTGGGCGAGATGGCCGATGGCCTGTTCCACCAGCATGCGCGCCTGGTCGCGGGCGCGGTCCGGGCCGAGCAGCGAAACGAAGGTCTCCTTGCCAGCCTCCGCGTCCTTGCCCACGGCCTTTCCGGCCACGGAAGCGTCGCCTTCATGGTCGATGAGGTCGTCGGCGATCTGGAAGGCAAGGCCGATGTCGCGGGCATAGCCACGCAAGTGCGCGCGTCCTTCCGGCGGCAGACGGCCGAGGATCGCGCCCATTTCCACCGCCGCGCCGAGCAGCGCCCCGGTCTTGAGCTGCTGGAGCCGGGTGACCGTCTGAAGGTCGAACTCGCTGGTCTCGGCCACGAGGTCCATCATCTGGCCACCCGCCATGCCCTGCGCGCCGCTGGCGTGGCCGAGCGCCTGCACGAGTTCGATACGGGTGAAGGGATCGGCGCTGGTCGCCGGATCGCCCAACACCTCGAAAGCGAAGGCATGGAGCGAATCGCCTGCAAGAACCGCCGTGGCCTCGTCAAAAGCCAGGTGGACGGTCGGCTTGCCGTGGCGCACGGCGTCATCGTCCATGCAGGGCAGATCGTCGTGGATCAGCGAATAGACGTGGATCGATTCTATGGCGATCGCCGCGCGGATCGCCGCCTCGCGCACGACGCCGTACATTTCCGCTACGGCCGTAAGCAGCAAGGGCCGCAGGCGCTTGCCCCCGCCGATCGCGGCATAGCGCATGGCCTCTACCAGCCGCGCACGCGCGTCGTCGGGGATCGGCAACAGCGCATCGAAAGCGCCGTCGATCTCCTCGGCAATGCGGGTAAGGCCCGCGGAGAGGATCGGGTCGGTCACGGCGACCTCACCCACGAATCAGCGATCCGCCGCGTCGAACGGCTGGGTCCCGGCCGGGACCCCGTCCGGCCCGGCGACGATGCGCTCGATCCGTGCCTGGGCGGCATCGAGCCGCTTCTGGCAATGCTGGCGCAGTGCTTCACCGCGTTCGTAGAGCGTGATCGAATCGTCGAGCGGCACGTCGCCGCTTTCGAGGCGGCGCACCACGTCTTCAAGCGCGCGCAGCGCATCCTCGAAACTCATTCCCGCAATCTCGGGGCCACCAGTTTCGGGACGGGCGATTTCAGCACTGTTCTCAGTCATGATCACCGCAATGGAACGGGCGCGTTCGGCGGTCAAGGCGGGACTAGCGGGCGGCGCCATCGCAAGCATGAACGAGCATGGCGAAATCGCTCGTTTTTACGGCTAGCGAAGCGCCCCGCTCGGCGCTAAGGCGCGTCGCATGTCCGAAATCACTCCCGATGTCGTCGAGGCCCACGGCCTCAATTCCGAGGAATACGAGCGGGTCCTGAACGCGCTCGGCCGAGAGCCCAATCTGGTGGAGCTTGGCATCTTCTCGGTCATGTGGTCTGAGCACTGCTCGTACAAGTCGAGCCGCTTCCACCTGAAGAAGCTGCCCACGAAGGCCCCCTGGGTCATCTGCGGCCCCGGCGAGAACGCCGGCGTGATCGACATCGGTGATGGACAGGCCGCCATCTTCAAGATGGAAAGCCACAACCACCCCAGCTACATCGAGCCTTTCCAGGGCGCCGCCACCGGCGTCGGCGGCATCCTGCGCGACGTCTTCACCATGGGCGCCCGCCCGGTCGCCAACATGAACGCGCTGCGCTTCGGCCGTCCCGATCACCCCAAGATGAAGCATCTGGTGCAGGGCGTGGTCGAAGGCATCGGCTCCTACGGCAACTGCGTGGGCGTGCCCACCGTTGGCGGCGAAACCAACTTCCACAAGGCCTACGACGGCAACATCCTGGTCAACGCCATGACCGTGGGCGTGGCCGAGACGGACAAGATCTTCTACTCGGCCGCCACGGGCCTCGGTAACCCGATCGTCTACGTCGGCTCCAAGACCGGCCGCGACGGCATCCACGGCGCCACCATGGCCTCGGCCGACTTCGACGAGAAGTCCGAGGAAAAGCGCCCGACCGTGCAGGTGGGCGACCCCTTCACCGAAAAGCTGCTGATCGAGGCCTGCCTCGAACTCATGGCCACCGACGCGATCGTCGCGATCCAGGACATGGGCGCGGCCGGCCTCACCTCCTCGTCGGTCGAAATGGCCAGCAAGGGCGGCGCCGGCATTCGCCTCAACATGAACAACGTGCCCTGCCGCGAAGAGGCGATGACGCCTTACGAGATGATGCTCTCGGAAAGCCAGGAGCGCATGCTTATGGTGCTTCAGCCGGGCAAGGAAGCCATGGCCGAGGCGATCTTCAGGAAGTGGGAACTGGACTTCGCGGTTATTGGCGAAGTGACCGATACCGGCCACATGGTTCTCGAATTCGACGGCGAAGTGGTCTGCGACATTCCGCTCGGCCCGCTGGCCGACGACGCGCCGGAATATGAGCGTCCCTACGTCACGCCTGAGGAATACAAGGCCTGGGCCAAGGTTCCGGCGGTGGGTGAAGTCGCGGAAAGCGCCGACGTGGGCGCCGACCTGCTCAAGCTGATGGGCACGGTCGACCTCGCCTCGCGCAAGTGGATCTGGGAACAGTACGACAGCCAGGTCGGCGGCGACACGATGCAGAAGTCCGGCGGCGATGCTGCCGTGGTGCGCATCCACAATACGCCCAAGGCACTGGCGATCAGCACCGACTGCTCGCCCCGCTATTGCTATGCCGACCCCTACGAGGGCGGCAAGCAGGCCGTGGCCGAGACTTATCGCAACATCAGTGCTGTCGGCGGCCTTCCGCTTGCCATCACCAACTGCCTGAACTTCGCGAACCCGCAGCGCCCCGAAATCATGGCGCAGATCGTCGGCTGCCTGAACGGTATGGGCGATGCCTGTCGCGCGCTCGACTATCCGATCGTCTCGGGCAACGTCTCTCTCTACAACGAATCGAAGGCCACCGGCGGCGGCTCGGCGATCCTGCCGACCCCGGCCATCGGCGGCGTCGGCCTGCTGGCCGATCACGACAAGATGGCGACCGTGGCGTTCAAGAACGCGGGCGACGAGATCTTCGTGCTCGGCGCCGTGGACGGCAAGCTCGGCACGCACCTCGGCCAGTCGCTCTGGCTGCGCGAGATCGCGGGGCAGGAAGCCGGTGACGCCCCCAAGGTGGACCTCAAGGCCGAAGCCGAAAACGGCGCCTCGATCCGCGACTGGATCGCTGCCGGCAAGGTCACGGCCGTCCATGACGTCAGCGACGGCGGCCTGCTCGTCGCGCTCGCCGAGATGGCGCTGGCCAGCGGCCTTGGCTGCAACCTCGACGTGGAACTGACCACGGCGGAAGCCTTCGGCGAAGACCAGAGCCGCTACGTTGTAACCGCTCCGGCAGGCAGCACGCTTCCCGGCGCGGTCCGCATCGGCTCGGTGGCAGGCACCAAGGTCGCGGGCCACGAAGTCACCGCGCTTCGCGAAGCCAACGAGTCCTTCTTCAAGGACTGGATGGAGGCCTGATCGCTTCCTTCGCCTGACGAAAACCAGGAAGGGCGCCCCTTAGCGGGCGCCCTTTTTCGTTTCAAACTGCGCCGTCCATCCTTGCGTCCCGAAGCCTTACCCGCCGGTGGACGAAGCCAGCACATTCACCGTCAGCGCCAGGATCCCGAGATTGAAGGCAAAGGCGAAAAGGCCATGGAAGGTCGAGATGCGCCGCATGGCGGAATCGGTGATCTCGATATCGGCCGTCTGGCAGGTCATGCCGATCACGAAGGCAAAGTTCACGAAGTCCGCGAAGTCCGGCACGCAATCGCCTGGAAAGTCGAGACCTTTGTAATCGCCGCTTTCATGCGATGCGTAATAGAGCCTTGCATAGTGAAAGGCGTAGATCAGATTGGCAAAGGTCCAGCAGGCCAGCAGGGACACCACCAGCAGCGCAATCTCGCCCACACCAAGGTTCTTGTTGTCGAGGACCAAGGTGCCCAGCGCCGCCAGGATCACGGAGGTGATCAGCGCCGTCAGCAGCAGCAGGACCACCTGCCCCACATCGTCGCGCTTGGCCTGACGGCGCATGACATCGGGATTGCCGTCCAACCAGAGCGGGACGCAGGATGCAACAATGGCGATGACGGCCAGATCGAAAGCCGTCACGATAGCCTCGACCGGCCCCAGCCGCGCCAGCAGCGGCCAGGGCGCCAGCACGAAGACCAGCAGAAATAGTAGATAGCGGGGATGCGAAAGCCGGCTCAGGAAGGAAGTTTCTCGTCCGGCCATCGCTGTCCTCTCTCTTATGCGCGAACCCATTCCTGCTCGTCGATGCCGAGCAGACGCAGCACGCTGGTCAGGTCGCCCCGGTCGATCCAGCCGTTGGCCGCCGCGCGCGCCTTGGGCTTGGCGTGATAGGCGATGCCGTAAGTAGCCGCTTCCAGCATAGGAATATCGTTGGCGCCGTCGCCCGTGGCAAGGCTGGTGACGTTGCCGCCCAGCGCTGCCACTTCGGCAAGCAGGGTCGCCTTCTTGACCGCGCTGTCGACGATCGGCCCGGCAAGGCCGCCGGTCAGCTTGCCGTCCGAAACCTCCAGACGGTTGCCCACGACATATTCGAAACCGAGCTGTGCCGCGACAGGGTCCGCGAAGTGATGGAAGCCGCCCGTCACCAGCACGGTACGGCACCCGAACTTCTTGAGCGTCTCCACCAGCGTGCGCGCGCCCGGCATCGGCCTGATGCGGCTGGCAAGGCATTCCTCGATCGCATCGATCGAAAGCCCCTTCAGCAGCCCGACACGCTCCCGCAGCGCCTGCTCGAAATCGAGTTCGCCCTGCATGGCCCGCTCGGTGATCTCGGCGATACGCTCCTTGAGCCCGGCGAAGTCGCCCAGCTCGTCGATGCATTCCTGGCCGATCATGGTCGAATCCATGTCCGAGATGAACAGGCCGGGAATCGTCGGCTCATGATCGCAGACCAGCCCATCGGTCGGCGCGAAATGATCGTCGAGCGCCTGGCGCAGCGCCGCCGCATCCTCGTCGGGCGAGGCGATCTGCATGGTCCGCTCGCAGAAATCGAGCATGGCCGCCGAAGCCAGCCGCACGCCGCGTTCCTGCATTTCGGCCCGCGCCGCATCTATTCTTGCCGAGAGGTGGTCCGGTTCTGCTATCAGCCGCGCAATGAGCACTGCGAATTCCCTTGAAGCTGCGTATGAAAATTCCACCGGCGGCGCGTCCGCGGGACACAAGCCACCGCTCGCGCTCATCGCAGGGCCGACCGCCAGCGGCAAGAGCGATTGTGCGGTGGCACTGGCGCAGGAACTGGAACGACGCGGGTGCCGGGCCGTCGTCGTCAATGCCGACAGTTCGCAGGTCTATGCCGACCTGACCGTGCTGAGCGCGCGCCCCACCCTGGAGGAAATGGGCGGCATCGAGCACCGCCTTTTCGGCACCTGGGACGGGGCAGAGACCTGCTCCGCCGCCGAATGGGCCCGCGCCGCGCGTGAAACCATTGTCGCGCTCCACACCGAAGGGGCCGTACCGGTGCTGGTCGGCGGCACCGGCCTCTATATCCGCACCTTGCTGGACGGTATCGCCCCGGTGCCCGAGATCGCCCCGGAAATTCGCGAGGCCGTGCGCGCCCTGCCCGTGACCGAGGCCTACGCCGCACTCCAGAATGAAGACCCCGAGCGCGCCGCCCGCCTCGCGCCTTCCGACACCACCCGCATCGCCCGTGCGCTCGAAGTCGTGCGTTCGACCGGGCATTCCATCGGCTACTGGCAATCGCAGACCAGCGGCGGCATCGGCGGCGATATCGCGGTGCATGCCGCCATCCTGCTGCCCGAACGGCAAGCGCTCTACGGCCGCTGCGACTTGCGGTTCCAGCGCATGATCGACCGCGGCGCCATGGACGAAGTGGAGCGCCTGCTGGCCCGCGATCTCGATCCCGACCTTCCGGTGATGCGCGCCATAGGCGTTCCCGAACTGGCCGCCGTGCTGCGGGGCGAGAGCACGCTGGACCAAGCGATCGCACGCGGATCCCAGGCGACCCGCAATTACGCCAAGCGCCAGTTCACCTGGCTGCGCCACCAACCCCCGCAAGATTGGGCAAGGCTTGAGTTCGAATATTTCGATGAAAAATCACTGAGAGATAGATTATTTCAGATAATGGGGTTGACGTAACATTTTCGTCCCCTTAGAGCCCCCTCACCTGCTGATGAGAGTATGCGGGTAGGAGAGGGAGGACCCGGCATGGCACCCGCCGTGCCGGGTCGGTTTCATTATAGTTCACCCTAGGGTGAGTTATGGTTTTTTTGAGAACGCACGCCGCAAGCGGCGCGCAATATTCGAAGGACATCCCATCCCTCGGGAAAAGTCCGCGAATCGGAAAAGGAAAGTGTTGTGACTGAAGAGCGCAGCGGCGCGAACATCCTGGTCGAAAGCCTGGTCAAGCAGGGGGTCGAAGTCGTATTCGGCTACCCCGGCGGTGCCGTGCTACCGATCTACGATGCTCTATTCGGCGACGAGCGACTTCGGCACATCCTGGTCCGTCACGAAGCCGGTGCGGCCCACGCCGCCGAAGGCTATGCCCGCTCGACCGGCAAGCCCGGTGTCGTCCTGGTCACCTCCGGCCCCGGCGCCACCAATGCCATTACCGGCATTGCCGATGCCTTCATGGATTCGATCCCGCTGGTCATCATCACCGGGCAGGTTCCCACCGGCCTGATCGGCTCGGACGCGTTCCAGGAAGCGGACACGGTCGGCATCTCGCGCCATTGCACCAAGCATAACTACCTGGTGAAGGACCCGTCCGAACTGGCCGCGATCATTGACGAGGCGTTCCAGATCGCTACCTCGGGACGCCCCGGCCCCGTGCTGATCGACATCCCGAAGGACGTGCAGATCGCCTCCGCGCCGTGGAACGACGCGCCCGCCCAGCGCCGCCAGCGCTATGCGCCGCGTACCGAAGGCAGCGCCGAGGAAATCGCCCAGGCCGTGGAGATGATCGCGCAGGCCAAGGCGCCGGTGCTCTATACCGGCGGCGGCGTCATCAACTCCGGCCCGCGCGCCACGGCCCTGCTGCGCGAGCTTCAGGAAAAGACCGGTGCGCCCGTCACCTCCACCCTGATGGGTCTCGGCGCTTTCCCGGCAGATCACCCGGACTGGCTCGGCATGCTCGGCATGCACGGCACGTACGAGGCGAACCTGGCGATGAACCAGGCCGACCTGATCGTGTGCATCGGCGCCCGCTTCGACGACCGCGTGACCGGCCGCCTCGACGCTTTCGCGCCGAACTCCGAGAAGATCCATATCGACATCGACCGCGCTTCCATCAACAAGACGGTGCCGGTCGACCTGCCTATCATCGGTGACTGCGCCAAGGTGCTCGACCAGATCCTGACGCTCTGGGGCGACCGCAAGGGGCAGGACCTGACCGCGTGGAAGGCCCGCGTCCAGGAATGGCGCGGCAAGGACAGCCTCTACTTCCCGCTGTCTGACAAGGCGATCATGCCGCAGCTCGCGGTCCAGCGCCTGTTCGAACTGACCAAGGACAAGAACCCGGTCATCTCGACCGAAGTGGGCCAGCACCAGATGTGGGCGGCGCAGTACTTCCACTTCTTCGGCCCGAACAAGTGGCTGACCTCGGGCGGTCTCGGCACGATGGGCTACGGCCTGCCCGCCGCGATCGGCGCACAGCTCGGCAACCCGGACAGCCTGGTCATCGACATCGCCGGCGACGCCTCGATCCAGATGAACATCCAGGAACTGGGCACCGCCACGCAGTACCGCCTGCCGGTGAAGGTCTTCATCCTCAACAACGAGTGGATGGGCATGGTCCGCCAGTGGCAGGAACTCACTTACGAGAGCCGCTACTCCCAGTCCTATTCGGACAGCCTGCCGGACTTCGTGAAGCTGGCCGAGGCCTATGGCTGGAAGGGCATCCGTATCGAGAACGAAAGCCAGCTCGATGCCGGCATCCAGGAAATGATCGACTACGACGGCCCCGTCATCGTCGATTGCCTGGTCGCCAAGGAATCGAACTGCTTCCCGATGATCCCCTCGGGCGCGGCGCATACCGAAATGATCCTCTATGGCGATACCGTCGCCGGCACGATGGACGACGAAGCCAAGGCTTTGGTCTGATAACGCGCGCACAGGATCCGAAAGACATATCATGATGCACATCAAGCAAGAGGCCGAGGAACGCCACGTCCTCACCATCACCGTCGACAACGAGGCGGGCATTCTCGCCAAGATCGCCGGTCTGTTCACCGCGCGCGGCTACAACATCGACAGCCTGACCGTGGCCGACATCACCGAGAACCATGCGGTGAGCCGGATCACGATCGTCACCCACGGCCCGCCCAGCCAGATCGACCAGATCCATGCCCAGCTCGAACGGCTGGTGCCGGTTCACAAGGTCGTCGATCTCACCGAAGTGGGGCCTTACGTCCAGCGCGAGCTGGCGCTCATCAAGGTGACGGGCGTGGGCGAGAAGCGGGTCGAGGCGCTGCGCATCGCAGGCGTCTTCCGTGCCCGTCCGGTGGACACCACCACTGGCAGCTTCATCTTCGAACTGACCGGCGCGCCGGACAAGATCGACAGCTTCGTGGCGCTGATGCGCGATCTCGGCCTTGTCGAGGTCGGCCGTACCGGCATCGTCGCGATGATCCGCGGCCAGCACGAAGCCTGAAACACCTGTTCCGACGCACCGCATCGGAACCCACGAACCGCGCGCCGCACGGCGCATATCAATATCAGGTCCCGCCCCGAGGGAACGGACCGCTGAAAGGATAATACGATGAAGGTCTATTACGACGCCGATTGCGACATCAACCTGATCGCCGACAAGAAGGTCGCGATCCTCGGCTACGGCAGCCAGGGCCATGCCCACGCGCAGAACCTGCGCGACTCGGGCGTGAAGAATGTCGCCATCGCGCTTCGCGAAGGTTCGGCTTCGGCCAAGAAGGCGGAAAGCGCCGGCTTCAAGGTGATGGCGAACGCCGAAGCGGCTGCCTGGGCCGACGTTCTCATGATTCTCGCCCCGGACGAGCACCAGGCCGCGATCTACGCCGCAGACATCCATGAGAACCTGAAGCCCGGCGCGGCACTTGCCTTCGCCCACGGCCTCAACGTCCACTTCGGCCTGATCGAACCCCGCGCCGACATCGACGTGTTCCTGATCGCGCCGAAGGGCCCGGGCCACACCGTGCGCGGTGAATACCTCAAGGGCGGCGGCGTGCCCTGCCTGATCGCGATCCACCAGGACGTGACCGGCAACGCACAGGACGTGGCCCTGGCTTACGCTTCGGGCGTCGGCGGCGGCCGTTCGGGCATCATCGAAACCAACTTCCGCGAGGAATGCGAAACCGACCTGTTCGGCGAGCAGGCCGTTCTCTGCGGCGGCACCACCGCGCTGGTCCAGGCTGGCTTCGAAACGCTGGTGGAAGCCGGTTACGCACCGGAAATGGCCTACTTCGAGTGCCTCCACGAACTGAAGCTGATCGTCGACCTGATGTATGAAGGCGGCATCGCCAACATGCGCTACTCGATCTCGAACACCGCCGAATACGGCGACATCAAGACCGGTCCGCGCATCATCACCGAAGAGACCAAGAAGGAAATGAAGCGCGTTCTGGAAGATATCCAGTCGGGCCGTTTCGTGAAGGACTTCGTTCTCGACAACCGCGCCGGCCAGCCGGAACTGAAGGCTTCGCGCATCGCCGCCAAGCGTCACCCGATCGAGGAAACCGGCTCGAAGCTGCGCGCCATGATGCCCTGGATCGGCGCCAACGCGCTGGTGGACAAGGAAAAGAACTGATCCCTTTTACGCATTTTCGCGTTTGACGGAATTCGGGAGGCGGCGCAGAAATGCGCCGCCTCTTTTCATTGGAGCACTATCCATGCGCCTTCCGCATATCGCCCTCTCCCTCGCCGCAGCCGCCGCTCTCGCCGCGCCCGTCATCGCCCAGCCCGGTCAGGGAAGCCGAGGGGATGGCCCGGGAGGCCGGATGGAAATGCTTCACGGATCGGGCACGCCCGCCGACGTCAAGGCCGGGACTTACGCCGTCGAGCCCGCCCATACCCAAGTCACCTTCAGCGTCTCGCACATGGGTATCTCGCCCTTCGCTGGTACGTTCGCCGGGGGCAGCGGCACGATGACGCTGGATCCGAAGAATCTCGCAGCCACCAAGCTCAACGTCACCATCCCGGTCACTTCGGTACAGACCACCAGCGACAAGCTGACCGAGGAACTGCGCAGCGCCGACTGGCTGGACGCGGCGAAGTTCCCGACCGCCACTTTCGTCGCCTCCTCGGTAACACCGCGCGGCCCCGATGCCGCCGCGATCGAAGGCACGCTCACGCTGCACGGCGTCAGCAAGCCGGTGACGATCATGGCTCGCTTTTTCGGCGCCGCGCAAAATCCGATGAGCAAGAAGGATTCGATCGGATTCCTCGGCCGCGCACTGATCAAGCGTTCGGATTTCGGTGTCGCCAAGTATGTACCGATGGTGTCGGACGAGACGGTCCTGGTGATCAACGCCGCTTTCGAGAAGCAGTGATCCCGACTTTTGCATCACGGCGCCTGAATGCATGTACCGCAATGTAGACGTCTCATTTCACGATGATAGATTGCCTCCATGCTCGTCATGAGCATGGAGGTTTTCTTATGCGAAACTTCGTCAGGGCTCTTGGACTGGTTGGCTCTCTGGCCGCAATCGTCACCGCACCGCCGCTGGCCGCGCAGGCAAGCGAGCGCGTGGCCTTCGCGCGCGGCAACGACAACGCTTCGGTCAAGGGCACGGTAACCGGCAACCAATACCGCGACTATGTTCTCGGTGCGAAGACCGGGCAGACCATGGCCGTCTCGATCGTTTCGAAAGGCGCGATGTTCAACATCCTGCCGCCGGGCAGCACCGGAGAGGCGATCTACAATGGATCGATGGATGGACCCGACGCCACGAACATCAAGCTTCCCAAAACAGGGGATTATCGTATCCGTGTCTATCTGATGGGCAATGCGAAGGACGCCAAGCGAACCGTCGCCTATCAGCTCTCGATGACCGTGATGTAATGGAGAACGGCATGAAGCGCGCATTCCCCCCGATCCTGACCAGTAGCCTGACCGCCAGCCTTGCTGCCTTGGCCCTCACCGCCTGCAGCAGCACCGGAGCCGACAAGATGGCTGAAAGCACGCCGCCGCCCCCGCCCCCGCCCGCCATGGAGCCAAGTTGCGGTGCCGATCAACTCGGTTCCTATGTCGGCCAGCCCGCCAGCGACGAGGTCATCGCGGCGATCACCGCGTGGCGCGGCGACAAGCCGATGCGCGTGATCAAGCCCGGCATGGCCGTGACCATGGACTACCGGCCCGATCGCCTCAACGTGCAGGTGGACGAAAACGGCAAGATCAAGGGCTTCACCTGCACCTGATCCCGCCGATCTGACCGCTTGATCCGGGCGCCCCGCTGGGCCAAGCATCCCTGCCTGATCACAGCAGGGGCTCCCGGATGAACGAAGCAGGCGATATCGAGCGCGAAGACAGCCTCACACGGGTCGAGGCGTTCTCGGACGGCGTGCTCGCGATCATCATCACCATCATGGTGCTGGAACTGAAGACGCCGATCCAGGAAAGCCTGTCCGCGCTCTGGGCGCTCTGGCCCATCTTCATCGCCTATGTCCTTAGCTATGCCTATGTGGCGATCTACTGGGTCAACCACCACCGCCTGCTCGGCCATGCCAGGGTGGTGACGAGCGGGCTGCTCTGGTCGAACATGCTTCTGCTCTTCACTCTCTCGCTGATCCCGTTTTCCACGGCCTACCTTGGCGAGCACCATTTCGGCCGCGAGGCGACGCTACTCTATCTCGTCACGATGATAACTCCCGCGCTTGCTTATATCCTGCTTCAGAGCCGGGTCGCGGCGACCGGCGCGAAGACCGTGGCCAGCCGCCGCTATCACAAGGCCTCGCACCGCAAGGGCCTCGCCGCGGCCGCGATCTATGCCCTCGGCATTCCCCTCACCTTCCTGTCCCCCTGGCTGGGCGTGGCCTGCGCGGCGCTGGTGGCCGGGTTCTGGATGCTGCCCTGGAGCGCGATGGACCGCCTGTTCCTGGACCGCGTTCCCCCTGCCGGAAGCTGATCGGGCAAGTTTGTTGCGCGCTGCACTACGGATCCCGCAAGAAGCCGCGCCTTTTCGCTTTACATCGGCGGCCCGAATGCCCATAGGCTCCGGCATGACCCTTCGTCTTGGCCTAACCCTGCGACTTATCCGCCCTTGGGCGTGAGGTGACGCGTCGGTCCTGCGGCGCGCTCGGCGCTCAAGGGGACCCGCAAAGACCGGCCGAACGCAGGCCGGCAAAGCCACTGATACGAAGATCATTTTCCGAGCGAGAATACCCATGACCATGCTGCAAGACCCCTCGGTCAAGTACCGCCCCTTCCCGCAGATCGACCTGCCGAACCGCCAGTGGCCCTCGCAGGTCATCACCAAGGCGCCGCGCTGGCTCTCCACTGACCTGCGCGACGGCAACCAGGCGCTGATCGACCCGATGGGCGCGGAAAAGAAGAACCGCTTCTTCGACCTGCTGGTCAAGGTCGGCCTCAAGGAAATCGAAGTCGGCTTCCCCAGCGCGGGCGCGACCGAGTTCGACTTCATCAACGGCCTGGTCAGGAACGACCGCATCCCCGAAGACGTGCTGGTCCAGGTGCTGACCCAGTCGCGCGAAGACCTGATCACTCGCTCTTTCGAGAGCCTGGAAGGCGTCCACGCCGCAATCGTCCACCTCTACAACGCGGTTTCGCCGCTGTGGCGCAATGTCGTGTTCGGGATGGAGCGGCACGAGATCAAGGCCATCGCCACGAGCGGCGTTAAGGTCATGCGCGATCAGGCTGCGAAGTATCCGGGCACCAAGTGGCAGTTCGAATATTCGCCCGAGACTTTCTCGACCGCCGAACTCGATTTCTCGATCGAAGTCTGCGAGGCGGTGATGGAAATTCTCCAGCCGACGCCCGAAAATCCGATCATTCTCAACCTGCCGGCCACGGTCGAGGCGGCGACGCCCAACGTCTATGCCGACCAGATCGAGTACTTCTGCCGCAACCTGCCGAACCGCGAATCGGCGGTGATCTCGCTGCACACCCATAACGATCGCGGCACCGGCGTCGCCGCCGCCGAACTGGGCCTGATGGCCGGCGCCGACCGCGTCGAAGGCTGCCTGTTCGGCAATGGCGAGCGCACCGGCAACTGTTGCCTCGTGACCGTGGCGATGAACATGTACACGCAGGGCGTCTCGCCCGGCCTCGACTTCTCGGACATCGACGAGGTGATCCAGACCGTCGAGTACTGCAACCAGCTCAAGGTCGCCGAGCGTCACCCCTATGGCGGCGAACTGGTCTTCACCGCTTTCTCGGGCAGCCACCAGGACGCCATCAAGAAGGGCTTCGCCGCGCAGGAAAAGCGTAACGACGAGATCTGGGCCGTGCCTTACCTGCCGATCGACCCCGCCGATCTCGGCCGCGACTACGAGGCGGTGATCCGCGTCAACTCGCAGTCCGGCAAGGGCGGTTTCGCCTGGGTGATCGAGCAGGACCAGGGCCTCAAGCTGCCCAAGCGCATGCAGGCCAATTTCTCGAAGCACGTCCAGGAACTGGCCGACGAACTGGGCCGCGAGCTTCAGGCCGCGGATATCTGGGACGTGTTCCGCAAGACCTACCGCATCGACGATCCGCAGCATTTCCAGCTGATCGACTGGGAGGAAGCGAAGGCTGCCGATGGCACCCGCGTCTTCGCCGGCAAGATCGGCGTGGACGGCAAGGAGCAGTCGGTATCGGGACGCGGCAACGGCCTGATCTCCTCGGTCACCGCAACCCTGGCTGAAAGCTTCGGTGTTTCCCTCGACGTGCGCGACTATGCCGAGCATTCGATGGGCAAGAGCGCCGATGCCCGCGCGGCCGCCTATGTCGAATGCGTTACCCCCGAAGGTCAGGTAATCTGGGGCGTCGGCATCGACGAGGACGTGGCCACGGCCAGCGTGCGCGCGGTGCTCAGCGCGGCCAACGCCGTGAGGGCCTAATGAGAATCACTTGCACGCATTGGATGTAAGTTGAAATCGATTGAGGCGGGGGTTTTTCAACCTCCGCCTCTTTCATATGTTCACCAGGAACAATGTGACACCACCGATCATGAGCGGCGCACGGCTCATCTTGCGTACGCAAATTAACGATGATTTTTCTGGAACCGATTAGAGAAAAAGCTAATTTTTCCCGGCAAACCAATAGCAACCGGGATGCCTATGCAGTTCTACCTCGCGACCTCTTTCATCTTCCCGCGCTCGCTGCGTCTCAGGTTGTTCGCCCTCTGCTTCGTAGCCACGCACCTTCCACTGATCGGCTATTGCGCCTGGGGGCTTGCCACGGGGCGAATAGCCCTTTTCGAATTCATCCTGCTGACACTGGCGACCGTCATCGGCACGACACTGGCGCTTTTCGGAATAGGCGCCCTGCTCAATCCGATCCACGCCCTGGCCGATGCCCTCAACCGCAACGAGGAAGACGGAGCGGCCCTCCCCGAGGTGGGAGACGTCATCCAGACACTCTACGCGGGCGTCCACCGCGCCGCCACCGCCACCCGTGCGCAGATGGAAGACCTCACCATCGCCGCGCTGGAAGATCCGCTGACAGGGATTGCCAACCGCCGTGGGTTCCTGGAGCAGCTGGATGCCCTGCCCGCAGATCAGCGCCGGGGGTGCATCGCCATCGTCGACATCGACTTCTTCAAGCAGGTCAACGACAAGCTGGGGCATGACGAAGGGGACCGCGTACTCTGCGCCTTCGCCGACCGGCTGTCCTCCCAGATCCGCCGCGCCGATATGGTGGCCCGCTGGGGCGGTGAGGAATTCGCCATCCTCTTCCACGAATCCATCGAGGACGAGGCCGACTGGACGCTCGCCCGGATCGCCGCGCGCATGCGGGAGGAGCCGATCAGTATCGTAGACGGCCGACCGGTCACTTTCTCTGCCGGCATCTGTTGCTGGAACGGCGAGGACATCGAAGGCACGCTGCATCTCGCCGACGAAGCGCTTTACGAAGCCAAGCGCTCGGGCCGCGACTGCATCTGCCGCGCGCTTCCCGCTGGACAGCAGGTTGCCGATTGAGGGCTACCCTCCAAGCGACTGGAACAAAAAAGGGCGGCCCGAGAGCCGCCCTTTCCATGTCTGCAAGGCAGAAAGGATCAATCGCCCGTCAGGATGCGATCGACGAGTTCCTTCACGGTGGGCGTGAAGCCGTTCGAGTAGAACGGGTCCTGCTTGAACTTGTAGGCAGCGTGACCGGCAAACATCAGGTTGTCGTCTACCGGACCGCCGTGAGCGATGTCCTGGAGAGTCTTCTGAATGCAGAAGCTGCGCGGATCGGCCAGGCGGCCGGTGGTGTAGTCGTCGTGGTCCTTCCACGAGGAGAACCCGCAGTGCGACAGGCAGCCCATGCAGTCCGCCTGGTCCTTGCGGATTTCGTCGCGCTCGGCCGGATTGACGAAGATGATCGTATCGTCGGGCGTACGCAGGCCGTCGGTGAAGCCCTGCGACGACCAGGCGCGCGCGCGGTCAAGATCCTTGGGGGCGACCCAGAAGTTCTTGCCCTTCACGCCGACGTCGAGACGCACGGTATGTTCGCCCGCTTCGACCTTCGAGTAGGGAATCTGGCGCTCGGAACGCGCTTCGAGATTGCGCAGGAACGGGTTGCGCACGGCCGAGGAATAGAAACCGGTCGGCGAGAAACGGTGCAGCAGCACGTCGCCCGGCTCCAGGGTGCGCAAGTGGTCCTTCCACGCCTGCGGGATCGGGCTTTCCTGCGTCAGCAGCGGGCGCGTGCCGTACTGGAAGGCGATCGAGCCGAGTTCCGGGTTGTCGATCCAGTTTTCCCAGTCGCGCAGGAACCAGACGCCGCCGGCCATGACGATCGGCACGGTATCGGCGATACCCTCGGCGCGCATGGTATCGCGCAGGGCCTTGACGCGCGGATAGGGATCTTCCGGCTTCAGCGGGTCTTCGGCGTTCGACAGGCCGTTATGACCGCCAGCCAGCCACGGATCTTCATAGACCACGGCGCCCATGAGGTCCGGCACCTTGTGATAGGCACGCTTCCACAGCGCGCGAAAGGCGCGGCCGGAGCTGACGATCGGCAGGTAGTTGACGTTGAAGCGCGCCGCGATCTCGGAAAGCTTGTAAGGCATGCCCGCGCCGCAAGTGACGCCGGTGACCATCCCCTTGGTCTTTTCCAGCACGCCTTCCAGCACGGCCTGCGCGCCGCCCATTTCCCACAGGACGTTGATGTTGATGGCGCCCTTGCCGCCGGAAATCTCGTAGGCCCGGCGGACCTGCTCGACCGCGCCGTCGATGGCATAGTCGATCAGTTCCTGGTGCCGTTCCTTGCGGGTCAATGCATTGTAGACCTGCGGGACGATCTTGCCCTCGGCATCGTAGCTGTCGGCATTGACGGCACTCACGGTGCCGATGCCGCCGGCCGCCGCCCAGGCGCCCGAGCTCATGTGATTGGTCGCGGCAACGCCCTTGCCGCCCTCCACGAGCGGCCAGACTTCGCGTCCACCATAGACAATCGGCTTGAGACCCTTGAAACCCATCTTCTCTTTCGTCTTTCCCCCGGCGCATGGCACGCTGGTTCAGCGGCCCTGTATACGCCCTGTGCTACTGACGCACTACTTTTGCGTCATGGTGTTGCCGGATATCCGGCAAGGTACGATGTTTTCCGGTTCCGGCCTGGGGCCGGCAACCTCGAACTGCGCGTAGTAGCCCTGGAGCTCCGGCTTACGGACAAATTCCGTCAAACGAAACCCCATGGACGCAAATTCGCAGAAAAGGAGTTGTGGCGGGATGCCGTGACTGTCGCTGGCGCGATCCACGTCGACCACGACGACCCGGCCGCCCTCGCGCAAGGACGGGCGCAGGCGCCAGAGAAAGGCATAAGGTTCGGTGACTTCGTGGTACATATGCACCAGGAAGACACGGTCGAAGCTGTTTTCCGGCAGCTTGGGATCGTCCGCCGTGCCAAGCTTGATCGAGACGTTCTCCAGCTCTTCGCGCATGACGCGGTTGCCCAGCCGCTCGTTGGCCTCCCGGTCGATATCCTCGGCCAACACACGCCCCTTGGTGCCGACACGCTGGGCCAGACGCACGGTGTAATAGCCCTCGCCCGCACCGAGATCGGCCACGCTCATGCCCGGCTCGATCTTGGCCAGATCCATGACGACTTGCGCTTCGTTCAGGCTGTCGCGCTGGACTTCGCTGCCCACTGCCCCGTCGGGCGTCTTCGAAACGGGGCGGTCCGCGACCGGGAACGCACGCGCGCTTTCAGGCCGCGATTCGTCCACTTTCTCGCGGTGGCAGCCCCCCAGGACCAGCCCGAGAGCCAGTGTCGAAGCCATGGCGGCGGCGCGACAGGAAAGGCGGAAGGACAAGCGCATGCGGCCCTTTAGCGGTTCGGCCCGCGCTTGGCAAAGTCATGCCGGCGCGGACCGTCGCAAGTTCAGTCCACGTCTTCCACTTCGACCTTCTCGCCGGTCACGCGCTGCGAAAGCGCGGCGGCCATGAAGGGATCGAGCGCGCCGTCGAGCACGTCACCGGGCGCGGTCGAGACGACGCCGGTGCGCAGGTCCTTCACCTGCTGATAGGGCTGCAGCACGTAGGAACGGATCTGGTGACCCCAGCCGATATCGCTCTTCGAGGCATGTTCCGCGCTCGCCGCTTCCTCCCGCTTGCGCATCTCTTCCTCGAACAGGCGCGCCTTCAGCATGCCCATGGCGATTTCGCGGTTCTTGTGCTGCGAACGGTCGATCTGGCTGGCCACGACGATGCCCGAAGGCGCGTGGGTGATGCGCACCGCCGAGTCGGTGGTGTTGACGTGCTGACCGCCCGCACCCGAAGCGCGATAGGTATCGATCTTCAGATCGGCGGGATTGACCTCGATCTCGAAGCTGTCGTCGATCACCGGGTAGACCCAGACCGACGAGAAGCTGGTGTGGCGGCGCGCCGAGCTGTCGTAGGGGCTGATGCGGACCAGGCGGTGGACGCCGCTCTCGGTCTTGGCATAGCCATAGGCGTTCTCGCCCTTGATCAGCAGGGTGCAGCTCTTGATGCCTGCGGCTTCACCGGCGTGATAGTCCACCAGTTCCACCTTGTAGCCATGACGCTCGGCCCAGCGCGTATACATGCGCTGGAGCATCTCGGCCCAGTCCTGGCTCTCGGTGCCGCCGGCACCAGCGTGGACTTCGAGGTAGGTATCGTTGGCGTCGGCTTCGCCCGAAAGCAGCGCGGTGACCTTGTCCTGATCGGCACGTTCGGCGAGCGCGGCAAGGGCGGCGATACCTTCGTCGATGGTAGCCTCGTCGCCTTCCATCTCGCCCAGTTCGACGAACTCGATGGCGTCCTGCATCTCGCGGCCGATCTCGTTCACCGCGCCGATCGAAGCTTCAAGGCGGCGACGTTCCTTCATCACCGCTTCGGCTTCCTTGGGCTTGTCCCAGAGCGTGGGATCCTCGACGCGCGCGTTCAGTTCGTCGAACCGGCGCAGGGCGCGGTCCCAGTCGAGGAACTTGCGGACCAGCGCGAGGGCCTTCTCGATACGCGCAATGTGGGCCTGCCCTTCGGCACGCATGACTTGAAACTCCCAAGAAGCGACAGCGCGCGCATAGCGCAGCGACGGCATAAGTAAAGCGCAAGGGGCATGCCTCGCACGGAAACGGCGCTCTTACCCGCCAAAGGGGGGCTTGTTCAAGGCAGGAAGTGAAGGTCCGCCTTGCTCACCCGATGCCTGGAGCATTCAGCCCCTTAGTTTCAGCCTCTGAGCGTCAGCCCTTCAGTTTCTTCACGGCTTCGAGCGTCAGCTTCACATGATCGCGGTAGTCGAGTTCGGAATGAACCATCACGATCCGCCCGTCCTGCGCGATGACGTAGCTGGTGCGGTCGGTCATGCCCGCCGGGACGCCCTGGCGCTTGAGCGCGACGTCGTAGGCCTTGGTGATCGCGGGCGTGGCGACGGCGACGGCGAACTTGTCGCGGCAGGCCTCGGTCGAGAACTTCTGGAGCGTCGGCAGATCGTCCGCCGACATGCCGACGACGGTTGCGCCGAGCTTGGCGAAATCCTCGGTAGCGTCCGCGAAGGCATGGGCTTCCAGCGTACACCCTTGCGTGAAAGCCTTGGGGTAGAAGTAGAGCACCACGGGGCCCTTCTTCAGCGCGGCCTTGAGATCGAATGCCATGACCTTGCCGCCCTTGGCCCCTTGCGTCGAAAACGCGGGCGCCTTCGCGCAGACCGGCAAGGCGGCCTCAGCGGAACCGGCGGAAACAGCGAGGGCGAGAGCCGCGATTGCGGCAGGCAGGATCTTGCGCATGGCCGATAATCTGGACCTCGGGAACAAGCCTGTCCAGCCTATTCCCGTACCCGCACCGGGCGGCGCGTTCGTCCGGCTTATTCGATATAGCCCAGAACCGTGCCGACCTCGTACGTCTCGCCTATCTCGGCGACGATCCGCAGTGTGCCGGAAGCCGGCGCCTCGACCTCATTGGTGGATTTGTCCGCTTCGAGCGAGAACAGCGGTTCGCCTTCGGTTACCGCCGCGCCGTCCGCGATCAGCCATTCGGCGACCTGGCCTTCTTGCATCGAGAAACCGATCTTCGGGAGCAGGATTTCAACGGCCATGGTACTTTCAGTCCTCCAGCATCCGGGCACCCGAAGCACCTGCCCCGCCGCCGCGATTTGACCTTTTGACTAACGCAAGCGGCGAGGCAGACAAGCTATGCACCCCGCTATCCGCGCGGGCGATATGAGGGGCTCATTCCGGCTTGCCGTCCTCGTGCGCCATCCAGTGAACGAAGCGGTGAAGCGGATACATCGCATCGTGCGGGTTGCCGATGGTTGAAGGCCCCGCCTCTCCCAGATGAACCACGCGCTGGGCACCGCCAGCCGCCAGCCGGTCGCGATAGTCGGCCATGCGGTCGAAGGGATAGAAGCCCACCGTCTGGGTGGCGACATTGATCCACTTCACGGCTTCGTCGAGGCTGTCCACCCGCACGACATTGGCCGTCTTGTTGATCGGATGGAAATCGACCGGCTCCTCGGAACGGATGACCAGCCCCTTGCCGTCGGTCCGACCCCAGACGCCATAGTCGTCGTCCATCAGCATCATCGTATCGACCGCCTCCCGCATGTCGCGGTCGAGCGGGCGGAAGTCCCCACTTTCGGCCGCGCGGCGGGCGATGTGGTGGTGCAGGCGGGCGCAGAAGCGGTCCACTTCCTCCTCGCTGCCTTCCACGAACTGGAAGCGGCTGGCGACGCAGGCCTCCTGGTTCAGCGTCATGACGTCAGCCGAGCAGAGATCGGCCACGCGGTCCACGGTCGCTTCGTTCACCAGCGCCTCGCTCCCCACAAACGAGATCGAGGTCTTGGGATCGAAGGAAACGAGCTGAAATCCCGGACCCAAATATTTGATAACGTTGTTGATCGCATCGCCGCCGCCCCAGGCCACGATCTTGTCGAAATACTGCGGGCGATAGAGCACGCGCTCGGTCGCGTCGTCGCCGCCGCGCCAGTAGACGGCCGACATCGAGCGCACGATTGGATGGTTCGCATCGATATCCGCCATGGTCCGCAGGATCGCGACCATGGTGAAAGGATCGGCACTGCTCATCTTGAACAGGTTTATGCCCTTTACCATCGAACCCTGCGCTACCGACTTCACGGCCACGCCCGGCGAATTGCCCGGCAGCACGTGGATCAGGCGCGGCGCAAAAGCGCGCACGAAGCTCTTGCGACCCGTGAAGTCCTGCTTCGGCACCCATTCGTCGAGCGCGCGGGGATCGGGGAAGTTCTGCTCCACTTCCGCCATGAGCACGCGCTTGTCGAGATAGGCGGCGGCGTGGCGCGCGGTGTTCTCTACAACGGCGCGCGGCAGGATATGCGTGCGGCACATCCGCTCGATGCATTCCTGCATATGGTCGTTGTCGGAGGCGGTGAGACGCTGGCCGGTTTCGACCAGGAAATCGACGATCTCCGCCAGCGGCACATTAAGGAGCGGTGGCACTTCGGTGCGGGGCGGCACCGCGCGGTCGAAAGGTATCCTGGGTGTCGCGAAAGTCACGCCAAGGTCGCGCGACTTCTGGATCACGTCGGTGCCATGCAGCACCTGACCGCGCAGGAAGAACGGAGCCGAAACAAGTTCCGCTGTTTCAGTATGTTGCGTTACGAAGTTCATGCTACACCTCGCACATAAGCGTCGACCGTGCCGGCACAGCCAATCTTGTCGTCACCTTCCAGATCCGCGTAGCGCACGATGTTGTCACGGATCGAAGGGCCGTGGTTTCCACACTTGCACGGACCGTAATCGAGCGAAATCCGGTCACCGGTAATCACCCCGCCCCAACGCCCGTCGAGCGAGAGATCGAAGAACGCGGCGCGACCTTCCATTTCACCTGAAGTGTGGTCGAGAGCCCCCTCCACTGCAGCGTCGCCCGACTTGTCGAGCAACACCGGTACGATCCACGGCGGCACGTGATAGCGCCCGCCCTCGCGGCACTTGGGCATGCCCGAATTCAGTTCCTGCATCGAATAATTCTGGAAATGACGATCTTCGGGAATGTTGAAGGTATCGAATACATACTCCTGATAATCATCAGGAAGTTGCGCGCGCTTCAACCCGCCGCCGACATAGATCGAGTTGTCGGGATCGAAGTCCGCGCGGTCATACCCGGCATCGCGCACGGCCTTGGCCACCTGCCACAGCCCGCTCCACAGGCCCGAAAGCTGAAGCTTGCGATGGCGGTTCTCGATGATGAACTGGGCCGTCGCCGGGATCGCATCGGCCACGGCCTTGGCCCGTGCGGCGGAGGTTTCCTCGAAAGCGGCGATCTCATCGGGCCGCGCGGTGCCCTCTGCGATCTTCTTGCGCATGACCACCATCGCGGTGAGTGAGCCCACCGTGATCGGCGGCACCGGATAGTGCCAACGCGGCGCCGAAGGATCGGCAAACGCCTCATACTGCGCCTGCGCGATGGTGGCGTTCTTGGGCACGGTGGCGACCGGCGCGCAGCCCACGATCACCCGGTCCTGCGCCGGAACCACGCCCGAACCCCAGGCAAAGACGTTGACCGTATCGATCTTCGACCAGTCCATGTCCCTCTGCGAGGCGATCAGCATGGCCGACTTGCCGGTGGTACCGCTGGAGCAGGAAATGAAGTGGCCCAGCGCCGCCAGCCGCTCGATCCAGTCGTCGATTCCTTCGACACTTTCGAGGTTCAGCCCTTCGATCGGATAGGGCGAGATCGTGCCGAGCCACTTGGTCAGCTTGTCCCACCGCTCTTCCATCAGGAAGCTCTCGGGGTACGACTTGTAAGCGGTGTGCGGAAACAGCAGCGGCACCACGTCCGCGATGGATTCGATCTTCTCGATCCCGGCATCGCGGGCGCGCAGGCGCAGCAGCTTGATGCGGTCCTTGCGCTCCTGAAACCGCTCGTCGAGCGCGGCGACCTGCGTTTCGCGCAGTTCCTCCGCGCTGAAACTGAAACGCTGCGGATCGGCTACGAGCGCCATGAGTTTCTCGGCAGATTTACCCATTCGTTCTCTCCCGTTCTGCCGCTCGACCGGTCTGCAATGGACAGATCGTCGCGACTCGATTAATGGCATCCAATGCGTTTCATTATTCACGATCCTCTTGGCAGCACAAGCCCGATCGGGTCGAATGAGGTCATGACCGAGAAACGCGCCTCCATCGAAACACCTGCACCGATCCGCGCAGGAAGGCCCACGCGCGAGCAAGCCGATGCGCGCCATGCGCAGCTGCTCGACTGCGCCTTCATCCATTTTCTCGAAAAAGGGTTCGAGCCGACGACGATCGAGGCGCTTGCGGCGGAGGTCAGCATGACCAAGCGCACCGTCTATGCCCGCTATCCCGACAAGGCGTCGCTGTTTCGCGCCGCGGTGCGACGAGGAACCGAACGGCGCGCCGCATCCCCGGAAACGATCACGGCCACGCGCGCGGAAACCCTGGAACAGACCCTCATAAACATCGCGATGCTGCGCATAGAGCTCGCCGGGACGCCGGAAGGCGTGAAGCTGCAGCGCCTCATCAACACCGAGGCCTACCGTTTCCCGGACATCTTCCAGACCTATTACGAGGTCGCGGCCCTGCCCACGGTACGGTTCCTTGCCGGGATCCTGGAAGACGAGACACGGGCCGGGCATCTCGCCATCGAGGACGCCATGCTGTCGGCCAACGTCTTCATGAGCATGGTCGTCAGCGCCCCCGTACGTTTCCTGATTTCGGGGAATGAGCTTCCGGCACAGGATGTGGACCGCAGGGTCCGCTTCGCCGTGAGGCTGTTTCTCAAGGGCGCGGAACCACGCTGACCGGGCTTGCCTGAAGGGAGAGAACAGAATGATGCCGCAACCTGCCGATCGATCCGCACCGGATCATGAAAACCTCTCAAGGGGCGATCCGGGTCGACGCTGCGTCGTCGTCACGGGTGCCAGTTCCGGGATCGGCAAGGCTGCTGCCATGGCGTTTGCGCACATGGGCTGGCACGTCATCGGCACCGGACGGGACACCGGACGCTGCCATGAAGCCGAGGCGGAGATCCGCAGTTCGGCTTCCGGGCCGGCACGCATCGACTTTCTGCGCGGCGACTTTTCCGAAATGCGCGAAGTCCTGCGCGTCGCGAAGGACGTCCAGGCCCTCACCGATGACGTCCATGTCCTCGTCAACAACGCTGGCGGCATTCGCGACGGCTGCTATCGAACTTCCGAAGGTCTGGAAGCGACTTTCGCCGCCAATCACCTTGCGCCTTTCCTGCTGACCCGGGAACTTCGGCCGCTGCTCGAACGTGCCGCCGGAACCGCAGCGCCGGGTATGGTGCGCGTGATCGCCGTATCGTCCAGCGCTCACAGGATCTGGCCTGGAATGCGCTGGTACGACCTGATGATGAAGACCGCCTTCGATGCAAATGCGGCCTACTGCCAGGCCAAGCTCGCAAACCTGCTTTTCACGCTCGAATTGCATCGCCGCCTCTCGGACAGAGGTATCGTCGCACTGGCCATGCATCCCGGCCGGGTCGATTCCAACTTCGCAAGCCATGGTGACGAAACCATGCAGGCCTACATGGCCGCCAATGCCTGTGCCGCGCCGGAGCAGCCCGCGCGCACGATCGTCTGGCTTGCGACCGATCCCGGACTGGGCGGCAAAGGCGGGTGCTATTTCCACGACCTGGCCGAGGAAGAACCGGCTCCGCAGGCGCTGGATTACCTCGAAGCCGAAAAGCTGTGGCGCGAAAGCGACCGTATTCTGGCGGAAATCCTCGAAACCGCCTGATACGAAAAAACCGTTCCGCGCCGCTCCTTTTGCGGAGCGGTCGCGGAACGGCGTGCGACCCGTAAAGGGCTATCGCAGCGCGAGCCGAAAAGTTCCGGCCCGGCACATCGGTCGAGGAGGAGGAGAACGACCGATTACGACGGCGCGCTGCTACATGAATTTTAAAACGATTGCACTACCCGACAGCCCTGTAGGAACACCGAGCGCGATTTTTTTGCGCCATCGGCAGGTTCGTAGCGGCCTTGACCTTGCCGCTCCGGTTCCGCAATTCCTCTCGCAATCGAGAGGAACCCACTCATGCCCGCGCCCCTGAATGCCGCCGACCTTGCCCTTCGCCCGCGTCGCAGCGCGCTCTACCTCCCCGCTTCGAATCCCAAGGCCATTGCCAAGGCCCGCACCCTGCCTTGCGACATGGTCGTGCTGGATCTTGAAGATGCCGTCGCCCCGGAAGCCAAGGAAGCGGCGCGTGCGGCAGCAGTGGCAGCGATTGCCGAGGGCGGCTTCGGACACCGCGAAGTGGCGATCCGGGCCAATGGCCTCGACACCGAATGGGGCGCGGCCGATCTTGCCGCCATCGCCGGTGCGCGAGCCGACGCGGTGCTGGTTCCCAAGGTCAACGCGCCCGAAGACATCGCGCGCTACCATGATGCCCTCTCCGGCGCGCATCCGCAGATGCAGCTATGGGCGATGATCGAGACTTGCGGGATCGTCGGCAACCTGCCCGCGGTCGCCGCGATGGCCCGCACTACGCGGCTGTCGCTCTGGATCATGGGGATCAACGATCTCGCCAAGGAAATGCGCGCCCAGCTTACGCCCTGCCGCACGCCCTTCCAGCCGTTCCTGGCCATGTCCGTCGCCGCTGCGCGGGCCAACGGCATCGCAATACTCGACGGCGTCTGCAACGAATTCCGCGACCTCGAACTGTTCGAGGCTGAAGCGCGGCAGGGCCTCCTGTTCGGCTTCGACGGCAAGAGCCTGATCCACCCGGCGCAGATCGAGCCCTGCAACACCGTATTCTCGCCGGGCGAAGCCGATCTTGCATGGGCGCAATCGGTGATCGAGGCTTTCGGTCTGCCCGAGAATCAGGGCAAGGGCGCTATCCGGGTGGACGGCAGGATGACCGAGCTGCTCCACCTGGAGCAGGCTCGGCGGCTGCTGGAGGTCGCCCGGAGGATCGAAGGTATTCAATAAGTTCGGGCAATAATCTACGAGCGGTAGGAAGGCCCGGGAATTATGCCCGGACCTTCTCCGGTATCAGCCTTCACCCTTCGATCCGGGCACGCGGGCGATCTCGCCGGGCTCGTTGGCGATCACCTTGAGCACGGCCGTCCAGGCATCGACATTCTGCTGAAGCGCAGCCGGATCGACCTTGTCCAGCGTGTCGTCGGGGGTGTGGTGCAGGTCGAAATAGTGCATGCCGTCCTGCCCGAGATCGACCACCGCCAGTTCCTGCTTGGCGATGATGCCCGAGACATCGGCGCCGCCGGTGGCTGCGCCGTCGTGATGGACGATGCCCATCGGCCAGAGGGCCGTCTTGATCTTCTCGCCCATGGCCTTGTTGCTTTCGGCAAGCGTCAGGCGAAGCTGCCAGACCTTGTCGGCGCCGAAATCGCTTTCCATCGCCACGGCATGGGGTTCGTTGCCGTGCATCTCGGCATAGGCCTTGCTGCCGCCGCCAGTGACGCCCATTTCCTCGTTTCCGGCCCAGAGCACGCGGATTGTGCGCAAGGTCTTGCCGTCCTTCTGCGCGGCGAGCGCCGCGGCGGTGACGATGGCACAGCCCGAGGCGTCGTCGACCGCGCCCGTCCCCAGATCCCAGGAATCGAGATGGCAGGCGAGCACGATCTTCGGCAGCGAAGGATCACGCCCCGGCAGGTCGGCGATCACGTTGCCCGAAGGCGCATCGGGGAGTGGCTTGCCGAGCATGGTGAGGTCGATCTGCATCGACTTGCCGCGCCTGGCGATACGACCGATCAGGTCGGCATCAGGATTCGACACCGCGCCTGCCGGGATCGGCTTCACGCCCTGCGCGAAAACGGTCACGCCGGTATGCGGGTTGCGATGGCTGTCGGTACCGGCCGAGCGGATGACGATGGCGGCAGCGCCCTTCTGGGAGGCGATCGAGGGTCCGCGGCGGCGGACGTCGCCATAGGGGCCGTAACCCGAACCGTCCTGCGCAGCGCGCATGGCGTGATCCACAAAAGCGACCTTGCCCTTGAGTGAGCCTTCCGGGGCGTCACGCAAGGCATCGAGGGTCGGGAAATAGACGAGCTGGGCCTGAATGCCGTTGGTCGGGGTCGGCACCGAAAGGCCGAGCGCGGCGATCGCCAGGGGCTGCGTGTAAGGGGCGGTCAAGCGGGCGCTCTCCTCTCCCCGTGCCCAGGCGAGAGTCTTGAACGGCTCGATCTTGACGTCCTGAAAGCCGAGCGCCTTGAGCCTCTCTTCTGCCCAGGCGCGCGCCTGCCCTTCCTGCGGCGATCCGGCAAGACGGGGACCGATCTCGGTGGTCAGGCCTTCCACGATCTCCCAGGCGACACCCGAACCTTCGGTCGGGGCAGCCGCCGCAGGTGTTGCGAGCAGGGAAGCGGAGGCCAAGAGCGGAGAGGCGGCGAGAAGCGCCGCGCGGGAGAATCTGCGTTGCATGACAGATGCCTAACCCGCTCCGTCGCTCCTGCCAACCGGTCCATCTCGTCTGTGAACGAAGGGGCCAACCGGGATGGCCCCTTCGGATGGTTCCTAGCTCGATCAGTTCCAGCTGCGACCGTCTGCCGAAGCACAGCCATAAGGCGGAAGCTGATTGGAGAACCGTTCCTTCATCTTGTTGCAGCCCCAAGTACGCAGGGGACCCGGCGCATAGCCGTTCAGCGCGATGCCCACTTCATCGTAAGGCGTGTCGCTTTGCGCAACGTACATGTACCAACGCCCGCCGAACATCACCAGTCCGGCCACCACGACAACGGTCACAACTTGCAGAATTTTCTGCATTTTCTTCTCCATCAACTTTCAAGGGCGAGTGGCCCTGCCCGCGCGCGCCGAGGCAATCAAGTATTTTTCACCGTTAGATTTTCGCCCCGCCCGGCAGGTACGCGCAGAGCACCCAATGCGCCGGTGCGGATCCGCTACGCCACGCAAAGGTGCCACCTTGCCGCTTGACCGGGCCCCTGCCCTTGGCAACCGGCCCCCACGCCTGTAGAGCGAGCGGCAACTTTTCCGATCCAGATCCTATTTCCAGAGGAAACCGATGGCTGCCCAATACGCCTTCGTCATGAAGGGCATGACCAAGACCTTCACCGGCGCGCCCAAGCCGGTGCTGAACGACATCAACCTGCAATTCTACCAGGGTGCCAAGATCGGCATCGTCGGCCCCAACGGCGCCGGCAAGTCGACCCTGATCAAGATCATGGCCGGCATCGACACTGACTACACCGGCGAAGCCTGGGCGGGTGAGAACATCACCGTCGGCTATCTGGAGCAGGAACCGGAACTCGATCCGACCAAGACCGTGCTCGAAAACGTCAAGGACGGCGCGCGCGAAACGGCCGACATGGTCGAGCGCTTCAACGCCATCGGCATGGAGATGGGCGAGGAAGACGCCGACTTCGACGCGCTCGGCGCCGAGATGGCCGAACTGCAGGACAAGATCGACGCCGTCGATGGCTGGACGCTCGACAACCAGCTCGAAATCGCGATGGAAGCGCTGCGCTGCCCGCCGGGCGACTGGCCGGTCGACAAGCTCTCGGGCGGTGAAAAGCGCCGCGTGGCCCTTACCCGCCTGCTGATCCAGAAGCCGTCGATCCTGCTGCTCGACGAACCGACCAACCACCTCGATGCCGAATCCGTCGAATGGCTGGAGAACCACCTCAAGGAATACGCGGGCGCGGTGCTGATGATCACCCACGACCGTTACTTCCTCGACCACGTGGTGGACTGGATCCTCGAACTCGACCGCGGAAAGTACTTCCCCTACGAAGGCAACTACTCGACCTACCTCGAGAAGAAGGCCAAGCGCATGGAGCAGGAGGACCGCGAGGAATCCGGCCGCCAGAAGGCGCTCAAGGACGAGCTGGAGTGGATGCGGCAGACCCCCGCCGCCCGCCAGACCAAGTCGAAGGCGCGTATCCGCAAGTTCGAACAGCTTCAGGAAGCCCAGGCCGGCCGCAAGCCCGGCAAGGCGCAGATCGTCATCCAGGTGCCTGAGCGTCTGGGCGGCAAGGTTATCGAGGTGAAGGGCATCTCGAAGGCGTTCGGCGACAAGCTGCTGTTCGAGGACCTCTCATTCATCCTCCCGCCGGGCGGCATCGTCGGCGTGATCGGCCCGAACGGCGCCGGCAAGTCCACGCTGTTCAAGATGCTCACCGGCAAGGAACAGCCCGACAGCGGCACGATCGAGATCGGCTCGACCGTACACCTCGGCTTCGTGGACCAGAGCCGCGACCACCTCGATCCCAAGAAGAACGTCTGGGAAGAAGTGTCGGACGGCCTCGACTACATGAAGGTCAACGGCCACGACATGTCGACCCGCGCCTATGTCGGCGCGTTCAACTTCAAGGGCGCCGACCAGCAGAAGAACGTCGGCAAGCTTTCGGGCGGTGAGCGCAACCGCGTCCACATGGCCAAGATGCTGAAGGAGGGTGGCAACGTCCTCCTGCTCGACGAACCGACCAACGACCTCGACGTGGAAACGCTGGGCGCGCTGGAAGAAGCCATCGAGAACTTCGCGGGCTGCGCCGTGGTCATCAGCCACGACCGCTTCTTCCTTGACCGTCTGGCCACGCACATCCTGGCCTTCGAGGGCAACAGCCACGTCGAATGGTTCGAAGGCAACTTCGAGGCTTACGAAGAAGACAAGCGCCGCCGCCTGGGCGATGCGGCCGATCGTCCGACCCGTCTGGCCTACAAGAAGCTGACGCGCTGATCGTCACGCCCGGCCGTAAAGCCGACTGAAATGGAAGCCGCCGCCCTGCCCGGGGCGGCGGCTTCATTCATTTTCACAAAGTCTAACCTGAACGAATGGCATCAGCATGGTTCACCATTCCGACAGTGGTTTTCCCCTAAGGGTGTTCTTAGGATGAACCGTCATCGCCGGGCGGCAAATCCGGTTTGGAGACCGGAAAAATGAAGAAGGAACATAATCTGCAGGCGAAAGCGCTCCTGTCCCTCAGCGCAATGGCGATGGCCCTTGCCGGACTTGCCGTTCCGACCAGCGCGATGGCCGAGCCCCGCCAGGAGCGTGCGCGCGGCGAGGACCGCAGCGGCGGAGAGCGACGCGGCGGAAACGGTGGGGCCTATCGCCCTGCCCCGCAGCCGCAATGGATGCGTCCTCAAGCGCGCCCCGACGTGCCGCGTCCGCAGGCGCCGCAGCGCGCGCAATCCGCGTGGCGCGGCGGTGAGCAGCGCCAGCAGGTACAGCAGCCCCGCCCGGTACAGGACCGCCCCCAGCGCACCAACGCCTGGAGCAATGCCCGTCCGCCTCAGGCCGCCCAGCCCCAGCGGCCCGATCGCGCGCCCGGCCAGCCCCAGAGCCAGCCTTCCTGGAAGTCCGGCAATCGTTGGCAGGGCTCCACGCCCGGCGGCTGGCAAGGCGCGCGCGGCAACGATGACCGCCGCGATGGAGACCGCCGCTGGAACGCCGGAAGCAGGCCGGACAATCGCCCCGACGGCAGCCCGAACTGGCGCAACGACGACAATCGCAACGACCGCGCCGATCGCCCGGATCGCAATGCCTGGGGCAAGGATCGCCGTGACGACGACCGCCGCTGGAACAACAACGACAATCGCCCTGACCGCCCTGACCGCAACGCCTGGGGCAAGGACCGCCGCGATGACGACCGCCGGTGGAGCGGAAACGACAACCGGCGCTGGGACCGTAACGACTGGCGCCGCGACAACCGCTACGACTGGCAGCACTATCGCGATCGCAACCGCTCCATCTACCGGATGGGCGGCTACTACGCGCCCTATCGCGGCTATGCCTATCGCCGGCTCAGCATCGGCTTCTCGCTGGGGTCGCTGTTCTACGGCAGCAACTACTGGATCAACGATCCCTGGCAATATCGCCTGCCGCCGGTCTACGGCCCCTATCGCTGGGTCCGCTACTATGACGACGTGCTGCTGGTGGACGTCTACTCCGGCGAAGTCGTGGACGTGATCTACGATTTCTTCTGGTAGAATTGATGCGAACCCCCGGATCCCTGCGGTCCGGGGGTGTTTATTTGAAAATGCCTGAAAGGCATTTTAGAGCGGCACCAGCCCGCGCCTCCACCCTACCACCCAACAATAGTATCCTGGCGGGTGGTAGGGTGGAGGCGCCTGAGAAATCTTGGGGGCTGGTGCCGCCAAAATCCGCCTGCGGCGGATTTTCAAACGATCGCTTCGAAGTCAGCCACAGTTTCGTGGGCTGCGCCGATTGATCCCCCGGGACGCATGGCTAGTCTTCCCGGGAGATGCCGAGACCCGCCCATCCCGACTGCCACTCCCTTGCCCGGATCGGCATGTCCGTACGCAGCCGACTGGCGGAGGACGCCGCTTTTTCCCGCGTCCCGGTGGAAGGCGCGGAACTCTACCTCGCTCCGGCTTTCCTGGGCGATGCGCAGTGCCGTCATCTCATCACCCTGATCGACGATGTCGCCTGCCCGTCCCGCCTGGTCGAGGAGAAGGATTGGGAGGGGTATCGCACAAGCTTCTCGGGCGACATCAATCCGCGCGACAGCATCGTCCGATCGATCGACGCGCAATTGTGCAAGGTCACCGGAATCGATTCCCAGCACTGCGAGTCCATGCAGGGCCAGCGATATCATCCGGGCGAGTACTATCATGAGCACTGCGACTGGTTCGACACCCAGGCCCCCTATTGGCGGCAGGAAAACCGCAACGGCGGCCAGCGCAGCTGGACGGCGATGATCTACCTGAACGCCGTCGAACAAGGGGGGACCACCGATTTCGTCCACCTCGGGCTGGACATCGAACCGGCGGCGGGATCGCTGCTGATCTGGAACAACGCATTCGCGGACGGCACGCCCAACCACCTGACCATGCACGCGGCCCGTCCGGTGATAAGCGGCGTCAAATATGTCGTGACCAAGTGGTTCCGTGCGCGCCCGTGGCGGCAGGAACCGTCTTAGCTTTCCTCGCCGTCCTGAACCGAGCGACGCGTGTCGAGATATTCCATGAGGTGATCGAAGCGGCGGTGCAGGCGGATGATCTCCAGCTGGGTCCGCAAGTTCACTTCGTAGTCGTGCCGGGCGGTGATGCGGTCCTTGTCGGACTGCCGGTTCTGGCTCATCATGATGACAGGCGCCTGGATCGCCGCCAGCATCGAGAGCATCAGGTTCAGGAAGATATAGGGATAGGCGTCGAAGGCCTTGAAACCCAGCGCCTGAAGCAGGCCAGAATTGAGCAGCATCCAGGAAAACAACACCACGGCAAAGCCGATGATGAAGCCCCAACTGCCGCCGATCGCCGCGACCCTATCGGCTATGTGGTCGCCGCGCGTGGCGTGCATCGCGGCCAGTTCGTCGGCATCGGGGCCGACCAGCGTACCTGCCGCCAGCCGGGCGAGCACGCGGCGATCCTCGGGATCGAGTTCTTCCAGCTTGCGCCCGAGGAGTTCTTCGGCGAGTTCCTCGGGCGTTCGCGGGTTCTTGCGCATTCAGGCGTGCTCCGGCCTCAGGTGGCCGAAAGGGCCTCCGCGATCAATTTGCGCGTTTCGGGCACGCCGTAAAGGGCGATGAAGCTGCCCATGCGCGGCCCTTGCGGCGACCCCAGCAGCGTTTCGTAAAGCGCCTTGAACCAATCGCGCAGGCTTTCGAAGCCATAGGCCTCGTTCTTGCCGATCTCGTACACGGCGTTCTGGAGGTTTTCGGCGGTCGCTTCGCCGCCCAGCTTTTCCAGCTCGGCATCCAGCACCTTGAGCGCCTCGGCCTCGTTCGCGGTCGGCGCACGGCGCTTGAGGGTCGGCGCGATGAAGTCGCGGTTGGTAGCCAGCGCGGCGCGGACCATCTCGCCCAGTTCGGGGTGCGCTTCGGGACGGGCATCCTCGATATAGTTGCCGAGGTAGGACCAGACCTGTTCCGCCGTCGCATCCGCGCCCAGCACGCCGACGAGGTTGAGCAGCAGCGAGAACGTGACCGGCACGGTATCGCCCGCGCCCTCTCCCGTTCCGCTGGCGCGCAGCAGGTGCCAGACCGGATTGCCGAGCTGCTTGTCGACCGCCTGATCGGCCAGATTGCCGCGGAACTGCCAGTATTCGTCGACCGCCTTGGGGATCACGCCGACGTGAAGCTGCTTGGCGCTCTTCGGCTCGCGGAACAGGTAGAAACCGAGCGATTCCTCCGTGCCGTAAGTCAGCCACTGTTCGATGGTCAGGCCATTGCCCTTGGACTTGGAGATCTTCTCGCCATTCTCGTCAAGGAACAGTTCGTAGATCAGCCCTTCCGGCTTCCGGCCGCCCAGCACCTGCACGATCTTGCCCGACTGGGTGACCGAGTCGGTAAGGTCCTTGCCGCACATCTCGTAATCGACGCCCAGCGCATACCAGCGCATCGCCCAGTCGACCTTCCACTGCAGCTTGGCCTTGCCGCCGAATACCGACTGTTCGATGACCGAGCCGTCCTCATCGGTGAAGCGGACCATGCCGGTGGCCGGATCGATCACTTCGACCGGAACCTGCAGCACCACGCCGCTGCTGGGCGAGACCGGCAGGATCGGCGAATAGGTCTTGCGGCGCTCCTCGCGCAGCGTCGGCAGCATGATGTCGAGAATGCCCTGGTTGCATTCCAGCACGCGCGTCAGCGCGGCATCGAATGCGCCCGAGTTGTAGCGATCGCTGGCCGAGACGAATTCGTAGTCGAAGCCGAAACGGTCGAGAAAGTCGCGCAGCATCGCATTGTTGTGATGTGCGAAGCTTTCATGCGTACCGAAAGGATCGGGAATGCGGCTGAGCGGCTTGCCGAGGTTGGCGGCCAGCACTTCGGCACCCGGAATATTGTCCGGCACCTTGCGCAGGCCGTCCATGTCATCGGAGAAGGCCACGAGACGCGTCGGCGCGCCGCCGGTCAGCGCTTCGTAAGCGCGGCGCACCAGCGTGGTGCGCAGCACTTCCTGGAAGGTGCCGATATGCGGCAGGCCCGAGGGACCATAGCCCGTCTCGAACAGCACCGGCTCTCCACTAGGTTTACCGTTCGGGAAACGCTTGAGCAGCTTCTGGGCCTCCTGGAAGGGCCAGGCCTTGGACACGCGTGCGGCTTCGATCAGGGCTTGTTCAGTCATCCTGCGCTCTTTGGCGAAAAGCGCGCATTTCGCAAGGGCGAAGCAATAGGATCCCCCCGAAACGCCGCCCTCTGCTTCATCATCCCGCCTTCACGCCGGGATAGGTGGGGTCAACCCTCCTGCCACTGCCAGTCGTAGGCCAGAGGCGCCTCGCGGAAGGCGAAGCGATCGATATGGCGGGCCACCACATCGGTCAGGCCCTCCACGGCACCGCGATCCTCTCCGACAATGGTGATGGAGATGCCGTACCCGTCGGCCGCCATGGTGGCGACGGCGGCCGGAAACGTCACCGTGCCGGTATCGCCGTCCACTTCGGTCTGGAGCTTGTGGCTCCAGTGCTTGCACAGCTGGCGGACGTACTTGCCGCCGTTCGGAGTGGCGACGCGTGCGGCAATCCTGTTCATCCCTCGATCCTTTCGATCTTGCGGGTGGCCTCGTCGATCGCATCGGCGATCTGGAGAATGATCTCGCGATCGGCGCCGTCCTTCGAGAGACGGTCGAACATCGCGATCTTCAGCGCATGCATCGCCCGCCGTACCGGCGCAGGGTCCACCTTCTCACGCGCTTCGGCAAGCGCTGCCAGACGGGCCTTGAGCGAGATTGCCTTCTCGGCATCGGCCCGGGCTTGCGCGCGGCCCTGTTCGGTTGCCTGATAGGACTTGCGCGATGCTTCCTCGCTGGCCGGCGCGATCAGACCCGCTTCTTCCATATAGGTCAGGGCCGGATAGACGACACCCGGACTGGGGGCATAGTCGCCGCCCGAAAGCGTCTCGATCTCGCGGATGAGATCATAGCCATGGCGCGGGGCCTCGACGATCAGCGCGAGCAGCAGGACCTGAAGCTCCGCCTGATCGAACAGCCGCTTGCGCCGGCCGCCGCCTGGACGCCCGCCTCCGAAGCCCCCGAAACCGCCACCGAAGCCTTCACCCCGGCCGCCGCGACCACGGCCCCGGCCGCCCGGAAAGCCCTCGCCGAAACCATCGAAGCCTTCGCCGTCGCGGCCGAACGGGCCACGGCCCATTCCGAAGCCGCCCCGTCCGCGCATCGCATGTGCGGCATGGCGACGACCACAGCGGACCTCGTGGTGATCCATTTCGCGCCCGCCCATCTCGGGACGGCGCCCATGTTTTCCATTTCTCATTACATGTCTCTCTGTCTTCATGATGGACTCAAGATATATCTAAAACGCATTTTCGCAAGATCCTAAAATGTATCTTGATGTATTTTTTGTGGGACGGGGCGGTTTTCGACCGTCTCGCTCGCTCCATGGTTTCCCTTTTGTCCTCGCCTTGCCTAAGACGTGCGCCATGGCCGCCCTGCCCCTTCCCGCCCTTCACGCCAGCCATGGCGGCGCCTGGATGCGCGACGGAACGGGAACGACCCGCCCGGTTTCCAAAGGCGAAGCGGTCATGTCCGCAGCCGACACGCCGCTGCTGATCATCAATGCGCCGCTGGTCGCAACGCGGCTCGGCTATCCCGATCTTTCCGGCCTGGACCTGCTGGAACTCTACGCTTTCATCCATCCCGCCCGCTTCGTGGTGCCCACGCCCAAGGGCCTTGCCCATGCGCTGGACCTGGAAGAGCCGAAGGACGACGCGGACGTGCCCCGCCTGCTGCAGGAGGCTGCCGGGGCCTTGCTCGAGATTTGCGAAAGCCCTGCCTGGCCGGAACGCGAAGGCGCGTGGACGGCGCTGCAATCGCTTACCCGCATGCGCTGGCCCTGGGTCACGCTGCTCGCACCCCGCATCGCCCGCCCCGAACGCGCCGAGCGTTGGCTCTTCACGCGCCTGCCCGAATGGGAGGAAAGCGCCGAAATGCCGCAGCCCCGGCAAGTCACGCTGGAACGGGACGAAGTGCTGCAACGCCTTGCCCGCCTGACCGGCAGCGATGCCGAGCAGCGCCCCACCCAGCAGGCCTATGCCGCCGAGGCCGCCGCCGCCTTCGCGCCGCGCCAGTCTTCAGGGCGCCCGCATGTCCTGCTTGCACAGGCCGGGACGGGAATCGGCAAGACCCTGGGCTACCTCGCCCCCGCCTCGCTGTGGAGCGAGCAGTCGGGCGGCACGACCTGGGTTTCGACGTATACGAAAGCGCTGCAACGCCAGCTTCGCAAGGAAAGCCGCCGCGCCTGGCCGGAACGACGCGCGGACGGCACCCGGCCCGTGGTCGTGCGCAAGGGGCGCGAGAACTATCTCTGCCTGCTCAATCTGGAGGACGCGCTGCAAGGCGGGTTCGCCGGAAGGGCCGCGATTCTCGCCCAGCTCGTCGCGCGCTGGGCCGCCTATACGCAGGACGGCGACATGATCGGCGGCGATCTGCCGGGCTGGCTCGGCACCCTGTTCCGCCAGCGCGGCATCACCGCCCTGACCGACCGGCGCGGCGAATGCGTCTATGCGGGCTGCCCGCATTACCGCAAATGCTTCATCGAGCGGGCGGCACGCGCCAGTGCCGGCGCGGATCTGGTGATCGGCAATCATGCGCTAGTCATGATCAACGCCGCGCGCGGCCGCGACCATGCCGCGCGCCCCACGCGCATCGTCTTCGACGAGGGCCACCACGTCTTCGACGCCGCCGATTCGACATTCGCCGCCGCCCTCACCGGCACCGAGGCGATCGAACTGCGCCGCTGGGTGATCGGCCCCGAAAAAGCCTCACGCGGGCGGCGCCGGGGCCTTTCCGCCCGCCTTGCCGATGTCGCCAGTTATGACGAAGCAGGCGCGAAGGCCATCGAGGCCGCGCGCACTGCCGCCGAGGCGCTCCCCGGCGACGGCTGGATGCAGCGCCTGACCGAAGGCGAACCGTCCGGCCCGATCGAGGAACTGCTCGCCGCCGTGCGCGCCACCGTCTACGCCCGCGACGAAAGCGGAGGGCAGGAAGCCGGTTATGGCCTGGAGACCGAAGCGGCCGGGCTCGAAGGATCCTTCGCGGAAGTGACCGAGGCCGCCCGCGAAGCCCTTGGCGACTTGCGGCAGCCCCTGGTGCGTCTGGGCCTGCGCCTCGAAGCGCTGCTGGAAGATGCGCCGGACTGGCTGGACGGACAGGGCCGCGCCCGAATCGAAGGGGCGCGCCAGTCGCTCGGCTGGCGAGTGGACCTACTGCTGGCCTGGGAATCGATGCTCGGCCGCCTCAATGGCCCGGCCGACCCGGAATTCGTCGACTGGCTCGCGCTCGACCGTTCGGAAGCGCGCGAATACGACGTCGGCATCCACCGTCATTGGCTCGATCCGATGAAGCCCTTCGCCAGCACGGTGCTGGAACCGGCGCACGGCGTGGTCATGACGTCCGCCACGCTACGCGACGGCGAGAGCTGGGAAAAGGCGATTGCCCGTTCCGGCGCCGGGCATATCGATGTGGCGCCGCGCCTGTCCGAGCACCTCAGCCCGTTCGACTACGCATCCCAGGCCGAGGTCCTGATCGTCAACGACATCCCGCGCGGCGATATCCCCGCACTGGCCGGGGCCTATGCCCGGCTGATCGAATCGGCGGGCGGCGGCGTTCTTGGGCTCTTCACCGCGATCCGCCGCCTGCGCGCGGTCTACGGCCGGATTGCCGACCGCCTCGCGCGCGCCGGACTTCCGCTCTATGCCCAGCATGTCGATCCGATCGACACGGGCACCCTGGTCGATATCTTCCGCGACGATCCCGCCGCCTCCCTGCTCGGCACCGATGCCTTGCGCGACGGGGTGGACGTGCCCGGCGAATCGCTGCGCCTGGTGATCATGGAGCAGGTTCCCTGGCCACGCCCCACGATCCTGCATCGCGCGCGGCGACTGGCAGGCGGCGGCTCCGTCTACGACGACGGCCTGATCCGCGCCAAGCTGGCCCAGGCTTTCGGCCGCCTGATCCGCAGCCGGGGAGACCGCGGGCATTTCGTGGTGCTTTCCTCCGCCTTTCCCTCGCGCCTGCTCAGCGCCTTCCCGCCAGGCACGCCGGTTCTTCGCATTTCGCTGGAGGAAGCCTTGCATCGCGTGGCCTGGAATGTTTCAGAGGAAACCGCGAAACAAGGCGCGCCTGCCCATCCATCGGAACAGGGCTCGGAGCAGCCGCCCAATTGAACTGATTTCCAGAATTTCCAGAAACCGAAAGCCGCGATGAAAACCCTCGGAATCTTCAGACACGCCAAATCGGACTGGCACGATGCCCGCCTGCGCGACTTCGATCGCCCGCTGAACAAGCGTGGCCGCAAGGGCGCCGCGCTGATGGGCCTGCATATTCGCGATCACGCCGTGGGCTGGAAGCGCGTCCTCGCCTCACCCGCTGTTCGCGTCACCCAGACCATCGAGCTGGCGGGGGAAGCGGCAGGCGAAATTCCGCCCGTAATCTGGGATCGCAGGATCTATCTGGCCAGTTCCGCCACGCTCCTTGACCTTCTTCGCGAGCAGGCCGGGGATCCGCCTTCCATCATGCTGGTGGGTCACAACCCTGGATTGGAAGACCTGATCTTCGACCTGGTGCCCGATGACGGCAGCAGCCCCATGCGGGATGTCGTGGAGGAGAAGTTCCCCACCGCCGCCTACGCCGTCGTGGAGCTGGATATCGACTCCTGGGACCAGCTTTCCGAAGGCTCCGGGCGACTGGTACACCTGACGCGCCCCCGCGACCTCGACCCCGAACTCGGCCCGCACCCGCTGGATTGACGCGCCGAACCGGCGCGGCAGCCCCGCTCGATCAGGCCGCGGCCAGAGCCCTGGCCAGACGATCCCGAATGCGGCTCAATTCCTCGAACACATGGTTCGACAATGCCTCTACGGGCGAGGAATCAGGCGACGAAGAATCGGGCTGCGCGACCGCGACGGACAGATCCGGCTCCCCGCTCTCAAGCGCCATGCGCGCGCCGCGCAAGGTATAGCCTTCCCGATTGACCAGGCGGTCGATCTGAACGATCAGCGCGACATCTTCCGGGCGATAGTAACGCCGATTGCCACTACGCTTGATCGGCTGGAGCGCAGGAAACTGCTCCTCCCAATAGCGCAGCACATGCTGGCGAATGCCGAGCGCCTTGGTGATCTCACCGATGGTGCGCAGCGCATCGTGCGCCTTGCCGTCGTTGAAGATACCCGCCGCGGGGAGCTTACCGTTAGCCCCACCGCTAGCGGCAATCTCACCCGAACGGCTCTGGTCGCTGGCAGTCATTAAAGGATTCTCCGTATTACCGCCTGATGCCGAACCCGGATCAGTCGACAATCCGATCCTTCAGCATCTGACTGGCTCGGAACGTCATGACCCGGCGTGGTGTGATCGGCACTTCCACCCCGGTTTTCGGATTGCGCCCGATCCGCTCGCCCTTGTCGCGAAGCAGGAACGTGCCGAACCCGGAAATCTTGACATTCTCGCCCTCCGAGAGGGCCTCAGACATATGCTGCAATATAGCTTCGACCATCGCAAGCGACTCGGACCTGGACAGTCCAAGCTTCCTGTGGATGGCTTCAGCGATTTCGGCCCTCGTCAATGTGTCCGTGGAGCGCATAAGTCCCGCATCCCCTCCGTGAGACAATCCCCCCGAACAATATTATGAAAAAATGCGGGAAAAGCAATGCTCCCCCGCATCAGTTCAGCCCATGCCCCACATCGGGGCACCGGATCACATGCGAACGACGCTTGCGCCCCAGGTGAAGCCGCCGCCCATGGCCTCCAGGACCACCAGATCGCCCTGCCGAATTCGGCCATCGCGAACCGCGACGTCCAGTGCCAGAGGCACCGAGGCAGCCGAAGTATTGGCGTGCTGGCCTACCGTCATGATCACCTTTTCGGCCGGCAGATTGAGCTTGCGGGCCGTGGCATCGAGAATGCGGGCATTGGCCTGATGCGGCACCAGCCAATCAATATCCGCTGCGGAATGTCCCGTCTCTTCAAGGACTTCGCCAAGAACTTCCGCCAGATTCACCACTGCGTGGCGGAACACTTCGCGGCCTTTCATGCGCAGCTTGCCGACCGTGCCGGTGGTCGAGGGGCCACCGTCCACGAACAGCAGCTGGTTATGTGCGCCATCGGCATGGAGGCGCGTGGCGAGCACACCGCGCGGCGCCTCGTCACCCTGCTCCTGCGCTTCGAGGACGATCGCACCGGCGCCGTCTCCGAACAGCACGCACGTCGTGCGGTCTTCCCAATCGAGAATGCGGCTGAACGTTTCGGAGCCGATCACCAGCGCGCGTTTGGCCATGCCGGAACGCAACATCGAATCGGCAACCCCCACCGCGTAGAGAAAGCCCGAGCAGACCGCGGCAACGTCGAACGCGATTCCGCCCCGGCAACCGAGATTGTTCTGCACGATCGTGGCCGTGGCCGGGAAGGTCTGGTCCGGCGTGGCCGTGGCCAGCACGATCAGGTCGATCGAGGCGACGTCGAAACCGGCGGCCTCGATGGCCTTGCGCGCGGCATCCGTGGCCAGGCTGGACGTCGTTTCGTCAGGCGCGGCGATGTGGCGGTTGGAAATGCCCGTCCGTTCGACGATCCATTCGTCGCTGGTGTCAACGCGCTCTGCGAGTTCGGCGTTGCTGACCGCGCGGCGCGGCAGGGCCGAACCCGTGCCGACGATAACCGAACGAATCATCAGGCGCTCTCTTCCTGGACCTTGGGCTTGCGCAGGGAAGTCCCGCCCAGGCGGGCGAGGTCGGCAGAGATCCGCTCGGTCACGTTTTCCTCCAGGAGGCGCGCGGTAACCGCGACGGCATTGGCGACGCCTGCGGCATTCGCACCGCCATGGCTTTTCACCACAATACCGTTGAGACCCAGGAAAACCGCGCCGTTATGATTGTTGGGATCGAGATGATGCTTGAGCAGCTCGGTCGCCGGCTTCGAGATCAGGAAACCGATCTTCGAACGCAGCGAGCTGGAAAATCCGCGCCGCAGCAGGTCGGCCACGAAGCGCGCGGTACCTTCCACGGCCTTGAGCGCGACATTGCCCGAGAATCCGTCGGTAACGACGACATCCATGTCGCCGTGGCCCAGCTTGTCGGCCTCGGTGAAACCGTCGAAGGACATCGACAGGTCCGAAGCGGAAGCCTTGAGCATCGCCGCTGCATCGCGCAGCATTTCGGTGCCCTTGGTTTCCTCGGTGCCGATATTGAGCAGGCGCACGCGCGGCTGATCGCGCCCCGTGGCAACGCGGGCATAGGCAGCGCCCATGATCGCGAACTGCACGAGATTGCGCGCATCGCACTCGGCATTGGCGCCAAGGTCGAGCATGACCAGGTCATGGTCTTCCAGAGTCGGCAGCAGAGCGGCCAGCGCCGGGCGATCGATGCCGGGCATCGTGCGCAGCGCAAGCTTGGAAATCGCCATCAGCGCACCGGTATTGCCGGCACTGACGGCGGCTCCGGCGTCACCCGCCTTCACCGCCTCGATAGCGAGCCCCATCGAGGTACTCTTAGCCCTGCGCAAGGCCTGGCTAGGCTTGTCCTCGCCACTGATGACGCCTTCAGTATGAAGGATTTCGGAACTTGCCCTGAGATTCGGGTGCTTTTCGAGCGCGGCCTTGATCCGCGGCTCATCACCGACCAACAGGAACTTGAAGCGATCATGACGACGGCGCGCGAGAGCAGCGCCTTCAATCATGACGCGCACGCCCTCGTCGCCGCCCATCGCATCGACAGCGATACGCGGCAGACTCATGGGCAACCTCCGAAAATCGTCTTGGTCTTAGACTTCGACCGCGACGATCTCACGACCGTTGTAGTGGCCGCAAGCGTTGCAGAGGTTGTGGGGGCGCTTCAGCTCGCCGCAGTTGGGGCATTCATGGAAAGCCTCAACCTTCAGCGCGTCATGGCTACGACGCATGCCACGGCGGGAGGGGGTGGTCTTTCTTTTAGGGACAGCCATTTCGGCACCTGTTCCTGAAACTGGATTATTGTCAAAAAGGCCGCCGGAAACCGTATTCGCGGACCGGCGGCTTTGCGAAGGCGCGCCTATAACCGATTTCTCGGGAGTTGCAACCCGTTCCTCCCCGCAGCAACTATGGGAAAATCCACCTAGGGGGAAATCGATCCATGATTCTGCAGACGACACTGTGCCTTGCGGCGGCGGCCGGCGTTATCACCTTCTGGCATATAGCGCGTATCGGCCAGCTGCGCATGCGCGAAAAGGTGCTCTTCGGTGACGGCGGCCACGATCCGCTGGCACGCCGCATGCGCGCCCAGCTCAATTTCGTCGAGAGCACGCCCTTCGTGCTGATCCTGGCCGCCGCCATCGAAATGACGGGCAAGGGCGGCCCCTGGCTGGCGATAGTCGGTTCCCTGTTCATGCTGGGCCGCGTCTCCCATGCGCTGGGCATGGATATCGACCGCCCCAATCCGCTGCGGATGATCGGCGTGCTCATAACCGTGCTCACCCTGCTCGGCCTTTCGGCGATTGCCGTGCTGATCGCACTGGGCCGCTTCTGAGATCGAAGCCTGAGAATCGAAAAGGGCGGCGCTCCCGCACCGCCCTTTTCCGCTTGCGCCTCGATCTCCGGCACGTTCAACCCGGCAGGCCGCGCTCCAGCGCCGCATCGCCGACATAAGGATTGCTCCGCCGCTCGTCCCCGAAGGTACTGATGGGGCCGTGCCCCGGAACGAAAGTCACATCGTCACCCAGCGGCCAGAGCTTGCGGGTGATCGAATCGACAAGGTCTTCCAGATTGCCGCGCGGAAAGTCCCAGCGGCCGATCCCGCCCTTGAACAGCACATCGCCCACCATCGCGAACTTGCTCGGCGCATGGTGGAACACGATATGGCCCGGCGTGTGCCCCGGGCAATGCACGACATCCAGCTCCAGTTCGCCCACCGTCACCGTGTCGCCATCCTTGAGCCAGCGACTGGGTTCGAAACTGTGCGCCTCCATGTTCCAGCGCGGCCCGTCGTCATCGAGCTTGTCGATCCAGAAGCTGTCCTCTTTCTGAGGCCCTTCGATCGGCACGCCCATTTCCTCGGCGAAGACCCCGGCGAGACCGCAATGGTCGAGATGACCATGGGTGACGAGGATCTTCTCCAGCGTGACGCCGGTCTTCTCCAGCGCCTGGCGCAGCTTGGGAAGGTCTCCGCCCGGATCCACGAAAGCGCCGCGCATGGTTCTGGCACACCATATAAGCGAGCAGTTCTGCTGAAGCGGGGTGACGGGTATGATGCCCACACGCATCGGCTGCTGCGCCTGTTCCTGAGGCTGCTGGCTGGTCTCGGTCATGGCTGCGGAAATGGCCGCAAGCCCCGAGGAATGCAACTATGCGCCTCAGCGGTCAGATAGAGCCCTTAAATAGGGCCCTTAAATTCTGCCGCCCTTCCACACGACACGGCCGATCACTTCTATCTCTTCCAGTCCGCATTCTATGGGGCGATAGACCGGGTTGTCGCTCAGCAGCGCGATACGCCCTGCCCGTCCCGACTCCAGCCGCTTGACGAGTACCGTGTCGTCGAGCCGGACGACATGGATGCCGTCGCGCAGAGGCCGCCAGTCACGGTCGACCAGGATCTCGTCGCCGTCACGCAGGACCGGCTCCATCGAATCGCCACTGACGAGAATTGCCGAGAGCATTTCCGGCTTCAGTCCCATGGAGCGCAGCCAGCGCGGCGAGAAACGGATCGTGCCAAAAACCTCCTCACCATCCGGCAAGGCCCCCGGCCCCGCCGACGCTCCCACCGCCAGTCGCGGAACATCGACCCAATCTCCAGCGTAGGAATTTTTGCCGGTATCGTAGGATTTTTCCTTAATTTTGCCGAATTCCGATTCGTCCACACCGAAGAACCGCGCCAGCACGCCGCGGTCACCCTCTTCCAATCTCCTGGGGCTTCCCTTTCTTATAAACTGCTGAAGATACGTGGTGTTTTTACCGATCATACGAGACAGCGAGGACAGACTCGTTCCTCGTTCCTCGGCCAATTCGAGCAGGCGGCGGCGGATCTCGGCGTTTTCCATAATGTAATCCTACGCGTAGGAAATTTCCTGGACAAGCCACTTTCAATGGGAACATAATGGGAACACGAATCGCGATTCCCGCAAGGTCGGAGGCCAGCGTCCCATGCTTCTACGCCAGATCGAGCGCTTCCTGCGGCTGACGCGGATGCCGTGGACGACGTTCGGGCGCCTTGCCGCCCATGATCCGCGATTCGTCGGCGACTTGCGCAACGGCCGCCAGCCTCGGGCAGGCACCGCCGCGCGCGTGCGCCTGTTCATGACGACCTATCTGGAGAGCCCCTATGCACGTTGATTTTGCCCATGACCGCTCGATGCTCCAGTCGGCTCGAAAGGCCATGGGCGATGCCGCGCCCCGCGCATTTTCGCGCGGCCCCTGGCTATCCCTGCTGGCCGAAATCCTGAAACTGGCCGGGCCGCGCGCGGAGTTCCTACGTCATTCCGAACGCCCCTGGAGCAGCGCCACCTTTTCCGGGGCACGCCATGGCGTCGCGCTCGCCTTTACCGGCAGCGAGGCCATCGCCGACGGCGAAAGGCTGATCGAGGCCCTGCCCGACCATGAGTTCACCATCCCCCGCCAGCTCGTCGCGGATGCCGCCGTGACCGAGACCGATCACCGCGCCGGGCCGCCGCCCTGCCTGACACTCGAACTGGAGCTGCTGATGCTGGAAGACGGCTGAATAGCGGCAAACGGAAAGGGGAGGGCGTCGCAGCCCTGCCCTTTCCCTCAGAGCGCCAGCGAAAGCGCCTTTATCTCGGTATTGAGGATATGGTCGTTCTCGGAATAATCGACGGGACAATCGATCACATGAACCCCCGGCGCATCGCGGCAATGAGCCAGCAACTGCGCCAGATGCGCCGCGCTTTCCACGCGGTAGCCGTTGGCGCCGTAGCTCTCGGCATATTTCACGAAATCCGGGTTGCCGTAAGTCAGGCCGAAATCGGCAAACCCCATGTTGGCCTGCTTCCAGCGGATCATGCCATAGGCATTGTCGTTCAGGATCAGCACCGTGAGATTGAGCCCCAGGCGAACCGCGGTTTCCATCTCCTGACTGTTCATCATGAAGCCGCCGTCCCCGCAGACCGCGAAGATCTTGCGCCCCGGATAGACCATCGCGCTGGCCATGGCGGAGGGCAGGCCCGCGCCCATCGATGCCAGGGCATTGTCGAGCAGCACGGTATTCGGCTTGCTCGCGCAGTAGCCCCGCGCGAACCAGAGCTTGTAGACGCCGTTGTCCAGACAAACGATCGCGTCGTCCGGCAGTGCCTCGCGCACTTGCCTGACGAGATGCGGCGGGAAGATCGGGAAGCGCTCGTCGGCGGCCAGCTTGTCGGTATGCGCGATCTCGGCCTTGCGGTAGCCGAGCATGGCCTCGAAATTCCACTTGTCCGACGGCGTGATGGCTTCCTTGATCTGCCACACGGCATTGGCGATATCGCCGATCACTTCGATATGCGGGAAATAGACGGGGTCGACTTCCGCCGTCTTGGTGGAGACATGGATCACCACACGGTCATCGCGGGTGCCGTCGTTATGCATGAAGAACGGCGGCTTCTCGATCACGTCGTGCCCGATATTGACGATACAGTCGGCATCCTCGATCGCCCGGTGGACGAAATCGCCGGATGACAGCGCCGCGCAGCCCAGGAAACGGGGATGCCGCTCATCGATCACGCCTTTGCCGAGCTGGGTCGTGAGAAAGGGAATCCCGGTCTTCTCGACGAATTCGCCCAGCATCTTGCTGGTCATCTTGCGGTTGGCGCCGGCGCCGATCACCAGAACCGGCCGCCGCGCTTTCTGCATGGCCTCCACGGCCTGCGCGATCGATTTCCCGTCGGCGGTCGGTCGTCTTACCGTCGATCGGGCGATGGGCCGCGAATCGGTATATTCATCGGCAATGTCTTCCGGCAGCTCGATATGAGCCGCGCCGGGCTTTTCCTCCTCGGCAACGCGGAAAGCCTCGCGCACGCGGCTGGGAATATTGTCCGAGCTTGCCATCTGGTGCGCATACTTGGTGATCGGCTGCATCATCGAGACGACGTCGAGGATCTGGAACCGGCCCTGCTTGGATTTCTTGATCGGCTTCTGGCCGGTGATCATCATCATCGGCATGCCGCCGAGCGTGGCATAGGCGGCTGCCGTGACGAAATTGGTCGCCCCCGGCCCCAGGGTGGAAAGGCAGACCCCCGCCTTCCCGGTATGCCGCCCGTAAGTGGCCGCCATGAACCCCGCGCCCTGCTCGTGGCGCGTCAGGATCAATCTGATCTTCTTCGAGCGGGACAGGGAATCGAGGAAATCGAGATTTTCTTCGCCGGGAACGCCGAAGATGTACTCGACGCCCTCCGCTTCCAGGCATTCGACGAAAAGATCGGACGCCTTGCGCTTGTCGCTCTCTGCCATGTGCATCTTTCCCGAAACCGTTTCACTAGTTTCTCGGCAAATGTGGCGAGGATATCAATGGCCCGCATCTGGCCAAAGTGGTGGCCGGTTCAATACCCCTGCGCGAGATCGACCAGATGTTCGAGCGGTTCTCCGCTTGCGAAGCGTCCGAGATTGGAGAGAAACCGCGAAGATCCGCGCTCGAAAAGCGTGTCCTGCGCGCGGCCTGAAAGATGCATCGAGATATGGATATTTTCGCGCGACCATAGCGGATGATCGGCCGGAAGCGGCTCCGGCTCGGTCACATCCAGGAAGGCGCCGCCGAGATGGCCCGAGTCGATGGCCGCCAGCAGCGCGTCCTGTTCGATCACCGTCCCCCGCGCGAAATTGACGAAGACCGCCCCCGGCTTCATCGCCGCGAACTCGGGCTCTGCGAACATCCGCTGGGTTTCGGGCGTGGAAGGCACCACGGCGATGACCCAGTCGAACCGGCCGAGTTCGGCCCGCCAATCGTCCGCGCCGAGATCCCCCGGACCCGGGCGGCGACGCACGCCGGTGACATCGGCGCCGAACGCCCGCAGGATCTCGGCGATCCGCCCCCCGATTTCGCCCGCGCCGACCACCAGCACTTTCGAATCCAGAAGTTCGCGCTTCCCCGGAGGCTGCGCCAGCCACTCATGCCTATCCTGCGCGCGCACCACCTCGCGCCAGCCCTTGGCCACCGTGAGCATGCCCATGACGGCATATTCGGCCACCGACTGGGCATGTATTCCCGAGCCGTTCGTCAACTGGATGCCGCGCTCCGCCAGCAGCGAAAGGGGAAGCCAGTCCACCCCCGACGACAGCGCCATGTACCAGACCAGCCTGTCCGCCGCGGCGATGAACTCGGCAGCGACGGCAGGTGCGACCGGATCGAGCCAGGCGACCTGCGCCAGCGGCGCGAGCTCCAGAAGCTGCTCCTCGCTCTCGAACCAGCGCGGTTCGATGCCTTCGGGCAGGCGCCCTTCCAGCAAGGCGCGCGACTTGGCGTTGATGATGGCGATGGTCATGGCGAACTCCGAGATATGGCCCGTTTCAGGGCTTTAACCCGTGATCGGGACCGTCCGTTGCCTTGGCAAGGCCTTCGAAGCTGCAGTTAATGCAAGACCAGTTGATGCAGGAGCGGTCCCGCGCCGCTCACACCGTCAACCCAGCTTCCATTCCCAGCCGAGCGGATCGCCGTCCATCGCTTCCACGCCTTTCGCCGCCAGTTCGTCGCGCAGGGCGTCAGAGGTGGCGAAGTCCTTCTCGGCGCGGGCAGCCTTGCGGCGGGCGAGCACGTCCTCGATTTCGGCCTCGGTGATTTCGGCGGCCTTGGGGCGAAGGCGCAAGTCGGCACGGCGCGTGCCGAAGAGGTCGAGGCCGAGCACCGCATCCATGCGCTCCACGACCGCACGCTTGGCCGAGGCGTCCACCTTCTTGGCCGCCAGCACATCCTCCAGCGCGGTGAGCGCGACGGCGGTGTTGAGATCGTCCCCGATCGCTTTCTCGAACGTTTCGAGCATAGGCGCCAGCTTCGGGTGCCCTGCATCGCCCGCCTCGACGTCGCCCAGCCGCTCGACCACGATGATCATGCGCTTCAGGCGCACGAGCGCGGCGGCAAGGCCTTCCCACGAGAACTCAAGCTCCGAGCGGTAATGCGCCTGGAGGCACATCATGCGGTAGCCAAGCGGGTGGTAGCCCTTGTCGATCAGCAGTTGCAGGCGCAGGAATTCGCCTGAGGACTTGCTCATCTTGCCCGATCGTTCGACAAGGAAATTGTTGTGCATCCACACCTTGGCGCCCGAATTTGCGGGCACGTCGAGGCTGCACGCCTCTTCGGGCATGCAGCAGAACGCCTGGTTCTGCGCGATCTCGTTGGGGTGGTGGATCTCGCGGTGGTCGATGCCGCCGGTGTGGATGTCGAAGGGGAAGCCCAGGAGGTCGCCCGACATGACCGAACATTCGAGATGCCAGCCCGGCGCGCCCCTGCCCCAGGGCGAATCCCATTCCATCTGGCGTTTCTCGCCCGCCGGGGTCTTGCGCCAGATCGCGAAGTCCGCCGCATTGCGCTTGCCCTCTACCGCCTCGATGCGGCCCTCGCCCTCATCCGTCACTGCCCGCGCAAGGCGGCCGTAGTCGGAAACGGTAGAGACGTCGAAATAGAGGCCACTTTCCAATTCATAGCAGTGACTTGGCGCGATCTTCTCGGCAAATTCTATCATCTGCGGCACATAGTCGGTCGCAATCGACCACTTGGCCGGCTGGCGGATATTGAGCGCCTTGATGTCGGCCCAATAAGCCTGGGTGTAATGGGCGGCGATGTCCCAGATGGACTGGGACTGGGCCCGCGCCATCTTCTCCATCTTGTCCTCGCCCGCATCGGCGTCGTCGGTCAGATGGCCGACGTCGGTGATGTTGATGACGTGGGTGAGTTTGTAACCCTTGTGGCTCAGCGTCCGGCCCAGGATGTCCGCAAAGACATAGGCGCGCATATTGCCGATATGGGGATAGTTGTAGACCGTCGGACCACAGCTGTAGACCCGCGCCTCGCCCTCGTGGACGGGCTGGAACGGTTCCAGTTGGCGGGTCAGGCTGTTGAACAGCGTCAGCGAAGATGCATCGGTCATAGGCGTCCGCGCATAAGCGGCTGGCCGAGGCGAGGTCAATCCTTCGTCGTCCCGGACTTGATCCGGGACCGCTGGCCGTGAACAGCTCACCTTGCGGCAGGCGCCCTGACGGAAGCTATCGCCTGAAGAATTGCCAGCGGTCCCGGATCAAGTCCGGGACGACGGCATTCTCGAGCCCTCACTCTTCCTCGAACAATCCCGCAAGCTGCTCGATCATCGTGCCGCCCAGTTGCTCGGCGTCCATGATCGTCACTGCGCGGCGGTAGTAGCGCGTCACGTCATGGCCGATGCCGATGGCGACGAGCTGGACCGGGCTCTTGGATTCGATCCATTCGATCACCCGGCGAAGGTGGGCTTCCAGATATCCGGCGGAGTTTACCGAGAGCGTCGAATCGTCCACCGGCGCGCCATCGGAAATCACCATCATGATCCGCCGGTCCTCGGGCCGGGCGAGCATGCGGTTGTGCGCCCAGAGCAGGGCCTCGCCGTCGATGTTTTCCTTGAGCAGGCCTTCGCGCATCATCAGGCCCAGGTTCTTGCGCGCCCGGCGCCAGGGTTCGTCGGCCTTCTTGTAGATGATGTGGCGCAGGTCGTTGAGGCGGCCGGGGTGCTGCGGACGCCCGCTTGCCAGCCAGGATTCGCGGCTCTGCCCGCCCTTCCAGGCGCGTGTCGTGAAGCCGAGAATCTCCACCTTGACGCCGCAGCGCTCAAGCGTGCGGGCCAGCACGTCGGCGCTGATGGCGGCGATCGAGATGGGCCTTCCGCGCATGGAGCCCGAATTGTCGAGCAGCAGGGTGACGATGGTGTCCTTGAACTCCACGTCGCGCTCGACCTTGTAGGACAGCGACTGGCCGGGCGAGACAACGACGCGGGCAAGCCGCGCGGCATCGAGCAGGCCTTCCTCCTGATCGAAATCCCACGAACGGTTCTGCTGCGCCATGAGCCGGCGCTGAAGCCGATTGGCAAGCCGGGTGACGACGCCCTGAAGCCCCTTGAGCTGGGCGTCGAGATAGGCGCGGAGGCGCGTGAGTTCCTCATCGTCGCACAGCTCGGAAGCGACCACGACCTCGTCGTAGGCCTCGGTGAAGACCTTGTAGTCGAAGCTGTCGGGAATGTCGGTCCAGGGGCGGTTCGGACGGACGGGCATCATGCCCTCCTCGCCTTCCTGGCCCTCTTCGCCGTCTTCCATCTCGTCCGAGTTCTCGCCCTCGGCCTCGCTTTCGCCTTCGTCCTGGCCGCTCGAGGGTTCGGCGGCCATTTCGGTGGGCTGCTCTTCCTTGCCGCTTTCGTCGCCGCTCTCGTCTTCCTCGGTCTCCTCGTCGCCGTCCATGTCCTCGGCGTCTTCGGGCGGCTGTTCGATCTGCTCGGCCTGGGTCATCTCCAGGTGCATGAGCATGTCGAGCGAGAGCTTCTGGAAGGCTTTCTGGTTTTCTATCGAATCGGCCAGGGCCTCGAAATCATCGCCAGCCTTCGATTCGATCCAACGACGCACCATGTCGACGCCGAACTGGGCCGATTCCGGCACCGGCTGCCCGGTAAGCCGCTCGCGCAGCAGCAGCGCCAGCGCGGTCGGGATCGGCACGCCGTCCGGGCTGTCCGCGCGTGAGATCGGGTCCGAGGCGATGCGCGCTTCGAGCGAGGCGTCGAGATTGGCGCGCATGCCGTCATAGCTGTTGGCGCCGAGCGCTTCGTAGCGCACCGTCTCGACCGCGTCGTAACAGGCCCGTGCCGAGGGATCGGCCGGGGCGTTGCGCATGTGCAAGCGGGTATCGTGGTGGCGCAGCCGCAGCGCGAAACTGTCGGCATAGCCGCGGGCCTGCATCGCCGCATCGCGCGGAACCGAGCGCCCGGGCATCGGCACGCGGAACGTCTGGCCGGTGGAGCTGGGAGCGTCGGCAGTCCAGTTGACCTCGACCTCGGCATCGTGCGCGATCGCGCGCGAGGCGCCGGTCAGGGCCAGCTTGAAGCGATCGACGGGAGTTTCTTCGGACATGGCACGCTCAATGGCGGCTTAGTCCGCCCGGTGCAAGCCGGGATGGCGCGTTGAAGGAGGCGCTGCAGAGAAGAAGGAGAAAACGTCGTCCCGGATCAGGTCCGGGACGACGTCGTTCAGATCAGAGCGACTGGCCGGTCTTGGCCCAGTCGGCCATGAAGCCTTCGATGCCCTTGTCGGTCAGGACGTGCTTCACGAGGTTCTTGATCACGGCCGGCGGCATCGTCGCCACGTCGGCACCGATGCGGGCGCATTCGAGGACGTGGACGGGGTGGCGGATCGAGGCGGCGAGGATCTCGGTCTCGAAGGCGTAGTTGTCGTAGATCAGGCGGATGTCGCGGATCAGGTCCATGCCGTCGAAGCCGTTGTCGTCATGGCGGCCGACGAAGGGCGACACGAACGACGCGCCCGCCTTGGCGGCGAGCAGGGCCTGGTTGGCCGAGAAGCACAGCGTGACGTTGACGAGCGTGCCGTCGGAGGTGAGCGCCTTGCAGGTCTTCAGGCCGTCGATGGTGAGCGGCACCTTGATGCAGACGTTGTCGGCGATCTTGCGCAGGATTTCGGCCTCGCGCATCATGCCTTCATGGTCGAGCGCGACGACTTCGGCGCTGACGGGGCCATCGGTGAGGCCGCAGATTTCCTTGGTGACTTCCAGGAAGTCACGGCCGGACTTGGCGATCAGCGAAGGGTTGGTGGTGACGCCGTCGAGCAGGCCGGTGGCGGCGAGTTCGGCGATGTCGTTGGTGTCGGCGGTGTCGACGAAGAACTTCATGGCGCGGTTCCTGTAGGTACGAGGCGGCGACGGGAACGCGGCGGCCCCGTCGATTCTGGCGCTCCCTATAGGGAAGCGCGCCCTTCCCCGCTACCCTCGCAAATCACCCCTGCTTCAGCGCGCCGATCAGCACGGCATCGTTGGTTTCGGCAGGGTTCTGGCGGATATTCGCCTCCGCAGCGCCGATCTCGTACCAGATGCCGTTGTCGGCATCGAGCGCCAGCGCATGGGCAGTGTCCTGAACGGTCACGCCCTTGAGCGCAGCAATCGCCTGGTTGAGCGTGGTATCCTGCGCCTCGCGCATGGCGCGCTCGATTTCGGGGATCATGGCATTGACCAGGGCGGGCCCCATGGCACGGCGCAGCAGCGTGGTAGCCGCCGTATTGCCGCCCTGCAGGACCGCCGCCGGATCGGGGATGGGAACGCTCTGGGCCGTGTTCAGCACCAGCGGCCCCGCCACGCGCGCACCCGGCGTTGCGTAGAGGTTGAGCTGGTATTGCAGCTTGTCGCGAAACGCCTTGGACTTCAGCACGCCGCTGGTGGTCCGCCCCGGACGGCCGAACAGCACCGGCAGCGGAATGCGCGCGACGGGGCTGGTCCAGAAACCTTCCGGCTGGCCGAGCCAGGCAAAGGCCTTTTCGGAGGACGTGCGCATCAGGCGGCGCACCGGATCGGCACTGGCCGAACGGCCCGTTCCGCCGCCCATGCTGTCTATCGCCGAGCAGGCGGGAAGCATCATCACGCCGGTGGCGAGAAGCCCCATCAAAACGCCGCGACGGCTCCAGTCGGCATCCATACCCTGCGAATTATCCCCCATTCCCCAGCTTGCCATCATCAACTCCTTCACGCCCCCAGGCAGCAATGCCTATATGCAACCCACATGAAACGCGTCCGAATCCTTGTCTTCAACGCCGCGCTCGGCGTCCTCGACTACCGCGTCCCCGAGGGCATGGCGATAGAATTCGGATCCGTAGTGATTGCGCCTCTCGGCCCCCGGCAGGTCCTTGGCATCGTCTGGGAACCCGAACGCCTGAGCGCGCAGGACGTGCCGGAATCGAAGCTGCGGCCGCTTCTCGAAGCGCTGCCGGTCCCGCCCCTGCCGGAACGCCTGCGCCGCCTGATCGAATGGACAGCGGACTACTACTGCGCCTCGCTCTCTTCCGTGGCGCGCATGGCGCTCGGCAGCATGGCGGCCTTGCGCGGCGGCGGCACGACCACCGAATATCGCCTGACCGGCGCGGAACCGGCGCGCCTCACCCCGCAGCGCGCGGCGGCCCTCGATGCGCTTCAAGGCGAGCAGGCTTCGATCAAGGAACTGGCCGAGCTGGCTTCCGTCTCCGAGGGCGTACTCCGCGGCATGGTCGGCGCGGGCCTGCTGGAGCCGGTAGTGGTCGATCTCGACCGCCCTTATCCGCCTGGCCGCCCCGAACATGCCCAGCCCACGCTTTCCGAAGGCCAGCAGGCCGCCGCCGATGTCTTCGTGGAGGCCGTCCGCGCGCGCAAGTTCGCGCCCTTCCTGCTCGACGGGGTGACCGGCTCCGGCAAGACCGAGACTTACTTCGAGGCGGTGGCCGAAGCCCTGCGGCTGGGGCGGCAGGTGCTGGTCCTGCTGCCCGAGATCGCCCTGACCGAGAACTTCCTGCGCCGCTTCGAGCACCGCTTCGGCGTGGCGCCGATACTCTGGCATTCCTCGCTCAAGTCCAGCGAGCGCCGCCGCGCCTGGCGCGCGATCGTGGCCGGTCAGGCGCAAGTGGTGGTCGGCGCGCGCTCGGCCCTGTTCCTGCCTTACGCGAAGCTGGGGTTGATCGTGGTCGACGAGGCGCACGAGATATCCTTCAAGCAGGACGATGGCGTGCGCTACAATGCTCGCGACGTGGCCGTGATGCGGGCCAAGTTCGAAGCGATCCCGGTCGTTCTGGCCAGCGCCACTCCGGCGCTCGAATCGATGCAACTGGCCGAGGCGGGCATCTATCGCAAGATCGACCTGCCCGCGCGCTTCGGCGGTGCCCAGCTGCCGGACATCCAGATCCTGGACTTACGCCAGGAGCCGCCCGAGCGCGGCAAATGGCTTGCCCCGCGTCTCGTCGAGGAAATGAAGGCACGGCTGGCGCGCGGCGAACAGTCGCTTCTGTTCCTCAACCGAAGGGGCTATGCGCCGCTGACGCTCTGCCGCCACTGCGGTTACCGTTTCCAGTGCCCGAACTGCACGGCCTGGCTGGTCGAGCACCGCTTCTCGCAGCGCCTCGCCTGTCATCACTGCGGCCATGAAGTGCCCGTGCCCGATGCCTGTCCGGAATGCGGCACCGGCGATTGCCTCGTCGCCTGCGGCCCCGGCGTCGAGCGCATCGCCGACGAAGTGGCGGAAGTCCTTCCCGAAGCCCGCGTCGCGCTGGTGACCTCGGACACCATGAACACGGCCGAGGCCGTCGGCGAATTCGTCGCCAAGGCCGAAGGCAAGGCGATCGACGTGATCGTCGGCACCCAGCTCGTCACCAAGGGCTATCACTTCCCCGACCTCACGCTGGTGGGCGTCGTCGATGCCGATCTCGGCCTTGAGGGCGGGGACTTGCGCGCGGCGGAGCGCACCTATCAGCAGGTTGCGCAGGTCGCGGGGCGCGCCGGCCGCGGCGAAAAGCCCGGCGAAGTGCTGATCCAGACGCGCCATCCCGAAGCCTCGGTCATTTCCGCGCTCGCCGCCGGAGATCGCGACGCCTTCTACGCCGCCGAGACCGAAGCCCGGCGCGACGCCGGAGCGCCACCGTTCGGGCGCTGGGCGGCGATCATCGTCTCCTCGGAAGACCAGGCCGAAGCCAAGGCCGCGGCTCGCGCCATCGGCGGCACCGCGCCCAACCATCCCGACATGCTGGTGCTCGGCCCTGCCCCCGCCCCGCTCTCGCTACTGCGGGGCCGCCACCGCTTTCGCCTGCTGATCAATGCCCGGCGCTCGGCGGAATTGCAGAAGACCCTGCGCGAGTGGCTGGAACCGCTTCAGTTCCCCCGCGGGGTCAGGGTGAACATCGACATTGACCCTTATTCGTTCGTGTGAATCGGATAGGAATGATCGTCGTCCCGGACGACGGCAGGTTCACCCCTGTTCGCGCTTCAGCAGTTCCCGCTTGATCGCCTCGCCATAGGCATAGCCGCCGATCGTGCCGTCGGAGCGGACCACGCGGTGGCAGGGGATCAGCACCGCCACGTTGTTCGCGCCGTTGGCCGATCCCGCCGCGCGCACCGCGCCGGGCTTGCCGACCGCCGCCGCGATCTGCGCGTAGCTGCGGGTTTCACCCGGAGGAATGCGCTGCAACTCGCGCCAGACCGCTTCCTGAAAGGCCGTTCCCTGCACGTCCAGCGGGATCGCCCGCGACTGCCCCGGCTGCTCCACCGCCGCCACGACGCTTCCGAGCAGGCTCTCGAACGCCGCACCGCCCTCGATCAGTTCCGCCTTTGGAAACCGCGCGGCAAGCTCTTCGCGCCCTTCGTCGAACGAGAGACGGCAAACGCCCTTGCCAGTCGCCGCGACCAGCATCCTGCCCAGGCTGGTCGCCACGACCGCCCAGTGGATCGTCGCGCCGCGCCCGCCGTCGCGCCAGGCGGAAGGGGCCATCCCCAACCTGCCCTCGCTGGCCTCGTAGAACCGGGAACTCGCGCCGAACCCGGCCTCGTAGATCGCCTCGGTCACGCTGGCGCCGCCGCTCATCGCATCCCCGGCTCGCTCCACGCGCCGCGCCCGGACATATTCGGACGGGGAAAGCCCGACGGAACGTTTGAACACACGCTGGAAATGCGAGGGACTATAGCCAACGGCTTCCGCCAGATCGGCCAGGCCCGGCAGCTTCTCCTCATCCGAATCCAGCATCCGCAGCGCCGAAGCCACGGCTTCCTCGTCGCGCGAGACGTCGTTGGGACGGCAGCGCAGGCAGGCCCGCAAGCCGAACCGCTCCGCCGCGCCTGCATCGCCGAAGAAGCGCACGTTCTCCCGCCGGGGGTGCCGCGCCGAACAGGACGGACGGCAATAGATGCCGGTGGTGAGCACGCCGGTGACGAAGCGGCCGTCGAAGGTGCGGTCGCGCGACTGGACCGCCTGCCAGGCGCGATCGTCGCTTACGCCGCTTTCGTTCCCGCTCCCGTTCCCGCTCACAGCCGCTCTCCATCTTCCGCCTTGCGGGATCCTCGGACTCCCCCCGCCGCTATATATCGCATGGGCGGTCCCGAGGGGACCGGCCTCATCGCTGATTCGATAAGTCATGGCAAACTCCGCTCAATCGTGTGTCCCGATCTTGCAGCCGCCGTCCGGGCGATACTTCCCGCCCTTTGCTTTTAAAGCGCTTTCCCTGTCGTTGTCCCCAGCCTGCCTCCCGCAGCTTGCATCATGACACTATCGCCGCTATGCGCGCCCCGTCTGCGGGCCGGGGGGCACGTCATTGTCGTGCGCCCCAAAGTGTCCCAGCCCACCCGATGTAAGGATAGGACACGCGTGGAGAATTCCGGCGGCATCAAGGCCAGCTTGCAAGGACGCTACGCTTCGGCGCTGTTTGATCTTGCCAGCGAGAACGGCACCGTAACGACGGTCGAATCCGACCTCGAGAAGATCGGCCTCGCCATTCGCGAAAGCGGCGACCTGGGCGAACTGATTCGCAATCCCGAAGTCAGCCGCAAGGCTGCCGGCAAGGCGATCGAAGCCGTTGCCGACGTGCTCGGCCTGGCGCCGCTCACCAAGAATTTCCTGGGCGTGCTCGCGGCCAACCGCCGCCTCTTCGCCCTGCCCGAGATCATCCGCGCCTTCGCCTCGATCGCTGCCGCCCAGCGCGGCGAATCGACCGCCGAAGTCACGTCCGCGCACGCGCTGACCGACCAGCAGGTCGAGGAACTGCGCCAGAAGCTGGAACTGCGCGAAGGCCGCAAGGTCAAGGTCACGACCACGGTCGACCCTGACCTGCTCGGCGGTCTGGTCGTCACCATCGGGTCCAAGCGTATCGACAGCTCGATCCGCACTCGTCTCAATTCGCTCGCCCAGGCCATGAAGGGCTAAGAAAGGCAGAACAATGGATATCCGCGCAGCAGAAATCTCGAAGGTCATCAAGGACCAGATCGCCAGCTTCGGCACCGAAGCCCAGGTTTCCGAAGTCGGCTCGGTTCTGTCGGTCGGTGACGGCATCGCCCGCATCCACGGCCTCGACAAGGTCCAGGCCGGTGAAATGGTCGAGTTCGCCAACGGCGTTCAGGGCATGGCGCTCAACCTCGAAGCCGACAACGTCGGCGTCGTGATCTTCGGCTCGGACGCCGAGATCAAGGAAGGCGACAGCGTCAAGCGCACCAACACCATCGTCGACGTTCCCGTCGGCAAGGGCCTGCTCGGCCGCGTGGTGGACGCTCTCGGCAACCCGATCGACGGCAAGGGCCCGATCGTCACCGAACAGCGCGCCCGCGTCGAAGCCAAGGCGCCCGGCATCATCCCGCGCAAGTCGGTTCACGAACCCGTGCAGACCGGGCTCAAGGCGATCGACGCCCTCGTTCCCGTCGGCCGCGGCCAGCGCGAGCTGATCATCGGTGACCGCCAGACCGGCAAGACCGCCGTCGCCATCGACACCTTCATCAACCAGAAGGAAGCGAACCAGGGCGACGACGAAGGCAAGAAGCTCTACTGCATCTACGTCGCCGTCGGCCAGAAGCGCTCGACCGTCGCGCAGATCGTGCGCCAGCTCGAAGAGAACGGCGCGATGGAATACTCCATCGTCATCGCCGCCACCGCTTCGGAGCCCGCGCCGCTGCAGTACCTCGCGCCCTACACCGGCGCCGCGATGGGCGAATTCTTCCGCGACAACGGCATGCACGCCGTGATCGTGTATGACGACCTTTCCAAGCAGGCCGTCGCCTACCGCCAGATGTCGCTGCTGCTGCGTCGTCCTCCGGGCCGCGAAGCCTACCCGGGCGACGTGTTCTATCTCCACAGCCGCCTGCTCGAGCGCGCCGCGAAGATGAACGACGAAAACGGCGCCGGTTCGCTGACCGCCCTGCCGATCATCGAAACCCAGGCGGGCGACGTCTCGGCCTACATCCCGACCAACGTGATCTCGATCACCGACGGCCAGATCTTCCTTGAAACCGGCCTGTTCTACCAGGGCATCCGTCCGGCCATCAACGTCGGTCTTTCGGTCTCGCGCGTCGGCGGCTCGGCCCAGACCAAGGCGATGAAGAAGGTTGCCGGCTCGATCAAGCTGGAGCTGGCGCAGTACCGCGAAATGGCGGCCTTCGCCCAGTTCGGTTCGGACCTCGACGCCTCGACCCAGAAGCTCCTCAACCGCGGTGCGCGCCTGACCGAACTGCTCAAGCAGAAGCAGTTCTCGCCGCTGAAGTTCGAAGAGCAGACCGTGTCGATCTTCGCCGGCACCAACGGCTACCTCGATGCCCTGCCGGTTTCGAAGGTCACCGAGTACGAAGCCGAAATGCTCGACTTCATGCACGAAAAGCATGCCGATGTCCTCGCGCTGATCCGCACGACCAAGGACTTCGGCGACGAAGCCAAGAGCAAGACCAAGGCCGCGCTCGACGCTTTCGCCAAGCAGTTCGCCTGATCTGGGCCGCCCCGGCGCAAGCCGGGGTTCGCTCTCGGCCAGGCCCAGCTTGGTTGCAAAAGATCCCAGCTTCGCTGGGATGACGAATGGAGAAAATTGAGTGGCTTCGCTCAAGGAACTCAAGGGCCGCATCAACTCGGTCAAGTCGACCCAGAAGATCACCAAGGCCAAGCAGATGGTCGCCGCGGCCAAGCTGCGCAAGGCGCAGGCCGCTGCCGAATCGGCACGCCCCTACGCTGCGCGTCTGGCCGAAGTGATGGGCTCGCTCGCGAGCAAGATCACGGTCAGCGAGAACAGCCCCAAGCTGCTCGCCGGCACCGGTAGCGACAAGGTGCATCTGCTCGTCGTCGCCAACTCGGACAAGGGTCTGTGCGGCGCGTTCAACTCGAACATCGTCAAGGCTGCGCGCCTCAAGGCGAAGGAACTGGAAGCGCAGGGCAAGACCGTCCTGTTCTACCTCGTCGGCCGCAAGGGCCGCGCGGCGCTGCGCCGCGAGTTCCCGAAGCAGATCGCGCACATGTTCGACACCACCGACGTGCGTGACCCCGGCTTCGACGAAGCCGAACGCATCGCCAACGAACTGGTCGCCCTCTACGAGGCCGGCAAGTTCGACGTCGCGCATCTGTTCTACTCGAAGTTCCGCTCGGCGCTGCTTCAGGAACCGACCGATCAGCAGATCATCCCCGTTCCCGCGCCCAAGGCGGCTGCGGCCACCGCCGGTGCGGACGCCGTGACCGAATACGAGCCGGAAGAAGAGGAAATCCTCGCCGCGCTGCTGCCGCGCTACTTGCGCACGCAGCTCTTCGGTGCCCTCCTGGAAAACGCCGCCTCCGAACAGGGTGCGTCGATGACCGCGATGGACAACGCGACGCGCAACGCGGGCGACCTGATCAAGAAGCTGACCATCCAGTACAACCGCAGCCGCCAGGCCGCGATCACGACTGAACTCGTTGAAATCATTGCTGGCGCGGAAGCGCTGTAAGTAACCGCAGGCAAGGAAACCAAAATGGCCACCGCACCCGTGCTAAACCAGACTGCCACTGGCAAGATCAGCCAGATCATCGGCGCCGTCGTCGACGTCACCTTCGAAGGCGAACTGCCGGCGATCCTCACCGCGCTCGAGACCGAGAACAACGGCCAGAAGCTGGTTCTCGAAGTCGCGCAGCACCTCGGTGAAAACACCGTCCGCACCATCGCCATGGACGGCACCGATGGCCTGACCCGCGGTCAGCCCGTCGCCAACACCGGCAAGCAGATCTCGGTCCCCGTCGGTCCGAAGACCCTCGGCCGCATCATGAACGTCGTCGGCGATCCGATCGACGAGCGTGGTCCCGTCGGTTCGGACATGTTCGCCCCGATCCACGCCGAAGCCCCGGCCTTCATCGACCAGTCGACCGAAGCCTCGATCCTGGTCACCGGCATCAAGGTCATCGACCTTCTCGCCCCTTACGCCAAGGGCGGCAAGATCGGCCTGTTCGGCGGCGCCGGCGTGGGCAAGACGGTTCTCATTCAGGAACTGATCAACAACATCGCCAAGGGCCACGGCGGCGTCTCGGTCTTCGCGGGCGTCGGTGAACGTACCCGTGAAGGCAACGACCTCTACCACGAGTTCCTCGACGCCGGCGTTATCGCCAAGGACGCCGAAGGCAACGCCACCTCGGACGGTTCGAAGGTCGCGCTCGTGTTCGGCCAGATGAACGAACCGCCGGGCGCCCGTGCCCGCGTCGCTCTCTCGGGCCTGACCATGGCCGAGTACTTCCGCGACCAGGAAGGCCAGGACGTTCTGTTCTTCGTCGACAACATCTTCCGCTTCACCCAGGCGGGCGCGGAAGTGTCGGCTCTGCTCGGCCGTATTCCTTCGGCGGTGGGCTATCAGCCGACCCTCGCCACCGACATGGGCGCGCTGCAGGAACGCATCACCTCGACCACCAAGGGTTCGATCACCTCGGTCCAGGCGATCTACGTCCCCGCAGACGACCTTACCGACCCGGCACCGGCTGCTTCGTTCGCGCACCTTGACGCGACGACCACGCTGAACCGCGCCATCTCGGAACTGGGCATCTACCCGGCCGTCGACCCGCTCGACTCGACCTCGCGCGTTCTCGAACCCCGCGTCGTCGGTGCCGAGCACTACGAGACCGCCCGCCGCGTCCAGGAAACCCTGCAGAAGTACAAGTCGCTTCAGGACATCATCGCGATCCTGGGCATGGACGAGCTTTCGGAAGAAGATAAGCTCACCGTCGCCCGCGCCCGCAAGATCCAGAAGTTCCTGTCGCAGCCATTCCACGTCGCGGAAGTCTTCACCGGCATCTCGGGCAAGTTCGTCCAGCTCGAAGACACCGTGAAGTCGTTCAAGGCCGTCGTCGAAGGCGAGTACGACCACCTTCCTGAAGCAGCCTTCTACATGGTCGGCGGCATCGACGAAGCGGTCGAAAAGGCCAAGAAGCTGGCCGAAGAGGCGTAATCGATCATGGCTCTGCACTTCGAACTCGTCACGCCGGCCAAGCTCGTCCGCTCGGAAGACGTCCACATGGTGGTCGTCCCCGGCACCGAAGGCGAGTTCGGCGTGCTGGAGGGCCATGCGCCCTTCATGTCGACGATCGCCGACGGCGCGCTGAAGGTCTACAAGACCGACGGCGCCGCCCCGGAAGAAATCCGCATCACCGGCGGCTTCGCCGAAGTGGGCGACAAGGGCCTGACCGTGCTCGCGGAGCATGTTGGCTGATGATCGGCTGACACCTTCAGGTTCAGGAAAAGAAAAGGCCGCCCTGATCGGGGCGGCCTTTTTCGTTGGAGGTCATGTCCTCGTTTCAGCTTTGCCTGTCTCTGGAACGTTGCAGCGCCGCTTTGCTACGCAGCATGATCCAGGGAACATGGCCGGTGTCATAACGGCTGCGGAGCGCCCTCGGGAAGAACGGCGGCATGTGATCGCCAACGATCAGGATATCGGCTTCGGGGAAATCGGCCTTCATCACTTCCTGAGCGATGGCATCGGCAAGGCGCTTCTGCAGCATGTAGGACCGGCAGAGCATCGGGAAGTCCCGGTTCCAATCCGGGTCCGAAACGCGGCAATCCTCGGTCCGCAGGGAATAATCCTCGGGCACCGGCAAATGACTGTTGAGCGTAAGCCAATAGATCAGATTGCGCTGGTTCCCCGACTTGCGCAGCCGGTCACCGATCAGAGCGGGAATGTCCGGGTCGCAGGCGCCTGCAAATACGCCGCCGCAGCGCCGCGCATCCAGTTCGAGCAGCTCCGGCAGGAAAAGACGGTCCTGAAAGCCCAATTTGGGATACCAGGCGTGGCGCTCGAAGAAGTCCGAAGTAAAACTGTGGATCGCGGTCGTATGGAAGCCAGCATCGCGGAATTGGGCCGGAAGACAGTGCGAACCGTCGAAATCGAAGCTCTCGTAATCGGCCCAGACCGAACACAGTTCCCGGAGTTCTGCATTGGTGGTGGAACCGAAATAGGCGCTCGTACCGCGGCTGACCTGATAACGGGCGGACCAGCGCTGCGCGCCCCAGGCCGCATCGAACAGCGCCCGGTCGTGTGGGTTATTTGGCTCACCCAGCGACTCGACCAAGATGACGATCAGATTGCGCGCCGAGACGGAACCGGGTGCAAGCCGGTTCTGCCCGATGGCGGAATCGATGGGTGTGCCCGCTGGCGCGCTCATCTTGTACGATCCGCGCGTCCCCGCCGTGGCAGCGCCATCCACGAGGATGAAGAACCCCACGAATGCGAGGCCGACAAGCTTCTGGTCGAAGGTGGAAAGACGCGGCGTGCGCGGGCCGAAGGCTATGGCAAGTCCGAGAGCCAGGATCATGACCCCGATCGCCAGGACATATTCCGGCGATTTCGACAGATCGAGTTCCGTCAGGAACTGGAGCGACGAAAAGATGGTCATCGCATTCAGGTTGAACGAGATGGCCACATACATCATCGCCGCGAGCAGAAAGCAGATCACGATTCCGATCCGCTTCAGCCAGGTGCTTTCGAAATGACAGAAGCCGATGGCCAGAAGCCCGCATACCGCAATCGGAAACGCCGCCTGAGGCCCACCGATCGGCCACATCGCGATCGCGCCAATATTGGGAATGATCACCCACCAGAACGCAAACGGCAACGAAAAACTTCGAAACAGAGTGAATTTGAACATCAGCCCCCCAAAGTCCATGGCGGGCAAGTGACTGAAAGCCCCCTGTTCCCCGTTCGCGCCTTGGTTAGCCACGCATGGTTAACAGCTGACTAAGCGAAATCGCGCAGATCCCGTTCCAGCCTCCGCCCCATTAGTAAGTTATCAAAGTTTCAACCTTAATCCTGCGCCCATTCGCTGGCCTGTCGCCATTTGACGGTGCTCCGGCGCTGAAAGGGTTGATGAAGAAATGACGGCATTCGGGCGACGTGGCGGGATGGGCGGACTGGGCCAGGGAGCCCGGCCTGCGTTCGGCGTGGCCAAGCCGCTGAAGGTCGGCGGAGATGTCGCCGCCGCGCCTGTTCCCGGCGATCCCTTCCCCCTCCCCGCCCCGGAACCGGCGGCGCCGCAGAACTTGCGCGACGATGCCATGTCGCGCCTCGCGGATCGCGCCAATGCCGTTCACGACGGTCAGTCGGAGCAGAGCGGCTTCGAAGCCTCGATCCACAAGATCAAGGAGCAGGTGCTTCCCCGCCTGCTCGAACGCGTCGACCCCGAAGCTGCCGCCACGCTGACCAAGGACGAGTTGTCCGAGGAATTCCGCCCGATCATCATGGAGGTCCTTGCCGAACTCAAGATCACCTTCAACCGCCGCGAACAGTTCGCGCTGGAGAAAGTGCTGATCGACGAGTTGCTCGGCTTCGGACCGCTGGAAGAGCTGCTGAACGATCCCGACATCTCTGACATCATGGTCAACGGCCCGAACCAGACCTACATCGAGAAGAAGGGCCGCCTGCAGCTGGCCCCCACCAAGTTCCGCGACGAGCAGCACTTGTTCCAGATCGCCCAGCGCATCGTCAACCAGGTCGGCCGCCGCGTCGACCAGACCACTCCGCTGGCCGACGCCCGCCTCAAGGACGGCAGCCGCGTCAACGTGATCGTGCCGCCGCTAAGCCTCCGCGGCACCGCCATCTCGATCCGCAAGTTCTCCGAGAAGCCGATCACCATCGACATGCTCAAGGACTTCGGCTCGATGAGCGACAAGATGGCCACGGCCCTCAAGATCGCGGGCGCCTGCCGCATGAACGTCGTGATCTCGGGCGGCACGGGCTCGGGCAAGACGACCATGCTCAATGCTCTTTCGAAAATGATCGATCCGGGCGAGCGCGTGCTGACCATCGAGGACGCTGCCGAACTCCGCCTGCAGCAGCCGCACTGGTTGCCGCTGGAAACCCGCCCGCCAAACCTGGAAGGCCAGGGCGCGATTACCATCGGCGACTTGGTGAAGAACGCCCTGCGTATGCGCCCGGACCGCATCATCCTGGGCGAAATCCGCGGCGCCGAGTGCTTCGACCTGCTCGCCGCCATGAACACCGGCCACGACGGCTCGATGTGTACACTCCACGCCAACAGCCCGCGGGAATGCCTGGGCCGTATGGAGAACATGATCCTGATGGGCGACATCAAGATCCCCAAGGAAGCCATCAGCCGCCAGATCGCGGAGTCGGTGGACATCATCGTGCAGGTGAAGCGCCTGCGCGACGGTTCGCGCCGCACCACGAACATCACCGAAGTGATCGGCATGGAAGGCGACGTGATCGTCACCCAGGAACTCTTCAAGTTCGAATATCTGGACGAGACCGATGACGGCAAGATCATCGGCGAATACCGCAGCTCGGGCCTGCGCCCCTACACGCTGGAAAAGGCCCGCCAGTTCGGTTTCGACCAGGCATTCCTGGAAGCCTGTCTCTGACCCGGCGCTTATTTATCCCCTGAACAGGTGCCTGCCCGCCACGCCGAGCAGCAGCACCGCCGCCATCAGGGCAAAGAAGAACACCGTCGTCCAGGGCATGAAGCCCACCCGGTCGAGATCCCGGCGCTTCATCCGGCGCCGATCGCCGATCCAGGCGACCATCGCCAGCATGGCCGCGATGGTTCCGGTCACGGCCATGATCTTGTCGGATTCGCTCATGAGCGGCCATTGCCGCCTTATCGCGCCCAGCGAAAGCCCGGTCAGCAGTGTGACCGAAAAGTTTCAGCGAAACCGTCAGCGAAAGCGTCTTGGGAACCGCAAGCCCGACCGGGAGTTGCCTCCAACGATCCCGGTCGCATGGCCGGGAAGTCGCAAGAAAGGAACCAAACCATGGTCAAGAAACTCGTTCTCGCGCTCGTCGCAGGCGGCATCGTATTTTCCGCCGCGGCCTGCAACACCGTGAAGGGTGCGGGCCAGGACATCGAGTCGGTCGGCAAGGCCGGCGACGACGCCATCAACCAGTAATAGTGCTCTCCGGCCAAAGCGGCGCAGTGCCGCTTTGGTCAGCCGGGTATTCCCCGCTACGATCATGCGCTTCCACTCCTCTTCAGGATGGATTAGCGACGGGTAGAGACGTTCATTTCGACCGTCGTTCTTGAAAGGGTGAAGCAGTCATGATCAGGAGAGCGCTCCTGGCTCTTGCAGTATCCGGCATCGTGCTCGGCGCGGCGGCCTGCAATACCGTGCGCGGGGTAGGCCAGGATATCGAATCCGCCGCCAACGCGGTCGATAACGCCACCTGACCGGGGCATAACACCAAGGCGCGGAACCGGATGGGTTTCGCGCCTTGATCGTTGGTCAGCTATCGAAAATGTGATCGGCCACCATGGCCCGCGCCCGGCGCCAGAGGACCAGGCGGCTCATCACCACCATGCCCAGCACGAGGCCCAGCATGGCATCCGTCATCAGCAGGGCCTTTGCCGCTTCCGGCCCCGCCCCTACCGTCATCCCGCCCGGCAGGATCATGCGCCGCGCTGCGAAGACTACCAGCACAAGAATGAGCGCGAGAGGGGACTGGCGCATCATCACCCGCGCCTCGGCACCCTCGCCTTCGACGTGCAGGCGCATGAGCCGCGAACGCTGCATGCCGATGCCGCCGCCTATCGCGAACCCGGCGACCAGGGCCACCCAACCGGGAAGGCTGGGCGGCATCCCGTAAAGCGCGAGGCTGATCGCCGCCGTGACGATCAGCGGCGCTACCCATAGCAGGGGGAGACGGAGCGGCCTGGCCTTTTCAAGGCTGCGGAACCGCCAGGCCATTACCCCGGCGAATATCAGCAGCGGCAGCCAGCCCGCATATCCGTTTCCCCCCATATGTTCAGCTTCCCCCGATCTCGCTCAGCGAAGGCGTCCCCGGCTCACCCGGCGTGCCCTGCCACACGAGCACAGGCTTGCGCGCGGCCAGCGTTTCGTCAAGCCGACGACGCGGTGCGAAGTGCGGTGCGCTATGCAAGCTCTGGTCGCCGTCCTTGGCGCGCTGGGCAAGGCTGCGCAGCGAACCGATGAAGCGGTCGAGGCCCGCCTTGCTCTCGGTCTCGGTCGGCTCGACCAGCATCGCGCCCTTCACCACCAGCGGGAAGTAGACCGTCATCGGGTGGAAGCCCTCGTCGATCAGGCCCTTGGCGATGTCCAGCGTGGAGAAGCCCTCGGCCAGACCGGCATCGCTGAACAGCGCCTCGTGCATGCACGGGCCGCTCTTGGCAAAGGGTGCCGGCAGCAGATCCTCGCACGAACGCAGGACGTAGTTGGCGTTGAGCACCGCGTCCTCGGCAACCTGACGCAGACCGTCCGCGCCGTGGCTGAGGATGTAGGTCAGCGCACGGGTGAACATGCCCATCTGGCCGTGGAAGGCGACCATGCGGCCGAATGCCTGCGCATGGCCCTCTCCCGCGTTTTCCTCTTCGACGAGGTGGACGCGGCCATCTTCACCGCGGCTGACGAAGGGCAGCGGCGCGAACGGCGCCAGCGCTTCGGACAGCACGACCGGGCCGGCACCGGGGCCGCCACCGCCGTGCGGGGTGGAGAAGGTCTTGTGCAGGTTGATGTGCATGGCATCGACGCCCAGGTCACCGGGGCGCACCTTGCCGACGATGGCGTTGAAGTTCGCACCGTCGCAGTAGACGTAGCCGCCGGCTGCGTGAACCGCATCGCCAATCGCCTTCATCTCCGGCTCGAACAGGCCGCAGGTGTTGGGGTTGGTGATCATCACGCCGGCCACGTTCGGGCCCAGCTTGGCCTTCAGCGCCTCGACATCGACGCGGCCTTCCGGGGTCGCCGGGATCGACTGCACCTTGAAGCCCGCGAAAGCGGCGGTTGCCGGGTTGGTGCCGTGGGCGCTCTCAGGCACCAACACCACGTCGCGCTTCTCACCGCGCGCGTCGAGCGCGGCGCGGATGCAGAGCAGGCCGCAAAGCTCGCCATGCGCACCGGCCTTGGGGCTCATCGCAACCGATGCCATGCCGGTCAGCGTGATCAGCCAATCGGCCAACTGCTCGATCACTTCCAGCGCGCCCTCGACCGTCTTCTGCGGCTGGAGCGGGTGAACGTCGGCAAAGCCCGGCAGGCGGGCCATCTTCTCGTTCAGGCGCGGGTTGTGCTTCATCGTACACGAGCCGAGCGGGAACGGCCCGAGGTCGATCGCGTAATTCTGGCGCGACAGGCGGGTGTAGTGGCGTACGGTTTCAGGCTCGGTCAGGCCGGGAAGCGCCGGAGCCGACTTGCGCAGGAACTTCGACAGGCCCGCAGCCGCCGGACGGCTGGGCTTGTCGAGATCGACGCCGCACTTCTCGGAAGAGCCGAGTTCGAAGCTGAGCGCTTCTTCCAGCATCAGGCCATAGTCGCCCGAGGCGGTCTTGAAGCCAGCGCCCTCACCGGCTTCACCCATCTGAGGGCGCCAACCACTTGCGTTTACCGCGTTCATGCCAGCACTCCTTCAAGCTCACGAGCGAATGTTTCGATATCCTCGTCGGTCACGGTCTCGGTCGCCGTCACCAGCAGACCGTTATGCAGATCGCTGTCATCGGGGAACAGGCGGCCGAGCGAGACGCCGCCCAGCACCTTGCGGTCGGCCAGTTCGCGAACGACTTCGCGGGCATCGCGGTTCAGCACCAGCGTAGCCTCGTTGAAGTAGGCATCGTTCAGCACCTTCACGCCCGGCACCTTGGCCAGACGCTCGATCATGGCCTGCGCCTTGTCGTGGTTCACGGCGGCAAGCTGGGCCAGGCCTTCACCGCCCAGCAGGGTCAGGTGAATGCTGAAGGCCAGCGCGCAGAGGCCGGAGTTGGTGCAGATGTTGCTGGTCGCCTTCTCGCGGCGGATGTGCTGTTCGCGCGTGGAGAGTGTCAGCACAAAGCCCCGCTTGCCCTCGGCATCCACGGTCTGGCCGCAGAGACGGCCCGGCATCTGGCGTACGAACTTCTCGCGGCAACCGAACAGGCCGAGGTACGGACCGCCGAACTGGAGGCCGACGCCGATCGACTGGCCTTCGCCCACGACGATATCGGCGCCAAGAGCGCCCGGCGCCTCGATCATGCCCAGTGCCACCGGCTCGGTGACGACCACCACCAGCAGCGCGCCCTTGGCATGCGCGGCATCGGCAATCGCGGCCAGATCGGGAATGCGGCCCATCACGTCCGGGTACTGGACGACGACGCAGGAGGTCTTGTCGTCGATCGCGGCGATCACGGCGGCGTCATCGGCCTCGGCCACCAGCTGGGCCTTCAGCGAGACGATGTCGTCTTCGGTGAACTTGGCCATGGTGCGCACCACTTCGGCGTAGTGCGGGTGCAGACCGCTGGAGAGCACCGCGCGGTCCTTGCGGGTGATGCGGCTGGCCATGAGGATCGCTTCCCAGCACGCGGTCGAACCGTCGTACATCGAGGCGTTGGCAATATCGGTCCCGAACAGGCGTGCGACCTGGGTCTGGAACTCGAACAGCACCTGCAGCGTGCCCTGCGCGATTTCCGGCTGGTAAGGCGTGTAGGCAGTCAGGAACTCGCCGCGCTGGATCAGGTGATCGACCGAGGCGGGGACGTGATGGCGATAGGCACCGGCGCCGATGAAGAACGGTGCGGTGCCTGCCGAGAGGTTCTTGGCCGCAAGCGCGGACATGTGCCGCTCCACCGCCATTTCGCTGGCGTGGGCGGGCAGCCCCTCGATAGGGCCGGAAAGCCGGGCCTCGGCGGGCACGTCGACGAACAGATCGTCAACCGTGTCGGCACCGATGACGCCGAGCATTTCGGCGCGATCGGCGGGAGTCAGGGGCAGGTAGCGCAAGCGGCGATACTCCGTGAATTATATCGGTAAATCAGAGGCTTTCGACGTACTGCTTGTAAGCAGCTTCATCCATCAGAGCTTCGAGCTCCGAAGCGTCCGACAGAGTGACGCGGAACAGCCAGCCACCGGTCTCAGCCTGGGTGTTGACCAGTTCCGGCTCATCGGCCAGCGCGCCGTTGGCTTCGGCGATCGTGCCCGAAACCGGCGTGTAGACGTCCGAAGCGGCCTTCACCGAATCCACCACGGCAACGGAGTCGCCCTTGCCGAAGGTCGCACCGGCTTCCGGCAGATCGACGAAGGTGATGTCGCCAAGCTGGCCCTGTGCGTAGTCGGTGATGCCCACGGTGCCGAGGTCACCCTCGATTTCGATCCACTCGTGTTCTTGCGAGAAATAACGGGTCATGGGTAGGTATCCTCAGCGGTGATAGCGGTTGGGGACGAAGGGCATGGCCGCGACTGTCGCGTCGAGCTTCTTGCCCCGCAATTCGATGGAAAGGGCTGTGCCGTCCGCAGCAACGGCTGCATCGACATAGGCCATAGCGATGGGATGCTGGAGCGATGGCGAGAAACCGCCTGAAGTAACGACGCCAACCTCCTGTTCGCCATGGAAAACCTTGGCGCCCTCGCGCGCGGCCTGACGGCCATCGAGCTTGAGCCCGATGCGCTTCTGCGCGGTGCCCTCGGCAAAGTCGCGCTGGACGCGCTCGCTGCCCGGGAACCCGCCTTCGAGACGGCGGCGCTTGTTGATGCCAAAGGCAAGACCGGCATCGACCGGGCCGCGCTCGGGATCCATATCATGGCCGTAGAGGGGAAGACCGGCTTCCAGGCGCAGCGAATCCCGCGCGCCGAGGCCGATCGGCTTCACTTCCGGTTCGCCGCAGAGCAGGTCCGCGATCATCGCCGCGGATTCGCCCGGAATGGCGATCTCGAAGCCATCCTCGCCGGTATAGCCCGAACGGCTGATCCAGGCATCGACGCCGCCCAGCTTGAAGGTGCTGCCCTTCATGAAGGTCAGCGCGGAAACGCCGGGTGCATGACGCTCCAGCGCTTCGGCGGCCTTCGGCCCCTGAAGCGCCAGCAGGGCGTTGTCATCGAGGTGATTGAGCGTGATGTCGTCCGGGAGATATTCGCGCAGGGTGCCGATATCGTCCCACTTGGTCGCGCCGTTGACGACGAGATAGAAACCGCTTTCCCAGCGCGTGACCATCAGGTCGTCCAGGATGCCGCCGTTTTCGTCGAGCAGGAGCGAGTAACGCACCGAGCCAGTCTTCAGCGTCGAGAGATCGATCGGCAGGGCGGCTTCCAGCGCGGCTTCCACGCCCTCGCCGGAGATGTAGAGCTGGCCCATGTGGCTGACGTCGAACAGCCCGGCGCTCTCGCGCGTCCAGAGATGCTCGGCCATGATGCCTTCGTACTGAACGGGCATCGTGTATCCCGCGAACTCGACCATGCGGCCGCCGCGTTCACGGTGCCAGCCGTCGAGCGGCAGCAGCAGCGGGGCCAGTTCTTCGGGTTCCTGATCGGAATCGGAAATCGGATATTCGCTCAAGACATGACTCCGCACAGTTCGGTACACCATTCCAGGTGCCCCCTCTGTCACGGAAACCTGAGAGCTTCCTCCAGCAAGCCGTTGAACGACAAGCCAAAGTTACACCGTCGGCGGCCTCATCCCGAAGGAAGAGACACTTTCCAGAGTCTCGCTATCGACGCTGCGCGGTCCTTTTGCCTGAGAGATTCCGGGGCGGTTGCTCCTTCGGCGCCCACCGTTTCGCGAATGCGAATCAGCAGGTCTCTCCCGCGCTGTCAGCGATATCTCGTCAATTGAGTGAGCACCGCGCGCAAGTCAACGCAATCGCGCTGCACTGCGTCACAATTTCCACCAAAACCGGAAATCCGCGTCAGGATCGATAATCGCGCAGGATTTCGGCAAAGGAATCGTGCTCATGGACGAAACGACCGGGCGCGTCTTCCTTGCCGAGCGACAGGATCACTTGCGCCAGCCGGACGGAAGCAATCGAGCGAAACCGCCGCAGCCTTGCATGAAACACCAGGAGATCGGCGAGCGGTGCAACCATCTGCCCTGCCATTTCCAGCGGACGCCCCTCTTCCCGCCTGCCGCGCAGCAACCCCGGCCTCAGAATGTCGAGACGCGCGAAACCCAGCTTGCCGAGCGCGTCCTCGGTCTCGCCCTTGGTGCGCAGATAGAGGTTCGAACTCGCGGGATCGGCGCCCACCGAGGATACCAGTATCATGTGGCCGATCCCCGCCTTGCGGGCCGCCGCGGCTACCTCCAGCACGAGATCGTGATCGACTGCCCGGAAAGCCGCGTCGCTGCCCGCCGTCTTTCGCGTCGTTCCCAGCGCACAGACCAGCACGTCGCCGTGGGCGGCCGCGATCAGTTCGGGCCAGTCGGACGTGGCACCCACAAGGATCTCCAGACGCGCACCCTGCGGCAGGGGAACCTCGCGCCGGGCGACGCCGATGACCCTCACGTCCGGGCGACCCCGGCTTTCCTCGATCACCGCCGATCCGACGAGACCGCTGGCACCGACGAGGCAGAGCCGCCTTGCAGCGGCACCTGCCACTTGCACCGGCGCCTCATACATTCCGCAGGCCTTCGGGCGTGCTGCCGTAGATCTGGGCATGGCAGGAAATGGCATAGCGGTCGGTCATGCCCGCGATATAGTCCGCAATGTGACGGCTGCGGGCGGGTTCGTGGCGCGGAAGCCCGTCGATCCAGCTCTCCTCCATCAGCACCGGCTCCTGCGAGTAGGCCGAATAGAGTTCCGCCAGCAGCGCACGCGCGCGGCGCGCGGTTTCGAGCTGCTCGGGGTGATAATAGAGCTTCTCGTACATGAAGCGCTTGAACTGGCGCTCCCCTTCCTCGACTTCCGGCGAGAAAGCCACGAGCTGGCGACCGGCATTGCGGACCTGATCGACGCTTTCGATGCCGATCAGGCGCTTCTGCGTTTCGGCCAGCAAGTCATTGACCATGAAGCCGATCTGGCTTCGGATCAGCTCGGCAAGCTGACGGTCGCGCGGGACGCCGGGATAGCGCCGCTCCACATCGGCCCAGCGCGGGACGATGAAGGGATGGGCGAGCAGTTCGTCGAGATCGAGGAAACCGGCGCGCAAGCCGTCATCGATGTCGTGGTTGTCGTAGGCGATGTCGTCCGAAAGGGCCGCGACTTGCGCTTCGAGCGAAGCATAAGTGCCCAGCTCCAGCCCATAGGCGGCGTCGAGTTCGGCCAGCGCCCAGTTCGGCTCGGAAACCGGGCCGTTGTGCTTGGCCAGGCCCTCCAGCGTCTCCCATGTCAGGTTCAGCCCGTCATGCTCGCAATAGGGGTTTTCGATCCGCATAAGGGTGCGCAGGCAATTGGCGTTGTGATCGAACCCGCCCGCCTTGTGGAGCGCCGCGTCGAGCGCCTCTTCACCGGCATGGCCGAAAGGCGGGTGGCCGATATCGTGGGCCAGCGCGAGCGCTTCGGTCAGGTCCTCGTCCAGCCCCAGGATGCGGGCGATCACGCGGGCGACCTGGGCCACTTCCAGGCTGTGCGTCAGGCGCACGCGGTAGTGATCGCCGTCCGGGGCGATGAAGACCTGGGTCTTGTAGCGCAAGCGGCGGAACGCAATCGAATGGACGATCCGGTCGCGGTCACGCTGATAGGGGCTGCGCTGGCCGCGCGGCAGGCCCGTGCCGACGGGGAATTCGCGACCGCGCGATCGGGCCGGATCGGAGGCGTAAGGCGCAAGGGTATGTTCAGGGGTCAAGCTGGTGTCTTTCCTGGAAGCAGGCTTGCTCTCGGCGTCCTACTAGCGAGCAAGTCCGGTCCTGCACAAGGCCGCCGAGGAGGTCGTCACGAGAATGACCTCGCTGTCGTCCACCGCCTTCACGGCCCGGACCCAGGCCCCGATGGTCTTCTTGTCGCCCTCCAGTTTCTGGAGCCTGATCAGTTGCGGCAGGCTGAGCCGCTCGACCATGCGCTTCGACATACAGGTGGCGACCCGGTCCGACATTCCGGCCTCGACCAGAGCGGATCGCACCCGCCATCCGGCATAGAGATGCACGCCCACTGCCAGCACCGCGAGAAGACCGGCGAGCAGGAGGATTCGCTTGAGAATACGCAGCATGGCGGCCCTATAGAGCCCCGCGATCAGTCCGCCAGCGCTTTCACGATATCCTCGACCATCTTCTTGGCGTCGGCGAGAAGCATCATGGTCTGGTCCATGTAGAAGACCTCGTTGTCCACCCCGGCATAGCCCTGCCCGCCCATCGACCGCTTGATGAAGAAGATGGTCTTGGCCTTTTCCACGTCGAACACCGGCATGCCGTAGATCGGTGAGGTCTTGTCGGTCTTGGCGGCGGGGTTGACCACGTCGTTCGCGCCGATGATGAAGGCGACATCGCACTGGGCAAACGCGCCGTTGATGTCTTCCAGTTCGAAGACTTCGTCGTAGGGCACGTTGGCCTCGGCCAGCAGGACATTCATGTGGCCGGGCATGCGGCCCGCGACCGGGTGGATCGCATATTTCACGCTGACGCCGTGGGCCTTGAGCTGGTCTGCCATCTCCCGAAGCACGTGCTGGGCCTGTGCCACGGCCATGCCGTAGCCGGGGATGATGATGACGTTCTCGGCCTCTTTCATGAGGAAGGCCGCATCCTCGGCCGAGCCGCGCTTCCAGGGGCGGTCGCTGGCGGCCGCAGCACCGCCTGCGCCGGATTCCGCGCCGAAACCACCGGCGATCACCGAAAGGAAGCTGCGGTTCATCGCCTTGCACATGATATAGCTGAGGATCGCGCCCGAGGATCCGACCAGGGCGCCGGTAATGATCATCGCCGTGTTGTGGAGCGTGAAGCCCATGGCGGCGGCGGCCCAGCCCGAATAGGAATTGAGCATCGAGACGACCACCGGCATGTCCGCGCCGCCGATCGGAATGATCAGTAGGAAGCCGATGGCGAAGCTCAGCACCACGATGGCCCAGAACAGTTCCGGGGTGCTGCGGTGGAACAGGCCGACGAGCACGACGATGGCCAGTAGCGCACCGAGATTGATGACGTGGCGCGCCGGAAGCAGGATCGGCGCGCCGCTCATGTTGCCGTTGAGCTTGGCAAAAGCGATGACCGAACCGGAAAAGGTGACCGCGCCGATGGCGACGCCCAGCCCCATCTCGATCCGGCTGCCCTTCAGGATATCGAGCCCGCCCGGCTCCAGAATGCCGAACGCCGCCGGATTGTAGTAGGCCGCGATACCCACCAGCACTGCCGCAAGACCGACCAGCGAGTGGAAGGCGGCGACGAGCTGCGGCATGGCCGTCATCTGGATGCGCCGGGCGATCACGAAGCCGATGCCTCCGCCGATGGCGATGGCGACGAGGATTTCCGGCAGGCTGGCGATCTCGTGCGTCACCAGCGTGGTCGCGACCGCAATGCCCATGCCGATCATGCCGTAGCGGTTGCCGCGGCGGCTGGTGGCGGGAGACGACAGTCCGCGCAGCGCGAGGATGAAGCAGATCCCGGCGACGAGGTAGGCGGCGGCGATCCAGGGGTTCAGGGCATGGACCTCCATCAGCGCCCGCCTCCGCCCTTGCCGGTCTTGAGCGCGCCGGTCTTAGGCGCGCCCTTCTTCCGGTACATCGCCAGCATGCGCTCGGTAACGGCGAAACCGCCAAAGATATTGACGCTGGCCAGCACGACCGCGCCCAGTCCCAGCCACTTGGCCAGCGGCGAACCCTCCGCCGCGCTGGCGACCAGAGCGCCGACAACTATCACCGAGGAGATGGCATTGGTAACGGCCATGAGCGGGGTATGCAGCGCCGGCGTGACCGACCAGACGACATAGTAGCCCACGAAACAGGCCAGTACGAAGATCGACAGGATCGAGATGAAATCCATGAGCCTGCTTCCTCTTTTTTCCTCACCGCTTCAGGGCGCTTCAGGCCGTCAGCCTGGGATGGACCACTCTGCCGCCCTGGGTGAGACGGATGGCGCCGCCGATTTCCTCGTCGAGGACCGGCCTTCCCAGATCCTTGTCCCAAAAGGCGGACACGAAGTTGAACAGGTTGCGCGCGAACAGCGCCGAAGCGTCGGCTGGCAGGTGCGCAGGCGTGTTCGAATAGCCTGCAATCCTCACGCCGTGCCGCTCCACCACGTCGTCGGCCACGCAGCCTTCGACATTGCCGCCTTGCGGTGCGGCCAGGTCGAAGATCACGCTGCCCGGCTTCATCGCGGCGATCTGCTCGTCCGAAATCAGGCGCGGCGCCGCGCGGCCCGGAATGAGCGCGGTGGTTATGACGATGTCCTGCTTCGCGAGATGGCCCGAAACCAGCTCGGCCTGCGCCCGCTGGTATTCCTCGCTCATTTCCGAGGCATAGCCGCCGGAGCCTTCTCCCTCGATGCCGAGGCTTTCCACGAAGATCGGCTTGGCGCCAAGGGAAAGGATCTGCTCTTTCGTGGCCGAGCGCACATCGGTGGCGGAAACCTGCGCGCCCAGACGGCGCGCCGTGGCGATCGCCTGAAGTCCTGCCACGCCCACGCCCATCACGAAAACCCGCGCCGCGCTCACCGTTCCGGCAGCGGTCATCATCATCGGGAACGCGCGGCCATAGAGATTGGCGGCCACCAGCACGGCCTTGTACCCGGCAAGGTTGGATTGCGAGGAGAGGATATCCATCGATTGCGCGCGGGTGATGCGCGGCATGAATTCCATGGCCAGCGCTTCCAGCCCGGCGGCAGCATAAGCCTCTATCCGCGACGGCGCACCGAACGGATCGAGCGCGCCCACGATCCAGGCGCCCGGCGTCACCCCCTCCAGCAAGGCCGGGTCGGGGGCCTGCACGCCGAAAACGATGTCGGCTTTGGCCAGAACCTGGGCCGCAGATCCGGTTTCGGCTCCGGCCGCAAGATAATCCGCATCGGCGATGCTGCTCGGCAGACCGGCGCCCGCTTCCACGCAGACCGCCGCCCCGAGAGCGATCAGCTTCCTGACCGTTTCAGGCGTGGCGGAAACCCGCGTCTCGCCGGATGCGCGCTCCCGCAGGACCGCGATCCGCGTGCCTGCCGCCACGGTTACCCGGCGATCAGGCTGACGACGAAGGCCACGATCAGGATGACGATGCCGGTGCTCCAGGCAGTAACCTTGACGAAGCCGTTGTAAGTCTCGGTAGCGGCCTTGATGTCGTTGCCTGCAGCCATGAACAGGAATCCTCTTCGCTTATTGCCGTTTGATACACGATATTTAGCGGTGACTCGATCGGTGCTCAAGTGATAAGCGGTTCATCGCCGGTTCTGCCGAAACCGGAGAAAAGAAGATCGGGTCGCCAGGATTTCCTCCACGCCGGCAAGCGAAAAACTACGCTTTCCCTGCGATGAAACGACCCGAGCCTTAATTTCGTCTTTACCGCTTTCCCATAGGGCGGAAAGGGCGACACCAAGGAGGCGACACGGGCGGGTGACATTATGGCGGAACAGGAACAACGCCTCCTCATGCTCATCGACGATGAGCCGGCCCAGAGCCGCCTGATCTCGGCGCTTGCCGCGCGGGAGGGCTGGCGCACGGTCATCGCGCGCGATCCCGAGACCGCGATCGCCACGCTCGGCACCCGCCAGGGCATGCAGCTTTCCGCGATCATCCTCGATCAATGGGTGCCCGGCGACGACGCCTGCACGCTGATCGCGGAACTCAAGTCGCGCCGTCCTGCGCTGCCAATCCTCATGCTGACAGCCAGCACCTCCCCGCTCCTGGCGGTGGAAGCGATGCGCGCCGGGGCTACCGACTATCTCGTCAAGCCGGTCGCGCCGGACCGGCTGATGCATGCCCTGCGTTCGGCCACCACGCGCGAGGCCCCGCGCGACGAACTTGCGCCGCTCACGGAAAAGATGCCCTCCAATCCCGATTTCGAATCGATGATCGGGGCTGCGCCGAACTTCCGAAAGGCCCTGGCGGTCGCCGCCAAGGCCGCGCGAGGGCACGGACCGGTACTGATCGAAGGCGAGACGGGTTCCGGCAAGGAAATGCTGATCCGGGCGATGCATGCAGCCAGCCCGCGTTCTAAATCGCCGCTGCGGATCGTCAATGTCGGCGGCCTTCCTGCCAATTCCATCGAATCCGCCCTGTTCGGCCATGAAAAGGGCGCCTTCCCCGGCGCTTTCGAACGCCAGATCGGCGCGCTCCAGCATTGCGACGGGGCAACGCTTGCCCTCGACGAGATCGACCGCCTGCCGCTTTCCGTGCAGGAACGGCTGCTGGAATCGATCCGCAAGAGCGACGTGCGGCCGATCGGCGCGCGCCATTCCTTCCGCATCGATGCCCGCCTGATCGCCGCCAGCAACCTGCCCTTGCAGGATCTCGTCACCGAGGGGCATTTCCTGCCCGAACTGCTGGAAGCGCTGTCGCCCACCAAGGTCAGCCTCCCCCCCTTGCGCGAACGCACCGGCGATATCCCTGCCCTCGCCCGCTTCTTCCTCGCCCGCATCGGCGAGCAGCCGGGCCTGCGCGAACTGGGCATCACCGACGGCGCACTGTCCCTGCTCGCTGCCTACGACTGGCCGGGCAATGTCCGCCAGCTTCAGGCCGTGCTGTTCCGCGCCGCCGTGTTCTGCGACGGCGACGCCCTGACATCGGAAGATTTTCCGCAGCTTCTCAATATCCTGGGCACCGGCCCCGCTTCGGTAGCGGGCAATCCGATGCAGGAAAGCTCGGGCGTCATGCTCTATACCGCCGACGGCAACTTGCGCCCGCTCGACGAGATCGAGGCCGACGTCATCCGCCTGGCCATCGGTCTCTACCGGGGCCGCATGACCGAAGTGGCACGGCGCCTCGGCATCGGCCGCTCCACGCTCTATCGCAAGCTCGGCGAACTCGGCATCGACAACGCGGCGTAACGGGTCCTTCAATGCTAAGATGCCGGCGAGCACTGGCTCGCCGGCATCTTATGCGAGGTTGTAAAGCGCGTTACAGGTTTTCGAAAAAGACCTGCGGCACGCGGTAGCCGCGCTTGCTCATGTACTTCACATACTTGCCGCGCTCCTGGTGAAGCTCGGTGCCGTATTCGTCCCAGGCATCGCGCTGATCCTCGATGTCGGAAGCATGGCGCAAGTCGCTCGCGAGTTCCTTGCGGCTCTCGTTGACGTTGATGCGATAGTCGTACCACTTGCTGTTCTGGACGCCGCCGATCGGATTCTGGATCACCAGCGATTCCTCGTGGCGCGCCACCTTCTGCTCGTACATCATTGGTTGCACGGCCGTAGCAGCAACAGGCAGCCCCAGAACCGGGACGGCGGCGAGCGCGAGAAGCGCGGTGCGGGGACGATTGGTCTGCTTCATTGCGAAACTCCCTTTCGCTTGACGACGCAGGCCCGATTGCCCGCGTTTGGAAAGTGCAACGAGCCTACCCAGCATTTCCCTCCCGCCTCCGGGACGAAACGAGCCGCTTCCGGGACGCCCGGCGCCATGCGTCCACCAGTTCACACACCGGCGCCGCATCGTTCATCGAAGGGCAAGTTGCGGTTCATCCGGCGTCCACAATTGTCGCGAATTTTCAGTGTCTAATATCGCGATCCACGCGCATTCTCTTGCAAAGAAGTCACGCCTGCCGCGACGAACCCGCCCCTCGCTCCGGCGTTTTTGACCGGAAACGAGGAGATTTGAATGATGGACTTCAAGGACAAGGCCGGGATCGTGACGGGTGCGGCCTCGGGCATCGGTGCGGCCGTGGCGCGCGAACTGGTGGGACAAGGCGGACGCGTAGTGATCGCGGACTTCGACGAGGAAGCCGCCCGCGCCCTTTCACAGGAACTCGGCGCGGAACGAACGGCGGTGTTCCGGCTGGACGTTGCCGACCCCGCCGCCAACGAGGCGTTGGTCTCCTTCGCGCTCGGCACTTTCGACAGGCTCGACTTCGCGGTGAACAATGCCGGGATCGGCGCGCCCTCGATGAAGCTGGCGGACATTCCGCTCGATTCCTGGTCGCGCGTGATCGATGTCGATCTCAACAGCGTGTTCTACGCCATGAAGTACCAGATCCCGGCCATGGCGGAGCGCGGCGGCGGGGCGATCGTCAACATGGCCTCTATCCTGGGCGCGGTCGGCTGGGCCGGGTCGGCGGCCTATGTCACGGCCAAGCACGCGCTGCTGGGCATGACCAAGGTGGCTGCGCTCGATTATGCCGATGCCGGGCTGCGCATCAATGCCGTAGGCCCCGGCTTCGTTTCCACCCCGGCGCTGGAAAAGACCATGACCGCGCAGGAAATGGCGGGACTGGCCGGAAAGCATGCGCTTGGCCGCCTCGCCCGGCCGGAAGAGATCGCCATGGTCACCAGCTTCCTGCTGTCCGAGCGCGCCTCCTTCGTGACCGGAACCTATTACCCGGTCGACGGCGGCTATCTCGCCATCTGAACGCGGAGAATGGACTCAGGGAATCTGCGCGAAGTCGGTGAGAGCGGCATCGCGCAGGCCGCGCCAGACGCGGGCCGCCTGCACGGTTTCGGCCACGTCGTGAACCCTGACGATGTGCGAGCCCGCCTCCATCGCCTTGAGCGCCAGCGTGACCGAACCGCCGAGCCGCTGGTGCGCGGGCGCCTCGTTCGACACCGCACCGATCATGCGCTTGCGGCTGGCACCGACGAACAGCGGATGGCCGAGCGCGTGGAACAGCGCCAGCCCGTTCATGAGTTGCAGGTTCTCGTTCAGGGTCTTGCCGAAGCCCACGCCGGGATCGAGCAGGATGTTTTCCGGCGCGATCCCCGCTGCAACCGCCTTGTCCCGGCAGGCCCGCAGCCAGTCGAACACGTCGAGCACGACGTCATCGTAATCGCCATTGGAATGGAGATCGTCGCCGTCTCCCGGCGCGTGCATCAGCACCACCGGCGCACCTGACGAGGCTGCGAATTCAAGGCTGCGAGGGTCATGGCGCAGCGCCGATACGTCGTTGACAATATGGGCCCCTGCCCGCAGCGTCGCTTCCATCACGGCCGGACGGCGCGTGTCCACGCTGATCGCCGCGCCCATCGCCGCCAGCCGCTCGACCATCGGCACGACCCGCTTCAACTCGTCGCCTTCCCATACGGCAGCGGCACCGGGCCTGGTGGATTCGCCGCCGATATCGATCATGGCAGCGCCTGCCTCCAGCATGGCGGCCGCATGGTCCGTGGCGATCTGCGCATCGTCCAGGAACTTACCGCCATCGGAGAAGCTGTCTGGCGTGATGTTGAGAATTCCGGCGATCTGCGGCTGCTCCAGCCGGATCGTGCGCGCACCGCAGCGCAGCGGCGCGTGAACCTTGCGCAAGTTGGACCACTGAAGCTCCGCCTCGCCCCCCAGCTCGGCGGGCAGGCTCGCCAGAGCCTCGGCAGCCTGTGCGGCGCCGAACCGGGAGCGCGAAAGGACCTTGCCGTTTTCACGTACGATCAGAGCGAACCGGCTGGCCCAGACCATCGAACCGCCGAGGCGGATCGCCTCGCCCTCCTCGCTCTGCGGGCTGTCGGCGAAGGCGATCGGGCGGATGTAAACGGTGCGGGTCATCCCGGCGCCATAGCGCCTGCGCGCTTCAGGCAGAACAGGTTTTGCAACCCGCGCGATCACCTCTGGCTAATCGCCGCTCTACGCCCCCGTATCCTCGCAGCACATCGTCACCCTGAACTCGTTTCAGGGTCCATTTTTCGGATTGCACCGTCGCACCGCGGATAAGCCGAGATCGCGGTTCTGACACGGAAGGCTCCGCGTTTTCGGCTTGATGGACCCTGAAACAAGTTCAGGGTGACGACTGAGTAATCAGTCTCCGCGCCCCTGCCTCACGGCTCCGTGGCGAGGATGTAGAGCTGGCGGATCGCGTCGATCGGCTTGACCTTGCCTTCGTGTTCGAGGTGCCAGAACGTCCAGCCGTTGCACGAAGGGGCTTCCTGCAGTTCCTTGCCGAGGCCGTGGATCGAACCGTTGGCATCGCCGCAGACCAGCGAGCCGTCCGCGCGGACGACGGCCTCGAAGCGGCACTTCTTGTCGGTGAGCTTCGTGCCGGGCTTGATCCAGCCGGTCTCGATCAGCGTGCCGAAGGCCACCTTGGGTGCCGAGCGCTTAGACTGCATGGTCTTGAGCGCGCGTTCGTCGAGCGGCAGGGCCATCTCGATGCGTTCCAGCGCGGCTTCGCGGTAGTCGCCCTCGCGCTCGCAGCCGATCCATTCGCGGCCGAGGCGCTTGGCGACGGCCCCGGTGGTGCCGGTGCCGAAGAACGGGTCGAGCACGACGTCACCGGCATTGGTGGTGGCCAGCATCACACGGTAGAGCAGCGATTCCGGCTTCTGCGTCGGGTGGACCTTGCGGCCGCCCTTCTTCAGGCGCTCGGCGCCGTTGCAGATCGGCAGAACCCAGTCCGAACGCATCTGCAGTTCGTCGTTCAGCGTCTTCATCGCGCGGTAGTTGAAGGTGTACTTCGACTTCTCGCCCATCGAGGCCCAGATCAGCGTCTCATGCGCGTTGGTGAAGCGGGTACCCTTGAAGTTCGGCATCGGGTTGGCCTTGCGCCAGATGATGTCGTTGAGGATCCAGAACCCCATGTCCTGCATGATCGCGCCGAGGCGGAAGATGTTGTGGTACGAACCGATCACCCACAGCGAGCCTTCGGGCTTGAGCACGCGGCGGGCTTCGGTCAGCCAGTCGCGGGTGAACTGGTCGTAGGACGCGAAGCTGGAGAACTTGTCCCAGTCGTTGGTGACGGCATCGACATGGCTGCCGTCCGGGCGCGAGAGATCGCCGCCAAGCTGGAGGTTGTAGGGCGGATCGGCGAAAACCATGTCGACGCTGGCGTCGGGAATGGAGCGCATCGCTTCGATGCAGTCGCCCGGAATGATCTGGCCAAGCGGCAGAAGTTCCTTCGGCGTGGACGCCGGCGCAACTGCGCGGATCTTCTGCTTGACGAGTATCTGGCCCATGTTTGCTCCGGGAAATTTGAACTGTGGATTGACGCCCTAGTGAGTCTTTCTCGACTCAGCGTCAAGCCGCGACTCGTGGGATTCCCTTGCGATTCACCTGCTCAAGAAACGGAACAAAACGAATCCGGCACAAGATGTCGAGTCATGATCGACTCGCCGGACTCAAGATATGGGGGTTGTGGCTCCCCGGACTCACCGGGAAATATTTCCTTGGGATCGCTGTTTCAGCGACGTGTCGGAATACCGCGAAAAGCCCGCCTTGCGGCGACTGAATCTTCTCCGCCGGACGCCACTTCGGAAAGATTCAAACTGGTATTCGCCCGCGCTTTCAGAACCCTGCAAGGCCGCAGTCGATCCCCGTCATCTGCTCGCTGACTTCCCACAGCCTGCGCGCGGCCATGGCATCGCGCGCCGCGGCATTGCGACGGGCTATGCCGGAAGGGCCGGACATGCCGAAAAAGCGCTGCGGGCCGTAGTATTGCCCAGGCTCGGCGGCCGCGTCGGTTGCCGCCTGAAGCGTTGGCCAGGCGCCGTGCTCGGCGCTGTTGAGGACGACCCCGGCCACCGGGAACAGCAGCCGGAAGCCCAGCGAATGGCGGCCCAGTTCGGTTGCCGCAATGCCCGGATGACAGGCCATGGCGCTGACCGGCGAACCGGCGGCGCGCAGGCGCCGGTCTAGCTCCAGCAGATGGAGCAAGTTCGCCAGCTTGCTGTCCCCATAGCGCTGCCGGGCGCGGTAGCTGCGGCGCGCATCGAGGTCGTCCCAGTCGATGCGGCCGCGCATATGGGCAAGGCTGGCAGTGATCACCACGCGGGCGCCGGGCGTCTCGGCCAGTTTGGGCAGCAGCAGCCCGGTCAGCGCGAAAGGCGCAAGATGGTTCACGCCGAACTGCAATTCGTGGCCCTGCACCGTCCGCTCCAGCGGCGGCACCATGACGCCGGCATTGTTCAACAGCACATCGAGACGCGGCTCGTCCCGCATGACCTGCTCGGCGCATTCGCGCACGCTGAACAGGTCCGCCTGGTCAAGGGGGACGAACGCGAGGTTGGCGCCCGGTGCCTCCATGCGGATATGCTCCATGGCGAGGCGGGCCTTTTCCTCGCTACGGCAGGCCATCAGCACGCGCGCGCCGTGGGCCGCCAGCACTCTGGCCGTTTCGTAGCCGATCCCGGTATTGGCGCCGGTCACGAGAAAGCACTTGCCGGCCTGTCCCGCGACGGAAGCTGCGGTAAAGCCGCTCACAGTGCCATCTCCAGCTGCGCGACGGGCGCGAAACTGCGCCGATGATGCGGTGTGGGGCCATGGAGGCGCAAGGCTTCCAGATGCTGCGCCGTTCCGTAACCGGCGTTGCGTTCCCAGCCGTAATGGGGATGCGCCTCGGCAAGATCGCGCATCAGGCGGTCGCGGTGTTCCTTGGCGATGATCGAGGCGGCCGAGATGCTGGGCTCCAGCGCGTCCCCGCCGACGATGGCGCGGGCCTGCCAGCGCCAGTCGGCGGTACGGCCCATCGGCGTCATGTTGCCGTCGATCAGCACTTCGTGCGGCTCTTCGCCCAAAGCGGCGCAGAGCGCGGCGACGGCGCGGGTCATGGCCAGCATGGTCGCGCCGAAAATGTTGAGGCGGTCGATCTCCTCCACCTCCACGACGCCCACCGCCCAGCGGCAGCGACGCTTGATCACGGCCTCCAGCTCGCCCCGGCGCTTGCCCGAAAGCTTCTTGGAATCGTCCAGCCCGGCAGGCCGGGGCTTGCACAGCACCACCGCGCCCGCCACAACCGGGCCTGCCAACGGCCCTCGCCCGGCCTCGTCGACACCGATGACGAGGCGGCGCGTTAAGGGGAGGCCAGTTTCCTTGAGGGGTGCGACCGACATGACCAAGCCGATTATCTCCAGATCGTTCCTTGCGGCGGTATCGCCCGTCGCCCTCGCGCTTGCAAGCTGCGGCGCGGCAGCCACCGGGGACAAGGCGTCCGCGACGTCCTCAGGTGAAGCGCCCTTCAAGGTGGAGCAAGTGGCGAGTTTCGACGAGCCCTGGGCCATGGCGATCGACAAGGCCAGCGGCGCCATGATCGTCACCGAGAAGAAAGGCACGATCAAGCTGCGCCTTGCGGACGGCACGTCGGGCACCGTCTCGGGCGCGCCCAAGGTGGATTACGGCGGCCAGGGCGGTCTTGGCGACGTGATCTTCGCGCCGGGTCAGCAGGGCGTCACCCTCAATGGCCGGGTGATCTACCTGAGCTGGGCCGAGGCGGGCGAAGGCGACACCCGCGGCGCCGCCGTCGGCAAGGGCACGCTCTCCTGCCCGCAGCCCGCCACTTGCGCGATCGAGGGGCTCTCGGTGATCTGGCGGCAGGTGCCCAAGGTCACGGGACGCGGCCACTATTCGCACCGCCTCGCCTTCTCGCCCGACGGCAAATACCTGTTCGTCGCTTCGGGCGAGCGGCAGAAGTTCACGCCTGCTCAGGACCTCGGCACCAATCTCGGCAAAGTGCTGCGCCTCCTGCCGGACGGCACCCCGGCGCCCGGAAACCCTTGGGCCGACAAGCCCGCGCCCACCAACCAGATCTGGTCCTACGGCCACCGCAACATATTGGGCCTGGCCTTCGACGATCGGGGACGGCTCTGGGATCTCGAGCACGGCCCGGCGGGCGGCGACGAGCTGAACCTGGTGAAACCGGGGCAGAACTACGGCTGGCCGCTGGTCTCGGACGGTGACCATTACGACGGCAAGCCGATCCCGCGCAACTCGACCCGCCCCGACCTTGCCGCCCCGGCGATAAGCTGGAACCCCGTGATCGCGCCGGGGGACTTCATCTTCTATTCGGGCCCGCTGTTCCCGCAGTGGAAGGGGCAGTTGCTGATCGCCTCCTTCACTCTGCCCGGCGTGGTGCGCGTCAGGATCGACGGCGAGAAGGCGGTCGAGGAAGCCCGCTACCCGCTCGACAACCGCATCCGCGAGATCGAGCAAGGCGGCGACGGCACGATCTGGCTCCTGGAAGACGGCCCTGCAGGCACCTCGGGACACCTGCTGAAGCTGACGCCGAAAACGTAATTCGCAGCTCTGGAGAGATCCTCCCTCTCTTCGTCATGCTGAACTTGTTTCAGCATCCATTTCGCGGAAAAGGCCGAAGCGCAATCGGCAGAATGGATGCTGAAACAAGTTCAGCATGACGTTGGGAATGGCCAACCGGCGGCTGCGACATACCCGATTCATGGCGTTCACCAGCAGCCTTCAGTCGCGCGCATTTGCGAATTGAATCGACAAATGCGCGCGCCGATCCTATCGGCGCGCGCCATGTCCGAAGCTGCCACTCTCATCCCGCTAGACAATGTCGATCCCGTCCTCGTCGAGGCTCTCCTCGACAGCGCGTTCGAACCCGAGCGACACAAGCGCACCGCCTACAAGGTGCGCGATGGCGTGGACTGGCTGCCCGGTCTCAGCTTCGCCGCGCTGGACGCAGAGGAAATGCTGGTCGGCACGATCCAGTGCTGGCCGGTTGCGCTGACCGATCCCGACGGCCGTGCCCACCCGATGATCATGGTCGGCCCGGTCGCGGTCATGCCCGGCCATCAGGGTCAGGGCTATGGGCAGGCGCTGATGTCGGCGGCGATGTCCGGCATCGATTCGCGCGCACCGCTGCCGCAGGTCATGGTCGGCGATCCCGAGTATTACGGCCGGTTCTGGGGCTATACCAACCAGTGGACCCAGGGCTGGAACCTGCCCGGCCCCTTCGAGCGCCACCGCCTGCTCGTGCGCTGCGAGAACCCCGCCGTGCTCCCGCGCGAAGGCATGCTGGGGCCCTGGCTGCGCTGAGGGGCGCGAAACTTCCGCTCCTTCGCTGACCTTGGCCCCGGCCCTTGGCGCGCGGCGCCCTATCTGGCATCGGGAAACCATGCCCTACGACCCGCCGCCCGATCTGAACGCCCTCTCGCTTGCCGAGGTGGCCGAGCTTGTCGCCGCCCGGAAGCTGCCGCCCGTCGCCGCGTGGTCGCCGCAGCACCTGGGCGACAGCGAGATGACGATCCGCGCGGACGGCCGCTGGTTCCATCAGGGCGGTGAGATCCGCCGCCCTGCCATGGTCCGCGCTTTCGCCGCGCTCCTCTTGCGCGATGCCGAGGGGCAGCACTGGCTGGTCACGCCGGTCGAGAAACTGTCGATCGCGGTCGAAGATGCCGCCTTCGTCGCGGTGGACGTGCGGCAGGACGGCGACGCCCTCGTCTTTCGCCTCAATACCGACGAGTTCGTGATCGCCGGGCCGGACCACCCGATCCGCAGCACGGGCGATGCCGAGACGCCCGCGATCTATCTCGGCGTGCGTAATGGCACCGAGGCCCGCCTCAACCGCAGCACTTACGGCCAGCTCGTGGAGATCGCGCTCGCGGGCGGCGAGGATCTCACGGTGTCCAGCCAGGGCGCGCGCTTCGGGCTGATCCCCGCATGAGCACGCTGTTCGAAGACGTCTCCCGCCGTTTCGCGGCCGGGCATGAAACCGTTCCCGACGAACTCTGGATCGATCCGCGCATTCACCGGATCGAGAGCTTCAAGCCCGCCGCCGTGCTCATCACCCTGACCGAGCGTCCGCGACCCGGTATGCTCCTGCTGCACCGCCCCTCCACGATGCGCGCCCATCCCGGCCAGATCGCCTTTCCCGGCGGCCGCCTCGATCCCGGCGAAACCGCCGTCGAGGGCGCCTTGCGAGAGGCAGAGGAAGAACTCGGCATCCATCCGCGCGACGTGCAGGTGATCGGCACCAGCGACCTCTACCGCACCGGCAGCGGCTATGAGATCACTCCGGTGATCGGCGTGATCCCGCCCGACCTGCCGATCGTGCCAAACCCCGCCGAAGTGGCTCAGTGGTTCGAGGCCCCGGCCGAATTCGTGCTCGACCCCGCCAACCAGAAGACCAGATGGCTGGAATGGGAAGGCGATCGCCATGCCTTCGTCGAGATCAACTGGTACGATCACCGCATCTGGGGCGTCACTGGCGCCATCCTTCACAATCTTGCCCGCAGGCTGAACTGGAATGACTGAGAAACTCACCGCCGACTGGATGGCGCGCGAAGACCTTGCCGCGCTCGTGGCCGCGCTGGGGCACGAGAACGCGCGCTATGTCGGCGGCGCGGTGCGCGATACGCTGCTCGGCCAGCCGGTGAAGGACATCGACATGGCCACCGTGCTGCTGCCCGAAGCGGTCATGCAGCGGCTCTGGGACGCGCAGATCCGTCATGTTCCTACGGGGATCGAGCATGGCACCGTCACCGCCGTGCTGCCGGGCGGTCCGGTGGAGATCACCACCCTGCGCCATGACGTCTCCACCGACGGCCGCCGCGCCACCGTGGCCTTCGCCGCCGACTGGCGCGAGGATGCCGCGCGGCGCGACTTCACGATCAACGCGCTCTACGCCGATCCGGTCACCGGCGAGATCTTCGACTGGTTCGGCGGCCTTGCCGACCTTGCCGCCCGCCATGTGCGTTTCATCGGCGAGGCAGAGCAGCGCGTCCGCGAGGATCACTTGCGCATCCTGCGCTACTTCCGGTTCCAGGCCCGCTTCGGAACCGTTCCCGCCGATGCGGAGGCGGAAAGCGCCTGCGCGCAGCTCGCTCCCACGCTCAAGGGGCTCTCGCGCGAGCGGGTCGGCATGGAGATGATGAACCTGCTCGGCCTGCCCGACCCGGCGCCGACCGTGGCGCGCATGGCCGAACTGGGCGTACTGGCGGTAATCCTGCCCGAGGCCCGCCCCGAGGCGCTCGCGGCGCTCGTCGCGGCGGAGCAGGCGCAGGCGGCGGCGCCCGATGCCATCCGCCGCCTCGCCGCGCTGCTGCCCGCGCAAGTGCCGCTGGCCGAACAGGTCGCCTCGCGCTTCCGCCTTTCGGGCGCGCAGAAGAAGCGCCTTGCCGCCGCTGCCGCCCGCAGCGACGAGACCGCGTCGCCCCGCGCCCTCGCCTATCGCATCGGCATCGAAAGTGCGCTGGACCGGGTGCTGATCGCAGGCGGCGATGCCACCCCCCTTGTCGGCTGGCAGGTTCCCGTATTTCCGCTCAAGGGCGGACAGATCGTGGCGCGCGGGGTCGGCGCCGGTCCCGAAGTCGCCCGCGTGCTGCGCCGCGTGGAGGACTGCTGGATCGCCGAAGGCTTCCCCGACGAAGCGCGCGTTTCCGCACTACTCGATGCCGAACTTGCGGGGCAGACGCCGTGAACTTGGGCGAACTGGGCGACCTTCTGTACGAAAAGCCGCTGCTGGCTCTCACTATCCTGGCCATCCTGATCTCGGTGGCGGCGGGGATGATGGCCCAGCACCGCCCGCGCCTGGGCCGAACCCTGCGGAACCTTTCGCACCTCGGCGTCGTTGCCGCGCTGCTGCTGACGGTGACGCAGATCGCGCTCCACAACACGCGTTCGGAAGCGGCCCTTTGGCTGGATGAAACGCGCCAGCTCACCGTGAACGGCAGCGAGACCGTAGTGCCGCTGAGGGCCAACGGCCACTACTGGGCCAGGGCCATGCTGAACGGCGAGCCGGTCGATTTCCTCATCGACACCGGTGCATCCTATACCGCCATCTCGAAATCGGTCGCCTCGCGCGTCGGGATCCGAAAGGATCCGGCCGACCGGGGCGTCTCGCTGGTGACGGGCAACGGCGCGATCGTGGCCCGGCTGGCCATTGCCGATTCCCTGACTTTCGGTTCGATCGAAGCACACGAACTGCCTGTCGTCGTCATGCCCGACAATACGACGCGAACCGAGACCAACGTGATCGGCATGAACCTGCTCTCGCAGCTGGCAAGCTGGCGCGTCGAGGATGGCCAGTTGATCCTCGTACCCCGCTCCACCCCGCGATCGTGATCCGGTCAGCTTCCCGACAGGATGTTCCTGTTATGACCCGGTGATGGACTTTCCCGAACTCCTGTCCTTTCTCGCCGGCCAACCGCTGCTGGCGCTCGCGCTGGCGGCGATCTTCGTCTCCGTGCTGGGCGGATTGCTGCGCGGCCCCCTGCCGCTGCTCGGCGGCTTCATCCGCGGGCTGGGCAATCTCGGCCTCGTCGCCGCCCTGTTGCTGACGGTGGCGCAGGCGACGCGGCTTACCAGCGGCACGGACTTCGCCTTCCCCGGCCTCGAACTCCCCGAACTCGGCCTGTCGCGCCAGAACGTGAGCGGCGGCGAGACGCGCGTGCCGATGAAGCCGGACGGCCACTTCTGGGTCCGCGCCACGATCAACGGCGTGGAAGGCGACTTCCTCGTCGATACCGGCGCGACGCTGACCGCGATCTCGCCCCGCCTCGCCAACAATGCCGAAGTCCGCGCGCAGCCGCTGCGGCAGAACATCGCCATGCGCACAGCCAACGGCACGGTCGCGGCGCAGCTCGGCACCGTGGACGAACTGCGCTTCGGCAGCGTCGTCGCGCGTCAGCTCGACGTCGTGGTGGCGCCGGGGCTGGAAGACCAGAACGTCATCGGCATGAACCTGCTGTCGAGGCTGGCAAGCTGGCGAGTCGAGGGACGGACGCTGATCCTTGTTCCCCATCACCCGCAACCGGCGACGTGACAACCTAGACATACGTCGTCCCGGATCAAGTCCGGGACGACGATCTACTCTCACTACCCTTGAAACTTGTTGTCCCTAGGGAACCCAACCGGCGGCAGGCGGCCTGCCGCGCCGCGCGCGACTTTCCACATGACCATGTCCTTCTCGTTCCGCGTGCGGCCGGTATCTCCGCCCATGGTCCAGGAAAGGCCGTCCTCCAGCTTGAGCGTCGTGATGTCGGACATGCCGCCATCGCGGTAGCGCTGGAGCGTGACGCCCTGGCCCTTGGCCATGACCGGCAGTTCCTCGAGACTGAAGATCACCAGCTTGCGATTGTCCCCGACCACGGCGACGTGATCGTGCTCGGCCGGGATTTCGTGGACCACGGCAAGCTGCACGCCCGGCTTGGTCGACATGACCGCGCGGCCCTTGCGCGTTTCGGCCAGCAGTTCGTCCGCCTCGGCCGCAAAGCCGCGCCCGGCATTGGAGGCCAGCAGCAGCTGCGCCTTGGGCTTGTAGGGCAGCGCGGCGACGATATGCGCCTCGGCATCGATATCGACCATGGTGCGGATCGGCTCGCCGAAACCGCGCGCGCCCGGCAGCTTGTCGGCACCGAGCGTATAGAAGCGCCCGTTGTCTACCGCGATCAGGATCTTGTCGGTGGTCTGGGCATGGAACGCGAAGGCCGGGCCGTCGCCTTCCTTGAACTTGAAATCGCCGTCTAGCGCAACATGCCCCTTGGCCGCTCGGATCCAGCCGCGCTGCGAGAGGATCACCGTCACCGGCTCCTTCTCGATCATCGCGTCCATCGAGAACTCGACCGTCGGCGTCGCCTGCGCGATCGTGGTGCGGCGGCGGCCGATTTCGGTATTCTCGGCATAGTCCTTGCGCAGATTGGTGAGATCGCGCTTCAGGCGGGTCCGCTGGCGGGCCGGGCTTTCGAGCAGCTTGTTGAGGTCGTCCTGCTCCTTCAGCAGGTCCTCGTGCTCCTTGCGAAGCTCCATTTCCTCAAGCTTGCGCAAGCTGCGCAGGCGCATGTTGAGGATGGCTTCGGCCTGACGGTCGGTCAGTTCGAACTCGGCCATCATCACCGGCTTGGGCTCGTCCTCGGTACGGATGATCTCGATGATCCGGTCGAGGTTGAGATAGGCGATGATGTAACCGGCAACCAGTTCCAGCCGCGCGGCAATCTTGTCCAGCCGGTGCCGGGTACGACGCAGCAGGATGTCGATCTGGCTGTAGACCCATTCCGACAACAGCAGCCGCAGCCCCAGCACCCCCGGCGTGCGATGCGAATCCAGCACGTTGAGGTTGAGCGAGAAGCGGCTTTCCAGGTCGGTCAGCTTGTAGAGGCTCTCCTTGAGCATCTCGGGATCGACATTGCGGCTCTTGGGCACGAAGACGATGCGGATCTGCTCGTCGCTCTCGTCGCGGATGTCTTCGAGGATCGGCAGCTTGCGGTCGGCTATCAGCTGCGCCACCTGCTCGATCAGCTTGCCCTTGGCCAGCATGTAGGGAATTTCGGAAATGACGAGCTGCCACTGGCCGCTGCCGAGTTTCTCTACCCCGGTCTCTTCCCAATTGCCCGCTGCATCCTTGCCGGTCGAAAAGCGCCCACGCACACGGAAGGCGCCCTTGCCGGTCGCATAGGCGTGGCTGATGGCCTCGGGACTGTCGACCACCAGGCCGCCGGTCGCGAAGTCGGGGCCATGGAACACCTGCATGAGCTGGTCATGCTCGGCATGGGGGTTGTCGATCAGCATCATCGTGGCGTCGATGATCTCGGCGACGTTGTGGCTGGGGATCGAGGTGGCCATGCCCACGGCGATACCGGTGGAACCGTTCGCCAACAGGTTCGGGAAGATGCCGGGGAAGATTTCCGGCTCGCTCTCTTCACCGTTGTAGGTGGGAACGAAATCGACGGTGCCTTCGTCCAGCCCCGCCATGAGGTGGATCGCGGTGCGCGTCAGGCGCGCTTCGGTATAACGATAGGCCGCCGCGTTATCGCCGTCGATATTGCCGAAATTGCCCTGCCCCTGCACCAGCGGATAGCGCAGCGAGAAATCCTGCGCGAGGCGGACCATGGCATCGTAGACCGAGGCATCGCCATGCGGGTGATACTTGCCGATCACGTCGCCGACAACGCGGGCCGATTTCTTGTAGGCGCTGGCGGGATCGAGCTTCAGCTGCCGCATCGCCCAGAGCAGGCGGCGGTGGACCGGCTTCATCCCGTCCCGCAAGTCCGGCAGCGAGCGCGCCGTGATCGTGGACAGGGCATAGACCAGATAGCGCTCCGACAGCGCGGCATCGAAAGGCGCATCGACGATGGCGTCGAAAGGATCGGAGTCTTCGTCAGTCGTGGTCACCATGGCCGGGACCCTAGCAGCGCGCATCGCTGTGCCAAAGCCGCTTTTCAGCGTTTTCCATAGCTTGCCGCTCGGATAGCGTCGGCATTCGAATCACTTTGCCATCCAAGGGGGAAACGATGCGCAAGACATTCATGGCGATGACTTTTCTGATGCTCGCCGGTTGCGGGAGCGAACCACCATCCCAGCTTCGGAAAGTCACTGAAGACGCGAAGGAAGAAGCACCCGGCGCCGGAAAGGACGACAAGGACAACCCGATCGCCGTGAGCGCGCCCAACGCGCCGAAGATCGCCTATGTCTACGAATACGGATATCGTCTGGCCGCTGCCTCCATTCCCGAGGTGCAGCGCAAGCAGGCCGATCTCTGCGAGAAGCAGGGTCCGCAAGTCTGCCAGATTCTCGACATGAAACAGAGCGGCAGCGAAGGCGACTATGCCTCGGGCTCGCTCTCGCTGGCCGTCGCGGCACCGCGCGCCCGCGCCTTCGGTAGCGAACTGGGCCGGATCGCGGGCTCTGCAAACGGCGAGGAAGTCTCCAGTTCGATCGCCGGGGAGGATCTCTCGAAGCAGATCGTCGATACCGAGGCCCGCCTGCGCGCCCGCAGCGTGCTGCGCGACCGGCTCATGGAAGTGCTCGCCAGCCGCAAGGGCACCGTTGCCGAACTGGTCGAGGCCGAACGCGGCGTCGCGCAAGTGAACCAGGAGATAGACGAGGCGAAAAGCTGGCTTGCGGAGATGCAGGGCCGCGTCGACTACAGCCGGATCGAACTCACCTACGAAGCCGGAACGCCGTCGAGCGGCGGCTTCATCGGACCTATCCGAAGCGCGCTGGGCAATGTCGGAAGCGTGCTGGGCTACATCATCGGCTTCCTGATCCTGGCGGCCACGGCGCTTGTCCCGCTCGTCCTCGTCGGAATCGGCATCCACCAGGCAGTGAAACTCTATCGCCGCCGCAAGGAGCCGCCTCGGGAGGCCTGAGGCTCACTGTTCACCCGTCGCCCCGGACCTGATCCGGGGCACGGGCTCAACCGATCTGCATATCCCGCGAGACACCGGGTATCTTGACTTCCAGCCCGTCCAGATCGTCGGTCAGTTCGATCTGGCACGAAAGGCGGCTCGTCCGCGCTACCCCGGCGGCCAGGTCGAGCATGTCCTCCTCGTCCATCGAGGCGGGTTCCAGCCTGTCGAACCAGTCGGGCGAGACGATCACATGGCAGGTGGAACAGGCCATCTGCCCTTCGCAGGTGCCCTCCAGCGGCATCCCGGCGCCTTGCGCCACGCGCAGAAGTACGTCCCCCGTCTCGGCCTCTGCCAGGACGAGTTTTCCTTCCGCGGTCAAAAACCTCACGTTCAGCAACTCAGACTCCCTGCGCCGCCGCTGCGGCTTCTATTCGTTCGCAGGCATCCTTCAGCTCCCGAAGGTCACTATATCGCCCGAATCCCAGACGGATAGAGGCTTTGGCGTCGTAATCCGAAAGTCCGATCGCCTTGAGCACGTGACTGGGCCGCCCCGAGCCGCTGGCACAAGCGGAACCCGCGGAAAAGGCCAGATTCCTGAGGTCCGACATGAGCCGCGCCACGTCCAGCCCCGGCAGGCGCACGTTCAGGTTCCCGTGCCAGCGATGCTCGGCCGAACCGTTGAGAGTCCAGCGGCAGAGCACGTCCCGCGCCGCATGCCACAGCGTTTCGACATGGGCCGCGTCCTGCTCCATGCGCGAGGCCGCGAGAGCGGCGGCCGCTCCGAACCCGGCGCAGAGCGCGGGACTGAGCGTGCCCGAACGCAGCCCCTGCTCCTGACCTCCGCCATGGATAATGGGCGCCAGCTCCAGCCCGTCCCGCACCCAGAGCGCGCCGATCCCCTTGGGACCGTAGAGCTTGTGGGCGGAAACCGCGATCAGGTCCGCACCGGCAGGAGGAGCCAGCTTGCCCGCCCCCTGAACGGCATCGCAAAGGAACAGCGCGCCCGCCTGATGGGCATTCCGCGCAAGAGCCTCGACCGGCTGCACCGTACCGATCTCGTTATTGACCTGCATGACCGCAACGAGGCCGGTCCCTGCCGCGATCGGCACCGCAGGATCGACCAGCCCTTCGCCGTCCACCGGCAGGATGGAGTGAGCCGGATCGATCGCCCGCGCGGCATCCAGCACGGCGGCATGCTCGATGGCGGAAACCGCAAGGCGCTTCCTGCCACTACCTGCCAGCGCGAGATTGGCCAGCGCAAGATTGATCGCCTCGGTTGCGCCGGAAGTGAAGATCACCCGCCCCCCCGGCGGCAGGAGCGCGGCAACCTGGTCGCGCGCGACTTCGACGATGGCGGCGGCGGCGCGGCCCGGCCGATGCGGGCTATGCGGATTGGCAAAGCCCATGCCCTCCGGCCCGCCGAGCCAGGGCAACATGGCCTCGCGCGCTTCGGGCGCAAGCGGGGTCGTCGCCTGGTAGTCGAGATAGATCATGCGTTCGCTTTCGCCCAGGCCTCGGCAAAGGCATCGAGGTCTTCCGGCGCGGTGTTCCAGCCTATGCTGACGCGCACGGTGCGGCGGGCAAGGTCCTCGTCGATACCGAAGCCCTTGAGCACCCGACTCTGCTTGAGCGTGCCGGACGAGCAGGCGCTGCCCGCCGAAATCGCGAAACCGGCAGCGTCCATGCGGATCAGCATGGCCGTAGCGGCCAGACGCGGCGCCGCGAGCGCAAAGATATGCGACGATTGCACGCCGGGCTGGATCACTTCGCCGTGCCGTGAAAGCGCATTCCTGAAATCGAAGCGCTGCTCCGCCGTGGTCGCCCAGGCCTCCACGCCGCCCGCTTCCAGCGCCGCCGCGAAGCCCATCGCCCCCGGCAGGTTCTCCGTACCGGCCCGGTAGCCGCGCTCCTGCCCGCCGCTCGGTTCGAGCATGGCGAAATCCCGCACCAGCAAGGCACCGATGCCGACGGGCCCGCCCAGCTTGTGCGCCGAAAGCACGACCATGTCCGCATCGGGAAGCACCATCTTTCCCGCAGACTGCGAACAGTCCGCCAGAACCAGTCCGCCCGCCGCGCGAACCTGCTCGACCAGCGGATTGACCGCGTAAGGAAGCAGGACGGTTCCGGTCTCCGAATTGACCGACTGCACGGCCACGACCGCACGCCCCCCGCCGGTCAGCGCCTGCGCCAGCGCGCCGGGATCGACCTCGCCCTCGCGCATCGGCAGTTCTTCGGCGCCCGGCGCGGCGCGGAACACGGCATCGTGCTCGACGGCCGAGACCAGCCGCCGCTCCGCCTTGGCGCGCCCGAGGCCGAGCGCCAGCGCCTCGCTCGCCCCGGAGGTGAAGATCACCTCTCCCTGCCAGCCCAGGGCTTTCCTCACTCGCTCGCGCGCGTCTTCCAGTGCGGCGCGGGCAGCGCGCCCCTGCTTGTGCGGACTGGACGGGTTGGCCCAGAGCGCGGCACCTTCCAGCCACGCCTCGCGGGCCTGCGGCAGGAGCGGCGTGGTCGCCGCATGGTCGAGATAGATCTGTTGTTCGGCTGACATCGCTTGAAAAGTTGTTTTCGGAGCCAGGGTTTCTATATAGCGGACTTCCCTTTTTCCACTCCCGCGATGGCCGGCGAGCAAATCGCCGCCGTTTTCGCGGGAGTTTCAACAGGTCAGGTTCGCGAAACTTATGCCCGCAGTCATCTTCCCCGGACCCGAAGGTCGCCTTGAAGGCCGCTTCCAGCCCGCACCGCGTCCGCGTGCGCCCGTGGCGATGATCCTGCACCCGCATCCGCAGGCGGGCGGGACGATGAACGACCGCATCACCCAGCACCTCTACAAGACCTTCGTGGCGCGCGGCTTCGCGACCCTGCGCTTCAACTTCCGCGGCGTGGGCCGCAGCCAGGGCAGCTTCGACAACGGCGTGGGCGAACTGTCCGACGCGGCAGCCGCGCTCGACTGGGTACAGTCGATCCACCCGGAAGCCTCGACCACCTGGATCGCGGGCTACTCGTTCGGCGCGCTGATCGGCATGCAGCTGCTAATGCGCCGCCCCGAGATCCGCGGCTTCATCTCGGTAGCCCCGCCCGCCAACATGTACGACTTCTCGTTCCTCGCCCCCTGCCCCGCCTCGGGCATTCTGATCCAGGGCGCGGCGGACACGGTGGTGACGCCGAATGCCGTGCAGAAGCTGGTCGACAAGCTGCGCACGCAGAAGCACATCACCATCCACCACGACGAGATCCCGCGCGCCAATCACTTCTTCGAGAACGAGATGGACGACCTGATGCGCTCGGTCGACAACTACCTCGACATGCGCCTGGCGCCGGATTGCCCGATCAAGTGACGCGAGCCGTTGGCGCCTGCACAGCAGGCGCTTACGCCCTCGCGTCACCCTGAACTTGTTTAGCTCCGCTGGCCTGCGGCTCAGGGTCCATTCCTCAGCCTCGACCGGTGATGTCCGAGTCAGAGCAGAAATGGCGGATTGTTCCTGCAAGCGTCCGATCCAGAACCACGATGGACCCTGAGCCGCAGGCCAGCGGAGCTAAACGAGTTCAGGGTGACGGTTTTGGAACCATCGGGGATCACCCAACACGCAACGCAAAAGGCGCCGGGCTACTCCGGCGCCTTTTGCGTATCCGCCGCCCTCACCAGCGACTCGCCTTCCGAATTCGGCAGGGTCCAGATCGCGACGTTGACGATGAGCACTGCCGCCAGCGCCAGCATCAGGCCCGCCTGCTTGCGATTGCCGCCCCGCCGCCAGAGCGCGATCGCGCCCAGCACGAGCGCGGCGATGGTCAGGGTCATGAGGGAAAGGGCTATATCCATGGCTTATCCCCTACCCCAGTCGCGAGGCGGCGGCGAGCGGGTTTGACTTGGCGGAACCGCGCGGCCAGATTTCGCCGCCATGAAGAACCCTGACATGACGGCCGCATCCCTCTCGCGGCGCACCACGCTCCAGCTCCTTGCCGCAGGCACCGCCGGAATGGCCCTTCCCGGTATAGCCCGGGCAGCCGTTGCATCGCCCCAGGCCGACGCCTCGGCCCTGCTCGATTCGATCGCCTGGCGCCTGCTCGATCACAACCCCGAAGGCGCGACCGGCCTCGGCATCGACGTCGGCGCCCATGCCGCGCTGCGGGCCCGGTCCGAAGACCGCTCCTTCGCGGGCCGCGCCGCCTTGGCAAAGACCCTGCGCGAAGACCTCGCCCGCGTCGAGGCCTTCCCGGCGACTGGCCTCGACCATGCGACGCAGACCAGCCTTGCGGTCGTGCGCAGTGCCTACAAGACCTCGCTAGACGGTTTCGCGCAGCCTTACGGCGACGTCGCAGTGGGGGGCTGGCGCAATACGCCTTACGTCGTGATCCAGAACGTCGGCGCCTACCTCGATACGCCCAAGTTCCTCGATGCCGATCACCCGGTGAAGACCGCCGAGGATGCCGAAGCCTACGTCTCGCGTCTCTCGCAGTTCGACAAGCAGCTCGACGGCGAACTGGAGCGCATCCGCAAGGCCACCGATCAGGGCCTCGTCCCGCCCGACTTCCTGCTCGACCGCGCCATCGCCCAGATGACCAGCACGATCGAGGATGCCCGCAACAGTGGCGGCAGCCTCGTCACCTCGCTGGTCAGCCGCACCAAAACCATTCCGGGCAACTGGGAGAGCCGGGCCAAGGCCATCGTCTCGGCCGAGGTCGTTCCCGCGCTCGAACGCCAGTTGGCCGAACTCAAGCGCCAGCGCGGACTCGCCAAGAGCGATCCGGGCATGCGCGAGCGTCCGCACGGCGCCGAATTCTATGCCTGGGCCTTGCGCGCCAGCACCACCACGCCGGTTCCCGCCGCGGAAATCCACCAGCGCGGGCTTGAGGAACTGGCCGCGCTCCACGCCCGCATGGATCCGATCCTGCGCAAGCTGGGCTACACCACCGGCACCGTGGGCGAACGCATGACCGCGCTCGGCACCGACAAGCGCTTCATGTTCCCCGAGGGCGATCCCGGCCGCGCCGAGATCATGACCTTCATCCGCCACCGCATCGACTGGATCCGTGCCCAGATGCCGCGTGCCTTCCGCGATCCGGTGAAGGGCAATGTCGAAGTGCGCCGCCTGCCGCTGGCCGAAGAGCCCGGCGCGCCGACCGCTTACGGTGGCGCCGGTTCGATCGACGGCTCGGTGCCGGGCAAGATGTGGATCAACTTGCGCACCACCGACCTGCACCGCAAGTACGACCTGCCCACGCTGGTCCATCACGAAGCAATCCCCGGCCATGTCTGGCAGGGCGAATATGCCAACCGCTTGCCGCTGATCCGCTCAATCCTGGCCTTCAACGCCTATTCCGAAGGCTGGGCGCTCTACGGCGAACAGCTTGCCGACGAACTCGGCGCCTATGCCGACGATCCCGTGGGCCAGCTCGGCTATCTCCAGTCGATCGCCTTCCGCGCCTGCCGCATGGTGGTGGACACCGGGCTCCATTCCAAGGGCTGGACCCGCGAACAGGCCGTCCGCTTCTTCATGGAAAAGAACGGCAACAAGCGCGAGGAAGTGGTCAACGAAGTGGACCGCTACTGCTCATGGCCGGGCCAGGCTTGCGGCTACAAGATGGGCCATTCCGAGATCAACCGCCAGCGCACCCGCGCCCAGGAAGCGCTCGGTGCCCGCTACGATCTGCGCGATTTCGATCAGGCCGTGGTCGACGGTGGCAACGTGCCGCTGGACGTGCTGGCGAAGAACATCGACAGCTACATCGCCGCCCACAAGGCGGGTTGAGGAAGACGTCGTCCCGGATCAGGTCCGGGACGACGATAATTCACTTCTTGCCGAAGAAGCCCTTGGCCATATCGGTCAGGTCGTCGATGACGCTGCCGTCGCCGTCCTTGTCGAGGAAGGCGGTGAATTTCGAAGGATCGCTGCCGACCAGGCTGGCGAACTGGCTGAGCGAGCCTTCGCCGCCGATCGCCGCGATAACCTGCTGGATCGTGCCCAGGCCAAGACCGGTCTTCTCTGCCGCCAGTTCTGCCGTGTCACCCTCTTGCTGGTGGGCGAGACCGAGCGCCGCGATCGCCTTTTCCGCCTGCGCCGGCTCCAGCCCGAGCTTCGCAGCGAGGTTGGCCACGTCGGGGTGATCGCTGACTTGTCCAAGGATACCGTCGAAAAGTCCCATGGTCGTTCTCCTAGAGAGAGGGGGAACAAGAAGATGCACGGTCTTGATGACAAAACAAGGGCCCCGGAACCGAAGTTCCGAGGCCCTGTATTTATTTCAGGCCGAATAGTGCCGAAATCGACTCTCCCTCGGCACTTTTCGCAAGTCAGGCGGCGACCGGTGCGGCCTTGCGGACGCCTTCGTCGACATGGGCCTCGAACTGGGTGAAGTTGTCGATGAACTGCTTCACCAGCGTCTGCGCGGTCTTGTCGTACTCGGCGCCGTCGGCCCAGGCGCCGCGCGGATCGAGCAGCTTGCTGTCGACACCCGGAACCGCCACGGGAACCTCGAATCCGAAGTTCGGGTCTTCCTTGAACTCGGCCTCGTTCAGGCTGCCGTCGAGCGCCGCGTTGAGCAGGGCGCGCGTGGCCTTGATCGGCATGCGCTTGATGCCTTCCATCGTCGCCATGCCGCCCGACCAGCCGGTATTGACCAGCCAGCACTTCACGCCGCCCTTGGCGATGCGCTCCTTGAGAAGATTGCCGTAGACCGAGGGGTGACGCGGCATGAAGGGCGCGCCGAAGCAGGTGCTGAAAGTGGCTTCCGGCTCCGTCACGCCGATCTCGGTGCCGGCGACGCGCGCGGTGTAGCCAGAGAGGAAGTGATACATTGCCTGATCGGGCGTGAGACGCGCGATCGGGGGCAGCACGCCATAGGCGTCGGCAGTGAGGAAGATGATGTTCTTCGGCACCGGACCGAGGTTCTTCTCCGAGCAGTTGGGAATGAAGTCGATCGGATAGGAACCTCGGCTGTTCTCCGCCAGCGAGTTGTCATCCAGATCGATACGGCGGGTTTCCGGGTCGATCACCACGTTTTCGAGCACGGTGCCGAAGCGCTTGGTGGTCGCGAAGATTTCCGGTTCGGCCTCGGGCGAAAGGCGGATCATCTTGGCGTAGCAGCCGCCTTCGAAGTTGAACACGGCGGTGTCGGACCAGCCATGCTCGTCGTCCCCGATCAGGGTGCGCGAGGCGTCAGCCGAAAGCGTGGTCTTGCCGGTGCCGGAAAGGCCGAAGAACACGGCCGTGTCGCCTTCGGGGCCGATATTGGCGGAGCAATGCATCGGCATCACGCCCTTGGTGGGCAGCAGGTAGTTGAGAATGCCGAAGACCGACTTCTTCATCTCGCCCGCATAGGCCGTGCCGCCGATCAGGATCAGCTTCTCAGTAAAGTTGACCGCGATCACCGTTTCCGTGCGCGAACCGTGGCGTTCGGGATCGGCCCGGAAGCTCGGCAGGTCGATGATGGTATATTCCGGCACGAAGCCTTCAAGCTCGCTCTCGGTCGGACGCACCAGCAAGGTGCGGATGAAGAGGTTGTGCCAGGCCAGCTCGTTGATCACCCGCACGTTGACGCGGTGTTCGCCCTGCGAGCCGCCGAACAGGTCGGCCACGTAGAGCTGGTCCTTGTCCGCCACGGCCGCGAGGAAATCCTCCTTCAGCGCGGCGAAATGCTGCGGCGTCATCGGCACGTTGGTCTTGCCCCACCAGACCGTATCCTCGGTCTCGGCATCCTTGACGATGAACTTGTCCTTCGCCGAACGCCCGGTGTGCTTGCCGGTCGCCACCACGAACGGACCATCCGCGGCGAGCATGCCCTCGCCGTTCTTGACGGCCTGCTCGATCAGCGGCGCAGTGCCGAGGTTCGCGAGCACATTGGCGCGGGTTTCTATGCCTTGACTGGCGAGCGGATATTTAAGGGAAGCGGCCAATGTCATCTCCTCCATTAAGGGCAGGACCGGCGGGAACCGGGCACGCCCCGACATTTTTGCGCAAGAATCAGCGGCGATTTTTCGCCCATCCTTCTTTTCCGCCAAATTTTCGCAAAAATAAATGGAGCGGGCGAGGTAGACCCGATGCACTTCGACCATTCCGGGGCAATTCGGGACGAGACGCAAAGACGTGGACGGTCAGCACCGCAGTCGCTAGTCACGGCTGTTCGGTTGCATCGGCAAGGAACGCAGCGCAGTCCCATGGCAGACCCCACGGCATCCCCTTCTGCCTCTCCCGAAGAGCTACCCCCTGCACCCGCCCGCCAGCAGTCGATCGCGCTGGTGGACGATGACCGCAACATCCTCACCACCGTCTCCATCGGCCTCCAGGCCGAAGGCTTCGCGACCCGCCTCTACACCGATGGCGAAACCGCGCTGAAAGCCCTGCTGGAAAACCCGCCGGATCTTGCCATCTTCGACGTGAAGATGCCGCGCATGGACGGGCTTCGCCTGCTTCAGGCCCTGCGCGAACAGTCGAGCCTGCCGGTGATCTTCCTGACATCGAAGGACGAGGAACCGGACGAGGCGCTCGGCCTTGCCATGGGCGCGGACGATTACATCACCAAACCCTTCAGCCAGCGCCTGCTGATCGCCCGCATCCGCGCGATCCTGCGCCGCAGCGAACTGGCGAAGGCGACGGGCGAGGAACAGGTGCAGGAAAACCTGCCCGATCCGGTCATGCGCGGTCGCCTCAGTCTCGACCCCGCCCGCCATCAGGTAACCTGGGGCGGCGATCCGGTGTCCCTCACGGTAACCGAATTCCTCATCCTAGAAGCGCTGGCCATGCGGCCGGGCGTGGTGAAGAGCCGCAACCAGCTGATGGACGCGGCCTATAGCGAAGACGTCTATGTGGACGATCGCACGATCGACAGCCACATCAAGCGCCTGCGCCGCAAGTTCCGCGCGGTAGACCCGGAATTTTCGGCCATCGATACGCTCTACGGTGCCGGCTATTCCTTCACCGATGGGTAATCATCCGCGCAAGCGCCGCAAGGCATCCCTTCTCGTCCGCCTGGGACTGTCCTGGCGGGTCTCGCTCACGGCGCGCATCCTGGCCGTCAACGTGATCGCGCTGGCACTGCTCGCGGGCAGCCTTTTCTACATCGACAGCTATCGCCGCGAACTGCTGGACGAGCGTTTCCGCCTGGCCCGCGCCGAAGCCGAAGTCGTTGCCATAACCCTTGCCGGGGAAACTGCCGCGCGGCGGCGCGACCTGATCGCCCGGATCGGCTCGGGCCAGGCCTTGCGCCTGCGCCTGTTCGACCGTGACGGCGATCTTGCGGCAGACAGCTTCGCGCTGGCGCCCCCTTCCTACCGGCTTATCGATCCTGCCACCGAGCCCTGGTTCCAGGACGCCGCCCGCGCGCTCGATCGCGGCATGGACTGGGTGCTGGGCTCGCCGCCGGTCGCCGACTATCACGACGCGCCCGGTGCCGGCGCCTCGGCCTGGCCGGAAGTCGCCGCCGCACTTGCCCGCGGGGCCACCGAGGTCAGCCACAAGGCCGCGCCGGATCGCACACCCGTCATCATCGCCGCGACGCCGGTGGGCAAGAGCGGCGAGGCTCTGCTCGTCACCCGCAATGCCCGCGACATCACCGAGAACGTGCGGATGGCGCGACAGACTCTGGCCATCATCGTCGGCGCGGCGCTGACCGTCTCGATCCTGCTCTCGCTGTTCCTGGCCCGAACCATCGTCGAACCGCTGCGCAAGCTCGTGCGCTCGGCGGTGCGCGTCAGGCTCGGGCGCGACCGCAGCGTGATCGTGCCGCGCCTGCCGGACCGGCGCGACGAGATCGGCCTGCTCGCCCGCGCGATCTCGGACATGAGCGGCGCCCTGCGGCAACGCATCGACGCGGTGGAAAGCTTCGCCGCCGACGTCGCCCACGAATTGAAGAACCCGCTGACCAGCCTGCGCAGCGCGCTCGAAAACCTCGACCGGGTGGACGAGCCGCGATTGCGCAAGCAGCTCCTCGGCATCGCCAAGGATGACGTGCGCCGAATCGATTTTCTTGTCACCGAGATCGCCGACGCCAGCCGTATCGACGCCCAGCTCAGCCGCACGACTTTCGAGCCGGTCGACATGCTGCGGCTGGTCCGGGCGCTCGTCGCCGAGCGCGAGCAGCGCGGCGTCAACGGCGCCTGCAAGGTCCGCGTGATCCGCGAGGCCGACGGCGACCTCGTCGTCGCCGGTGACGCGCCCCGACTGGAGCGCGTGCTCCAGAACCTGCTCGACAATGCGATCTCGTTCTCGCCCGAAGGCACGCCGATCGAAGTCGCTGTCGGACGCAGCGACGGGCGCGTAACGCTTTCCGTGTCGGACCACGGCCCCGGCATCCCGGAAGACGCCCGCGAGCGCATCTTCGAACGCTTCCATTCGCTGCGCCCCGCCAGCGAGGAGTTCGGCAAGCACTCGGGCCTCGGCCTGGCGATCGCCCGCACTATCGCCGAAGCGCATTACGGCAAACTGCGCGCCACCGATCGGACCGACGGCACGCCGGGCGCCCGATTGCTGATCTCGCTGCCCGCCTGGAATAACGAATGAGCCTAAGCGAACCCTTCGCCCGCCAGGCGACTTGCATCGCCATCAAGGGCCGCGCGGTCTTGATCGAAGGCGCTTCCAAGACCGGCAAGTCCAGTCTGGCACTGTCCCTGATCGACCGGGGCGCCGAACTCGTGGGCGACGACGGCGTTCTGCTTAACGCCTCTGCCGGGCGGCTGCTGGCCCAGCCCCATCCCAACACGCGCGGCCTGATCGAAGTCCGCAACCTCGGCATCCTTCGCTTTCCCTGTCTGGACGAGGCACCTGTCGCCCTGATGGTCACGCTGAGCGACGATGCTCCGCGCTTCATCGAGGCCGCGGCGCGCATCGAGGTCGGCGGGATCGCACTGCCCTCCATACACATCTGGCCACACGCAGGCCCCTTGGCCCTCAAAGTCGAACTGGCCTTGTTGCATTATGGCCTCAGCGCGTGACAAACTTGTAAGGACACCTCTTTCCTTTCCCTGCGACCCGGCGCAAACAGCCCACGATGCAGGACGACCTCCCCCCCGCAGCGGCCTCCCATGCCGTCGCCAGCGCACCCGAGCAGGCCCCCAGGCAGAAAGTGCTGCTCGTCACCGGCATGCTCGGCGCGGGCAAGACCACGGTGCTGCGGGTTCTCGAGGATCTCGGTTGGGAAATCATCGACAATTTCCCGGTTCGCCTGCTGGAGCGCATGATCGAGGGCAAGCCGTCCGACGATCCCTCTCCGCTGGCGATCGGCTTCGACTGCCGCACGCGCGGCTTCAACCCGGAGCGGGTCATCGCCCAGGTAAAGGCCCTCGGCGAGCGGCAGGACCTGGAAGTCACCACCTTGTTTCTCGACTGTTCGAGCAAGGAACTGGAGCGCCGTTTCAACGAGACCCGCCGCCGCCACGCGCTCGCCGCGGATGCCCCGGTGGACAGCGGCATCCGCGCCGAGCGGGAATTGCTGGCGCCGCTGCGCCGCTGGGCCGACATTCTGGTCGAAACCACCGAATTCACCTCCAACGATCTCCAGCGCTCGATTCGCGAGCGCTTTGCTGCGGAAGAGCCGGAAGATCTGACCATCACGGTCTCCAGCTTCGGGTTCTCGCGGGGAATGCCGCCGCTCGCCGATTTCGTGTTCGACATGCGCTTCGTGGAAAATCCACATTGGGATTCGGAGTTACGCCCGATGACCGGACAGGACGCGCCGGTGGGCGATTACATCCGCAAGGACCCCGCCTTCGACGAAGCATTTGCGCGGATTCGCGACCTGCTTCTGCTGTTGCTTCCCCGCTATCGCGCCCAGGGCAAGGCCTATGTTCACATCGCTTTCGGCTGTACCGGAGGGCGACACCGATCCGTTTTTACGGCCGAACAGATGGCTGCGGCCTTGCGCGAAGCGGGATTTTCGCCCACATTGTTGCATCGCAACCTGGGCTCGCGGGCTGCTGATCTTCTCGAGGGGGGAAAGTCTCGAAGGGGTCCGGTAGCGTGAACAAAGATTATAAAACCCGGTCGCACTCGCAGGAAATTCGGAGCCTAACCCCAGCATGATCGGCATGATCCTGGTCACTCACGGCAATCTCACCGAGGAATTCGTACACGCGATGGAACACGTCGTCGGAGACCAGTCGGCGGTGGCTACCGTCTGCATCGGTCCCAACGACGACATGGAGCGCCGTCGCAGCGAGATTGCCGAGGCGATCACCGCCGTGGACAGCGGCGAAGGCGTCATCATCCTCACCGACCTGTTCGGCGGCACGCCTTCGAACCTGGCCATCTCGCTGATGCAGGCGGGCAAAGTCGAAGTTATCGCCGGCATCAACCTGCCGATGCTGATTCGCCTGGCCAAGGCGCGCGCCTGCATGTCTGTGCGCGAAGCCGCCGCCGCTGCGCGCGATGCCGGGCGCAACTACATCACGATCGCCAGCGAATACCTGGGACAGGACGCCGCATGAGCGATTTTCGCGAGACGGTTCTCATCGTCAACAAGCGCGGCCTCCACGCCCGCGCCAGTGCCAAGTTCGTCAATCACGTCGCCGAATTGCCTGAATCCGTGCTGGTCACGGTCGGCAAGGACGGCACGGAAGCGGCGGGCAACTCGATCCTCGGCCTGATGATGCTGGGCGCCGCAAAGGGCGACAGCATCGAGATCGCCTGCAAGGGCGAAGGCGCGCAGGACGCGCTCAGCGTGCTGGCCACACTTGTTCGCGACGGTTTCGGCGAAGAATGACTCCTGCCGACCGCGCGGCTTATCGCCGCACCATTACCGGGTTCTCGAATCCGCTGGTGAAGTTCCTGCGCTCGCTCCGCGAGAAGAAGCACCGCAAGCGGGAACAGCGCTTTCTGGCGGAAGGCCTGCGCCTGCTGACCGACGCGCGCGAATGCGGCATCGTGCCGGAAATGCTGGTGATGGCGATCGGCCGCGATCCCCACCCATTGCTCGACGCGCTTGAAGAAGCGGTCGTCGCGGCAGGCGGCGAGATCGTCGAGATGGACGAGGAAATCCTCGCCAAGGTTACCGGCAAGGACAATCCCCAGGCCGTCGCGGGCGTCTTCGCCGAGTTCGATACACGCATTGCCCATCTCGATCGTTCGGCAGCACCGATCTGGCTGGTGGCGCAGGCCCTGCGCGATCCCGGTAATCTCGGCACCATGCTGCGGACGGGCGATGCGGTTGGCGCGGGCGGACTTATCCTGCTTGACGACTGCGCCGATCCCTTTTCGGTCGAAGCGGTGCGCGCCAGCATGGGCGCGATCTTCACGCAGAAAATCGTCATCGCCCGCTGGGATGAATTCCAGGACTGGTTGCGGGCCGGCGATGGGCAACTCGTTGCAGCTTCCTTGCGCGATCCCACCGATTATCGCTGCGCGCCTTATGCCGCCCCCTGCTTCCTGATGGTCGGCAACGAATCGCAGGGCCTGCCGCAGGCCTACGAGGAAGCCTGCGACCTGCGCGTAACCATCCCCATGCGCGGCCGGGCCGACAGCCTGAATGCCGCCGTGGCGGGTGCCGTGCTCGCTTATGAGGCATTGGCGCATCTTGAGGGCGATAGCTGAGAAGCGCGTTCATCCGGGCATCATGTCCGACGTGTAGAGTGCGCCGGTCATGCGTTCCGCCCTGCTTGCCTTCTGCCTTCTGTCGCCCCTCGCCGCCTTTTCCGTAGCATCCTGCTCGGTTCAGGGCGACGATTCACCCCTTGCCCGCACGACCTGGCGTTTTGCGCTGATAGACGGCCAAAGGCCCGATTCGATGGACGCGCGCCTGACTTTCGAAGGAAGCAAGGTGGGCGTTCAGGTCGGCTGCAACCGCATGGACGGGCCATGGCGAATCGACGAGGAACGCCTGATCGCAGGCCCGCTCGCGCTGACAGAAATGACGTGTACGGTTCCTGCCTGGGACCAGGAAAAGGCCGTCAACGCACTTCTTGTCGCGACCCCGCGTTTTGCCGTCGAAGGCAACCACATGATACTGCAATCGAGCGGCCACACCGCCGAACTGGTCCGCGAAGGCGGCCCGATGGAACGGCCCACCCGCACCGCCATCGGCCGCTGAACCGCCTGGACTCGGTGGCCTGAAGCCCCAGGCCTGACGCTTATTCGGCCGCTTCCGTCAGATCGTCCGTTGCGGCAGGCTTTGCCTCGGCAATCGCCTCGATCTCTTCGGCAACCGCTTCGGCGCCATATCGCGGCGTCGATTCGATCTGCGGCACGTCGTCGATCTCGCGCTTGCCGATCTCGATATGCTTGTCCCGCAGGCGACGGCCCGAACTGAGCACGTTGCGTTCGAAGCTGCCGACGAACTTGTTGTAATTGTTGACCGCCGATTCGAGTCCCGCGCCGACGCGCTTCATATGCTCGCTGGCAGTGGCAAGGCGGTCGTAGAGTTCGCCGCCCATCCGGCCGATTTCCCGCGCCTCCCGCGCCAGACCGTCCTGCCGCCAGACTTGTGCCACGGTTCGCGCGATCGCGACGAGATTGGTGGGGGTCGCCAGAAGCACGCGGTTGCGGAACGCGAAGTCCCAGAGTTCCGGGTCCTGTTCGAGTGCCGCCGCGACGAAGTGCTCACCCGGCACGAACATGACGACATAGTCCGGCGCATCCTCGAACTGGCTCTGGTAGCTCTTGGCGCCGAGCGTCTGGACGTGATTGCGCATCGAGGCGACATGCTGACGCAGCGCCGCATCGCGCGTCATCTCGTCCTGCGCCTCGAAGGCTTCCTGATAGGCGTTGAGCGAAACCTTCGCGTCGATCACCAATCGCTTCTGGCCGGGAATATTGACGATGGCATCGGGCCGCAGGCGGCCATCCTCGGTATCGATCGAGTGCTCGGTAACGAAGTCGGTATGCTCGGAAAGGCCGCATTGCTCCAGCACGTTGCGCAGCTGCTGCTCGCCCCAGCGACCGCGCGCCTTGGGGGCGTTGCGCAAGGAATTGCCGAGGCGCTGCGCTTCCTCGCGCACCTTTTCCTGCCCTTCGCGCATCGACTGGATAAGTCCGGTAAGCTGGCCGAACGAATCGACGCGCTTCGCCTCCAGCGATGCCACCTGCTGCTCGTAGGACTTGAGCCGCTCTCCGACCGGGGCCAGCAGCGTGGCGATGCGCTCGGCATTGGCCTTCTCGCTTTCCTCGAACCGCGCACCGGCCCGCCGCAGAAAGGCATCCTGAGCACCCGCGAGCACTTTGGCCCCGGCATTCTCGAACTCCTTGCGCAGCGCTTCCTGCGCTTCGAGAAGAAGGCGTTTCTGTTCGTCGAAATTGGCGGATTTTTCGCGCAAGGTCGCGAGTTCGGAGGCAAGTTCGCGCTGTTCGCGGCGAAGGCTGTCGACCAGTCCCGCATGTTCGGCGCGGGTGCGCTCGAGAACCTGGGTCAGTTCGCCGCGCGTCCGGTCCAGCAACTGGACATGCTCGAACCGCAGCCGCTCGACCGTCTCGCCATGATCCTTGCGCAGCGATTCCACCGCCAGGCCATGCTCCGCGCGGGTGCGTTCGAGCGCATCGGCCAGTTCATCGGCGCGGCTAGCGCGCTCGCTGGCCCCGGCAAGATCGCGAATGGCCGCCCGGAAGCGCTCGTCGAGATCGCGCGCCTCACGGTCGCGGGTCTCGTGCCGCACGCGCCATTCGGCGGCCGGGCGGGAACCTAGGAACCAGCCGGTTGCTAGACCGACAACGAGCGCGAGAATGGCGAGGACAGCGATTTCCATCCGGGAACCCTACCCGGAACGTTTAGAGAACGCCAGCCCCGCCCTATGCTTTTTCCACCAAAGCGGATCAGGCCGCCTTGCGCAGCTTGTCCAGCTTCTTGAGCGCCATCTGGCGCTTGAGCCGCGAGAGGTGGTCGATGAAGAGAATGCCTTCGAGGTGGTCCATCTCGTGCTGGAGACAGGTGGCCATCAGGCCCTCCATGTCCTCTTCATGCACAGTGCCGTCGAGATCCTGCCAGCGGGCGCGGATGCGCGAGGGGCGTTCTACGTCGGCATAGATCTCGGGAACCGAGAGACAGCCTTCCTGGTAGACGGTATGCTCGTCCGACGGATCGAGAATCTCCGGGTTGATGAAGATCCGGGGCTCCCGCCTGGTCGGCTGGTGCGTGTGGTGATGGCCGCCATGGGCAGTGCAGACTTCCGGCTCCGCATCCTCGTCGTCGGGCTGGAGATCGATCACCAGCACGCGCAGCGGCTCGCCCACCTGGATGGCGGCAAGGCCGATGCCCGGCGCATCGTACATGGTTTCGAACATGTCCTCGACGAGCGTCTTGAGCGCGTCGTCGAACTTTTCGACGGGGACCGAAACCTGCTTGAGACGCGGATCGGGAACTTCGAGGATTTCACGGATAGCCATGGCTCGCAAATAAGCGCGATGGCCGATTCTCGCAAGATGGACGCTTCGATGACAGTGATCGGTCAGGCTACCGGTCGTCTAGCGCGAATGGCCTGGGCCAAGGTTCCCTCGTCCAGATAGTCCAGCTCGCCGCCCACCGGCAACCCGTGCGCCAGCTGGGTGATGCGGATCGGAAGTCCTTCCAGGCGCTCGGCAATATAGTGCGCTGTGGTCTGCCCTTCGAGGGTCGCATTCATCGCCAGCACAACCTCGTCGATGCCCCCTTCCTCCACGCGTCGGAGCAGGCTGTCGATCGCCAGATCTTCCGGCCTTACGCCGTCGAGGGCGGAAAGGCGGCCGCCGAGGACGTGATAGCGGCCGTTGAAAAGCCGTGCGCGGTCCAGCGCCCAGAGGTCGGCCACTTCCTCCACGACGCAGAGCGAGCCCGCATCGCGGCGCGGGTCGGCGCAGATGCCGCAGGGGTTGGTGGTATCGATATTGCCGCAAGTGCCGCACTCGACAAGCGCCTCGCGAACGGCGGCGAGCGCATCGACCAGTTGCACCAACGACGTCTCGCGCCGCTTGATCAGCCATAGCACCGCCCGCCGCGCGGAACGGGGGCCGAGGCCGGGAAGGCGCGACAGCGCGGCGGTAAGCGTCTCGATCTCTTGCGATGCCATGGCGGCGGAGATAGGGCCTCTGCAGCCCCAGAGGAAGTGTTTCGGAGAATTCCCCACACCATGCGCATCGTTTTCATGGGTACACCCGATTTCGCGGTGCCCGCTCTCGTCGCGCTGGTCGAGGCCGGGCACGAAGTCGTGGCCGCCTACAGCCAGCCGCCGCGTCCCGGCGGGCGCCGGGGCAAGGAGCTGACCCCCTCCCCCGTCCACCGCGAAGCCGAGGCGCGCGGGATCGAGGTGCGCCATCCCGTTTCGCTGAAAAGCGCGGAGGAGCAGGAGAAGTTCGCCGCACTGGAAGCCGACATCGCGGTCGTGGCGGCCTACGGGCTGCTGCTGCCCCAGGCCGTGCTCGACGCGCCGCGCCTCGGCTGCCTCAACATCCATGCCTCGATCCTGCCGCGCTGGCGCGGTGCCGCGCCGATCCAGCGGGCGATCCTGGCGGGCGATCCGACCACCGGCGTGACCATAATGCAGATGGAAGCCGGGCTGGACACAGGGCCGATGCTGGCCACCCTGCGCACCACGATCGACCGCAAGACCGCGGGCGAGCTGACCGCCGAACTCGCGGAAAAGGGCGCGCAGCTGATGGTCGGCACCTTGCGCGACCTTGCCGTGCATCGCGCCGTCCCCCAGCCCGAAGAGGGCGTCACATATGCCCGGAAGATCGACAAGGCCGAGGCCCGGCTCGACTTCACCGCCCCTGCCGAGCAGGTCGAGCGGCAAGTACGCGCCTTCATGCCCGCGCCGGGTGCCTTCTTCGAACTCGACGGCGAGCGGTACAAGGTGCTGGCCGCCGATAGCGTCGAAGTCTCGGGCTCGGGCGCGCCGGGCACCACGCTCGACGATTCGCTCACCGTCACCTGCGGCGAAGGCGCCCTGCGCGTGACGCGCATCCAGCGCGCGGGCAAGCCCGCCATGGACACCGCAGACCTGCTGCGCGGCCGTGCGATTCCCGCCGGAACGAGGCTCGCTTGACCCGCTTCGCGCTCACTCTCGAATTCGATGGCGCGCCCTACATGGGCCTGCAGCGGCAGGCCCATGGCCCCTCGGTGCAGCAAAGCGTCGAGGAAGCTGCCTTCGCGCTGACCGGCGAGACCACGGCGATGCATGCCGCCGGGCGCACCGATGCGGGCGTCCATGCGCTCGGCATGAAAGTGCATATCGACATCGCGAAGCCGTTCACGCCCTTCCAGTTTTCGGAAGGGATGAACGCGCGGCTGCGGCCCCATCCGATCGCGGTGGTGGCCTGCGAGGTGGTGCCGGACGACTGGCACGCGCGCTTTTCCTGCATCGGCCGTTCCTACATCTACCGAATCGCCAACCGCCGCGCGCCGCTGACGCTGGAGCGCGGCAAGGCCTGGCAGGTGCCCAAGCCGCTCGACGCGGCGGCCATGCACCGCGCCGCGCAGATCCTGGTGGGGTTGCACGATTTCACCACGTTCCGCTCCGCCCATTGCCAGTCGCAGAGCCCGCTCAAGACGCTCGACCGGCTCGACGTCCGCCGCGAGGGCGAGATGGTGCTGATCGAGGCCGAGGCGCGCAGTTTCCTGCATCACCAGGTCCGATCGATGGTCGGCTGCCTCGCGCTGGTCGGCATGGGACGCTGGGAGGAACGACAGCTCGCACAGGCACTGGAAGCGCGCGACCGGCAGGCGCTGGGGCTCAACTCCCCGCCGGACGGACTCTACTTCGTGAAGGCCATCTACCCCGAGGGCTGACGCCGTCACCCCCGCAAGGTGACACTTTGCTTGACACAGTTGACACGGTCCTGGGCGAAAAAACGCGCGCCGGGCCGAAGCTGTCACCTTGTGCGGGGATAGCGGAAGGGAACGGCGACGCATCCGGCCTTCATACCGGAGCGCCTGCCTGTAGGAAAATGCCCGCGCACAGCCCTTCACCGGCACAAAAAAGGGAGGCCGCGGCCTCCCTTTTTCATGTTTCGCTAGATCGGCAGGCTCATGCCTTGCCGACGACGCTTTCGGGCAGGTCGTTGCCGAAGACGCGCTGGTAGTATTCCGCCACCATGACCCGCTCGGTCTCGTCGCACTTGTTGAGGAACGAGAGGCGGAAGGCGAAGCCCACGTCGTTGAAGATCGCGGAGTTCTGCGCCCAGGTGATGACCGTACGCGGGCTCATCACGGTCGAGATATCGCCGTTCATGAAGCCCTGGCGCGTGAAGTCCGCAACCTTGACCATCTGCGAGATGGTCGCGGCATCCACTTGCGGCACCTTCTTCGAGACGATGTCGCTCTCGACCGGCTCGGGCAGGTAATTGAGGCCGACCACCAGGTTCCAGCGGTCCATCTGGCCCTGGTTGATCTGCTGGGTGCCGTGATAGAGGCCGGAGGTGTCGCCCAGGCCGACCGTGTTGGCCGTGGCGAACAGGCGGAAATGCTTGTCCGGGCGGATCACGCGGTTCTGGTCGAGCAGGGTCAGCTTGCCCTCGGTTTCGAGGATGCGCTGGATCACGAACATCACGTCCGGGCGGCCTGCGTCGTATTCGTCGAAGACCAGCGCCACCGGGTGCTGGAGCGCCCAGGGCAGCAGGCCTTCGCGGAATTCGGTAACCTGAAGCCCGTCGCGCAGGACAATGGCATCGCGGCCGATCAGGTCGATACGGCTGATGTGCGCATCGAGGTTGATGCGGATGCACGGCCACTTGAGGCGCGCGGCGACCTGTTCGATATGGGTCGACTTGCCGGTGCCGTGATAGCCCTGCACCATGACGCGGCGGTTGTAGGCAAAGCCCGCCAGGATCGCCAGCGTGGTGTCCGGGTCGAAGACGTAAGTCTCGTCAAGATCGGGAACGCGCTCGTCTGCGACGGAGAAGGCGGGCACCTTCCAGTCGATATCGATTCCGAAGGTCTCGCGCACGTCGAGTTCGATGTCGGGAGCAGCCAGCACGGTGGCGTCACGATTCTCGGCTTTCATGGTCTCGGTCTCAGTCATCGTTGCACTCGCGTAGACAAGCGGGCGCTGCACCGCAACAGGCTTTGCGGTTTATCGGGAACGCAGCGGCACGAAAACGCAGGCACATGTGCCCGATTAGAACTTGTAGCCGAGGCCCAGTGCCACGATGTCCGAGTCCGGCTCGCCGTCATCGACCAGCAAGTGTTTGTATTCGACTTTGGCGTAGACCTTCTCGTTCAGGTCCTGCTCCCAGCCTGTGCTGAGGCCCGCCGCACTGCCGCATTCGCGGCAGTCCTTGGTTTGCCAGTTCGCGGCGGCATAGAGCTTGCTGCCCGGCAGGACGCGGGCGCCGACCCGGCCGCCGACACCCCAGACCACGCGCGTATCGTCTGCCAGGACCTTCTCGGCAAAGCCCTCCCCGCCCACGAAGAACCGTTCGCTGAGGTCGATGTCGTGGCCCACCGTCACGGCCGCGACCGCATGGCTGTCCTCGCGGTTCCAGATCACGCCGCCCGTTCCCTCGACATAGGTCTCTCCGGCAAGCGCGGGGGTCGCGATCGAGGCCAGGGCTGCCGAGACGAGGATGGGCAAGTGACGCATGTGTGGCTCCGATGGAATGATCCACCGCCTGGAAGCGGGCGGTCTTGGCGCCGCCTTAGGCTTCCGAATTGTGAGATAACATTGCCATTGCTTGTCTGTATGTTGCGTTTTTCGCAGCACGCGGTTCGAAGCGGGGCGCGTTTTTCAGCCCAGCTTCGCAGGGAGCGCGAAAAGATCGATAAAGCGCCGGGCCAGCGCCTCGTCCCCCTCCACCGAGAGCCTGCCGCCCGCCTCTTCCACCGAGCGCTTGCCGTAGAACACCGGCAGATAATCCGTGGCCGTTTCGGCCGAGAAGCGCAGGTCGGCGCCGGGAAGCGCCTCTCCGGCGGACTCGATCTTCAACCCGTCCCGATCCAGTCGGCCCACGAACCGCGCCTCTCCCACGTCGAACACCACGCGGAGCGCCAGGTCGCCGATCCTGTCGGGCATCAGCATCGTGCGCAGGGAGAGCATGAAGGCCACCGGCGTCAGCGGCAGCAGGGGATCGTGGCCCGGCGAGCGCACCGCCCAGCGGCCCAGTTCCTGCATGACCGGCTCCAGCGCCAGCCCCCATTCGGTGAGCGCATAGGCCTGCACCGAAGCGGGCGGCGGCAGGGTGAGGCGGCGCACGATGCCGCTGGCTTCCAGACTGCCGAGGCGCTCGGTCAGCACTTTGGCGCTGAGGCCGGGCAGTGCGCCGCGCAGGCCGTTGAAGCGGCGCGGCCCCAGCATCATCTCGCGCACGATCGGCAGGGTCCAGCGCTCACCGACAAGCTCCATCGCGAAAGCCGCGCCGCAGGCATCGCGATACCAGCGGCCATGGCTGGCGGCCGGACTGCCTTCTGGCAACGGATGCCCCGTCCGCGCCCCCGCGTCCACAGCAGTTTCCTTTTTCAACTTCATGGTTGCTTTTTGTAACCTAAAAGGTCAGGCTCCGGCAATAAAGAATCGCGCCGTTCAAAACGGGCCGTCACAATCACTGGAGAGATGCCGATGCCTTGCAGCGAATCCGCCTCCACGTTGATCACCGCCTATGCCGACGTGCCCGCCTTCGCGCGCGGTCAAGTGCGCGACTTGCGCATCCGATGGGCGCTGGAGGAACTGGGCCGGGACTATCGGACGGAACTCCTCGACGTCTATCACCCGCGCCCGGATGCCTACCGGGAATGGCAGCCCTTCGCGCAAGTGCCCGCCTTCGACGACGGCGCCCAGCGCCTGTTCGAAAGCGGCGCGATCCTGCTCTATCTCGGCGAGCAGGACGAACGGCTGCTCCCGGCCGATCCCGCCACACGCTGGCAGGCTATTACCTGGCTTTTCGCAGCACTGAACAGCGTGGAGCCGTTCGTGGCGCAAATCGGCGCGCTGGATATCTTCCATGCCGGCAAGAGCTGGGCCGCAGAGGCGCGGCCGAGCGCGCTGAAACTGCTCGAATCCCGCCTCGCCGCCACCCAGGACGCGCTGGGGGAACGCGACTGGCTGGCGGGAACCTTCTCCGTGGCCGATATCGTCATGGTCACCGTGCTGCGCATCATCGACCATGCGCCCATCCTCGAAGCCTATCCCACGCTCACCGCCTACAAGGCGCGCGGGGAAGACCGTCCGGCCTTTCGCCGGGCGCTTGCCGAACAACTCGAAAGCTACGCCTCTCCCGCCCAATCTGGAGAATAGCCATGCCCTACGTCGATGGTTTCGTGCTTGCCGTCCCTGCCGCCAACAAGGACAAGTTCATCGCCCACGCCCGCGAGATGGACGAATACTTCATCGAATACGGCGCCACGCGCGTCGTCGAATGCTGGGGGGACGACGTCCAGCACGGGAAGCAGACGGACTTCTTCCGCTCGGTAGAAGCGAAGGAAGACGAAGTGGTCTGCTTCAGCTGGATCGAATGGCCCGACAAGGCCACGCGCGACCGGCAGATGGGCCTGCTCATGGAGCTGATGAAGAACGACCCGCGCTTCGATCCCGCCAATAACCCGCCGCCCTTCGACGGCATGCGGATGATCTACGGCGGCTTCGAATCCGTTCTGGAACTGGGAGAATAGCCATGGGCAATCCCGTCGGCAGCTTCATCTGGTACGAACTGCTCACCAGCGACATCGCAGGCGCCGCCGCCTTCTACCGCGAGGTCGTGGGCTGGACGATCGCCACTCATGCCGATCCCGACGCCGGGGGCATGGACTATCGCATGATCGTCCGCAACGACGGCGGCATGGCGGGCGGCGCCATGCAGATCACCGGGGAGATGGCAGAGGGCGGTGCAAGACCGATCTGGCTGCCTTACTTCTACGTGGAGGACGTGGACGGCGAAGTGGAGGCCATCGTCTCCGAAGGCGGCAAAGTGCAGATGCCCGCCATGGACCTGCCCGTCGGCCGCATCGCCATGGTGGCGGACCCGCAGGGCGTACCGATCTACCTGATGAAGCCTATCCCGCCCGCGGACCAGCCGGATGCCTTCAGCGACGTGTTCTCCGTGTCCGAGAACCAGCACGTGCGCTGGAACGAGCTGGCCAGCCCCGATCAGGCAGGCTCCATGGCCTTCTACGGCAAGCACTTCGGCTTCACTTTCGACGAGAAGATGTCGATGGGCGAGATGGGCGACTACTGCTTCATCGGCCACCACGGCCAGACACTCGGCGCGATCATGCAGCAGCAGGAGGAAAGCCAGCCCTCCGTCTGGATGTTCTACTTCGGCGTCCCCTCGATCGCAGAGGCGAAGAAGGCGATCGAGGCGAATGGCGGGCAAGTGCTGATGGGCCCGCACGAGGTTCCCGGCGGTGACTGGATCGTGGTCGCGCTGGATCCGCAAGGCGCGGGCTTCGGCCTCGTCGGCCCCAAGGGAGACTGAGCTGCGACATCCCTGCAAAGGCCATTGACGGCGGCGCGATGTTCCTTGATTGTTCCGCCTCATCGAAGATGACGGAGTAGCGAAGATGGCCGACTACACCTTCTACACCAATCCGATGTCGCGCGGGCAGATCGCCCGCTGGGCGCTTCATGAAGCCGGGGCAGACTACAGCCAGGTCCTGGTCGACTGGAAGGACAAGCCCGCAGGCTTCCTTGCCGTCAACCCGATGGGCAAGGTGCCCACCATCGTCCACCATGCCGAGGGTGGCGACCGCGTCGTCACCGAGGCGGCGGCCATCTGCCTCTACCTTGCCGAAATGCACCCCGAGGCGGGCCTGCTGCCCAGCGACGGGGAGATGGCGGACTACTACCGCTGGACCTTCTTCGCCTCCGGCCCCGTCGAACAGGCGATCACCTCGCGCCATTTCAAGTGCGAGCCTTCGCCCGACCAGGAAATGATGGCGGGCTGGGGCAATTTCGAGCGCACGATGAACGCGCTGGAGAGCCATTTCGAAAACGCGGATTATGTCTGCGGCAGCCGCTTCACGATGGCCGACGTCTACGTCGGCAGCGCGGTGGACTGGGGATTGACGTTCGGAACGATGCCCCCTCGCCCCGCCTTCGTCGCCTATGCCGAGCGTCTCCAGGCCCGCGACGCCTACAAGGCCGCCAAGGCCGTGGACAATACCCTGATCGGGGAGATGAAGAAATGAGCGCTGAAGCAGCGGCGAAGAACCGCGTCTGCCTCTGGTACGACGGCACCGCCGAGGAAGCCGCCCGGTTCTACGCCACCGTCTTTCCCGACACCCATGTCAGCCGCGTGGTCCAGTCGCCCACCGACTACCCGGACGGCAAGGCGGGGGACGTGATCACCGTGGAATTCTCGGTCATGGGAATCGCCTGCATCGGCCTCAACGGCGGCCCCACTTTCCCGCAGACCGAGGCGTTCTCGTTCCAGGTCGAGACTCTCACCCAGGAAGAGACCGATCGCTACTGGAACGCCATCGTCGGCAACGGCGGCGCGGAAAGCATGTGCGGCTGGTGCAAGGACAAGTGGGGCCTTTCCTGGCAGATCACGCCCAAGGTCCTCAGCGATGCCCTGACCCACCCCGACCGCGCCGCGGCCAAACGGGCGATGGAAGCGATGATGACCATGCGCAAGATCGACGTTGCCGCGATCGAGGCCGCGCTCGCCGGGGCACAGGCGTGAACCCGGAGCCGAGCCTCGAACTGTTCGGCCATCCCTTCTCGTCCTATACCTGGAAGGCGCTGATCCCGCTCTACGCCTATGAAGTGCCCTTCGCCTTCCGGGTCGTCGACCCGGAGCATCCCCAGCACACCGAAGTCGTGCAGATGGCCGGGCCGCTCGGCAAGTTCCCGGTCCTGCGCGACGGCGAGAACCTGCTGTTCGAGGCGACCACGATCATCGAATACCTCGATCGCCACCATGTCGCCCCCGGCATTCTGATCCCTGAAGACCCCGACGCGGCCGTGGCGATCCGCATGCTCGACCGGGTCTTCGACAACTACGTCATGAACGTCATGCAGATCGTGGTGAACGAATATATCCGCGACGGCGCCAACCCGGACCAGACCCGCTGCGCCGAGGCGCGCGCGCAGTTGGACCGGGTCTATGCCTGGCTGGAAGGCTGGCTGAAGTTCTATCCGCAGATGGACCAGATCTCGCTGATCGAATGCGCCGCGGCGCCTTCGCTGTTCTATGCCGACTGGGTTCACCCGATCCAGGAAGACCGCCCGCGCCTGCGCGCCTGGCGCGCGCATCTGCTGGCCCTGCCCCCCATCTCGCGCTGCGTGGAGGATGCCCGCCCGTTCCGGTCCTACTTCCCGCTTGGGGCACCTGATCGGGATTGAAACTTGCGGGATTGAGAACAGCGCAATCAAGGAGAGACCTATGAGCGACACGGACAACGAACTCTCGATCACCCGCTATATCGATGCGCCGCCCGCGTTGGTCTGGGACGTCATGGCCAATCGCCAGGAGGAATGGTGGTGCCCCCGCCCCTGGCGCGTCGAGATCGACGAGCAGGACCGCCGCCCCGGCGGCGTGTGCCGCATGACCATGTACGGCCCCGACGGCGAAGTCGCCCCGCAGGACGGCATCTACCTCGCCTACGATGAAGGCAGGCGCTACGCCTCGACTGACGCCGTGACCCGCGACTTGCGCCCCTCCGGGCCCTTCATGATCGGCATCTGGGAAATCGCCCCCGAAGGCAGCGGCACCCGCTACACCGCCATCGCCCGCCACTGGACCGCCGAAACGATGAAGCAGCACGAGGAAATGGGCTTCACCGATGGCTGGGGCGCCTGCGCGGACCAGCTCGCGGAAATCTGCGAGCGGGAGAAAGTCTGAGCGGCAGTTCTGCGCTGCGCCTAGTTTGTCGGTTTTTAAGGAAAATGATTCGCGAGAAGGCGCGGATACGCAACACCTTTGCGCCTCCGCACCTTCGCGCGAACCTCTTTGTTTCTTCTCTCATGCAATGCCGACTTCGCCCGCATTGCAGATCGTCGCTGCAATGGCAGCTCATGGCCAACTTCGGACGTACTATCAGCGATTATCGTTTTCCGTAGCCAAGGTCTTCATTTTGCATCGCCAATCAGCGATTGTCGGGCTGCCCCAGCCAGTTCGCAGTTCCTTTTAAATATCCGACACTCCCGCTCCATCTGTTCGACAATTTTCATTTGCTCTTGGATTACGTAGGGATCGTGTCGAATATCCGGCGACCACATGTTCCTTCCAGGAAGTGCGGGATTGGGCCGCCGTGCTTCTTGATGACTTGGAGGACTGACTGGAGCTGACCTCGGAATTATCATTCCAATCCCAATACCGGCAATTAGGAATATAGTCGCAATTACAACTGTTCTCTTACGATAACGAGGCGGCATGGAAAAATCCCGAGACGTGTAGTTCCATTTAAAGTAACCCCAGACATCCGTGCGAGACATTAAAAGCCATCCCCCTGAACTACCTGACACTACTTGTTATTTGTATAAATCCCGCATTTCCTACTCGCCACCCAGAACTTGTTTCAGGGTCCATCTCGCCGAAATCCTGTCGCCATGTTTGACAAACCAAGGCGCAGCTTGCCTTACAAGGCTTCGGCCTGAGCGGCGAGATGGATCCTGAAACAAGTTCAGGATGACGAGGTGAGGAAACGAGAAGGCTGCTCACCCGCAATTCAAGCCTGAGCGTTGTGCAGCGCCGCTCACCGGAAGCTGACTAATCACCTCGAAAAGCTCAAATCGAAAAGCTGCCCTCCCCACCCGCTCAGGCTGAGCTTGTCGAAGCCCCCTGATGCGTGGCGCGAGGCCTCCCATCCTTCGACAGGCTCAGGATGAGCGGGGGTGGGTTGGGTCACGTCCGTCAATGTGGTGTAATTTCGGTGCTGGCCATCGGGCTGCATTTTCAGGCGGCCTTGGGTGTAATCTGTAGCGGCTGAACCTCCTCGGTTATGGGTGTGGCAAGGGCGGCCATGCCCTCGATCTGCATGTAGCGGTGCTGGAGCTGGTATTCATCGTTCTGCTCGAGCAGGACGGCACCGACGAGGCGGATGATGCTGTCCTCGTTCGGGAAGATGCCGACAACATCGGCGCGGCGCTTCACTTCCTTGTTCAGGCGTTCCAGCGGGTTGGTGCTGTGAAGCTTGACCCGGTGCTGCTCGGGGAAGGTCATGTAGGCGAGCACGTCGTGCTCGGCATCGTCCATGCAGGCGCCGAGCTTGGGCCATCTGGCGCGCAATTGATCGGCGACCTGACGCCAGACCTGAGTTGCGGCCGCATGATCGGGCTGGAGGAAGACTTGGCGGATCGCAGCAGCAACAACCGTGTTTTGGCCCTTGGGCACGTAGGCGAGCGCGTTCCTCATGAAGTGGACGCGGCAGCGCTGCCAGGTGGCGCTGAGCACGCGGGTGATCGCTGCCTTGAGGCCCTCGTGGGCATCGGAGATGACCAGCTTCACGCCGGTCAGGCCGCGGCGGGAGAGGTCCTTGAGGAAGCTCGACCAGAAGGGCTCGGCTTCGGAAGGGCCGATGTGCAGGCCGACGATCTCGCGCTTGCCCTCAGTGTTGACGGCGACGGCGATTATCGCGGCGACACTGACGATCCGTCCCCCCTCGCGCACCTTGAGGTAGGTGGCATCTAGCCAGAGGTAGGGCCAGTCACCGGCGAGCGGGCGCTTGAGGAAGGCATGGACGCGCTCGTCGATGTCTTTGCACAGCTTTGACACGGAGGACTTGGATATCCCGGTCATGCCCATCGCCTGCACCAGCTCATCGACGCGCCGGGTGCTGACCCCGGCAATCCACGCCTCCTGGATTACTGCGACCAGCGCCTTCTCAACAGTCTTGCGCGGCTCCAGGAAGCCGGGGAAGTAGGCGCCGGTCCGCAGCTTGGGGATCTTGAGGTTGAGCGTGCCGAGCCGGGTATCGAGACTGCGGTCGCGGTAGCCATTGCGCCAGGTCGTGCGTTCGCCCGATCGTTCATGGCGGCCAGCGCCGACCAGGCCGTCGACATCGGCCTCCATAATGATCTGCAATACGCTCTCGGCGATCGTACGCAGGAAATCTCCATCTCCGGTCTTCGCCATCAGTTCGGCAAGCGGTAGTCTGTCGTCGGTCATCGGGATCAACTCCTCGGTGGGCGTGTGAAGTGTGGTAACTCCACCTTACCGATGAGCCCGGTGGCCACCGAGTTCGAAATCGCATGGGGTTGGGCATGCCCAACCCCATGCGATCACCTCAATCTACACCGGAAATTACACCACGAGCGCGGACGCTAACGTGGGTTGGGAGAGATGAGCCGGGTGAGCCGGGAGAAATGCCTGCCTCGCACTCCAAGCTTACCCGTTACCTTGCTGCCTCGAATTCGATCCCAGCCCAGCCCCTAAGCCAGTGCCGGAGACTTGCGCAGAAGCTGATAAGCTTCGACCACGCCCTGAAGGCGGGCGGCGCGGCTGTGGTCGCCGCCGTTGTGGTCGGGGTGGTATTGGCGCAGCAACCGGGTGTAGCGCAGGCGCAGCGTCTTGCCGTCGATGTCGCCTTCCAGCCCCAGCACGCCGAGCGCGCGGCGTTCCTCGGGGTTGAAGCGGGCATTCTCCGGCTTCAGGTCGGCCTGGCGCTGGCGCATATGCGCTCTGGCGCGGCCGCTGATCGCTTCCAGCGGGTCGGCGAAATCGGCCCAGCGCGGGGTGCCGTCCACGCCCGCGTCCGGCCGGAATGCGCGGCTCTGCGCTTCCCAGCCGTGCAGCGGAGACTGGGCGCGGAAGATTTCCTCCGCGCTCATGCCGTCGAAGTAGTCGTATCCCGAATTGAATTCGCGAACGTGGTCGAGGCAGAACCAGCGGTAATCCCCCGGACCGTCGAAACCGGGCAGGCGCGCGCCCGGTGCGCGAAACTCGCCCGCCTCTTCGCAACCCGGCCAGTTGCACATGCGACCGCCGGATTCGACCCTGCCATGAAATCTAGATTGTCTCACCGGCTTCCAGATGGGGGATCGAGCGCCTAAATGGAAGACATGACCGGATCGATCGAACAGGAAATGCGGCAGCTTCTCGAAGCCGCCTTCGCCCCCACCCGTCTTGACGTCATCAATGATTCCGCCAGCCACGCGGGCCATATGGGCGACGACGGCACGGGCGAATCGCACTTCACCATCGCAATCGAAAGCCCCGCCTTCGCGGGCGTTTCCCGCCTGCAGCGCCAGCGCCAGGTCAATGCCGCGCTGGGCGACATTCCCGGCCAGCGCGTCCACGCCATCGCCATCAAGGCCCGCGCGCCCGGAGAGTAGTGCCGGGGGAGCGACTTATCCCCGGTTGCCCTTTTAGCAATGCGCGCCTAAATGCGCGCACCATGCCGACAACCCTTACATTCGCCGTGCCCAAGGGCCGAATCCTCGACGAAGCGCTGCCGCTGATGGCGCGTGCAGGCGTGGTGCCCGAGGCGGAGTTCCACGACAAGAAGTCTCGCGCGCTCTCTTTTGCCTGCGAGAACAGCCAGATGCGCCTGATCCGCGTGCGCGCTTTCGACGTGGCGACGTTTGTGGCGCATGGCGCGGCGCAAGTGGGCATCGTCGGTTCGGACGTGGTGGAAGAGTTCGCCTACCCTGACCTCTACGCCCCGGTCGACCTCGATATCGGCCACTGCCGCCTGTCGGTTGCCGAGCGTGAGGGGGAAGTCGGCGGCGCCCTGCCGTCGCACTTGCGGGTGGCCAGCAAGTATCCCAACCTCACGCGCAAGCACTACGAGAAGCTGGGCGTGCAGGCCGAAGTGGTGAAGCTGAACGGCGCGATGGAACTGGCGCCGTCGCTCGGCCTGTCGAGCCGCATCGTCGATCTCGTCTCCACGGGCCGCACGCTCAAGGAAAACGGCCTCGTCGAAACGAGCCGCATTCTCGACATTTCCGCGCGCCTGATCGTCAACCGCGCTGCCCTGAAGACCGACGAGCGCGTCGCCGCGCTGGTCGATGCCTTCCGCGCGCTGGTGGCCGAACGGAAGGCCGCCGCCTGATGCAACGCCTCTTCAGCAAGGATGCCGGGTTCGCAGAGGCCTTCCAGCGCGTCGTCGCCGACCGCCGCGAGAGCGCGACGGACGTGGCGCGCGACGTGGCCGATATCCTCGCCGCCGTGCGCGAGCGGGGCGATACGGCGCTGGCCGACTACACCGCCCGTTTCGACGGCCACGATCTCGACCAGACCGGCTGGCGCATCGACGCAGAGACCTGCCGCGCCGCTTTCGAGGCCCTGTCGCCCGAACTTCGCAGCGCCCTCGAACTCGCGGCGGAGCGCATCCGCGCCTATCACGCCGCGCAGCTGCCCGAAAACCGCGACTATACCGATGCGGCGGGCGTGCGCCTCGGCGCGGTGTGGCGCCCGGTAGACGCTGCCGGCCTCTACGTACCGGGCGGCCGCGCGGCCTATCCCTCGTCGATGCTGATGAACGCGATCCCCGCCAAAGTCGCGGGTGTCGAGCGTCTCGTCGTCGTCACGCCGACCCCCAAGGGCGAAGTCAATGCGCTCGTCCTCGCCGCTGCGCACCTTGCCGGTGTCGATGAAGTCTGGCGCGTGGGCGGTGCCCATGCCGTGGGCGCGCTGGCCTATGGCACCGACAGGATCGCGCCCGTCGACGTGATCACCGGCCCCGGCAATGCCTGGGTGGCCGAAGCCAAGCGCCAGCTCTACGGCGTCGTCGGCATCGACATGGTGGCAGGCCCGAGCGAAATCCTCGTGATCGCGGACGCGAAGAACGAACCGCGCCGCATCGCTGCGGACCTGTTGAGCCAGGCCGAGCACGATCCCACCTCGCAGTCGATCCTCATCACCGACGATGCCGCCTATGCCGATGCCGTGGCCGAGGCGGTGGAGATCGAACTCTCCGCCCTCGCCACCGAGGCGACCGCGCGCCAGTCGTGGAACGACTACGGCGTGATCGTCGTGGTCGAAAGCTTCGACGAGGCTCCGGCGCTGGCCGATGCCCTCGCCGCCGAACATGTCGAGATCGCCACCGACGATCCCGAAAGCCTGTTCCGCCAGATCCGCCATGCCGGATCGGTGTTCCTGGGCCGCATGACCCCCGAAGCGGTCGGCGATTACGTCGCCGGTCCCAACCACGTGCTGCCCACCGGGCGCCGCGCGCGGTTCGCCTCGGGGCTTTCCGTTCTCGATTTCATGAAGCGCACCAGCTTCATCCAGCTCGACCAGGCGGCGCTTGAGGCCATCGGCCCCGCCGCCGTTGCCCTTGCCGATGCCGAAGGGCTTCCCGCGCACGCGCGCTCCATTTCCGTGAGACTTTCCCGATGAGCAACTCCAAGCCGAATTCCAAGCAGGCCCGCTCCGCCGCGCGCCTTGCCGCCGTCCAGGCCCTCTATCAGTTCGAGATGGAAGGCACCCAGCAGGCCATCCTGCTCGACGAATTCCACCGCCACCGGCTCGGCGCGGAAATCGACGAGGACCAGTACGCCAATGCCGAAGTCGCCTTCTTCGACGACGTGGTGAAGGGCGTGATCGCCCGCCGCGACGAGATCGACGAACTGCTCTCCGGCAAGCTGGCCGAAGGCTGGTCGCTTGCCCGTCTCGACAAGACCATGCTGCAGATCCTGCGCGCCGGCACTTACGAACTGCTGGCCCGCGCCGACGTGCCGACCGGCGCGGCGATCGGCGAATATCTCGACGTCGCCCACGCCTTCTTCGACGCGCGCGAAGCGAAGTTCGTCAACGGCGTGCTCGATGCGGTGGCCAAGGCAGTACGCTGATTTTTTGCGCAGCATTACTGCGTTCACACCTGATCTCGACAATGGGCCCCGCGGGGCCCATTGTCATGTCATGAGCCGCGAATTCGCCTTCATCGACGCCTTGCGCGCCATTGCCGTCAGCCCCGCCGCACGCGGCCTGGCGGACGACGCCGCCGTGCTAGAATTCGGGGGCGAGAAGCTGGTGCTGACGATGGACACGCTGGTGGAGGGCGTCCATTTCCTGCCCGACGATCCGCCCGAGGACGTCGCCTGGAAACTCGTCGCCGTGAATGCCTCCGACCTTGCCGCCAAGGGCGCCGAGCCGCTCGGCTGCCTCAAGTCCCACGCCCTGGGCGAAGAGGAATGGGACCGCGCCTTCCTCGCCGGGCTGGAACTGGCCTGCCGCCATTTTCACCTGCCGCTGCTGGGCGGAGACACCGTGCGCATGCCGCAAGGTTCGGCGCGCAGCTTCTCGCTGACGGCCCTCGGCCGCGGCCCCGAGGACTGCCCGGTCCCCTCGCGCAGCGGCGCCCAGAACGGCGATCTCGTCTGGGTGAGCGGCACGCTCGGCGATTCCGGCCTCGGCCTGGAACTGCTGACTTCCGGCCGCAAGGTGCAGACCCCGGAAGCCGCCTGGCTGTCCGACCGCTACCGCCGCCCGATGCCCGAACCGGCGCTGGGCGTGGCGCTCGCTCCGCTGGCGACGGCGATGATGGACGTGTCCGACGGCCTCCTGGTCGATGCGCGGCGCATGGCCGAGGCCAGCGGCATCTCCATCGCCATCACCGCCGAGCATGTCCCGCTCTCCCGCGCCTTCGTCGCCACGCTCGGCGACGATCTCGACAAGCGCATTTCGGCCATGACCGCGGGCGACGACTACGTCCTGTTGTTCACCGCCCCCCCCGTGAACAGCGCCTACGTCCGCGCCGCCGCGAAGGCGCTCGGTACCGGCGTCCATGCCGTCGGCACGGTGACGGAAGGCAGCGGCATCGCCCTGGAGTGGAAGGGCGCGCCTGTTCCGTTGCCGGAGAGGCTGGGGTATCAGCACTGAGGGCGACGTTGCGGATAGAAGGGAAGAGTGGTGCGCGCGGAGGCGCAAAGAGCCCGTTCGTGCTGCAAGGCCTCGCTCATTTCCAGCGCCGCGATTTCCGCAAGGTAGTTCACTGCGACCTGCAACACCTCCGCGCCTTTGCGCAAACCACTCTTCCCATTCTTCCCCCTCATCCCCGCTCAGGCTGAGCTTGTCGAAGCCCCCTGCGGCAAGGCGCTACGGCGTTCGAGGTCATCAGCATTGGCCGGCGTAGCAAGTACCATTCCGGCGACGGAGGATTTGGGAATGGGACGCCATCGGACTATTGGTCTGGCGTTGCGGGCGGGCTTCGACAGGCTCAGCCTGAGCGGGGTGGGGTTAAGTGGAACGGCCCCGTGAACCTTGGGGATAGTCCTCACAGCCACTTCATGCGGCAAGAATATCTAACGCGGAGGACGGATCAGAGCGGCGACAGCTTCCCCTCCTTCACCGACATAGAACGAATAGTTCTGGCGTCCCGCCGACACCACATCCATCTTCTCTGAAATATAGCCACGGGGCGGCGGTTCCGGCATCCGGTCATTTCCCGCTGCACGATCAAAGGGACACGTTCGAGAAATCGCGTCGTTGAGGCGTTTCCCGCTCGCATCATCGAGAACCCATTCCGCTCGCTGCACAGGGGTGAATGGGGCACCTTCCACGGCGATCCGCCGGCGACCGACTGCTGTTCCGCGCCACTGTCCATCGGGGGAACGAGCCACGATAATGCTGTACTCCTCCGTAGACAGATGCCCGCCTTTTCCGTGAAGCATTACCATCTGCCGCTCTTCAGGCATTGGCTCGTTGAGCGCTTGTCGCAGTTTCTTGTGCTCTTCGATATCGGACGTTGTCGGTCGCAGGTTATCGGAGGCTACCGGCACGCAGAGCGGCGGCGTTGTCGGTGGACCAGCAGAGCCGGCAGCGGCGGCGAGTACCAGCAATGTCATCATGGGTGGATGATGCTTGCTCCGGTCACGCACATCAACATCTATGTCCGCGATCCTGCTGTTCAAGCCGCAGGGTCCGCTCAACCGCCTTTCACGGCCTCCAAGCGCTCAGCCTGAGCCTGTCGAAGGCCCCGAGGCGTGGCGCTACGGGCAGGCTGGCTAATGCCCTGGCGTTGCGGGCGGGCTTCGACAAGCTCAGCCTGAGCGGGGTGGGGTTCCTGAGTGGGGTGGAGTTGAGGCCCGGTGGCGGTTGATCCGCAATCAACCCGGCGGCGTCACCCTGAACTTGTATGGCTGCACTGGCCTTCGGCTCAGGGTCCATCCCGCAGGAAGCCCGGTCGCTGCGTTCACCAACCGAGGGACCAGCTTGCTGTATCACGCTCGACTTGAGCGGCACAATGGATCCTGAACCAGGTTCAGGATGACGCGGAAGGGCATGATCGAACGGCTCGACACGCATCGCCCCATCGCGGGAAAATCGCCCGCAAACGAAGTCGCTTGCCAGTAATCGCGCTTGTCTATAGCCCTTTACCTTCAGAACGGGAGAACCCGTCAATACATCGTTGGGAAAAAGGGGGCGTTTTGTGAATCCAGTCACGATCGCAATTGTCCTGGGGCTTCTGGCCATTCTCTATGGCTTCGTCACCAGCCGCCAGGTGCTCGGCTCTCCGGCCGGGAACCAGAAGATGCAAGACATCGCAGCCGCCATTCAGGAAGGCGCGCAGGCCTACCTCAGGCGCCAGTATTCCACGATCGCCATCGTCGGCATCGTCGTGGCGCTGATCATCGTCGTCACGCTGGGGACGGTTTCGGCCATAGGCTTCATCATCGGCGCGATCCTGTCGGGCGTGGCGGGGTTCATCGGCATGAACATCTCGGTGCGCTCGAACGTGCGCACCGCGGCCGCCGCGCAGACCGGGTTGCAGCCGGGCCTGACGCTGGCCTTCCGCGCGGGTGCCATCACCGGCATGCTGGTGGCGGGGCTGGCGCTGCTCGCCATCGCGGTGTTCTACTGGTATCTGACCGGCCCGGGCGGGCATGACGTCGGCGGAGAGGACCGCACCGTGGTCCAGGGCCTCACCGCCCTCGCCTTCGGCGCTTCCCTGATCTCGATCTTCGCGCGCCTCGGCGGCGGCATCTTCACCAAGGCGGCCGACGTCAGCGCAGATCTGGTGGGCAAGGTAGAGGCGGGCATTCCCGAGGACGACCCGCGCAATCCCGCCGTCATCGCCGACAATGTGGGCGACAACGTGGGCGACTGCGCCGGCATGGCCGCCGACCTGTTCGAGACATACGTGGTCACCGTGGGCGCGACGATGGTGCTGACCGCCCTCCTGATGAAGGGCATCGACAATTTCGAAGGCCTGATGGCGCTACCGCTGCTGATCGGCGGCGTCTGCATCGTCACCTCGATCGTCGGCACCTATTTCGTGCGGCTCGGCGGATCGCAGAACATCATGGGGGCCATGTACAAGGGCTTCCTGGTCACTGCCGTGCTTTCGATCCCGGCAATCTGGTGGGCGATCGACTTCTCCCTCGGCGGCATCAATGCCATGATCGGCGAGACCGGCTTCACCGGCCGCACGCTGTTCTATTGCGCGCTGCTCGGCCTGGTCATCACCGGCCTGATCATCTGGATCACCGAGTACTACACCGGCACCGGCTACCGCCCGGTGCGCTCGATCGCCAAAGCCTCGGAAACCGGCCACGGCACCAATGTGATCCAGGGCCTTGCGATCAGCCTCGAAGCCACAGCGCTGCCGACGCTGGTGATCGTGGCGGGCATCGTCATCGCCTATCAGCTCGCCGGACTGCTCGGCATCGCCTATGCGGCCACTGCGATGCTGGCCCTGGCAGGCATGGTCGTCGCGCTCGATGCCTATGGCCCCGTCACCGACAATGCCGGCGGCATTGCCGAAATGGCAGGCCTCGACGATGCCGTGCGCGAGAAGACCGACGCGCTCGACGCCGTGGGCAATACCACCAAGGCCGTTACCAAGGGCTATGCCATCGGCTCGGCGGGCCTCGCCGCGCTGGTGCTCTTCGCGGCCTATACCACCGATCTCAAGGAGTTCTTCCCCGGCCTCTCGGTCGATTTCAGCCTGGAGAACCCCTACGTCATCGTCGGCCTGCTGCTCGGCGCGCTGCTGCCCTACCTGTTCGGGGCCATGGGCATGACTGCCGTGGGCCGCGCGGCGGGCGACGTGGTCAAGGACGTGCGTGAGCAGTTCAAGGCCAATCCCGGCATCATGATTTACGAGACCAAGCCGGACTATGCGCGGACCGTGGACCTCGTGACCAAGGCCGCGATCAAGGAGATGATCGTGCCTTCGCTGCTGCCGGTGCTGGCGCCGATCGTTGTCTATTTCGTGATCTCCGCCGTCGCGGGCACGGAGAACGGCTTCGCGGCGCTGGGCGCGCTGCTCTTGGGCGTGATCGTGGGCGGGCTGTTCGTGGCGCTGTCGATGACCTCGGGCGGCGGCGCCTGGGACAATGCCAAAAAGTACATCGAGGACGGCCACCACGGCGGCAAGGGATCGGAAGCCCACAAGGCCGCCGTGACCGGCGACACCGTGGGCGATCCCTACAAGGACACGGCCGGTCCTGCGGTGAACCCGATGATCAAGATCACCAATATCGTCGCCCTGCTGCTCCTCGCTGCACTGGCGGCGGGTTGATCCGGTTCGACGGTTAGAGCCCCGGCGGAGCGATCCGCCGGGGCTTTTCCCTGCCCGCGTTAGCACTTCCTTGAGGGCGACGCGCTAGAACGCCCGCGAGGATAAGCAGGCGAGACCATGTTCGACCCAGAGGCCCATTCGGTTCGCGAAGAGACCGCCTCGGCGGCCCCTTCGCTGCACTGCGCGCCATGGCGGACGCTGGAAACCGACGTTCCCGTATGGGACCGTCTCGCCCTCGACGCCGGAGAGCCCAATCCCTTCTTCGAAAGCTGGTATCTCCTGCCCTCGCTGCGCCGCCTTCCGCAGACCGATGCCGTCATGATCCTGCGCTTCGAGATGGGCGGACAGCTTGCCGGGCTGCTCCCGGTCCTGCGCAGCCCGCGCTATTACCGCTGGCCGGTGCCCCATCTGGCAAGCTGGCTGCACGACAACTGCTTCTGCGGCGCTCCGCTTGTCCGGCGCGGCGCCGAAGACCTGTTCTGGCGAGCCGTGCTGGACTGGGCCGACCGGGCGGCGCAACGGGCACTGTTCCTGCACCTCCGGGCCATCCCCCTCGAAGGCCCGCTCCATGCCGCGCTTTCGCGGGTTCTGGCCGAGCAGCGACGCCACTGCGAAGTGGTCCTGCGCGAGGACCGCGCCCTGCTCGCCTCCGACCATTCGCCCGATGCCTATCTGGAGGCCTCGCTCTCGGGCAAGAAGCGCAAGGAACTGCGCCGTCAGGCCAGCCGTCTTGCCGAAGCCGGAACCCTCGCAGTGGAGCGACGCGAGGACGGGGAGGACCTTGCCACCTGGTGCGACGCCTTTCTCGCGCTCGAAGCCTCCGGCTGGAAGGGCAAGGCAGGCTCCGCGCTCGCCAACCATGCCGCCACCGACAGCCTCTTTCGCGACAGCCTGCAAGGCGCCGCCGCGCGCGGGCGCCTCGAACGCCTCTCGCTCACGCTGGACGGGCGCCCGATCGCCATGCTCGCCAGCTTTCTCACCCCGCCCGGCGCCTATTCCTTCAAGACCGCCTTCGACGAGCGCTATTCCCGCTTCTCCCCCGGCGTCCTGCTCCAGCGCGAAAACCTGCAAATTCTCGAACGGGCAGACATCGCCTGGACCGACAGCTGCGCGGCCGCCGACCATCCGATGATCGACCATATCTGGCGCGAACGCCGCGCGATGGCACGGCTCTCGATCGCCATCGGCGGCCCGATCCGCCGCCGCCTGTTCCGCCATTTCGTCCGCGCGGAAACCGCGCGCAGCCCCGCAGGAGGGAGCCTGTGAACCTGTTCTCGAAATCCCCGAGCGCCGCCGTCTTCCCCGAAGAAACCCGCGCCCGCTTTGCCGCGAACTACCCCGAAGTGCCGCACAAGCTGACCCACGCCCTCGGTGACCATCCGCTTATGTCACTGGAAGCGCTGGCCGCCCTCGCGGAATCGCTGCCCGCCGCTTCGGTCGAGTACAATTTCGGAAACCAGCCCCTCGGCGTGGACGGCAAGCCCGCGCCCACCGGCATCCCCATCGGCCGCACCATCCGCGAAATCGAGACGACCAATTCCTGGGCCGTCATCAAGAACATCGAACAGCACCCGGATTACGCCCGCCTGCTCGGCGAACTTCTGGACGAACTGCGCCCGGCGATCGAGGCCAGGACCGGCCGCATGATGAAGCTCCAGGCCTTCGCCTTCATCACTTCCGCAGGCGGCGTCACCCCCTACCACTTCGATCCCGAGCACAATATCCTGCTGCAACTGCGCGGCGCCAAGGTCATGACCCAGTTCCCCGCAGGCGATCCCCGCTTCGCACCGGACCAGGTCCACGAAACCTACCACACCGGCGGCGGCCGCGAACTCCGCTGGCACGACGACCTGCTCCCCGGCGGCACCGAAGTCGCGCTCTCGCCCGGCGAGGCCGTCTACGTGCCGGTCATGGCACCCCATTTCGTGCGCAATGGCACCGCACCCTCGGTCTCGCTGTCGATCACCTGGCGCTCGGAATGGAGCTTCGCCGAAGCGGACGCGCGGGCGTTCAACGGATGGCTGCGGGGGCTGGGGCTGAAGCCGCGCCGAACAGGGCGGTGGCCTGCGCGGAACCGGGGGAAGGCTCTGGCCTGGCGGGTGCTTCGCAGGTTTGGGAAGTAAGGGAGAAGCAGGGGCCATCGCCCCTGCACCCCTTTAACGTCTAGGTCACGCGGACCAACGCCGTTGCGCGCCCATGGCTGCGTCGGGAGACTTATTGGCTGCGCCGCAAAGAGCGCACAACGGATAGGTGGCGCGCGAGGTAGCCATTCCGAAGGTCCGGGGGATCTCCTGAGCTTGTCGAAGGGCCCCGGAATCTTCCTCTTTTACTTCGCCTTCTTGACCCAAGCCGCAACCTCGACCCGCTGCCGCGGACGATTGGCCAAACGCTCCTTCAGCCCGGTCACAGCCTGCACCACCGGCTTAGCCTCGTCGGCCGGAAGCGTCGCGGCATAGGCCTCGATCTTGCCGACCATCTCGGGGTTCGTGCTCGATGCGACGATGCGTGCGAAGAAGCGCGCGCGGCCCGAGTGTTCGATCAGCCCGTCGATCGCCGCCTGATGTTCGCGGACGAAATCGAAGGTCATCTCCGGGTGGGCACGGCCGACCGTGGTGATGATCTGCGAGGCGCTGGTGGCGTCCGGCGTGCCCGAGATCGCGAGCGCGAGGGCGTCCTTCGCAATCGCCTCGTCCCGCACCATGCCGAGGTCGGTGTAGTAGAGCTGGCGTTCGACGAAGCTGGTCGCCTTGGCGGCCTGCTGGCGCAGCAGCTCCCAGTCGGCGCGGGTCGCGTTGGTGGCGGCGACGCCGAGCCAGGTGCCCTTGAGCGGCCCGTCGAGCGACTTGGGATCGGCGGCGAGGCCCTGGAGGCGGCGGCGCGCTTCATCCACGACGCGCTTGTCGCCGATGGAGCCGAGCGTATCGATCAACTGCGCGCGCAGCTTGGTATCGGTCAGCGGCTCACCCGCCACCGGATCGAAGCCGAGCGTGTCGAGGCGCGGGGCCCAGGTCTTGGAGATACGCGCCGCGACCTTGGCCTTTACCTTGGCGTCGTCGAGCAGGCCGTAGACGCCTTCCCACTGGCCGACGACCTTGCCCGCCAGCGTCGCATCGGCAGTGCCGGGGACCGAGGCCAGCAGGCGCAGACCCGCCGACATGTCCTGATAACCGGCCAGCGACAGCGAGAGGTTGTCGCGCAGCAGGCCGTACTGGTCGATCGGCGCCAGCGAACCGAAGGCGGACACCAGCGCATCGAGCGCCTTGCCGTCATAGAGCGTGCGATAATAGCCAAGCTGGCCCGCGTTCACGAGCACGGCATCGCAGCTGTCGACGGTCAGGCTCTCGGTCCGTGCGGTCATCAGGTGGCGCATGGGTTCGCCGTTACCGGCGCGGATCAGCAGCGGCATCGGCCAGGTCGGCTTTTCGCCGTCCCGCGTCGAGGGATCGAGCGAAAATGCGTCCTGCGTCAGGTCGAGGCGGGTCTTGCCGTCGGCGCAGGCCGAGACGTTCACGCGCAGCAACGGCACGCCCGGCGTATGGGTGAAGGCCTCGGCGATCAGGTCCACGTCCTTGCCGCCCGCCGATTCCATCGCCGCCCAGAGGTCGCGGCTGCTGGTGTTCGAAAAGGCGTGGCTCCGCATGTAGGTCTGCATGCCCGCGCGCCAGGTATCGGCGCTGACGTAGTCCTCCAGCATCGAGATGACCGCCTGCCCCTTCTGGTAGGTGATCGAATCGAAGGCCTGTTCCATCTCGGAAACGGTGCGGACCTTCTGCACCACCGGGTGCGTGGTCGGCAGCGCGTCCAGCGCCATGGCGCCTTCGCGGCCGTCGATGCCGTTCAGCTTCCAGTTCCATTCCGGGTTGAAGTGATCGGTGACCTTGTCGGCCATCCAGCTGGCGAAACCCTCGTTCAGCCAGATGTCATCCCACCAGGCCATCGTCACCAGATCGCCGAACCACTGGTGCGCGGTTTCGTGCGCCTGAACGCTGTAGATGCTCTGCTTGCCCGAGGGGCTGGTCACGGCGGGATCGAGCAGCAGGATACGCTCGAAGGTCATGATCGCGCCCCAGTTCTCCATCGCGCCGAAGAATTGCGACGAGCCGGGCGCGGCGATGTTGTCGAGCTTGGGAAGCGGGAACTTCACGCCGAAATAGTCGTCGAACCAGGGCAGGATCTGGGCGAGGCCGTCGCGGGCATAGTCCGCCTTCGCGCCGCTGCCGGTGGGCGAGACGATGCCCACTTCGACGCCGTCCGCCGCTTTCTTGGCGCTGCGCTCGAAATCGCCCATGCCGAAGAACAGCAGGTAGGAACTCATCTTCGGCGTCGTGGCGAAGACCACGCGCTTGAGGCCGCCGGGAAGCATTTCCTGGCCCTTCACCGGCATGTTGCTCACGGCCATGCGATCGGCGGGGACGACGGCGGTAAGGTCGAAGGTCGCCTTGTAGCTCGGCTCGTCGAAGCTCGGGACGAAGCGGCGGGCATCGGGCGCCTCGAACTGGGTGAAGATGCCACGCACATCCTTTCCAGTGCGCTTGTCGGGATAGTCGAGCGCGAAGAGGCCCGAGGGCTGCGTGCCGATCTTGCCGCCGTAGTTCACCTCAAGCCGGTACTTGCCCGGCGCGATCGGCTTTCCGGCGGCGAAGCGCAGGGTCTGCGCCTTGTCGTCGGCCGTGGTCTGAAGCGCGACCTGCGTGCCGTTCGCGGCGACCAGCCTGGCCGCCGAGACGGTCAGTCCGTTGCCGTGCAGGGTCAGCGCGTCGCTGGCGGTGAAGACGGTGAGGTCGATCGAAACCGTGCCGGTGAAGGTCAGCTTCTGGGCATCGGGGGTCACTTCGATGCGGTAATGCGTGGGCCGGGCATTGCGCGGCAGGTCGCTGGGCACGGTCTCGGCCAGCGGCACCGGCTCTCCCGAGGCGGCGGGCGGCACGGAAGCAGCGAAGGCGTGCGAGGAGAAGGCCGCGGAAACGGCAAAGGCAATCACGGCACCGGCCGTGGTGAGGTTACGCAGGGTAAAACGCATGGTCAGGAAGGCTCCGAAAGACCGATCAGCAAATAGGCAGAACGACGGCTTTCGCGCGGCGATGCGCGCGCTGGATGTGCGCGTAGTAGCGTTAAGCGCTCAGGACCACCACCCGCCGTAATGCTGTTCGTCGAGCAGAGTCGGTCGTTCGTATCGAACCAGGGGCCTCTGCGAACGCTTGCTGCCCCGTCAGCTACGCCGTGCCAAAATCATCGCAGTGTCTGTTCCGCCATGGTCTTCGAAACGTACCAGCATCTTGGCAAAGCCGCATTCGTGGAATCGGCGAAGCACAACATCAAGCGAATATTCATTCATCTGCATTGCTGGCGCATCGACCGCCTTGCCGCGCAGCAGGTTCATCAGCGCTTGCCCGCCGGGTACGCGGTGGCGTAGTCGATAAAGCAGTTCATGCCGCCAGCCGTGCCGACGCCGGATCGAAAACTGGATCAGGCAGCCACCGCCTGGGGCGACGCTTTCAAGCAACCGGTTCAACACCTTCAGCCCACGCTTGACCGGGATGTGCTGCAACACGATGAAACTGTTCACGAAATCGAACTGCCCCTCCGCCCGGGACAGGGCATCATCCGACAGCAGGTAGTTGATCCGGCGGCCGACACTGTTGCGGCGCGCCTCCTCCAACATGGCTGGGGAGATGTCGAGGCCGACTACCGATTCGAAATGGTCGGTCAGCGGAAGCGTCAATCGTCCAACCCCGCAGCCGAAATCGAGCGCCCGCCCGCGCGGTAAAGCACCAAAGTGCATCTCTATTTGTGCAAGCCAGTGCCGAATGAAGACTTCGCCGGTTTCGAAGAAAGTTCTGCGATTATGCTCTATGCTACCATCGCGGAAGCGCGGATCGGTAAGCACTGCATAATAAGGATCCCGCTCACCCCAAAGGCGCCAATTGCTATCACTGTTAGCCATACAGCAGACCTAGCAGCGATTCATCCAATTGGCAAAACTGCGCTTCCGATTTTTCGGAATTTAATCCGAGATTTACGGTCCAACCGGAAGGAACATGCAGAACCTTGTGAAAGCGGGACTGTTAGCCGTTCGGATGGTAGAAATCGTAAATCGTCTGCGCCACCGCCGCGCTGACGCCGGGCGCGCGCTGGAGGTCCGCCAGGCTGGCCGCGCGCACTTTGCCCGCCGTGCCGAAGTGCAGCAGCAGCGCCCGCTTGCGTGCCGGGCCGATGCCGGGGATCTCGTCGAGCGGACTGGCAGTGATCGCCCGGCTGCGCTTGGCCCGGTGCGCGCCGATGACGAAGCGGTGGACTTCGTCGCGCAGCCGCTGGAGGTGGAACAGCAGCGGCGAGTTCACCGGCAGCATCTTTTCGCGGCCGTCGGGGAAGTGGAACACCTCGCGCCCCTCGCGCCCGTGGTTCGGCCCCTTGGCGATGGCGATGAGGTTCACGTCCTCGATGCCGAGTTCCTCCAGCGCATCCTTCACCGCGCTCATCTGGCCCTTGCCGCCGTCGATCAGCACGAGGTCGGGCCAGGTGCCGCTCTCGCGCTCCGGGTCTTCCTCCTGAACCCGGCCAAAGCGGCGGGTCATCACTTCGCGCATCATCGCGAAGTCGTCGTTGCTCTGCGCCTCGCGGATGTTGAACTTGCGGTACTGGCTGGTCATGAAGCCTTCCGGCCCCGCCACCACCATCGCACCGACCGCCTTGCTGCCCTGGATATGCGAGTTGTCGTAGACTTCCACGCGCTGCGGCAGGTCCGGCAGTTCGAGGAATTCCGTCATCTCGCGCCAGATCTTGGCCTGCGAGCCACGCTCGGCCATGCGGCGGTCGAGCGCCTCCACGGCATTGCGCACGGCCTGATCCATCAGGCGGCGACGGCTGCCGCGTTGGGGCACCGATATCTCCACCTTGCCGCCCGCAAGTTCGCGAAAAGCCTCGGCCATGAGTTCGGCCTCGGGCAGTTCACGGTCGACCAGGATCGTGCGCGCAGGCGGCACTTCCTCGTAGAACTGGGCGAGGAAGCTCTGGAACACCTCCTCTTCCGACAGCCCCTCCGTATGGGTCGGGAAGAAGGCGCGGTGGCCCCAGTTCTGGCCGCCGCGAATGAAGAAGGCCTGGACGCCGATCTGGCCGTTCTTGCAGGCCATGGCGAAGATGTCGGCGCTGTCCATGCCTTCGGCGTTGATCGCCTGACTGCCCTGGATGAAAGTTGCCGCGCGCAGGCGATCGCGCAGCATCGCCGCCCGCTCGAAGTCCAGCGCCGCGGCGGCCTCGGCCATCTGGCTCTCAATCTTCTTCTGCACCGCGCCCGACTTGCCGCCCAGGAAGTCCTTGGCTTCCTTCACGAGTTCGCCGTAGCCCGCCTCGTCGATCCGGCCGACGCAGGGCGCCGAGCAGCGCTTGATCTGGTAGAGCAGACAGGGCCGGTCACGCCGCGCGAAGAAACTGTCGGTGCAGGAGCGCAGCAGGAACAGCTTCTGCAGCGCGTTGATCGTGGTGTTCACCGAACCGGCGCTGGCGAAGGGGCCGTAGTAATTGCCCTTCATCTTGCGCGCCCCGCGATGCTTCATGATACGCGGGAAGTCGTGCTCCGCGCGCAGCAGGATGAAGGGGAACGACTTGTCGTCGCGCAGCAGCACGTTGTAGGCCGGGCGGAAGCGCTTGATCAACTGCGCTTCCAGCAGCAGCGCCTCGGCCTCGGAATTGGTGGTTACGATGGTCATGCTGCGCGTCTGGCTGACCATGCGCTGGAGGCGCCCGGGCAGGCGCTCCCACTGGGTATAGTTGGCAACACGGTTGCGCAGCACCCGCGCCTTGCCGACATAGAGCACGTCGCCGCGCGCATCCTGCATGCGGTAGACGCCGGGTCGCGGCGGCAGCGTGCGCACGACTTCGCGGATCGCCTCGACGCCCGCCTGGAGGTCCGGCTGGTCTGAGCCGCGCAGGACGAACGTCGCCCGCTCCTCGTTGAAGCGTTCGGTGCCCTTGGGGTGTTCGGGAGTTCCGGCAGGTGTTCGCGCCATCAGCGCCAGATAGAGATTGATGCGCCGAAGGGGAAGACCGTCGTCCCGGACTTGATCCGGGACCGCTGGCCGTGAACGGCCCACCCCACGGCAGGGCGCCTCTCCCGCAAGCTATCGCCTCAAGAACTGCCAGCGGTCCCGGATCAAGTCCGGGACGACGTGGGGTTCAGAACATCTTGCGGAAGTCTATGCCCAGCACCCTGCCCTCCGGCGCGCGGTAGGCGGCTTGGTAGGCCAGCGGAACGTCGCCGTTCTGGTCGGTGACTTTCTGCCGCGAATCGAGCAGGTTGTCCGCCACCAGCGAAAGCCGCGCGCCCTTGAGGAATGGCACTTTCGCCACGAGATCGGCATTCTTGCCGAGATCCGCGAAGATCCGCAGGTTCACGTCGAACGTGCTGCCGAAGCGCAAGTCCGAACTGGTCGGCGCGCCGCTGCCGTTGACATGGGTGGGCGCGTCCCACTCGGCCTTGAGGCGGATGCCGTAGCCGTTCTTGAAGACGCCGCCCTCGGCCTCGATGGCATGGCGCGGCACCCCGCCCGAAGTGAGCGCCTCGCCGTTCAACTGGTCCAGCACGGGCACCCCGTCCGCGATCGTCACGCGGTCGGTAAAGCGCCAGGTGTGGTAGACCGAGAGGTTCCAGCGCCCGCCCTTTCCGCCGGGACCGCCCGGAGGTGGCCCACCGGCCGGAGGACCGCCCGCCCCGCCAGGCTTGCCCCCCGCGCCCTGCGGACCAGCCCCCGAAGGACCGGCACCCCTGGGGCCTGCGCCCGGCGGAGGACCGCCGAAGCCGCCTTCCTGCTGCTTGCCCAGATTGCCGGACAAGTTGAGGCCCCAGCGGATGCTGGAACTGGTTTCCTTGTCAAAGGTCACCGCGCGCTGGTCCACGTAAGTCAGGTTGCCGTCGGCATCGCGCTGCACCCTGTCCGGGAAGGCCGCCTCTACCGCGGAAGTCAGCATCGGGAACGATTCGGTGACGTTCGAGGAGCGGTTGCGGAAATACTCCACAAGGAGATTGGAGCGCTCCATGAACGGCAGCTCCCATGTGGCCGAGAGCTTGATGTCGCGCTGCGTTTCCTTGGCCAGATCCTGGTTGCCGCCGCTCAGCACCGTCACCAGCGCGGTGGAATTGGTGGTGAAGTCGTAGACCGAGACATTGTAGGTCAGCACGTTCGGCGCGCCGAGCTGGGCCAGTGTCGGCGCCGCCTGCTCGACGATGTAGCTGGCCTGGAACGACAGCTTCTCGGTCGGGGACCAGGTCAGCCCCGCGCTCCAGTTGGTGAGCGTGCCGAAGTCGGAAAGATGGTTGAGCCCGCCGCTGAGATTGAGCGCCAGATCGCCGATCCCGCCGAGGAAGTCCCCGCGGCTAGTCAGCGGAACCGCCAGGTTGACGCCCGCCGAAACGTCGCCGCGCGTCAGCGTGCTCTGCGAGAAGGTGTCCGACCGCGTCTCGCTCTGCACGCGGCTGAAATCGTAGCCGCCCTTGAAGGTAAGGTTGGCGTCGCCGGCGGGCATGCTGAACGGCATGCCGGAAAGCGTGGCGAGCGAGGACAGCGAAAGCGTGCGGCTGCGCGCCGTATCCACGCCCGCGCCGGGGATCGAAGGCAGCGCGCCGGCGATATCGAGCGTGCCCGCCGCGGCCGCGTCCTCCAGCGAGGAAAGGTCGCGCTTGCGGTCGATCCGCGTATTGGCATCGATATAGCTGCCGTCGCCGGTGACATTGAACATCCAGCGGCCGACCATGGTGTTATAGCCCAGCCCTGCCTCGAAGGTATCGGTGACGACGCGGGTGGTCAGCGGATCGGGCAGAGTGCGCAAGGCGCTGGTGCCCGAAGGCGCGGTCAGCGTCACGCTGTCGAGACCGGAGAGCGAGGTGGTTTCGCCGTGGGTGAAGGAGCCATTGGCGGTGATCGACCCGCCCAGCCCCTGCTCGCCCAAGTTCTGGGTGAGCGTGCCGTTGAGGACGAGTTCGGAATCGGCGGAGACCAGGCTGCGGTAGCGCGCCGGATCGGGATCGCCCGCCACGGTGGGCTGGGTTCCCTCGGCCTGCTTCACGTTCCGCTCGTCCTCGGTCAGCATCGAGGTGTCGGTATACTTGGCGTTGAAGTTATAGCGGCGCGGCCCGGCGATCTTCACCACGCCGCTTTCCAGTTCGTAATTGTCGGCACCGCCGCGCGTCGGGCGATTGTATTCGCCCGCGACCGTCGTGGCCGAGAACCTGTCCTTGAGGATCAGGTTCACTACCCGCTGGTTGGCCGAATAGCCGAAGCGCAGCGCGACTTCCTCGGGCAGGACTTCCAGCTTGCGGATCGCCTCGGGCGGGATGTTGCGCATCTCGCGGAAGCTGGTGATGCGCTGGCCGTTGACCAGGATCACCGGCGTTCCCGTGCCGCGCCCGCGTCCGCTGCCGGTCTGGGGCGAGATCGCGTCGATCAGGTCGCCGATCGAATCCACGCCGTAGGCGGCAATGTCGTCCTCGTCGAACGTCGCGATCGGCTGGTTGGGAACATCGAGCTGCCCCTGGATGCGCGGCGCCACGACGACGATGTCGGCGCCCGTCACTTCCAGCGGATCATCGTCCTTCTCGTCGTCCTGCGGGCCTGCCGGATCCGTCGCGTCGCCCGGCGCGGCAATCCCTGCTCCCGCCACGGACGTCGCCGCCACCGTCACGGCGGTGGGAGACGAAAGTGCCTGAGCTTGGGCAAGCGCCGGCACACAGACACCGGCAAACAAAGGCCCAAGCAGGGGGACGAAATGAACGCGCCGCAATTTAAATCTCCGTCACGGCGGAACTTTCCCCGCCCTTTTCGAACCTTACACAAGGTCCACCGGGCTGATGCCGCGACTGCGAAGGTCCTGCAAGACAGCGGCGCGTAACTTTTTGTCGCACCTATCGCGCAGTTGTCGCAGGTGGTTGGTTTTCTAAAAAATGCCCGATGGGCATTTTTAATGCGGCGACGGCCCGAGTCTTTGTTGGGTGCGCCATTCGCATCCGCGAATGGCTTGCGGCACCGGCCCACGCCCCCACCCGACCTCCCATCCAGGATACACTGTTGTGGGAGGTCGGGTGGGGGCGTGGGCCGGTGCCGCCAAAATCCGCCAAGGGCGGATTTTCAAACAACCCTACAAATATTCGTGCGGCATTTTTGAAACGGCGCGGCATGAAAATGCGTTATCGGCAAGCCGCACCCGCGACTTCGAACGGCAAGGCTTCCATTTTCGGTGAGTCGTGGCTATGGCGCGCCGCAATCATGCAGCAAGCTCACAGGTATTGATCGCCGATGGCGAAAGAAGAACTCCTTGAAATGCGCGGCCGGGTCGTGGAACTCCTGCCCAATGCGATGTTCCGCGTAGAGCTGGAAAACGGCCACGAGATCCTCGGCCACACTGCCGGCAAGATGCGCAAGAACCGCATCCGCGTTCTGGTGGGCGACGAAGTGCTCGTCGAACTGACCCCCTACGACCTCACCAAGGGTCGCATCACCTACCGCTTCATGCCTGGTCGCGGTGGCCCCGGTCAGTACTGATCTCGCGTTTCCCGAGGGAGACGTGACGGCTTCCCCGCAAGAACCGCGGCTGGTGCTCGCTTCGGCCAGCCCGCGTCGGCGCGAACTGATCGGTCGGCTGGGCCTGACGCCCGCCGCGATCATGGCCGCCGACATCGACGAGACTCCGAACGCCGGGGAAGTGCCGCGCGCCTATGCCCGCCGCATGGCGCGCGAAAAAGCGCTGGCCATCCACGCAGAAGGCACTCATGTCCTGGCCGGTGACACCGTGGTCGCCTGCGGACGCCGGATTCTCCCCAAGGCCGAAGACGAAGCCACCGCGCGGGCCTGCCTCGCGCTGCTGTCCGGCCGCCGCCACCGCGTGCTTTCCGCCATTGCCCTGAAATCGCCAGACGAAAGCCTGCGCGAACGGCTTTCCGAGACGGTCGTGCGCTTCAAGCCGCTGTCGCGGCAGGAAATCGATTCCTACATCCTCGGCGGCGAATGGGACGGCAAGGCGGGTGGCTACGCGATCCAGGGCAGCGCCGAAGGCCTGATCGTCTCGATCAGCGGCAGCCATTCCGGCGTCGTCGGCCTCCCCCTGTTCGAAACCCGCGCCTTGCTGAAAGCGGCAGGATTCGCGATTGGCTGAATGGCTGGTCGAGGACGGGATCGGCGAAAGCCGCGCGGTCCTGGTCGAGAACGGGGACGTCCTGGCCGCACGGCTGCAATGGGACGGCGGCCTGCTTCCCGGTGAAATCGCGGACGCCGTCCTGATCGCCCGCGCGAAAGGCGCCCGGCGCGGCACCTTGCGCTTTCCCTCCGGCGAAGAGGCCCTGGTCGACGGGCTTTCCGCAGAAGCCAGCGAAGGCGCGCCGCTCCGCGCAGTCGTGACCCGCGCCGCCATGGCCGAGACCGGCCGCCTCAAGCGCGCCCAGGCCAAGGAGACGCGGCTGGCGCCTCGCCCTGCGCCGCCGCTTGCCGAATCGCTGCGGTCCGGCGGACTGCCCGTCCGCAAGCTCCGCGCTTTCCCGGAGGATCCCTGGCCGGAAATCTTCGCGGAGGCCCTGGACGGAGAAATCGCCTTCGACGGCGGCGCGATACTGGTGATCCCGACCCCGGCCATGACCCTCATCGACATCGACGGCACCCTGCCCCCGCGCGCACTGGCCCTCGCCGCGATCCCGGCGATCGCCCGCGCCGTCGACATGTTCGACCTCGGCGGCTCGATCGGCATCGACTTTCCCTCGCTGGAGGGCAAGGAGGATCGCCGCACCGTGGACGAGGCCGTCGCCGCCGCGCTCGATCACTGGCCGCACCAGCGCACGGCGATGAACGGCTTCGGGTTCGTCCATCTCGTGGCCCGGCTGGAGCGCCCCTCGATGCTGCACCGCCTGCGCCACGACCGCGCCGGGGCCTGTGCCCGCCTCCTGCTGCGACAGGCCGAACGCATAGAGGCGCCGGGAACGCTGCTGCTGACCGCTCATCCCCGCGTGCGGGCGCAAGTGCGCCCCGAATGGGAAGCGGAACTCGCGCGCCGCACCGGACGCAGGCTGGCCTGGCGGGAAGATGCCGCCCTTGCACTGGGCGGCGGATTCGCGCAGGCGATCTCGTCATGAGCGAAAACACCCCCCTCAGTACCAATGCCATCAGGGCCAATGCCAAGTGCCCGATCTGCGGAAAGCCCCGCAAGGCGGAACACGCCCCGTTCTGCTCCAAGGCCTGCCGTGACCGCGACCTGCTGCAATGGCTGGGAGACGGCTATGCCCTTCCCGGCCCGTCCGCGCCGCAAATCCCGGACCCGGACATTTATCCACAAGACGATTGAAACGCGTTTGTCATTTTAGGGTTGCCAAGCCGGTTCATGTTCTCCATAGGCCCGCCACCAGCAGCGAACGGCCGCTCCGGCAGTCGGAAAATTCGCTGAAAAGCTTGGTCAAGCATGGTTGGCCCGGGTAGCTCAGTTGGTAGAGCACATGACTGAAAATCATGGTGTCGGCGGTTCGATCCCGTCCCCGGGCACCACTCTCTTCGGAGGGTGGTGCCTTTTTCTTTGCGGCTTTAACCTTCCGAAAATCTACAAACGTTAGCTTCCGACTAGAGTGAGGGGCGAACGCTTCGGTGCGTTCCACAGTGAACACAGGGTCCGAATAGGTGGCAGAAATGCTGCCGATTCGAGAAAAATCTGCAAATGCAGGGATTTTCGGACCAGACTTTCACGTATAAATACGATGTTAACCATTAGTTGTCAGTCCTCTCAAGGCAACAACGGGGATCGTCATGCGCATTGATGCGAGGAATCTGCTGGACCGCCTGGGCCGCAACGAATTCGCCTATAAGGAATTCGAAGACCGCTTTTCCGACCTGGAACTCTGGCCAATCCTGGAGGCATTGCTGCGCGATCCGCGTCTGCAGACGCTGGACCAGACCAACGTCGAAAATGCGGCGCCCGAGATCGAAAGTTCCGACCCGGAGCTGTCCGCAGAGCCGCTGAAGAACCTCTTCAGCCGTTACGAGCAACAATCGGTTTCGCCTTCGATTGCAAAATCAGTTGTTGAAGAGCCTGCTCGCGATGTACGAGCGATGCTGCGTCATTTGTCGGATCTTGGCGCACGGGGGGAAATCTAATGCCGATGATCGTATGTCACGGCCCCAAGGGGGGTGCCGGGAACACTTTCGTTGCCGCCCATCTGGCGATGGGACTGTCGGCGCAGGGCGCGGACGTCACGGTGGTGAGCGTCGCCGCGCGCGATACGTTGCCGCTGCACTTCGGCCTTTCGCCCGCCACCTCGCTGCCCGCGATCACCGCCCCTGCCGATGAGGCCGTGCTGGTCGGCGGTATCAACCTGCGCAGCTGGCGCCGCGCGGCCGAAGATCTCGATTTCGTGCCGATGCTGGGCGAGCTGGGCTACTTCCAGCCCGGCAAGGAGCGCGTGCTGGTGGTTGACGTGCCCTCGGGCGAAACCCGTCTTGCGCGGCGCCTGATCGAGCATGCCTGCGCCCATGTCTGCACGATCACCGCGCAGCCCGATACCCTGGCCCTGCTCCCGCAGGTCTTCGGCGAGGCCGGAGCCGAAGGACTGGCCCGCACCGCTTTCGTCATCAACGCGCTGGACGAAACGCGCCGCCTCGGCCGCCACGGCGCCGCCTTCATCCGCGAACTGGCCGGGTCGCGCCTGATCGGCCGGATCCGCCTGGACGAGGCCGTGCCCGAAGCCATCGCCACCTTGCAGACGCTCGGGCGCTATGCCCCCGCCAGCGTCGCATTGTCGGACGTGCAGCAGATCGCGGAGGCCGTCGCCCCCACGCTCGATTCGACCGCAAGTGCCTGGGTAGCGCCGGTGAGCCTCGCCGCATGATCCGAAATCTCGTTTCGCACCGCGCCGTCAGACTTCTGGCGATCGTCCCGATCGCGCTGATCGCGGCCATGGTGATCGGGGTCCCTCTCGACACCAATGCCCAGTGGATGTTCGCGGGCGTGACGATTCTCGGCACTCTGGTGATGAAGCGCTGGCCGGGCCGTAAGGGTTCGCTGGCGCTCGGCCTGCTCGCCGTGCTCATGTCCACGCGCTACATGTTCTGGCGCACCACGCAGACGCTGGCGTTCGGCACCCTGCCCGAATTCCTGTTCGGCACCGGTCTCTACCTGGCGGAACTCTACGCCTGGGTCATCCTGATCCTGGGCTTCATCCAGACCAGCTGGCCGCTCGACCGCCCGGTGATCGAACCCAAGGGCGATCCCGAGACCTGGCCCACGGTCGACATCTACATCCCCACCTACAACGAAAGCCTGGAGATCGTGCGCAACACGGTCTTCGCGGCGATGGACCTCGACTATCCGGTCGATCGCTACCGCATCTTCATCCTCGATGACGGCAAGCGTCCCGAATTCCGCGCCTTCGCCAAGGAGGCCGGCTGCGGCTACCTGACCCGCGACAACAACCTCCACGCCAAGGCGGGCAATCTCAACGCGGCGATGAAGAAGACCGACGGCGAACTGATCGCCATCTTCGACTGCGACCACGTTCCCACCCGCGCCTTCCTGCAGCTGACCGTGGGCTGGTTCCAGACCGACCCGCGCCTTGCCCTGCTCCAGACTCCGCACCACATGTATTCGCCCGATCCGGTGCAGCGCAATCTCGCGTCCACCATGGGCGAGATGCCCGGCGAGGGCGACTTGTTCTACGGCCCGGTCCAGGGCGGCAACGACTTGTGGAACGCCGCGTTCTTCTGCGGTTCCTGCGCGATCATCCGCCGCGAGGCGCTGATGGAGACCAACGGCTTCGCGGGCGAGACCGTGACCGAAGACGCCCATACCGCGCTCAAGCTCCAGCGCACCGGCTGGAACACCGCCTATATCAGCGCGCGCCTTTCCGCCGGTCTCGCCACCGAGCGCCTGGTGCTCCACGTCGGCCAGCGCATCCGCTGGGCGCGCGGCATGACGCAGATCCTGCGCATCGACTGCCCGCTGTTCGGCAAGGGCCTGACCTGGCAGCAGCGCCTTTGTTACCTGAACGCGATGCTGCACTTCCAGTATCCGCTGCCGCGCATCGCCTTCCTGACCAGCCCGCTCGCCTACCTGATCTTCGGCCAGAACATCATCCAGGCCTCCGCCTCGCTGATCTTCGCCTATGCGATGCCGCACCTGTTCTGCTCCTCGGTCGCCAACGAGCGCACCCAGGGCGGCGATCGCCGTCCCTTCTGGGGCGAAGTCTACGAGACGATCCTGGCCTTCCACCTCGTGAAGCCGACGGTCATGACCTGGTTCCAGCCCCGCAAGGGCAAGTTCAACGTGACCGACAAGGGCTCGCTGCTCGACAAGACCTATTTCGACTGGGACGTCGTCAAGCCGCACCTGATCTGCATCGCCCTGCTCGTCGGCGGCATGCTGCTGGCTTTCGTGAAATGGGCGTTCTTCCCCTACATGTTCAACATCCAGACCGACACGCTGGTGCTGAACTGCGCCTGGGCCAGCTTCAGCCTGATCATCCTGCTCGCCGCCGTATCAGTGGCGCGCGAGACCCGTCAGGCCCGGCAGGACATTCGCATTCCCGTGGCGCTTCCGGTTACCGCCTATCTCGCCTCGGGCCATGTCGTCAGCGCGACCACGATCGACATCTCGATGGGCGGCGCAGCACTTTCCCTGCCCGCCGAACTGCCGCAGCGCGACGTCGACGTGACTCACATCACCATGGCCATGGGCGACGAAGTCCTGTCCATCCCGGTGAGGACCATGCGTACCCGCGCCAGCAACGCCTATGTCCGCTTCGAACAGCTGGACATGCTGGCCAACCGCCATCTCGTGCGCGCCGTCATGGGCCGCGCCGACGCCTGGCAGCCGACCGGCCCCAATCCGCAAGTCAGCGGGCTTCGCTCGCTGGCCGATATCATTCTTGTCGACATGGTGACGATCAAGCGCATGCTGCGTCTCAATTTCTCAGAACGCCGGGCGATGGCCGCCTTTGCACCTCTCACGCCCGATCTTCCCGCACCGACGGACAAGAAAGACAGTTCCGGTAAGGGCAAGCGCTCGCTGCTGCCGCTGGCCAAGGCGGCAGGCCTTGCCGCCGCGCTGGCGCTGGGCGTCGCCACGATCGTGTTCGGCAGCCGGGAAGTCCACGCTGCTCCGGTTCCGGCGCGTAGCCCGGCCCAGAGTCAAACGCAGAGTCAGGCTCAGGCTCAGAACAAGCCCGCAGGCGCCGCTCAGGCGGATGCGGCAGAGGCCCCGCGCAGCGGACTCGGCGAAAGGCTGACCTTCAAGGACATGCGCGTCTCGCGCCCCATCCGCCTTCAGGGCACCCAGGGCGAGATCGGCATCCCCTTCGGCATGCGCCAGGACCGCGTCGTCACCTCGGCGGTGCTCACGCTCCAGCTTTCCTGGTCGGCCCAGATGCTGGACGACCTCAGCCAGCTCGTCGTCATCGTCAACGGCGAAGTCGTGCAGGCGGTGCCGCTGACGCGCGGCGAGGCGGGCGGCCAGGTGCTGCGCATCCCCGTCAACGCCGCGCTGCTGCTGCCGGGCGACAACCAGCTCAACATCCGGTTCCTGGGCCACTACGCGCGGGACTGCGAAGACCCGTTCCACAGCTCGCTCTGGACGAACATCAGCAACACCCGCTCGTTCCTCGACGTCGAGTATCAGGCGCTGACCTTCCAGCCCGACCTCTCGCGCCTGCCCCTGCCGTTCTTCGACAAGGGCCAGAACGTGCCCCTGCGCATGCCGTTCGTCTTCGCCGGACAGCCGCACAAGGGCGAACTCGAAGCCGCCGCCGCAACGGCATCGTGGCTCGGATCGCTGGCGTCCTATCGCGGGTTCTCGTTCAAGCCGGTCTACGGCGCGCTGCCGAAGGGCAATGCGGTGGTCTTCCTCAAGGCCGGACAGTCGATCCCCGGCCTCGACATCGCCCCAGCCACCGGCCCCGCTGCCGCCGCGCTGCGCAACCCGGTCGACCCCACCGGCACCCTGCTCGTGCTGATGGGCCGCAACGACGCCGATTTGCGCGTCGCCGCCGGTGCCGTCGCGCTGGGACGCGGCGTGTTCGGCGGACAGCGCATGACCTTCGACGGCGTGCGCATACCCGCCTGGCCGCGCTACGGCGCGCTGCGCTGGATCTCCACCGACAAGCCGGTGCAGCTCGGCAAGATCATGACCGGCTACCAGCTCCAGGGCACCGGCTTCCGCCCCGGCCCGCTGAGCGCCAGCTTCCGCGTCGCGCCCGACCTGTTCTTCTGGCCCCGCGAAGGCGGCCGCCTGAACCTGACCTATCGCTATCCGGTGGCCGACTGGCTGGACCAGCGCGCCTCGCGCCTCGATGCCTCGCTCAACGGCCAGTACCTCAAGACCCTGCCGCTCAGCTCGCCCTGGTGGAGCAACCTGTTCGGCGCCCGGGGCGCCAAGAGCCAGGATTCCTCGGCCACCGTCGTGCTGCCGCGCTACAACCTGTTCGGCCAGAACGAACTGACGCTCGACTACAACCTGATCATCGCCGACAAGAAGAAGTGTACCGGCACCCTGCCGGAGAACGTGCGCACCTCGATCGATCCCACCAGCACGATCGACCTGACTTCGGCCTACCACGCCATCCTGATGCCCGACCTCGCGACGTTCGCGGGCGCCGGCTTCCCCTTCACGGTGGCGCCGGATCTGGCCGAGACGACCGTGGTGATGGCCGCCAACCCCTCGCCCACGTCGGTCGAGGCGTTCCTGGCGCTGATGGGCCGCTTCGGCGATTCCACCGGCGTTCCCGTCACCGCCATCACCGTCAGCTCCTCGGCCAGCGCCAGCGAGCTGCAGGACCAGGACGTGCTCGTCATCGGCGGCGTCGAACTGGCCTCCGCCGGTTCGCTGTTCGACAAGGCGCCGGTCCGCTACGTCAACGGCCACCTCGAAGTCACCGAGCGCTCTCCGCTGCAATATGCCACCTCGTTCTTCGGCGGCACCGAGCAGAGCGACCCGATGGCCGCCGCCCCGCTCGTCTACAATGCGCGCGGGTTCTCGGGGATCGTCAGCTTCCGTTCGCCCTATTCCTCGGATCGTACCGTCGTCGCCCTGCTGGCCGACAATGCGGGCGCCCTGCCCACCCTTGTCGACGGCATGGCCGACGTGAAGATTAATGCCGCGATCCAGGGTGACCTTGCCGTCACCAAGGGGGACGGCATGACCAGCTTCGCCATCGGCGACCGCTACTGGATCGGCTCGCTGCCGGTCTGGATGAAGCTCGCCTACTGGTTCAGCCAGCGCCCGATGCTGATGGGCCTGTTCTCGCTGTTCCTGGCCGCCATCCTGGCCGGCCCGACCTACCTCTACTTCCGTCGCCAGGCCCAGCGCCGCCTCGGCAAGCAGGACGATAACGCATGAGTTCCGCGATGACCCGCCTGCGCCTGGTCGGCCTGGCCCTGCTGCTTTCCACGGCCACCACGGGAATGACCACCGGCGTCTCCCATGCCCAGGCGGCAGGCGTGGACGCACTGTTGCAACAGGCGAAGTACTGGCGCTCCAAGGGCCGCGAGGATCTGGCCCAGCAGGCACTGCGGCGCGCCAAAGCGCTCGATCCGGGCAATGCCTCGGTGAACCAGGCGCTGAACGCCCGGCCTGCCGCGCCGAAGCCGGCTGCTCCCAAACCAGCCGCTCCGAAACAGGCGGCAGCGTCGAAACCGGCGCCCAAGCCCGCTCCGGCCCGCACGCAGGCGCCCCAACCGGTCCAGCGACCGGACCGCGTCGCCGCCGCGCCCACCACGTCGGCCAATCGCGCCGGACAGGCCCGCGTCGCGGGCTTCGACGCGCTCGAAGACGGCAACCTCGCATCCGCCTCCAACCAGTTCCAGCGCGCCCTCACGGTCAATTCGCGCGATCCCGACGCACTCGGCGGCATGGGTCTGGTGCGCCTGCGCGAAAGCCGTTTCGCGGAAGCCGCCAACTATCTCGAACAGGCCTCGCGCTACGGCAAGGCCAGCCAGTGGGCCGAAGGTCTCGCCTCCGCGCGCTTCTTCGCCGGGCTGGACGATGCCCGCAATTTCGTGGCCCAGGGCCGCCTTGCCGATGCCCAGTCGGTTGCCGAAGGGCTGGTTCGTTCCGGCTACAAGGAACCGGCGCCCGCGCTCGAACTGCTGGCCGACGTCTATGAAAAGCAGGGCCGCTACGCCGACGCCGCCGACCTTTACCGCCAGGCGGGCCAGGGCGGCGGTTCCGACGACAAGCGCCTGCAGATGCGCGCCGCGCGCGGCCGCGCTCTCGCCGCCGCCGCCAACAACGACGACATGGGCGCCATGCGCGAGTTCCAGAACGGACTGGTGCTCGACCCCACCGACCCCTGGATCCGCTACGAGTTCGCGGAGTTCCAGATCCGCCGCGGCCGCCTGCCGGAAGCGGAATCGCTGGTCCGCTCGCTCGTCTCGATGAACCAGCCCGACGCGCTCTATGCCGCCGCGCTGCTCAACAACGATCTCGGCCGCGCGCCGGAAGCCGCGCGCCTGATCGAGATGATCCCCGAGGCGCAGCGCACCGCGCCGATGCGCAGCTTCGCCATCGGCGTGAAGACCGACGCCGCGATCGACCGCGCCAGGGCCATGGGTGCGAGCGGCCAGCAGGCGCAGGCCCTCGCCTCGTTGCGACAGATCGGCGCCATGCCCGCCATTCCGGTCGGCAAGCAGGCCGCCGTCGCCAATGCCCTCTACGAACTGGGCGATGTGCAGGGCGCCGCTTCGGTGGCGGAAAATGCCATGCAGGGCCAGGTCGGCGGCGTGGCCGACTACGAAGGGCTGATCGGCGTCCTCGCCCGCGTCGGCCGCGACGATCTGGCCCAGCAGGCGCTCCAGCGCGCCGGTGCCATGGCCGGAACCTCCGCCGAAGGGCAGCAGGCCTATGCGCGCATGAACGCCGCCCTGCTCGTCAGCCAGGCGGACCGTTCGCGGCAGGCCGGGCGTTTCGCCGAATCCTTCGACATCCTCCAGAATGCCTGGAGCGCCTCGCCCCAGAACATGGACATCCTTGCGGGTCTCGCCCGTCTCTACCAGACCGGCCGCATGCCCGCCCGCGCCGCGCAGACCTGGCAGCTCGTGCTCGCCCGCAAGCCGGGCGACAAGGACGCGCTGCTCGGTCTTGCCGAAACCGCGCAGGCGGCAGGCGACAACGACCTGTCGCGCCGGGCGCAGAACGACGTGCTGCGCGCCTTCCCGCAGGACTATCAGGTACGCCTCTCGCTCGCCAACGTGGAGCGCGCACGCGGCAACGACCGCGCGGCGATGAACCTCCTCAAGGAGGCGCAGAACCTCTACGCGCGCGGCCAGGGCGGCACCTCGATCGAGGGTCTGACCGGCGGCAATCCCTTTGCCGCCATGACCCCGGCAGGTGGCTCCAACCCCTTCCGCGACCGGCCCGTCGCCGCGCCGCAGCAGGTCAATCCTTTCGCGCTCGGCGGCGGCACCCGCATTCCGAGCAGCCCGGCCGCAAGCTATGGTTCGTCCGCCGGGTACGATGCCCCTTCGACTTACGCGGCGGCGCCTGCCTATGCCGCTCCGGCCACGGCAGCGGCGCCCTATCCCGCGACTGGCGGCAGCTTTGGGGGCGCCAATTTCGCAGGCGGGAGCCTTGCGGGCGGCGGCAGTTACGGCAGCTATCCAGGCAACGACGCAGGCTCGGCCACGGCCTATTCCGCCGACCCGGTCATGGCGCAGATCCAGTCGCAGATCGCCGATCTCGCCCATGACAGCGGCCCGCGCGCCGATATCGTCACCGGCTATCGCCGCCGCTCGGGCGAAGCGGGCCTCAGCCAGCTCGACGAGATCAAGGGCTCGGCACGCTTCTCCACCGATGCGCCGGGCGGCCGGGTCTATGTCAAGGCGGAAGCCTCGGTGATCGACGCGGGCCGGGCCAGCCAGTCCGGCCAGGCCCGGTTCGGCCTCAACGGGTTGATCGAGGCGGCGGCCATCGTCGCCGAGGAGCCTTCGGTATTCCCTTCGGCGGAAACCCAGAACGCATCGGGCGTGGCTTTTACCGCGGGTTACGAAAGCGACGTGGTCAAGCTGGAAGGCGGCACCACGCCGGTCGGCATGGGCAAGACCAAGGCCACCTTCCACGCCGAAGCCACCCCCAAGCTGACCGACACGGTGCGCGCCAAGGCCTTTGCCGAACTTCAGCCGGTGACCGACAGCGTGCTGTCCTATGCCGGAACCCGCGATCCGGTTACCGGCATGCGCTGGGGCCAGGTAATGCGCACGGCGGGCGGCGCCGGGCTCTCCTATGACGAGGAAGGCAACGGCGTCTATGCCGAGGGCCGCTATTATCGCTTCCGCGGCACCAACGTCGCCCGCAACGACGGTTTCGAGGCCAATGTCGGCGGCTACCTGCGCGCCTATCATGGCACCCGTTCGAACCTGACGGTGGGCCTGAACGTGAACTATCAGGGCTACGACAAGAGCCAGAACTACTTCACCTGGGGCAATGGCGGCTATTTCAGCCCGCAGAACTTCATCAGCGTCGGCTTCCCCGTGAACTACACGATGGAAGACGAAATGTTCGACATCCGTGCCTCGTTCACGCCCGGTTTCCAGAGCTACAAGCAGGATCAGACCAACCTCTATCCCATCAACGACGAGGCTCAGGCCGCGCTCGACCTGCTCAAGACGGCCAACAACGACGTGCGATCCTATTACGACAGCATCAGCAAGACCGGCTTCGCCGTTTCCAGCGACCTGTCGATCTACTACAAGCTGAGCCCGACCACCCGCATCGGCGGCGAGGCCAGCTACAATACCTTCGGATCTTATGACGAGTTTCGGAGCTTACTGGGCGTGAGACAGAATTTCGGGAGCACAGGCCGATGAAACTGCACGCATTTCCCTCTCCCCGTGCCGAGGGCGAACAGAGCGGCGCCGGGGGCCTTGCGCTCTTCGCGATGATGGCCGCGGCGGAAGTCTGCGAAGGCGCCCCCGCCGCCCAGGCGCAGGGCTTCTTCTCCGCCATCGGCAGGCGCATGGCCGCGCTGGAGCCGCTGGAAGGCGTCAGCGACGCTGCCGTGCTCGCCGCGCGGATCAACGGTTTCTGGCAGGATCTCGGCTGGGGTGAAATCCAGCTGGCCGTGGGCGACGATGCCATCGTGGTCCATCACCGCAGCCTGCCCAAGGCGATTTCGGCGGACCAGCAAGGCAGCTGGAACACGATGCTGCTCGGCCTGCTCCAGGGCGCCTACGACGCCTGGTTCCGCGTACTGGGCAGCGGTCCGGCGCTGCACACGGTGGCCCAGTGGCAGGGCGACATGGTCGAACTGCGCCACGGGCGCTGAACCCTTTCCCGTCGATCAACGAACGAGCATCGGCATGAACCTTATTCTCGACAGCGGCATCAATCGCCGCAACTTCACTTTGGGGCTGATGCTGGCGATGACTGCTGCCTGCAACACCGACGCGCAGAGCCGCTCGCCCGTCCGCGATTCAAGCTGGCGGACCTGGCGCGACCTTTACGTCAAGCCCGACGGACGGATCGTCGATACCGGCAACAACGGCGTCAGCCACAGCGAAGGCCAGAGCTACGGCCTGCTCTTCGCCTACAAGGCCGGAGATGCCGAGGCTTTCGCCCGGATCGCGACCTGGACCCAGAGCCAACTCTCCCGCCCCGACATGGCGCTCCACGCCTGGCGCTACGATCCCTCCGCCCCCAACCCGGTGGCCGACCAGAACAATGCGACCGACGGCGATCTGGTGATCGCCTGGGCGCTCGCCATGGCAGGGCAGCGCTGGAACAAGAGCGAATACAGCGCCCGCTCGGCCCAGATCCGCGCCGCCATCCGCAACCACTGCGTGATCGAGCGCCACGGTCGTCGCCTGCTGCTGCCGGGCATCCAGGGCTTCGTGAACGGACAGGAGATCACGCTCAATCCGTCCTACTTCGCCTGGCCCGCGCTGGATGCCTTCGCCAAGCTGGACGGTCAGCAGACCTGGGGACCCGTCATCAGCGACAGCGAGGCGATCACCCGTCTCGCGCGGTTCGGAACCCATCGCCTGCCCTCCGACTGGGTGGTCATCAATGCGCCGGACCAGCTCGCCCCCGCGCGCGACAAGCCGCCGCGCTTCGGATACGACGCGATCCGCGTGCCGCTCTACGCAGCCCTCAGCGGACGACAATCGCTGGTGCCCGACATCGCCGCCTACTGGCGCGCCTGCATGGCCGCGAACAAGCCGATCCCGGCCTGGGTCGACGTGGTGACGGGCGAGGAGGCGAACTACGCCATCTCGTCAGGCGGCGCGGCGGTGATCGGCAGGCTGCTGGGCACCGCCCAGCCCTCGGCACTGCCGAACGATTATTACGCCGCCTCGCTGCAGATGCTGGCGCGGTATTGAGTTTGCTCGAGCGGCACCGGCCCCAAGTCCCTCAGGTGTCCCCACCCTGCCACCCGAACTTAGTATCCTAGCGGGTGGCAGGGTGGGGCGCCTGAGGGACTTGGGGCCGGTGCCGCTCAAAATCCGCCTGCGGGCGGATTTTCAAAAGCATCCCCCCGCACCCCGGGGGCGTTTGACGTATAGGTCATCTCAAAACGCACCAGAATCTTCGTTTTTGGTCGCAAATTGTCGCACTTGCGAAAAGCCGTCTTGCGGGCAGCAACAATTGCCGGAATAGCAGCGCCCACAGGACTTTTGACGGTGCGCGACTTGAAAATAACGTCTTCTTCGATTGCGGCATTTCCCCTTCTGCGCCAGACCGGCTTTGCGCTGGTTTCCGTGGCCCTCCTTGCGGCCTGTTCGGGCGGCGAGCAGAAAAAGGACATGCGCGGTGCCCCGGAAGTGGGCTTCATCGTCGTCCAGCCCGCCTCCGTCCCGGTCGCCGTCACCCTGAGCGGCCGCACCGTCGCCTTCGAGACCAGCGAAGTTCGCCCGCAGGTGACCGGCGTGATCGTCAAGCGCCTCTTCACCGAAGGCAGTCTGGTCCGCGCCGGACAGCCGCTCTACCAGATCGACCCGAGCCTCTACCGCGCCGCCGTCAACCAGGCTTCCGCCGATCTCGCCAGCGCGCGCGCCACGGCCGAAGCCGCCTCGGCCAAGGCCGATCGCTACAAGCCGCTGGCCGACATGGAAGCGGTGGCGCGGCAGGACTACATCGATGCCCTGGCCACCGCCCGCTCGGCCAAGGCCTCGATCGCGCAGAACGCCGCCACGCTCGATACCGCCAAGATCAACTTGCGCTTCACCACGCTTCCCGCGCCGATCAGCGGCCGCATCGGCCGCTCGCTCTCGACCGTGGGTGCGCTTGCCAGTGCCACCCAGGCCGATCCCCTGGCCGTGATCCAGCGCATGGACCCGATCTTCGTCGACATGCAGCAGTCCGCTGCCGACCTCACCGCGCTGCGCCGCAAGCTGGCGGCAGGCGGGGTCAATCCCGGCAGCACCCAGGTCCACCTGAGGTTCGACGACGGGTCCGAATATGCCCTGCCCGGCACGGTGCAGTTCTCCGAAGTCACCGTCGATCAGGATACCGGCACGGTCACCCTGCGCGCGAAGTTCCCCAACCCGGAAGGTCTCCTGCTGCCGGGCATGTTTGTCTCCTCGGTCTTCGACCAGGCGACGGACCCCAATGCCTTCCTGGTGCCGCAGAATGCGGTCCAGCGCGATTTCGACGGTTCGGCCTATGTCATGGTCGTCGGCGCCGACAACAAGGCGGCACGGCGCAAGGTCTCGGCGGAACGCACTCAGGGCGTGAACGCGGTCGTCACCTCCGGCCTCCAGAAAGGCGACAAGGTCATCGTCCAGGGTCTCAACGGCCTGAAGCAGGGCGCCGAAATCAAGCCGGTAGCCTCCACTACCGCGCAGACGGTCGCCCCGCCTTCCGGCAAGAAGGGTCGCTGAGCTTAAAATGTCGCGCATCTTCATCGACCGGCCGATCTTCGCCTGGGTCCTCGCCATCATCGTCATGCTGGCGGGCCTCGGCGCCCTGGCCTTCCTGCCCAACGAGCAGTACCCGGACATCGCCCCGACGCAGGTCAACATCCGCGCCACCTACAACGGCGCCTCGGCCGAAACGATCGAGAACAGCGTCACCCAGGTGATCGAGCAGCAGCTCACCGGCATCGACGGCCTGCTCTACTTCAACTCGCAGTCCTCGAACCGCGGCCAGGCGACGATCAGTGTGATCTTCGCCAAGGGCACCGATCCCGACATTGCGCAGGTCCAGGTCCAGAACAAGGTCCAGTCCGCGCTCTCCCGCCTGCCGCAGGCGGTGCAGAGCCAGGGCGTGACGGTCACCAAGTCGAACCCCGACCAGCTGCTGCTGGTGGCGGTCTACGACGAGACCGACAGCCGCTCCAACCAGGACGTGTCGGACTATCTGACCTCCAACATCCAGGATCCGCTCTCGCGCGTGGAAGGCGTGGGCGACGTCAACGTCTTCGGCGCGCCGCACGCCATGCGCATCTGGCTCGATCCCACCAAGCTCGCCGCCGTGGCCCTGATGCCCAGCGACGTGACTTCGGCGATCACCGCCCAGAACACCGAAGTCGCCGCCGGCGAGATCGGCGGCCTGCCCGCGCCCAAGGACCAGGCAATCGATGCGATCGTCACCGCCGGCACGCGCCTCCAGACCGCGCAGCAGTTCCGCGACATCGTTCTCAAGACCAACAGCGACGGCTCCACCGTCACCATCGGCGACGTCGCCCGGGTGGAGATCGGCGCGGAGAACTACAATACCGTCAGCCGCATCAACGGCCACCCCGGCGCGGGCATTTCCATCTCGCTGTCGCCGGGCGCCGACGCGCTGGCCACGGCCGAGCTGGTAAAGGCCGAGATGAGCACCCTGGCCGAGGGCATGCCCGATGGCCTGGGCTACATCTACGGCAACGATAGCACCTCGTTCATCAAGCTTTCGGTCGCGGAAGTCGAAAAGGCCTTGTTCGAGGCGATCGTGCTGGTCGTCATCGTCATGTTCGTGTTCCTGCAAAGCTGGCGCGCCACGCTGATCCCGGCGATCGCCGTGCCGGTCGTGCTGCTCGGCACTTTCGCGGTGTTCTACGTCGCCGGGTTCTCGATCAATACGCTGACCCTGTTCGGGCTCGTGCTCGCCATCGGCCTGCTGGTCGATGATGCCATTGTCGTCGTCGAGAACGTCGAGCGCCTGCTCGAGGAAAATCCCGGCATGTCCGCGCGCGAGGCCACCATCAAGTCGATGGAGGAGATCCAGGTCGCACTGATCGCCATCGCGCTGGTGCTCTCGGCGGTGTTCCTGCCGATGGCGTTCTTCGGCGGCTCGACCGGCGTGATCTACCGCCAGTTCTCGCTGACGATCGTGGTTGCCATGGTGCTCTCGGTGCTCGTCGCGCTGATCCTCAGCCCGGCGCTGACCGCCACCCTGCTCAAGCCCAAGTCGCTCGAAGGCGAGGAAACGCCCAGCTGGATCGAGCGCCGCCTGCCCTGGCTCGCGCGCCTCTGGCAACGCTTCCACAAGGGCTTCAACCACGGGTTCGAGCGCATGACGAACGGCTATGCCCGCCGCGTCGAGCGCGTGATCGAGCACAAGTGGCGCTGGCTGCTGCTGTTCGTCATCGCCTGCGTCGCCACCCTGCTGCTGTTCCAGCGCCTGCCCACCGGCTTCCTGCCGAACGAGGACCAGGGCACGATCATGGTGCAGTGGCGCCTGCCCGCCGGCTCGCCGCGCACCCGCACCGAGGAAGTGCAGCGCCAGGTCGAGAACTATTTCGAAAAGTACGAGAAGGGCAACGTCGCCAGCATGTTCACGCTTTCGGGCGGCGGCATGGGCGCCTCTGGCCAGAACAGCGGCCAGGCCTTCATCACCCTGGTGGACTGGGAACAGCGCCCCGGCGCGAAGAACACCGCCGACGCCATCGTCCAGCGTGCCAACGGCGCCTTCCGGGGCCTGCGCGACGCCCAGGTGTTCACGCTGGTGCCCGGCGCCATTCGCGGCCTCGGCTCCTCGGCGGGCTTCACCATGGAGCTGCAGAACCGCAGCGGCATGACCCGTGCCGAGTTCCAGAAGGCCCGCGACGAGGTGCTTGCCAAGGCCATGGCCGACGACCGCCTCACCAACGTGCGCCTGAGCGATCTTCCCGACGTCTCCACGCTGAAGATCAACACCAATACCCGCGCGCTGACGACTTACGGCGTGACCGCGGCCAGCGCCAACTCCACCCTGCAGACCGCATGGGGCGGCACTTACGTCAACGACTTCCTCGACAAGGGCCGCATCAAGCGCGTCTTCGTGCAGGGCGATGCCCAGTTCCGTTCGCGCCCCGAAGACCTCGCCAACTGGTTCGTGCGCGGCACCAGCGGCCAAATGGTACCCTACTCCGCCTTCTCGACGATCGCCTGGTCCACCGCGCCCAGCAGCTCCTCGCGTTTCAACGGCCTCCAAGCCTACGAGTTCTCGGGTAGCCCGGCCAGCGGCGTCAGCTCGGGCACGGCCATGGACGTGATGGAGGAACTGGCCGCACAGGTGCCCGGTACCGCCGTGGCCTGGGCCGGATCGTCCTATCAGGAACGGCTCTCCTCCGGCCAGGCGCCGCTGCTCTATGCGCTCTCGCTGCTGGTGGTGTTCCTTTGCCTCGCCGCGCTTTACGAAAGCTGGTCGATCCCGGTCGCGGTCATCCTCGTCATCCCGCTCGGCCTGCTCGGCGCGATCATGGCGGTGACGCTGCGCGGCCTCGAAAACGACGTCTATCTCCAGATCGGCCTGCTGACGACCATGGGCCTCGCCGCCAAGAACGCCATCCTGATGATCGAATTCGCCGAACAGGCCGAACGCCAGGGCAAGCGCGTGATCGAGGCCGCCCTCGAAGCCGCGCGCATCCGCCTGCGTCCGATCCTGATGACCAGCTTCGCGTTCATCTTCGGCGTGATCCCGCTCGCCATCGCCAGCGGCGCGGGTGCCAACAGCCGCATCGCCATCGGCACCGCCGTGGTCGGCGGCATGCTGACCGCAACCCTGCTCGCGATCTTCTTCATTCCGCTGTTCTTCGTCATCGTGCGGCGCGGCGTACGCGACGGCCTTGCCTCGGTCCGCCGCCACATCCAGCAACGCCGCGAGCGCAAGGGAGGCGCCGCATGATCCGCTCCCCTATCCTGGCTCATGCGGCCGTATCCCTGTCGGCGCTGGCGCTCGGCGCCTGCTCCATGGCGCCGAAATACGTCCAGCCCGCCGCGCCGGTCCCGGTGTCCTGGCCGGTCGGCGATGCCTATCTGGCCCGGAGCGAGGCCGCGCTGCCGCTGGTTTCCTATACGGAAATCTTCCGCGACCCTCGGCTCCAGTCGTTGGTCGAGCAGGCGCTCATCAACAACCGTGACTTGCAGGTCGCCGCCGCGAACCTTGCCGCCGCGCGGGCACAAGTCCGGGTGGTGCGCGCCAACCAGTTCCCGGCCATCGGCATCGACGGATCGGCCAGCCGCACCGAAACCAACGGCACGTCCTCCACTGGCACCGGCTCGGGCGCAGGCTTCGGCACGGGTGACCGCTCGTCCTATTCCCTCCAGGGCGGCATCTCCAGCTTCGAGTTGGACTTCTTCGGCAAGTATGCCAGCGCCACCGCGGCACAGCGCAACACCGCGCTTTCCACCGAGGCCGCCGCGCGCACCGTGCGGCTCGGTCTGGTGGCCGATCTGGCGCAGGCCTGGGCCACTTACGCCGCCGACCGGGAATTGCTCCAGATCGCCCAGGCTACGGCCGCCAATGCGGAACGCAGCGTGACGCTTACCGGCGCCCGCCTGAAAGGCGGCGTCGCGCCGCGCACGGATCTGCGTCAGGCCCAGCAGGTGCTGGAAACCGCGCGCGGCGACGTCGCCTCGCAGACGACCGCGCTGGCACAGGACGTCAATGCGATCCGCCTTCTGGTCGGCGCCGATTTCGACGAAAGCCTGCTTCCGGCGGACCTCGATCAGGTCACCGGATCGCTGGCGGTACTGCCCGCAGGCACCAGCTCGCAGGTTCTGCTCCGCCGCCCCGACGTGCTCGAGGCCGAGTATAGCCTGCGCGCCGCCAATGCCGATATCGGCACGGCGCGGGCCGAACTGTTCCCCTCGATCTCGCTGACCGGCCTGCTCGGCTTCGCCAGCAATGCCCTGTCCGCGCTGTTCGACAAGGGCGCCTTCTCCGCCACCGGAACCGCGGCGGCCAGTTGGTCGATCTTCAACGCGGGCGGCAGAAGCGCCAATGTCGAAGTGACCAAGGCCCAGCGTGACGCTGCGCTGGCCACTTACGAAAAGGCGATCCAGACCGCCTTCCGCGAAGTGGCCGATGCCCTGGCCGATCAGGGAACGCTGGCGGAACGCCTGCGCGCCGCGTCCAGCTTTACCGAGGCGGCCACCGACACGGCGCGCCTGACCGAGGCCAGCTACCGCCAGGGGATCACCAGTTCGCTGGAGAACCTCGATGCGCAGCGCAGCCTCTACAGCGCGCGGCAGCAGGAAATCGCCGTGCGTCTGGCCTCCGCCAGCAACCGCATCACGCTCTATCGCGTGCTGGGCGGCGATCAGGCGACGCCTGCGGCGGAACAGGCACCGACAGGACAGTAGAACCCGCGCAGCCTTCTTGTCAGGGTCGCTCGGCCACTTCCGCAGCCGCACGCTCGCGGGTGTCGCGGATCGCAAGTTCCATGAGCCGCGCGTTGATCTCCAGCAGGCTTTCCTCGCGCCGACCCGGCAGAGTGCCGAGGATCCGGCGCAGCCGCCGGTCGGTAGCCAGCGTGATCGAGCGCTCGATCCCGGTCATCAGCGTCGTCGCCATCAGCACGGCCGTGTCGCCCAGCACGCCGCGCTGGTCCATCTGCGCCACGAACAGGCCGATCAGCGGCCGGGTCGAATTGACGCGCTGGTGCATGATCCGCACGTCGAACTGGTCGGCAAGGGAGTTGCGCAAGTGCAGCAGGCCGGTGTGCCGCGCCCAGAAGGCGTGATAGGCCCGCACGAAGTCCATGGCCCGTGCATTGAGCTGCTCGTCCGGCCAATATTCCCGCGCCAGAGAGAAATACTCGTCCTGAGCCGACCCCATCACCGGTTCCAGCACGGCCAGCAGCAGCTCGGTGAAGTCGGTGAAATAGTTGTAGATCGAGGTCATGCCGAGCCCGACCGCACGCGCAACGGCGCCAAGCGTCACCGGCTCGTCGGTCTTTTCGACAAGATCGATCGTCGCGGCAAGGATGCGCTCACGCGTGACGCGGCCCTTGCGGCCCAGCTTCTGCCCGTGAAGATTGTGGCTGATCGCTGCCGAAGCGTCGGTGACCGCGGCCGCAAGGTGCGGCGGAACAGCGGGAATGGCCTGATCCCCGCCGTTCTGTTCGGAGCCGCTATCTTCGGAGCTGTCGTTTGCCAGAAAAGCCTCGACCCGCCCGTCAGGCCGCAGCCTGGCCGACCGGCCAGGCGAGGATCTTGACGTCCGTGAATTCCTCGATGCCTTCGACACCCCATTCGCGTCCCATGCCGCTCGCCTTGTATCCGCCGAAGGGAATGTCCCCGGCTATGCACATGCCGTTGTTGACGCTCATGGAGCCGGTGCGCACGCGCTTGGCGATAGTGATGGCCCGGTTCAGATCGCCCGAGCTGACCCCGCCCGATAGGCCATAGGAACTCTGGTTGGCAATGCGCACGGCATCGTCGTCGTCCTCATAGGGGATGACCACAAGGACGGGACCGAAGATTTCTTCCTGGGCGATGCGCATGTCATTGGTAACGTCCACGAAGCAGGTCGGCTCCACGAAATATCCGCCGCCCTTGTCGGGGCGGATCTGGCCGCCTGCCAGCAACGTGGCGCCTTCTTCCTGGCCGAGGTCGATATAGCTCTTCACCCGCTCCATCTGGCGCCTGGAGATCACCGGCCCCATGATGTGCGCGGGATTGGCGATGTCGCCCCAGTTGTCGCCGAAATTGCCGTAAGCGCCCTTGAGAATGGCCTTGGCCTCCTCATAACGGCTGCGCGGCACCAGCAGGCGCGACTGCACCGCGCAGCCCTGCCCGGCGTGGAAGACCAGCATCGCCATACCCACTTCCATCGCGAAGTTGGGTGCGTCGTCCAGCACGATCTTGGCCGACTTGCCGCCCAGTTCGAGGAAGACGCGCTTCAGCGTGGGGGCGCCCTGCTCCATGATGCGCTTGCCGACGCCGGTGGAGCCGGTGAACGAGATCAGGTCCACCCGCGGATCGGTTACGAGCATCTCGCCCGCCAGCGCCGGATCGGCGCCGAACACCACGTTGATGACGCCATCGGGAAAACCGGCTTCCTTCGCCAGTTCACCGAAGATCGCGCCCATGCCCGGCGTATCGGGCGCGGGCTTCAGGATCACGGTGCAACCGGCGAGCAGCGCGGCGACCATCTTGCCGATGTTGACATAGAGCGGCACGTTCCACGGCGTGATGGCGCCGACCACACCGATAGCCTCACGAACGCCCACGCGCTTGTGGATCATGCCGAAGGCCGGCTTCTCGCCGTAGTCCTTCTCCCATTCCAGCTGGTCGAAGACGCGCATGTAATCGTCCCAGCCGTCGAGCGCCATGTCGACATGGGCGCGGTTGACCGCACCTTGCGCCGCTCCGGCTTCGTGCATGGCAAGCGCGCCAAGGCGCGGGCGCGCCGCTTCGAACAGTTCGCGGTACTTCTTCACCAATGCCACGCGCTTTTCGGTGTTGGTGGACCAGTCGGTCTCGTCGAAAGCGCGGCGGGCAGCGGCGATGGCCGCATCCACGTCGTCGGCCGTGGCATCGGCCGCCTTGCCGATCGCCTCGCCGGTCCACGGGCTGATCACGTCGAACGTGGCCCCGTTGCTGGCGCCGCGCAGTTTTCCGTCGATGTAGAGCTTGGCTTCGGGAAGGTTGGTCATCGTCTGATCCTTGGCGGGAATGGCGTCTTGCAGGGTTTGGACGTCGCTCATGCGTGCCGTGCTCCCACCGAAACATGGAGAACCCGCACGTCGGGCGGCAGATCGATGACCGAGCGGAAAACGCCGGTCACATTCTCGGTCCGGGAGATCGGCCGCGAGCGCAAATCGATCCCCTTCGCGGCACACCCCTGGTGGAAACGCATGGCGGCATCGGGATTCCAGCCCGGCGCGGTCTTGCCCGCCTCGTACATCGGCCCGGCGCGGACGGTGGTGACACGAATTCCCGCAGGCTCCAGTTCATCGACCAGCGCTTCGGTAAAGCGCTCAAGGCCTGCCTTGGTGCATTGATAGAGCGAGAGCATCACGAAAGGCACGGCGATGGATTCGCTGCCCACGTTGATGATCTGGCCGCCCTTTTCCATCATCGGGATCGCCGCGCGGCAGCAATAGATCGGACCGTTGAGATTGGTGGCGATGATGCCGTCGATCTGCGCGTCGGTCGCCTCGGCCACCGTGAACGGTTCGTAGATCGCGGCATTGTTGATCAGAACGTCGATCTTCGGGTGCTTCTCGGCAATCGCCTGGAAAGCCTTTCGCACGGAATCGGCAGAGGCCACGTCGCATTCCACCGCCATGGCCGCGCCGCCGATCTCGTCGGCCAGTTCCTGCACCTTGGACAGCGTGCGCCCCAGCAGGATCACGGTTTCCCCTTCACCGGCAAAACGCCGCGCGAGCGCACGGCCAAGGCCCGCACCGGCACCAGTGATCACGATCGTCTTACCCACGCATCCTCCCGCTGTTACGGCTTTTCGAGCGCCGGTCACACCGGCACGATTTCCCAAACTCTACCCCGTTCGCAAGTTGCCGCCTATCGCGATGACGATGGTTCGCGCCGCGATGGGCGCGATAACGCGCAGGCGCGGTATCTCAGGATTTCGCCATTTCCACGATCAGGCGCGAGAGCGTCTGCCTCGCGATCCTCCAGCCATCGGCGGAGCGCACGCACGTCTCGTGATAATGACCACAACCGGTCAGCGCGAATTCACCCTTTACCACGCGGTCCTGCATGGCCCAGATCACCTCGGCGCTATCGCCGTGAAAGGTGATTTCGGGCGAGTGGACCTGATGCGCGGTCTTCGCATCGGCCAGCGAACTGCGGACCATCGCGACGAACTGGTCGCGGCCCCTCTCCAGCGTGCCGCCGCTAGGCCGGGTATCGATCTCGCAATCCTCGGTGAACAGTGCGGCCCAGCCGTCCCAGTCCTTGGTATCGAGCAGGCGGCAGTAACGGGCCTTGAGATTGCAGATCTCCAGCCAGTCGCCGAAATCCAGTGCCTGTGCCATGCGCTTCCCCCTTAACCGGGCGTGGCCTCGGCCCGCAGCCGCTCGGCGGCCAGCTTGCGGAGTTCCGCCGTCTTGATCTTGGCACTGCCGGTGGTCTTGAGATCGCTCTCGGCCACGAACAACACCTTGCGCGGCACTTTGTAGCTGGCGAGCTTTTCCCTGGCGAAATCGCGGATCGATCCGGCATCCGGGCGAACGCCTTCCACCGGGACGATGCAGGAGACCACCAGTTCGCCCAGCAGATCGTCGGGCACGCCCACCGTCTGCACCATCTTGACCTCTGGATGGGCGCGGATCACTTCGTCGATCTCCAGCGGAGAGACATTGGCGCCGCCGGTCTTGATGATGTCGTTCAACCGGCCTTCCCAGAACAGGCGGCCCTGCCCGTCGATATAGCCGCCATCGGCCGTGCGCAGGAAACCGTCGCCGTCGAGCGTCTCGTCAAGCGGTACGCCAAGGTAGCCCAGCATAAGCGTCGGCCCCTTCACGGCAATCTCGCCCCGCTCGCCCAGCGGCATCGTTTCGCCGCTTAGCGGATCGACGATCTTGATCGTGGATCCCGCGGTCGGAATGCCGTGCGACTTGCCCGCTACTTCGTCCGGCGTGCCCGAGGGGAAAACTGAGATCAGCGTGAAGGTCTCGGTATTGCCGAAGGCTTGCCCCGGCTCGCGCCATGTCGTGGAGATGGTCGGATGCTGCGCGCAGGGCGTCAGCGCATCGATGTAGTGCATCGGCGAGAGGTCAACGCTCTCGTAGTTCGAAGCCGCCATCAATTGCGCCCACTGGTGCGGCCAGGCGAGCATCATCGTCGCCTTTTCCGCTTCCATCAGAGACAGCGCCTCCTCCGCGTCGAACCAGCGCTGCAAGACCAGCGATCCGCCCGAACCGAGCGTACCGCCCAAGGCCATCGAGAAATTGCCCGACCAGAAGAACCCATTCGCCGACCATGTGCGCGGCGGTTCCTTCACGTCATACCACTGCGGCCAGCGCCAGAGTTGCAGGCAGACGCCGCGATGAGCGGAAAGGATGCCCTTGGCCTTGCCGGTGGAGCCGGAGGAGAAGAACAGCACGCCCGGATCGCTCGGCTGCACCGAGGCGGCAGCGGCATCGACCAGTGCCCGATCGACGCTGTTTCCGCGCGCGAGGAACGTGCTCCAGCCCTCTATCGCACCAAGGCCTTCATCGCTGTCGATCACGGCAAGATGGCGCAGGAACGGGAACTTGGTGGAAGCCACTTCGCCGGGCTTGGCCGAACCGATCTGCGGTTCCAGATCGACCAGCGTCTGCGCGAAATCTTTCTTGAGAACATTGCGCTCCAGCAGCAGCACCGAGCAGGCGCCCATCTGCAACACGGTTTCGAGCTCGGCGGGGGTGAAGAAGGTGCTCACGGTCATGGCCACGCCGCCTGCCAGCGCCGTGCCGAAAACGCCGGAGAGGAACTCCAGCCGGTTCGTCGCCAGCACACCGACGCGAGCGCCCTTGCCGACACCGCAAGCCATGAGCGCGCGGGCAACTTCCATCGAGCGGGCCCAGAGGTCGTCGTAAGTCCAGCGTTCGACCCGGTCGCCAAGGTGGATCACGGCGGCTTCGGAAGGGCCGTATCTGCGAGACACTTTGCGGACGAAGCCGCCCAGCGTCAGCGGGCCGATGCCCTGCTCTTCCGACAGCGGAATGCCCCGTGCGATGGACAGGCTCTGCGTGACTTCGACCATGCCTTCCTCGTCATCCTTGCGGGGTTTCTGCCCGCTCTTCCCGTCAAACAGGTGCGGCGTGCGGCTCCCTCAAACCGCCCGCCGCACCGGCTGCATCAGGCGTTCACGTCCACGATGTATCGGCCGGTGACCTCACCGGACATGAACTTGCGCGCAGCCTCGATGGCACCCTCCAGGCCGATGGTCTGGCCAATGGTTTCCAGCGCCGCCGGGTCGAGATCCCTGGCCAGACGGTCCCAGGCCTTGAGGCGCTTGGCCTTGGGGGCCATGACGCTGTCGATGCCCAGCAGCGACACACCGCGCAGGATGAAAGGCATGACGGTGGAAGGCAGATCGAAGCCCTGCGCCAGACCGCAAGCGGCCACCGCGCCGCCGTACTTCGTCTGCGCAATGGCATTGGCCAGCGTGTGGCTGCCGGCGGTGTCGACCACGCCCGCCCAGCGCTCCTTCTGGAGCGGCTTGCCCTTTTCGGCGAGTTCGGCGCGGTCGATGATCGTTTCCGCGCCCAGCGCCTTCAGGTAATCCGCCTCGCCCGGCTTGCCGGTGAGCGCGGCGACCGCGTAGCCCAGCTTCTTGAGAATGGCGATGGCAACCGAGCCGACCCCGCCGGTGGCGCCGGTGACAAGGATCTCGCCCTGCTCCGGGGTCACGCCCCAGTCCACCAGCGCATCGACGCAAAGCGCAGCGGTGTAACCGGCGGTGCCGATCGCCATGGCCTGCTTCGGCGTGAAGGCCGAAGGCAGCGGCACCAGCCAGTCACCCTTGAGCTTCGCCTTCTGCGACAGGCCGCCCCAGTGGCCCTCGCCCACGCCCCAGCCGTTGAGCACGACGGTATCGCCCGCTTTCCAGTCGGCATGGCTGCTTTCGGTGACGGTACCGACAAGGTCGATCCCCGGCACCATCGGGAACTTGCGCACCACGGGCGACGCGCCGGTGACGGCAAGCCCGTCCTTGAAATTGAGCGTCGAGAAAGCAACGTCGATGGCGACATCGCCTTCGGGCAGCGCGCTTTCGTCAAGCTGCTGGAGAGTGACCGTCTGGCCCTCATCGGTCTTGTCGATCACGATAGCGGAAAACATGGCATACTCCCTCAAGGGCCAGTACGGCCCGGCGATGCAGGCCCTAGCTGAAAGGGAATATGCGCCGCTCCGTCAATGCCACCGCCCCATGCCATCGCCTAGGCGAAGCGGCATCACGGGCGGGGTATCAGCCGCCCCCTATCCTCCGGGAGAAACCCCGTGCGCAGCCAGCAGGTCCGCCACCTTCGGGAAGGCCTTGGCGCGCATCGTACCATACATCGAAAGCCGCAGAATCTCGCGCGAGTAGCGGCGCGACAACTCCCGGCGCTCGCCCTCGTCGGCGGCATGGGCACGGGCGAGGATCGGCCAGAAGAACACACCCGCGAGGTTCATCACCGAATAGACCTCGAAATCGATACCCGGCTCGGCCAGCTCGGTGCCGGCAAAGCGGCCCAGCGACCCGCAATATTCCCGCCAGAACGGGTCTTGAGACGGGTCCGGTGAAGCCAGCACCTGCTGAAGCCAGACGCGGCAGATATCCGGGTTTTCCATCGCGAAATCGGCCAGCCGCTCGGTCAGCGACACCACGTCCACTTCTTCGACCCGGCGCTCGCCCACGGTTTCCGGGTCGCCGAAAACGGCATGGAACAGCTTGTCAGAGACCCATTGGATGGTCGCCTCGATCAGCTTTTCGCGCGTTTCGAAATGCTGATAGGCCGTGCCGCGATTGACAGCGGCAAGATGGGCGACGGCGGACAGACTGACGCCTTCCGGCCCGTCCTTGGCCAGGAGGTTGGCCGCCGCATCCAGAATGACGGCGCGCGTCGCGACCGGATCGCGCGCCCTGCGCCGTGTTTTCGCCTCCATGCTCGCCCCTTCCCTGATTGAACGGGCGAGCATAGCGGCGTGCTTACTGATCGACAATGTTGATCAGCTTGTCCTCAGAGGAAGGCTTTGACCTTTTCGAGCACCAGTTCGGCATGCTCCTTCCGACAGATCAGCAGGTCCGGCATATAGACGTCCTCCCGATTGTAGACCAGCGGGCTGCCATCGATGCGCGAGACGTGGAGGCCCCAGCCCTGCGCGACGGCGGCGGGGGCGCAACTGTCCCATTCGTACTGGCCGCCGGAGTGGAGGTAGATATCCGCCTCTCCGCGCAGGATCGCCATGGCCTTGGCCCCGGCCGACCCCATCGGCACCAGTTCGGCGCCGATTTCCTCAGCCACGCCGGTCGCTTCCTTGGCGGGACGCGTGCGGCTGACGACCATGCGCAGCTTTTCCGGCGCGGGCGGAATCTCGCCCGGCTGGTCGGAGCGCAGGACCACGCCCGCCCCCGGCAGCGCCACGGCGCCCAGCACCGGCGCGCCATCCACCGCCATGCCGACATGGACCGCCCAGTCGGCACGCTCCTCGCCATATTCGCGGGTGCCGTCGACCGGATCGACGATCCACACCCGCTCCTTGGCGAGACGCTCGGCATTGTCCTTCTCCTCTTCGGAGAGCAGCCCGTCCTCGGGCCGCTGCTCGCGAAGGGCATGGCAGAGGAACTGGTTGGCGGTCTGGTCCCCCGCCTTGCCCAGCGACTTGCCCGAGAACAGGCCGGAAGCCCGCACGTCGAGCAGGATCTTGCCCGCTACTTCAGCGAGATGCGCGGCGAGATCCCCATCGTTGAGGCTCATCAGGCGTCTCCCAGCAAAGTATCGACGATGAGGTTCGCAGCCTCTTCCGGCGAGATTACCGTGGTGTCGATGCGGATTTCGGGGTTGCGCGGGGCTTCATAGGGGCTGTCGATACCCGTGAAGTTCTTCAGCTCGCCCGAACGCGCCTTCTTGTAGAGGCCCTTGACGTCACGCGCCTCGGCCACCTTCAGCGGGGTATCGATGAACACTTCGAAGAACTCGCCTTCCGGCAGCATCGTGCGCACCATCTCGCGGTCCGCCTGGAACGGCGAGATGAAGGCGGTGATCACGATCAGGCCGGCATCGGTCATCAGCTTCGAGACTTCGCCCACGCGGCGGATATTCTCGATGCGGTCGGCCTCGGTGAAGCCCAGATCCTTGTTCAGGCCGTGCCGCACGTTGTCGCCGTCGAGCAGGAAGGTGTGCCGGTTCATCCGGTGCAGCTTCTTCTCGACGAGGTTGGCGATGGTCGACTTGCCCGAACCCGAAAGGCCGGTGAACCACAGCACCGCCGGGCGCTGGTTCTTCAGCCCCGCGTGCTGCTTGCGATCGATGTCCACGGCCTGCCAGTGGACGTTCTGCGAACGGCGCAGCGAGAAGTGGATCATGCCCGCCGCCACCGTGGCGTTGGTCATCTTGTCGATCAGGATGAAGCCGCCCAGCGTGCGATTGTCCGCATAGGCCTCGAAGACGATCTGCTTGTCGGTGGTCAGTTCCGCCACGCCGATCGCATTCAGCTCCAGCGTCTTGGCCGCCAGCTTCTCCATGGTGTTGACGTTGACTTCGTATTTCGGCTCCTGGACCGTCGCCGAGACCATCTGCGTGCCGATCTTCAGCCAGTAGGCACGGCCGGGCACCATGGCCTCGTCGGCCATCCACACGAAAGTCGCCTCGAACTGGTCGGCGGTCTGCGGCGGATTGTCCGCCACCGAGATCACCGACCCGCGCGAGCAATCGATCTCGTCCGCGAAGCAGACGGTGACCGACTGGCCGGCAACCGCTTCGTCCAGATCGCCGTCATAAGTGACCACGCGGGTGATCTCGCTGGTCTTGCCCGAGGGCAGGACACGGATCTTGTCGCCCGCCTTCACCGAACCAGTGGCGATCAGGCCCGAGAAACCGCGGAAGTCCAGGTTCGGGCGGTTCACCCACTGCACCGGCAGGCGGAACGGCTTGTCGGCATCGACCGAAGAGAGAACCTCCACCGTTTCCAGATGCTCGACCAGCGGAATACCGGCGTATTGCGGCGCCTTGTACCACGGGGTCTTGTCCGAAAGCGTGGTGATGTTGTCGCCCTTGAAGCCCGAGATCGGCAGGGCGGTGAAGCTTTCGATGCCGATCGAGGTGGCGAACTCGGTATAGTCCGCCAGGATCTTGTCGAAGACCTCCTGGCTGTAGCCCACCAGGTCCATCTTGTTGACGGCGAGGACGATGTTCTTGATGCCGATCAGGTGGCACAAATACGAGTGGCGGCGCGTCTGCACCAGCACGCCCTTGCGCGCATCGATCAGGATCACCGCAAGGTCGGCGGTGGAAGCGCCGGTGACCATGTTGCGGGTATACTGTTCGTGGCCCGGGCAGTCGGCAACGATGAACTTGCGCTTCTCGGTGTTGAAGAAGCGATAGGCCACGTCGATGGTGATGCCCTGCTCACGCTCTGCGGCGAGACCGTCGACCAGCAGCGCAAAGTCGATTTCCTGGCCCTGCGTGCCGACCTTCTTGGAGTCCGACTGCAGCGCGTCCAGCTGGTCTTCGAAGATCATCTTCGAATCGTAGAGCAGGCGCCCGATCAGGGTGGACTTGCCGTCATCGACGCTGCCACAGGTGATGAAGCGCAGCATCGTCTTGTGCTCGTGCTGGACGAGGTATGCGTCGATGTCGTCCGCGATCAGCTTGTCGGTGACGTAGACGGCTTCTTTGGTTTCGATATCAGCCATTATCAATCTCTCTCCGCTCGCCCTGAGCTTGTCGAAGGGCATTGGCGCATCGCTCGGGAGGCTTCGACAAGCTCAGCCTGAGCGGGAAACAGGGAACGGGGTTTTAGAAGTACCCCTGCTGCTTCTTGACTTCCATGCCGGCACCGCCGGCGTCCTTGTCGATGGCGCGGCCCTGCCGCTCGGATGTGGTGGTGAGGAGCGTTTCCTGGATCACTTCGGGAAGCGTCTTCGCCTCGCTCTCCACCGCGCCGGTCAGCGGGTAGCAGCCGAGCGTGCGGAAGCGGATCGAGCGTTCGACGGGAACCTCGCCGGGCTGGAGCGGGAAGCGCTCGTCATCGACCATCAGCAGCATGCCGTCACGCTCCACGGTCGGGCGCTTTTCGGCGAAGTAGAGCGGCACGATGGGGATGTCGTTCAGGTGGATGTACTGCCAGATGTCCAGCTCGGTCCAGTTGGAGATCGGGAAGACGCGGATCGATTCCCCGCGCGCCTTACGGGCATTGTAGAGGTTCCACAGTTCCGGGCGCTGGTTCTTCGGGTCCCAGCCGTGCGAGGAGGTGCGGAACGAGAAGATGCGCTCCTTGGCGCGGCTCTTTTCCTCATCGCGGCGGGCGCCGCCGAAGGCCGCGTCGAAGCCGAACTTGTCCAGCGCCTGCTTCAGGCCTTCCGTCTTCCACATGTCGGTGTGGAGCGCGCCGTGGTCGAAGGGGTTGATGCCCTTCTCGATGGCTTCGGGGTTCTGGTAGACCAGCAGTTCCATGCCGCTCTCACGCGCCATCTTGTCGCGCAGCGCGTACATCGCCTTGAACTTCCACGTCGTATCGACATGAAGCAGCGGGAACGGCGGCGGCGAGGGATAGAAGGCCTTGCGGGCAAGGTGCAGCATCACCGCGCTGTCCTTACCGACCGAATAGAGCATCACCGGCTTTTCAGCCTCGGCGACGACTTCGCGGATGATGTGGATGCTCTCGGCTTCGAGACGCTCCAGATGCGTAAGTGTTTTCATCAGGTCTTCCTCTGCCGGGGCGCGTGCCTGTTGGCGGGGTTTCAAACTCTTCGATTTTCGGAATCGCAGGGATGACATTCCCGCGAACCTCCCATATGGGAGGGCATGGCGCTTACCAGCAACGATGAGACCGATCTCCTGATCCCGCTCTTTCAGGGAAGTGCCGAAAATCCGCGATTTTCGACATTTCTGGAAAGACTGCGTCGTCGCACCCAAGCCGATTACGTCAGCCTGATCCTTCGCATGGGCGATGGCCTGCAAGCCGCAATCGTCGAGAGCTACGCCGGAATCGACTTGCGCAAACGGGCCCGCGAGTCGGAACAGCAGGGGCCATTCGACCTCGACCGCTATCTCTACGACAGCCTGCGGCCGGGCCGGGTCTATTCGATCGGGGAAATGATCGATCACGATCCGGTGGCGCGCGCGGATCGGAACCGGCGGATGGCGAAACTCGGCATAGGGGACGAGCGCGTGGTGCGGATCGCCGGCGGCGAGCGCTACAGCGCATGGCTGATGATGGCCCGCACACGCGAATGCTCCGCCGCCGACGGCGCCCTGCTCTCCAGTCTGGCGCCCTACGTCGCCATCGCGGTCGAGAACCTCGTGGCGATGGACCGCGACCGGCTGGCGGCGCGGATCAATGCCATGGGTCTGGAGCGTACCGGCAAGGGCTGGATGCTACTCGATGCCGAAGCGCGGGTGGTGGCGGCCGATCCGGCGCTGGCGGAATTCTGGCAGAGACACTGCGGCGCGGCCTTGCGCCCGGGCGAGCGCGTACTGGGCTTGGACCTCGCCGCCGAGCGCAAGTTGGCGGCCATCGCGGCGGACATGACGCAGGACCGCACTCTGTCCGCGCGGCCGCTGCTGCTGCGGGACAATCCGCATATCGAGGCGCTGCTGATGCCCGCCGAAAATGCCGAAGCGCTCGCGGCACCGGCAATCCTGGCGCTCTGCTCTCTGCCCCGTCCGCATTCGGATCAGAGCGCCGAGCGACTGGCCGAAGTCTTCGACCTGCCCCGGCGCGAGGCGGAACTGGCAATGGCGCTGGCGGACGGGCACTCCATCGCCGAAGCCGCGGAACGCATGGGCCTGACCCTAGAAACGGCGCGCAACTATTCCAAGCGGCTCTACGCCAAGCTGGGCGTGCGCGGGCAGGCGGAACTTGTGCGGCTGGTATATGAGAGTAGCGCGGTGATGGCGTGAGCCAACATCGTTCCCCTGAGACTCCCGACCAACAGCGGAACGACGAAACCTCGCTTCCCCTCAACACACCGTCATCCTGAACTTGTTTCAGGATCCATTTCTCGTCGCGCACCGACAGGGGATCGGCACGATGGATCCTGAAACAAGTTCAGGATGACGGGAGTTGAGAGAAAAAGCATGGGCGATCAATCGCTGAGCTTGGCCTCCATCGCCCCGATCTCCGAACGCAGCCACATCGTCTCGGACAGGTTCTTGCCGCCCGAAGCTGCCAGCAGTGCCTCATGCGCCGCCTTGCGCACGGTGAGCGCCGCCACATTGTCCGGCTCGCCCGCGAGTGCGATGTCGGTGAGATGCACAGCCTCCAGCGGAGCGCCTGCATCCAGCTTCGCCTGCGCCCGCTCAGCCAGCTTGGCCGCACCACCCGCCAATTCCACCAGATCGGCATCCACACTGGAACGCGGCACACCGTAGAGCGCAGTGGTGCCGTCCTCATAGTGCAGCCAGCCCGAATACTCGCGCCAGATCGACTTGACCGCCCAGGCCGCCTTGCCGTGGAATTCGCCGATCTCCAGTCCTTCGGGCCAGGCGAATTCGCGCATCAAGGTATGCACGTCCTTGCCCGCCTTCATGCCTTCCAGCGTATAGTCGCGCACGTAGCTGACCGCCGCGTGCATCCTGTCGAGATCGGCACGGATACGGTCAGCACCGCGAATGGCCTCGCCGTGCCCGGTAACGACGATCTCCGCCCCAAGGTCGCGGATCGTCTCCAGCGACTTCAGGTAATTGCGGACCAGACGCGGCTTGTCGCCGCGCAGGGTGTTGAGGAACGGCATCGACAGCCAGACCGGCCCGAAGACATTGCCGGTGAAGGCGATCTTCTCCCTGGGCATCCAGACCGTTAGCGCGTCGATGGTCTCGCCCTCGGGCGTGGAGATCAGTTCGAACGTCCGCCCGCCAAGGTCGATGGTCAGGCGGCGATCGACCAGAATGTCCGGCACCACATTCGGCGCCGGCTTGGGCGAACCGCCGCGCTTGAGCGTCGATCCCCAGAGCTTGCCGCTCCTCGGCCCGAAGAAGGGCTGAAGATCCATCATGTCCGAAAGCGCTTCGTTGAAGCCCGGCCCGCCGACGACTTGCGTGCCCTCTTCCAGAAATTCCGGCACCCCGCCGAAGTGATCCGCATGGCTCTGGGTAAGGATGATGAAGGCCAGCGGGCCGGTGCGCGGCGGGGTCAGCAGGCGCTTGGTACGCTCTGCATTGTCCATGAAGCCGGTGTTGATCATGACGTCGCCCTCGGCGGTCGTCACGAGGTAGGCGTTCGAGATATCGTTCGCCTGAAACACGAAATCGGTGATCGCGATAGCCTCTGCCTGCTCGTCTCCCGAGCGGACGAGACCTGCCAGCTTCGGCCCGACGTCTTTCACACCGTCAGCACTTGGCATCTCAAGCCTCCTCGATAGCGATCATGACCTTGGCGGATTGCGGCGTGGCGGCGATTTCCAGGCCCTTCATGATCTCGCTGAAGGGCAGCTTGTGGCTGATCATCGGCGCGATCTTGTCCTTCAGGCGGGGCATGGCGGCCACCACTTCGGGCATTTCAGTGGGATAGCCGACCGCCGTGGTGATCGTCATCTCGCTGGTCAGCATGCGCCCGACCGGGAACTCGATGGGCCGCATATAGGCGGCGGTAATGACCAGCTTGGCATGCAGCTTGGCCATCATGATCACATCGGTCAGGATATTCGGCGCGCCCGCCGCGTCGATGAAGGCATCGGTGCCAACGCCCACGCGGCCATAGCTGGGCACTTCGCCGTGCAGCTTCGCCAGTTCGGCGCGCAGGTCGATCTTGCTGGGATCGAGCGCGGCCCGAACGCCCAGCGCCCGCGCGCGTTCCAGACGCTCTTCCGAAAGGTCCAGCGCGACAACATCGATCACGCCGCGATCGACCAGCCAGAGCAACATGCCAAGGCCGATGGGTCCGCAGCCGAACACGACGACCTTGTCGCCGGGCTTCACATCGGCGCGATTGACGCCGTGCATGGCGACGGCCAGCGGCTCGCACATGGCGGCCACGTCGTAGGAGATGCCCTCGGGGATCGGCAGGATGGAATCGCCCAGCCGGGCCTCGCGCACCAGCAGTTCCTGCGTGAACGCGCCTTCCGGCCCGCCCGAACCGATGTTGCTGGGCGTCATCATCGGATTGACGATGACGGCATCGCCCACGGAAATGCCGGCGACTTCGGCGCCGACTTCCATCACCTCGCCCGCGCCTTCATGGCCCAGCGCGGTCTCCACGCCCGGCGGAATGCCGCCCATCTTGATGTAGGACAGGTCCGATCCGCAGATGCCGACCGACTTCATCTTGACGACCACATCCTTCGGCCCCGCCGCCGGACGTTCGTAAGCATCGACGCGGACATCGCCTTGCCCATGGATCTTGAGCAGTTCCATCGCTTCTCTCCCTCCGTCGCTTACGGACGAACCATGTAGCCGCCGTCGATCGTGACCGTCTCACCGGTCATGAACGAACTGGCGTCCGAGCAAAGATAAGCGCCGATACCCTCGAAGTCCGCCGGATAACCGGTGCGCTTCATCGGAATCGTCGGGGCGAAATGCGCGGCCACGGCGTCGGCGCGGGCGCCCTCGCCCATCATCGGCGTCATGATCAACCCCGGCGCGACGACGTTGGCGCGAATGCCCAGCGGGGCGAGTTCGATAGCCAGGCAGCGGATCGCCGCCGCCACGGCCGCCTTCGACGCCGCATATTCCATCTTGCCCGGCAGGCCCTGGAACAGCGAAAGCGAACCGCAGGCGACAAGGCTGCCGCCGCTCTGGTCACCCGCCTCTATGCGTTCCTTCATCAGCCGCGCGCCTTCGCGCAGGGTGAAGAAGGCACCGTCCAGCGCAGTCTTCTGGAATTCATACCAATGCTCGGTCGGCATCTCGAAGGCCGAGTTGTAGCGTGGGCTGGCGCCGGAGTTGGCGAACACGCAGTCCACCCGGCCGAAATCGGCCATCACCTGATCGTAACCGGCCTTGATGTCGCCTCTTCCGAAACGTCCACCTGATAGGCGATCACCTTGCCCGCCCCGGCCGCTTCCAGTTCGGCCTTGGCCTTCGCGCTCTTTTCCGCGTTGCGCGCCCAGATCGCCAGATCGCCGCCCATCTTGGCCACGCCCATGGCAAAGCCGAAACCGATGCCGCCGTTACCACCGGTCACCACCGTCACCTTGCCCGTGCAGTCGAAAAGGCCCTTGGCCATCATTCTCTCCTCGATCCCGTTACCGATTTTCCTGTCGGCACTTTCGTTGGCGCGATGTTTCCCGTGGGCGGCTTGCCCCGCAAGCTCGGCAATCGTAGAATTCAGGCCCTATCCAAGCGTCAGGGACACGAACTCGGGCCATAGACCCGACAAGTCCGGGAGAGCCTGCAATGCCCGATAACCGCCCCGCCCATACGCCGACGATGATCGTCGATGCGGAGCTTTGCGCCGCGGGAATTACCGCGCAGATCGTGCGTTTCGACATTCCGGAGCCGACCGACACGCGCCACGCCGTGGGGGCCGGCTATCACGTCAACATGTGCCTGACCCCGCGCCCTCTGGAGTCGCGCGGCGGCTACCGCGAGCGCTGGGGCCCGCACCGTTTCGAGCGGCTTGGCGACATATTCGTCATCCCGCCAGGCGAGTCGCTCTACATTCGCGGCGGCAGCGGCCGACAGGCCTCGCTGGTCTGCACGATCGACGCATCGCTCGTGCATGATCTGCTGGGCCGCGACCTGCCGTGGGACGATGCGCATCTGGCCGCCGCGCTCGACATCGGCAGCGCACACGTGCGCGCGCTGCTGTTCCGCATCACTGCCGAAGTACGTCACCCCGGCCTCGCCTCCCAGCGGATGCTGGAACTGCTGGGCAGCGAACTGGCCATCGAGCTTGGCCGCTACGGTCTTGAAGTCTCGGAAAGGCCGATGACCGGGGGCCTTTCCGGCTGGCGCCTGCGACTGATCGAGGAGCGGCTGGCAAGCGACCTCACCGCGCCGCCGCTGAAGGAACTGGCCGATTCGTGCGGGCTTTCGGTGCGCCAACTCACGCGCGGCTTTCGCGTCAGCCGTGCCTGCTCGATCGGCGACTATATCGAGCAGCGCCGCATGGAAGCCGCCAAGCGCCTGCTGATGGAAGGCGAAAGCGTGAAGACCATCGCCTTTGCGATGGGCTTCGCCTCGCCCTCCAGCTTCACTTTCGCATTCCGCCGCGCGGTCGGTGCCAGCCCCAGCACGTTCCGCCAGCGGCAAGGCCGCGCGCTTGCCTCGATGCCCTCGGTAGCGGCCTAGGTCGGGTCTTGGCCCGGATTCGACATATCGACCTGATCTGACGCGCCAGCCGCATTGCCAATCGCCCCCGCCCGCTGGCTATCTCGTATGCATGAGGTCGCCGCAGCGGCCCGGACCGAGACACGGGAAAGAGGATCACGAAATGGCCGAGCAACTCACGGCGAACAAGCTCGTCGGCGACGCTCTCGTCGAACAGGCGATGAAGGACACCGGCATCCGGGACTTCGACAATGACACATGGCGCGAAGGTTTCGACGTCTTCGTGGACGATTTCAACGCCGGCATCGCGCGCGGGCAGTACACCGAAGGCGGCATCGCCCGCGCCGCCGCCGACACGTTGCACTATCTGCGCGGCCGCCTGAAGATTTCGGACTATCTGCGCCAGAACCCGGAATTGCTCAGCCGGCCGGTCGAAAAGCCGGTCTTCGTGATGGGCGTGCCGCGCACCGGCACCACGCTGCTCTCCAACCTGCTGGCCGCCGACCCGGCGCGCCGCTCGCCGCTGACCTGGGAAATCGACGATCCGGTACCGCCGGTCGCCTCCAGCGACCTGCTGACTACCGATCCGCGCGCGCAGGCCCGTCTGGCGCAGGAAAAGGCGATGCTCGAAGCCAATCCCGCCATGGGCAAGTACTATCGCGGCTCGGCCGTCTATCCGAACGAGTGCGTGTTCTTCATGGCGCACGATTTCAAGACGCTGATGATCGATTCCAAGGGCAAGCTGCCGGGCTACAAGGAGTTCATCTTCTCCTGCGACATGACCAGCGCCTACGAATACCACAAGAAATTCCTGCAGGTTCTCCAGCAGAACGCCGGCGGCGTGTGGAACGTGAAGAAGCCCAGCCATGCGCTGTGGCTGGAGACGATCTTCAAGGTCTATCCCGACGCCCGCGTGCTCTGGGCGCACCGCGATCCCTTCACCGCCACCGGTTCGCTCTGCTCGATCATCTCGCTCAGCCACATGGCGCACATGGGCAAGCCGGATACGGCGTGGCTCAAGGAAAACTACACCTGGCAGGCGGCCGAGCACGCCAACCGGATCATGGATTTCCGCGACAAGCACGGTGAGGACAAGATTATCGACGTCCACTATGCCGACATGACCGCCGACCCCATCGGCACCATGAAGAAGGTCTACCGCCAGCTCGGCGACGAATGGACCGCCGAAGCAGAGGCCGGAATCCAGCGGTGGGTGGACGACAACCCGCAGGACAAGTTCGGCAAGCACGAATACAAGCTGGCGCAGTACGGCATCGAAAAGGCCGAGCTTGAGCCGCTCTTCGAACGCTATCTCTCGCGCTACGACGTCGCGCGCGAAGGCTGAGGAGACGCCGATGCTCGAAGGCCGCCACTACCAGAACGCCTACGTCTGCGACAATCTGGAAGCCGGGATCGACCTGTTTCGCGGACGCGGGCTTGCCCGCGAACCGATGATCATCCCGGTGGACCAGCAGGTGCTCACGCCGCAGGGTTTGAAGCGCCAGAAGGGGCGGATCTGCTTCATCTGGATCGGCGAACTCCAGATCGAACTGATCGAGAACGAGATCGACGAAGTGGGCATCTACGCGGGCTGCCAGTCCAACGGCGGCCCGCTGCGCTTCCACCACATCTGCTTCGGCGTGGACGACTGGGCGGATTTTCGCAAACGGGTCGACAGTCAGGCGTTCCCGATCGCCATGGAACGAGAGCCCAATGACGATCCAAACGCGCTGAAATTCCTCTACCTCGATGCCCGCACGGTCTTCGGGCACTACATCGAATATACCTGGATGCCCGAGGCCATGTGGCAGCAGATCAGGGCCATGTAGGACCTCAGGCCCGCTCCAACGCCACTTCGCCGTAGAGCGTCGTACGCTGCTTCAGCGTGCGGCCGACGCTTTCCGCCGCGTCCCGCAGTTCCGCGATCGTCACGCCCTGCCCGTGCGCGGCCCCGGCGGCGCGGCTGATGCTTTCATCCATCAGCACGCCGCCAAGGTCGTTGGCACCCGCCGCCAGCACGGCAGCCGCGCCGTCCATACCCAGCTTCACCCATGAGCACTGGATCGAGTTGATCGCCCCGTTCAGCGCCAGACGCGCCACTGCATGCATCATCACCGCCTCACGCCAGGTCGGCCCCTTGCGGCATTGCCCGCGCCGGTAGAACGGCGCTTCCATATGGACGAGCGGCAGCGGCACAAACTCGGTTATGCCGCCGGTATCGAGTTGGAGATTGCGCAGCGCCAGCAAGTGCCGCGCCCAGTGCTCGATGCCTTCGAGGTGCCCGAACATCACCGTCGAGGTCGTCGGCAGGCCGACACGGTGTGCAGTGCCCACCACGTCCAACCATTCCTGCGTGGTCAGCTTGCCCGGGCAGATCTGCTCGCGAATGTCGTCGCAAAGGATCTCGGCCGCCGTTCCGGGGAGCGAGCCCAGCCCCGCGTCCTTCAGCATCGCCAGATAGTCCCGAACCGGCATCCCCAGCGTGCGCGCGCCTTGGCTCACTTCCAGCGGGGAGAAGGCGTGGACATGAAGGTCCGGGCAGGTCGCCTTCACTTCGCGCAGAATCGAAAGGTAGGTCTCGCCGGTATAGCTCGGGTGGATGCCGCCTTGCAGGCAAACTTCGGTCGCCCCGCGTTCGACTGCCTCACGCGCACGGCCGGCGACTTCGGACAAGTCGAGATTATAGGGCTTGTCGCGAAAACCCGCCTTGCTGCTGGTCTTGGAGAAGGCGCAGAACGAGCAGGTGTGGGTGCAGATATTGGTGTAGTTGATGTTGCGATTGACGACGTACGTCACGGTATCGCCGCTGACTTCGGCGCGCAGGGCGTCCGCCGCCGCGACTACTGCCTGCGCCGCCGCGCCGCGCGTGGCAAAGAGAGCGACGATATCGTCCTCGCTCAGCGTCACCCCGCTCGCCGCACGGTCGAGGATGCGATGGAGCGACGCTGCCACCGGCCCGGCATGGTGCTGCCCCAACGGCGCGCGGACACTGCCCGGTGCATGCTGATCAGCCAGACCGGGGCTCCAGACGCTGTCTCGCGCCAGCCCTTCGGCATCGGCATGGCGCAATACCGCAGGACGGATCGCCGGATCGAGCCATGAGCGGTCCTCGCTCAACACGAAGCGCGGATAGATCGTCAGTCGCTCGACCAGCGGCAGGCCCTTGCCCGCGCAGATCGCGCGCAGCCGCTCGACTTCGGGCCAGGGCGCTTCCGGGTTCACGTGATCGAGCGTGACCGGAGAGATGCCGCCCCAATCGTCGATCCCGGCGTCGATCAGTTCGACAAGCCGCTCGTCATTCAGATTGGGCGGTGCCTGTACCGAGACTTCGTCCGGCAGCAGGATGCGTGCGGCGGCCACCACGCGCAGGAAATCCGCCTCGCCCGCTTCCGGCGCGCGGGCCATCTTCGTGCCCGGCTTGGGGCAGAAGTTCTGGACGATCACTTCCTGCAAGTGGCCGTGCTCGCAGTGCAGATCACGCAAGGCGATCAGCGCGTCGATCCGTTCTTCCGCCGTCTCGCCAATGCCGATCAGCACGCCGCTGGTCATCGGCACCTGTGCGCGGGCCGCCGCCGCCAGCGAGGCGAGCCGCAGCGCCGGCACCTTGTCGGGCGAGCCATGGTGGCACATGCCCTTTTCCAGCAGCCGTTCCGACGTGCTTTCCAGCATGAGCCCCGCCGAAGCCGCTACCGGGCGCAGCATCCGGTAGTCCTCTTCCTCCAGCACGCCCGCGTTGACGTGCGGCAGCAGGCCGGTTTCCTTCAGCACAAGTTCGGCGCAGTGGCGCACGTAATCGACAGTGCGCGCAAAGCCCCGTTCCGCCAGCCAGTCGCGCGCGGCGGCATAACGGCGCTCCGGGGCATCGCCCAACGTGAACAGCGCCTCCCGGCAGCCCGCAGCAGCCCCGGTGCGGGCGATATCCAGCACTTCCTCAGGCGTGAGGTAAGGCGCTTCGAGCCGCGAGGGCGTCGTCGCGAAGGTGCAATAGTGGCAGACGTCGGTGCAAAGGCGCGTCAGCGGGATGAAGACCTTGGGCGAATAAGTCATCCGCGCTGGCCCGTTCGCGTCGCGCCGCGCCCTTGCCCGCGCGGTGACCTCCTCCAACGGAGCGGCCAGCAACCATGCCTTCAACTGGCGGGTCTCATCCTGCATCTGCTCACCCTTCAGATGCCTGCGAGGGCAAGCACCTCCTTCGCGAGCCTTTCCCTGTCGGCGGCTTCGCGCATCATTGTTTTCGTCACGGCGACCGTGAGGCCCCGTGCCTGCAAGCCAGAGACATCGGCCTCATCGGCATGATCGATCAAGAGGTGGTCGAGAAGATCGCTGTAGTGATGCGCGATGGCCGCATTGCTCACTGCCTGCCCGCGCTCTGCCAGCATCTTGGCGAGCGGTCCCTTCACCGAGGTTCCGCCGACAATCGGCGAGACGGCGATCAGCGGCACCCGCCGCGCTGCCAAGGCCGCCCGCACGCCATCGACGGCGAGGATCGGATCGACGCTGAGGAACGGGTTGGATGGGCAGACCACGATTGCGGCAAGGTCTTCCAGTGCCAGCGCGTCAGCAAATCCGGACGAAGGTTTGGCCCCCCGCACACCCTCGAAACGCACATCGGAAACCGCCGGAACACATTGATCGCCCACGAACCAGCGCTGAAAATCGGTCCAGCCTGCCTTCGTAAGCACCTGCGTGCGCACCGGATCGTCGCTCATCGGCACGACCGCGTGGGCGATCCCAAGTTCGCGCGTCAACCGCGCCGTCACTTCAGAAAGCGTCTCACCTGCACGCAGCCGCCATGACCTCGCTATGTGCATCGCCATGTCGCGGTCGCCGAGGTTGAACCATCCTTCCTCGCCCAGTCCGCGGAGCATGGCCATGGTCTGCCACGTCTCGTCCTTCACGCCCCAACCGCGCTGAGTGTCGTTGAGACCGGCCAGCGCGTACGTCACAGAATCTATGTCAGGACAGATGGTTAGGCCAAGATGTTCGAAATCATCGCCGGTATTGACGACGATCGTAAGGTCTTCCGGCGCCATGACCGCAGCGAGTCCTGCCGCCAGCTTCGCTCCGCCGACGCCGCCTGAAAGCGCGAGGATATGTTTGCGTCTCATCGGAACATGTCCTGCTCGATAGGCCGAAGCCCGCCCACCGCGCCGGGCCCGTCTTCCTCGGTCACCCAGCGCTCGCAGCCGCGCACCAGCGCGACCGGCGTGCCTTCCGCGCCCTCGCCCATCGCCAGTGCCGCCATGGCGGCAACAGAGTCCGCAATGCCGATCACCGTGGCCTGAAGTGTGCGGCCGTAAAGATCCTGCGCAAGGCCACGGCGGTCCTCCAGCACGGACACCCCCGCGCAGCCGATGGCATTGCCCAAAGTGCCGATCCGCCAAGCCCGCCCCATCGAATCCGCGATCACCACGCCGATCCGAACTTCACACTCTTTCTGAAGTTCACTCCGCAGCGCCCGTGCCGAGGTATCGGGATCGAACGGCCAGAGCAGCACGCGGCCCGCCTCTCCGCCTTCCACGTTCGATGCGTCGATCCCGGCATTGGCCAGCACGTGCCCGGTGCGATGCGCCGCGATCACCGCCGCCGGAGTGCGGCGCAGGATCTTAGAACTCTCCTCAAGTATCGCCTGCATCGCCTTGGGATCGCGTCCAGTTTCATGCGCGAGTTCATGCGCATCACTCGTCGGCACAAAGTCCGCAAGATCGCGCGTGCGGCCTTCCACCTTGGAGACGATCTTCTGCGCCACCACCAAGATATCGCCGTCGCGTAACCGGTCGTCTTCACCCTCAAGGCTCGCGCATATCGCTTGCGTAATCGACATTCCGGTAGCGAACATAGGCAGCCCCGTCAGCGGTCGCACGGTCAGTTCTGGATTTCGCTTCATCGGCCCTCCCGAACTTCCGTGTCTAAAGCCGCTGCACCGGGAACGACAATGAAAACGAGCAAGAATTCGCAGGGGAGATAATCTGATGGCAGCGATCGCGGTGATTGGCGGAACCGGCGCGCTTGGCAAGGGGATCGCCCGAAGGCTCGTCAAGGCGGGGCATGAGGTGACCATCGGATCCCGCACGGCCGACAAGGCCCGTGCGACGGCGGAAGAACTGGGCGCGGCGGGTCATGCAGAGAATGCCGAGGCCGCGCAGGGCAAGGACGTGGTGATCGTCACCGTGCCCCACGCCTCGCAAGGCGATACCTTGCGCCAGATCGCCAGCGTGGTCGGCTCGGCCGTGGTGGTCGATACCACCGTGCCGCTGGTGCCGCCCAAGGTCATGCGCGTGCAGCTTCCCGCAGAGGGCAGCGCCGCCATGCAGGCCCGCGAACATCTGGGGCCGGACGCGCGGCTCGTCACCGCGTTCCACAACGTCTCTGCCCACCACCTCGACAGCGATCACGCCATCGACTGCGACGTGCTGGTCTTCTCGGACGACGTTGAGGCGCGCCAGACCGTGGTGGACTTGTGCCCCGGCATGGGCCTGCGCGGGCTTTCCGGCGGCGCGCTGGCCAATTCGGCGGCGGCGGAGGCGCTCACCTCGATCCTCATCTACATGAACAAGACCTACAAGGCAGACGGGGCCGGAATACGCTTCACCAACCTCTCTGCGGCTCCGCAAGTGCCGTGAGCTGCTGGGCGCTCATCCCGGTCAAGGCACCCGGGCTGGGAAAGACCCGGCTGGCTCCGGCGCTGGATGCCCGAACGCGCGAGGCGCTGGTTTCCGGCATGTTGCGCCATGTCCTCGATACCGTGAGCGCCTGTCGTTCGGTCCAACGCGTCTGTGTACTTGGCCCGGTGCGGCCGAACCTGGGCAGAGGCATCATGCGTTTCGACGATCCCGGCCCGGATCTCAACGGCGCACTGGAAAGCACGATGGCGGCCATTACCGCAGCCGGGCCGGAGCGCATCCTGGTGCTTCCGGCCGACCTGCCCTGCCTTGGCGTTGCCGATGTGGACCGACTTGCCCGATTGCCTGCCGATACGCTGGGAATTGCGCCCGACCGCCATCGCACCGGGACCAATGCACTCTCGCTGCCCTTGCCGGACGCGATCTGGTTTCCTTTCTCGTTCGGTCAAAATAGCTTCTCAACCCATTGCGAACACGCGACAAATCGCGGTCTTACCGTGGAGACGATCCTCTCCTGCGGGCTGGAGAAAGATATAGACGACCCTCTCGATCTCGCTGATGCTGTTCGGATCTTGAGGCGCGCCTGCAATCCCGCAATCGGCGGTCGGCCACGCCCCGAAGGCCGAAAACGGTCCATCTGAAGGGAGAACGGATGTGGATGGCTCGGTCATCGACCTGACGGGAAAAGTCGTGTTCGTCACCGGCGGCGGCGGCGGGATCGGGCGATCGATCGCGCTCTGCATGGCCGACATGGGTGCGGACGTGGCGATCCTTGAGGTGATCCCCGAACGCTGCGATCAGGTCGCCGAACTGATCGAGGCGCGCGGACGCAAGGCGCTGTGCATTGCCGGAAATGCGATGGACGTCGATGTCGTGCAGCATGCGGTCGCCGAGGCCGCACGCCATTTCGGGCGGCTCGACGTGCTGGCGAACAATGTCGGCGGCGTATCGCGGCGCCCCTTCGCGGATCTGGCCGAGAAGAACTGGCGCCGCCATATCGATCTCAACCTCGTCTCCAACCTCGCCGCCACGCAGGCCGCGCTGCCGATCATGATCGAGAGCGGGCGCGCGAGTGGTGGGGGCGGATCGATCATCAACGTCACCAGCATCGAAGCCTCTCGCGCGGCGCCGGGCTATGCGGTCTATGCCGCGTGCAAGGCCGGGATCAACAATCTCACCCGCACGCTGGCAGTAGAGCTTGCCCACCATGGCATCCGCGTCAACGCCATCGCGCCCGACTATACGGTGACGCCGGGCACGCGCGGCCAGTTCGCCGGGCCGGTCGATCCCGATCTCTGGTATCGACCTACCCCCGCCCAGGAGGAGGCGATCCGTCGCCGCATCCCGCTCGGCCGCGCAGGCATCGATGAGGAATGCGGCCGCGTCGCCGTGTTCCTCGCCTCCGAAATGGCCGCATACATCACAGGCACCATCATCCCGGTAGACGGTGGCACCTGGGCCTCCGGCGGATGGGTGCGCAATGACCACGACGACTGGGTGCTGCCGCCCGAAGCCTCCGCCTGAAAGCACGAGAGAGCCAAGCCATGACCTTCACGCTCAGCACCAGCCTGCCCTTCGACCGGATCGACAAGCCGGAGGAATACGGCACCATGGAAGCGGTGCAAGAGATTGCCCGCACGGTCGAAAAGGCAGGCTTCTATGCCGGCACGGTCACCGACCATCCGGCACCCTCGGCCCGCTGGCTGGATGCGGGCGGGCACTATGCGCAGGATCCGTTCGTAATGCTGTCAATGCTGGGCGCGGTCACCACCAGGCTGCGCTTGCAGACCAACATCCTGGTGCTGCCCTATCGCAATCCTTTTGTGGTGGCGCGCGGGGTTTCGACGCTGGACCACTTCACCAACGGCCGCGTGATCCTGGGCCTTGGCGCCGGGTACATGAAGGCGGAATACAAGGCGCTTGGCGTCGATTTCGACAGCCGCAACGACCTGATGGACGAGTACATCACCGCCATGAAACTCGCCTGGACCGGCGAGGATTTCACCTTCGAGGGCACCGGCTACACCGCGCTGGGCAACCGCATGCTGCCAACGCCGGTCCAGAAACCGAATCCGCCGCTGCTGGTCGGCGGCAACTCCAGGCGCGCACTGCGCCGCGCGGCGGAGATGGGCGACGCATGGCATCCCTTCTTCGTCCCCAAATCGGTGACAGACACTGCCCGCACCGCCAATCTGGAGGGCGACGAGGATATCAGCGAGGCTATCGCCTATATGCATGCCCATGCCGAAAAGATCGGCCGTGCGGAGCCGCCCAAGGTCATCGCTTCATCGACTTATTCGATCAAGCAGGGCTGGAGCGCCCAGGAGGCTCTGGACCACTTCGCCCACCTGAAATCGCTTGGCCTGCACGGCGCCGGCGCAACCGTCTACGCCGAAACCAGAGCCGAATACTGCGATATGGCTTTGGAATTCGGCGAAGAGGTCATCGCCCGGATCGATTTCTGATCAGGCTCAGGTTACCACGTCGGGAGCGCCGCGACCGGTGTGGCGCGTAATACCCGCGATTTCCTGCGCGGCCGCGATCTGCGCCTCCAGCATCACGCCGGTATCGGCATCGAGTTGTCCCGAAGCAGGTTCGTAACGCTCCAGGTACACGCGCAAGGTCGCCCCTTGCGTTCCCGTGCCGGAAAGACGGAAAACCACGCGGCTGCCGTCCTCGAACAACACGCGGATGCCCTGGTTCTCGCTGACCGAATGGTCGACCGGATCGGTATAGGCAAAGCTGTCTGCATGGGAAACGGTGAGCGGCCCGAAGGTCTTGCCCGGCAGGGTCGCCAGCGCCGCCTTAAGTTCACGCATCAGGCCTGCGGCAGCCTCGCTGTCTATCGCTTCGTAGTCGTGCCGTGCATAGTAGTTGCGGCCGAAACGCGCCCAGTGCGTGCGTGCGAGCTGGTCCACGCTGATGTCGCGCACGGCCAGGATGTTCAGCCAGAGCAGCACAGCCCACAGCCCGTCCTTCTCGCGAACATGGTCGGAGCCGGTGCCCGCGCTTTCCTCTCCGCAGATCGTGACCTTCCCGGCATCAAGCAGATTGCCGAAGAATTTCCAGCCGGTCGGCGTTTCGAAACAGGGCACGCCCAACGCTTCGGCCACGCGATCGGCGGCGGCGCTGGTCGGCATCGAACGCGCGATCCCGGAAAGGCGGCCGCGATAGGCCGGAGCGATCTCGATATTGGCGGCCAGCATCGCCAGGGAATCGGAAGGCGTGACGAAGCGTCCGCGGCCGATGATCAGGTTGCGATCCCCGTCCCCGTCCGACGCCGCGCCGAGATCGGGCGCGTCCGGCCCCATCATCAAGTCGTAGAGTTCCTTGGCATGGATCAGGTTGGGATCGGGATGGTGGCCGCCGAAATCCTCCAGCGGCGTGCCGTTGACGACCGTTCCTGCTGCAAAGCCGAGCCGGTTTTCGAGGATCTCCACCGCATAGGGCCCGGTTACGGCGCTCATCGCGTCGAAGCGCATCGTGAAGCCGCTTGAGACGGCCTTGCGGATGGCGTCGAAGTCGAACAGTTCCTCCATCAGGTCGGCATAGTCCGCCACCGGATCGATCACTTCGACCGTCATTTCACCCACGGCGGTTTCGCCCGGCGCGTCGAGATCGACGTCCGCCGCCTCCACCGTGAGCCAACGGTCGATTTCCTTGGTGCGTGCAAGGATCGCCCCGGTCACGCTCTCGGGCGCGGGTCCGCCGTTGGCGATATTGTACTTGATGCCGAAATCCTCGTCCGGGCCGCCCGGATTGTGGCTGGCGGAAAGGATAAGGCCGCCGCTGGCGCCGTACTTGCGGATCACGTTGCTGGCGGCCGGGGTGGACAGGATACCGCCCTGCCCCACCAGCACCCGGCCATAGCCGTTGGCCGCGGCCATGCGAATCGCCTGTTGGATCACGTCGCGATTGTGAAAGCGCCCGTCGCCGCCGATCACCAGCACCGCCCCCTGGGGACGCTCCACCACGTCGAACACCGACTGGATGAAGCTCTCGGCATAGTTCGGCTGCTGGAAAACGCGCACTTTCTTGCGCAGGCCGGACGTTCCCGGCGCCTGTCCCTCGAAAGGCGTGGTCGGTACGGTGACAATCTTGGTCAAACCCAATCTCCAAGCAGGACGTTACGGCGCGAATGCACCCGCCGGTATAGATAGCGCCTACGACAATCGGGTTGCACGTCCCTTAAGGCAAATCGCCATCTAAATCAGACCGTTGTCACTCATACTGAAGATACCCCCCCGCGCGACGACGAAATGGTCGTCCAGATTGAACTCGAGCGCGGCCATGACCTGCCGGAAGGTCCGGGTGGACTGGATATCGTCCGCGCTCGGCGTCGGGTCGCCCGAGGGGTGATTGTGCGCCAGAACCAGGCGGCGGGCGTCCAGATCGAAGGCGCGGCGCACGGTTCGGCGCAGCGGCAGTTCGCAAGTGGATTGGCGGGTGCCGACATGAGTATCCTCGGCCAGGAACAGCCCCTCGCCGGTCAGGAACAGGACCATGACGCATTCCTCGCGCCGTCCCAGCAAGCGGCTGGCGAGATATTGGCGAAATGCAGGACTTGTCAGGGAAACCGGCTCGCCCAGCAGGGTTTCGCGCAAGGCGACGGCGGCCAGGTCGCGCGCGGCCACGATCAGCGCGGCGATCGCCTGACGGTTCAGCCCGGTGCCGTCGATCTCGTCGGCAAGGGCCTGCGCACTGGCGGAATAGATCGTGCTAAGCGATCCGAAGCGCCGGATCAGACGGCGGGCAACGACCTCGCTGCCATCGCCGACGACGGGACGGAGGATTTGCGCCAGGACGGATAGCTGCCCCGTCTCTTCTGCCGCCGCATGTGAAAAGCCAGGCCCAGCGCCATCGCCAGGAGCTGGACGTAGGATGGTATGATCGACATCACCTGATAGGCCGTCTTGTCGATTTCGACGATCCCCAGCCGATAGAAATGGCTCGAAAAGGCGATGATCTGCGCCCCACCTATCCATAACGGGTAGAACCTGTTCGCTTGAAGCGCGACGTAGCCGATGCCCAGCAGGCTCGACGTATCGATCGCCAAGTGGACGACATCCACCCCGTGATAGACCAAAAGGTCCGTACCCCGCCCCAGATGATAGATCCGGTCCACGACGATCATGCCCAGCATGATCCCCGTGAGAATGCGTTCAGGCGCGCCGCCCCGGCGCCAGGCCACGAGGAAGAGGAGAAGATAGGCGCCGTATTGCAGGTAGGCCCGCGCGCCCCAGGTCAACATGCAAGCCCCCCATGGCCATGCTGCCCGAAACGCGCGGAACCCGCGATCGTGCCTGGGTCGCTTAGGCCGATCGCAACATCTGCGCATCCTCGACCAGTTCGGCGCGTTCCGGGCAGGCTTCCGGCTCGTCGACGATCGCCTTGATGTCGCGGCCGATGCCCAGCAGTTCCTGGTGGACGCGGATCATGTCGTTCTGGCTTTCGAGCAGCGTGCGCTGCGTCTTGGCGAGGCGCATGAGCGCCGTCTGTCCGGTGAAAGTGGCCACGCCGTCGGCCTGGCGGGCAAGCAGCATCGATTCCATCAGCCGCGCCGAAGCGAGCAGGGCGGAATCCAGCGAAAGTTCGGCCTCGGGAAGCTGACGTGCGATCCGGGCGGTGGCAGCGGAAATCGTGATCGACATAGTGACCCCCATCCAGCGGCATCGGCCCGTTCGATGCGCCTTCATCAATCGTGACAGGAGGGTGGATCAAAGCAGATTGCTCAGCTTCGTGGCCAGATCCAGTCCGAACACCGCCACGAGAAGCAATCCCCCGGCGATGGCGATCATGGCGGCCGTGCGGCTGAGACCCGCATTCGCTCCATCGAGCACCTCCGGGACGACCCGCCGGGAAGTCTCTTCCTGCCAGGGCGCCGTCACCTTGAAAGTGGCGCCGTCGGCAAGGGTGAGCCTTTCGACCAGTTCGTCCCTGCCCCGATCCTCATCGAACATGGGTATGGCCGGAACCTGAGGATTCTTCTCTGGTAGCGGATTACAGGCCGCGATCTGGTCCTGCTGGTATTGCCTGTAAGCGCGCGCCAGTTCGGCCCTTGGCGGGGAGCCCGTACGGCTGCGCACGCCTTCGACCCGCTGATTTACCGCGCTTTCGGATATGCCGAGTTCCCAGGCGATTTCCTTGCTCGTGCGGTTTTCCGCCACGAAAGCCAGGACTTCGTGCTGCTTGGGAGTCAGTGACGGGAACACCGCCATTATGCGTTGAAACTGCGTCATGTCGCCGCCAGCGTCCACTCGCCCAAGTTCCATAACGCTATCGAACCACCCTCGTTCCGCCAGGCCCCTGCCACGCCGTCCGTGTCGGGGCATTTATAGGTCGTCTGTAAACATACTATCAAGCGGCTACAGGCGCGAATTTAACCACATCGAATGCATCGCCGGCCCGCAGCGCAAGAAGCGCTGCGATTGAATCGATTGCTGACGCAACCGAAACACCCTGCCAGCACCCTCCACTTACCCGAGCAATCTTAACCAATCTTGCTCACCCTGTGAGTCGCGCGGATTGCTGTCATTCCAAAGACAGATTGATCGGAAACGGATGGAAACCGCGCGCAAGGCGCCTGGGCAGGCCCCAAAAGAAAACGCCGCGCAACAGCGCGGCGTTGGGTCGATCACGAAAACGTGAGCGGGCGGCGCGACACAAGGTGTGCCGCCGCCGCCCGGCCGGATCACTCCTCGCCCATGCGAAGCGCGGCGATGAAGGCTTCCTGCGGAATCTGCACGTTGCCGTACTCGCGCATGCGCTTCTTGCCTTCCTTCTGCTTTTCCAGAAGCTTCTTCTTGCGGGTGATGTCGCCGCCATAGCACTTGGCGGTAACGTCCTTGCGCATGGCCGAAATCGTCTCGCGCGCGATCACCTTGGCGCCGATGGCGGCCTGGATCGGGATCTTGAACATGTGCCGGGGGATCAGTTCCTTCAGACGCTCCACCAGCGCACGGCCACGCGGTTCTGCCTGGCTGCGGTGGACCACCATCGACAGCGCATCGACCGGCTCGTTGTTCACGAGGATGTTCATCATCACGAGGTCACCCTCCTGAAGGCCGATCTGCTCGTAGTCGAAGCTGGCATAGCCACGGCTGATCGATTTCAGGCGGTCGTAAAAGTCGAACACCACTTCGTTGAGCGGCAGTTCGTAGGTGACCTGCGCGCGGCCGCCGACGTAGGTAAGGTCCTTCTGGATACCGCGACGGTCCTGACAGAGCTTCAGGATCGAGCCGAGGTATTCGTCCGGCGTGTAGATCACCGCCTTGATCCACGGCTCTTCCATGAAGTCGATCTTCACCGGATCGGGCATGTCGGCCGGGTTGTGCAGTTCCTTCACGGTGCCGTCGGTCATCGTCAGGCGATAGACCACCGAAGGCGCCGTGGTGATGAGGTCGAGGTCGTATTCGCGGCTCAGGCGCTCCTGGATGATTTCCAGATGCAGCAGGCCGAGGAAGCCGCAGCGGAAGCCGAAGCCCAACGCCGCGCTCGATTCCATCTCGAAGCTGAACGAGGCGTCGTTGAGGCGCAGCTTGCCGATCGATTCGCGCAGCTTCTCGAAGTCGTTGGCGTCGACCGGGAAGAGGCCGCAGAACACCACCGACTGCACTTCCTTGTAGCCCGGGAGGGCCTCGGTGGCGCCGCCCTTGACCGTAGTGATCGTGTCGCCGACCTTCGCCTGCTCCACTTCCTTGATCTGCGCGGTGATGAAGCCGATTTCGCCGGGGCCGAGTTCGGGCAGGTCGATACGCTTGGGCGTGAAGCAGCCCACGCGGTCGACCAGGTGGTCGGTGCCGCCCTGCATGAACTTGACGTTGAGGCCCTTCTTGATGACTCCGTCGATCACGCGCACCAGAATGACGACGCCGAGATAGGGGTCGTACCAGGAATCGACCAGCATGGCCTTGAGCGGCTTGGTGCGGTCGCCCTTCGGTGCGGGAATCTTGGCGACGACCGCTTCGAGGATCTCGTCGATGCCGATGCCCGACTTGGCCGAGGCCAGCACGGCTTCGGAAGCATCGATGCCGATCACTTCCTCGATCTCGTTACGCACCTTTTCCGGTTCGGCGGCAGGCAGGTCGATCTTGTTGATGACGGGCACGATTTCGTGGTCGTGCTCGATCGACTGATAGACGTTCGCCAACGTCTGCGCTTCCACGCCCTGCGCCGCGTCCACCACCAGCAGCGCGCCTTCGCAGGCAGCAAGGCTGCGGCTGACTTCGTAGGCGAAGTCGACGTGGCCCGGGGTATCCATCAGGTTCAGCTCGTAAGTGAGCCCGTCGGACGCCGTATAGTTCAGGCGCACCGTCTGCGCCTTGATGGTGATCCCGCGTTCCTTCTCGATATCCATGTTATCGAGCACCTGCGCGCTCATCTCGCGGTCGGAGAGGCCTCCGGTGCGCTGGATCAGGCGGTCGGCGAGCGTCGACTTGCCGTGGTCGATATGGGCAATGATCGAGAAATTACGGATCTGGGCGAGTTCGGTCATGAAAGCGCCGTTAGCAGCGCTTGAGGCGTTTGAAAATGCGGTCCGCGCGCATTTTCAGACGGCCTCCGGTTTGCCCGCTCAGCCGACCTTGCGCAGCAATCCCGCCTCGGCCGTCTCGCGGGGCGGTTCGCCATCGGCCCGCGCGGGCGCGAAGATCACCGATCCGCTCGAGTCAAGCTCCAGCGGGCGAACGAATTCCACGCCGATGCGGTCATCCCGGCACCAGCGCGCCGTCGCCAGAACGACGTTGTCGTCGGCAAGGTGAATGCCGAACTGCGTCTCCACCGGCACGTTCCACAGCCCCTCGACCATGGCCCCGGTGCTGGAGATGTTGCGGATCGTGCCATGATAGATATGCCCGCCGTGTTCCAGCACGACCTTGCGCAGCATCGTCTGGCGCGGCGCACGGGCGGAGCGGGGACCGGCGGCGATCGCGACCAGCCCTTGGTGGAGGCGCGCCATGACTTCCGCCGAACTCAGCGGCTTTTCATAGATATAGCCCTGGACATGGCTGCATCCGAGCAGGCGCACGAGGTCCAGTTCGTCCAGCGTCTCCACGCCTTCCGCCGTCGTTTCCATGCCCAGCGCCTCGGCCAGGCTGACGATCGAGGAGATGATCGCCCCGTTGCGGCTGCCCTCGATCGTGGCGCCGCGCACGAAGCTCTGGTCGATCTTGATCTTGTCGAACGGCGCCTTCTTCAGATAGCCGAGCGAGGAATAGCCGGTGCCGAAATCGTCCAGCGCCAGCCGCACGCCCACATCCTTGAGCGCGCCGAACATGGACTCGGTCGACTTGTCCTCGCCGAGGAACACGCTTTCGGTGATCTCCAGTTCCAGCCGCGACGGATCGATACCCGCCTGCGCGATGGCGCGGGCGACCACATCGGGCAACCCGGCATTGGCGAATTGCAGCGGGGAAACGTTCACGGCCACGCGCACCTCGTGCGGCCAGCCTGCAAGGTCCTGGCAGGCCTGACGCAGCGCCCATTCGCCGATTTCCGCGACCAGACCGGTTTCCTCGGCCACCGGCACGAACCGGGCGGGCGAAATGTAGCCGTGCCTGGGGTGCTTCCAGCGCAGCAGCGCCTCAAGGCCGGTGATCCGTTCCGTCGTGGTATGGACCTGCGGCTGGTAGTGCAGTTCCAGCGCGCCGGCATCGATCGCGTCACGCAGGTCCTGTTCCAGCTGCTGGCGTTCGCGCGCGTCCGAATGGAGATCGTCGTCGTAGAAGTGATGGCGCCCTCGCCCGCCGCCCTTTGCGGCATAGAGGGCAAGGTCGGCGTTGCGAATCAGGGCTTCCACGGTCGTCCCGTGCTCCGGGCACATGGCGATGCCTACCGAGGCGCCGATCGTCACGCGGGTTCCGTCGATCGAATAAGGCTGGGACAGAGCCTCGATCACCCGGCGCGCGAGGTGCCCGAGGCCCTCGTGCTGGTGATAGCCCGGCAGAATCACCTGGAACTCGTCGCCGCCGAGGCGGCCGACGCGGCCCATGTTCGCCACCGTGGTCCGCAGACGTTCCGCCACCTGCTTGAGCAGGGCGTCACCGGCCGGATGGCCCATGGTGTCGTTCACCTGCTTGAAGCGATCGAGGTCGAGCAGGAACACCGCGCAGGCCCGGTTCTCGATACGCGGCGAGTTGATCACCTTTTCCAGCCACTCCGACATCTGGAAGCGGTTGGCCAGTTTCGTCAGCGAATCGAAACGGGCCAGCTGGGTGACGTGCTGCTGCGACTTGCGCGTCTCGGTCAGGTCAATGCCCGAGCCGCGAAAGCCGAGGAAATTGTGGAACTGGTCGAGCACCGGCCTGCCGCTGATCGACCACCAGCGTTCATCCTTCTCGTTCGTTGCGGCGCGCACCGCCACGTCCTGAAACGAGGAGCGGGTCGAAAGGTGGAAGGCCAGCGTGCGCTCGCTATCGTGATCTTCGGCGCGCAGACGGAACAAGTGCAGGAAGGGACGCCCATAAAGCTCGGCCTGTCGGACATCGAGCAGTTCGGCGATGCGGGGCGAGACATAGGCGATCAAGCCGCGCCGGTCGGTTTCCCAGAACCAGCCCTGCCCGGTCTGCTCATATTCGCGCAGCAGTTCCTCGGCGCGGTGCTGCTCGCGTTCCTGCGCCGCGCGGCGCGTCGATTCCTCGCGGGCGAGACGCGCCTGGCGCATCGCCACGGTCAGGCCGATGCCGCAGCCCGCCGCCAGCAGGCCCAGCGTGGCGAGCGAGGCCGAATGGATCGAGGCCCCTGCCCAGACGCTGATCGTGGCGGCGACGATCGAGGTCAGCCGGCGATCGAGCAGGACCGTTCCCAGCAGGACGAGGAGGCCGTATCCCTTGATCGTCACGTTCCAGTCGAGCGCGGCGACATCGTGCGTCCACTGCGCCGTGGCCACGCCGAACAGCAGCATCGGCAGCGCGATCGCCAGCAGCATGAGCGGGTATCGCCGCCAGCTGCGGTGGTGCTGCCGCCCTTCCAGCATGGCCAGCGAAGGCGCGGCCAGGCAGAGCAGGACGGCGGCGAAAGCCAGCGACAGCGAAAGCGGGCCGGGCGCGCTGCGCGACATGACGCCCATGGCGACCATGATGCAGACCATGCCGGGCGCCATGAGTTCCCAGCGCCGGGCGATGAAGAAATGAAGCGGATCGCTGCTCTGCCCGCGACGCCGCAGGAAAGCGAAGTTCGGGATGGCGGAGCGCGCGGCGGTGTCCGTCCCGTTGGATGGTGCGCTTTCGGACGGTGCCGGTTCGGACAAGACAGGCGTAGTCTCCGCGCTTTCGCGCGATCGCCGTTTCGGCTCCGTGAATCCCTTCCTCGCCATCACATCGGCTATTGCCGCGCGGCCATTGCAAAAGTGTTAAGTTCCGGCAACCAAACCCAATCCCGACCGGATATGGCACGAAGGCCCCGCCCCGCCGGATTTCGCTTGCCGCCAGTCCCCAAGCATGTTTGCTTCATGGATGGCGGGCGCACTGGTCCAGTTTCCGTCCGCTTGGGAGAAAAATCCATGCGACACATCGCCATCGTCGGATCGGGACCGGCCGGATACTACACGGCCGAAGCCGCACTCAAGCAATGGAAGGACGATGTCCGGGTCGATATCTTCGATTCCTCGCCCGTACCCTTCGGGCTGATCCGCACCGGGGTCGCCCCTGACCACCAGAGCATCAAGAGCGTGGCGCGGCGATATGAGACGACTGCGCTGAGCGATAACGTCCACTTCGTGGGCAATGTGATGGTCGGCCGCGACATTTCGATCGACGAACTGCGCGACCTCTACGATGCCGTGGTGCTCGCCACCGGCGCACCCAACGACCGCAAGCTGGGCCTTCCCGGCGAGGACCTGCCCAATGTCTTCGGCAGCGCAGCCTTCGTCGGCTGGTACAACGGGCATCCGCAGTTTGCGGAGATCCATCCCGATTTCAGCCATGACACCGCCGTGATCGTCGGCAACGGCAATGTCGCGCTGGATGTCGCACGGATTCTCGCGAAGTCCGGGGAGGAGTTCGAGGGCAGCGACATCGTCGCCCATGCCCTATCCGCGCTGGAAGGCGCGCATATCAGGCGGATCGTCATTCTCGGCAGGCGCGGGCCGCACCAGGTGACGATGACGCCCAAGGAACTGGGCGAACTTGCCCGGCTTGCGCGCGCCTGCCCGCGCGTCGATCCCGCCGACCTGCCGCCGCTGGCGCAGGATGCCGCGCTCGATGCCGGAATGCGCAAGACCATGGGGCATCTGCGCAGCTTCGCCATGGCGGGCGGCAGTGCCAACGACAATGCCGATGAAGGGGCCGACGAAGGGGCGACCATCGTCTGCCCGGACCGCGACATCGCCATCGAATTCGATTTCTTCGCCGCCCCGCGCGCGATCCTCGGCACCGACCGTGTGGAAGGCGTGGAAGTCGAGCGAACCCGCCTGGTGGACGGCAAGGCCGTGGGAACCGGCGAGACCTATCATATCCCTGCAGGCATCGTGATCGCCTGCATCGGCTACCAGACCTCCCGGATCCCGGACGTTCCCTATGACGAACAGGGCGGCCGTTTCGCCAATGTCGAGGGCCGGATCAAGCCGGGCCTCTACTGCGTAGGCTGGGCGCGGCGCGGCCCGACCGGAACGATCGGCACCAACCGACCCGACGGCTTCGCGATCGTAGAGAGAATCGACGCCGACCTCGGACCGGCGGGCGGCACCGGCAAGCCGGGCCGTCCCGGTTTCGAAGCGCTCGCCGAGACGCGCGGCATCGACTTCGTGAAATTCACCGAATGGCAGAAGATCGACGAAGCCGAAGTCGCGAATGCCCGCCATGGGGCGCCGCGCGAGAAATTCGTCGAAGTGGACCGCATGATCGCCAAGGCCCACCCTTCCGTTCAGGACAGCTGAACACAAAAAAGGCCGGGGTTTTGCCCCGGCCTTCTTCTATCGGCTCGAACCTTCCGGTCAGACGCGCATCGGCATCAGCACGTAAAGCGCCGGGCTCTTCTCGTCCTGACGGATCAGCGTGGGCGCACCGGCGTCGGCCAGATGCAGTTCCACGGTGTCGCCGTCGATCTGGCCAAGGATGTCCTTGAGATAGTTGGCATTGAAGCCGATCTCGAAACCGTCCGACGAGTAGTCGGCAGGCACTTCCTCGGCGGCCGTGCCGTTGTCAGGCGAAGTGACCGAAAGCGTCACGCGGTCCTGTTCCAGCGCCATCTTCACGGCGCGGGTCTTTTCGGTGGCGATCGTCGCCACGCGGTCCACGCCTTCGAAGAAGCTCTTGGGATCGACCTTGAGCAGCTTGTCGTTCCCGGTCGGGATGACGCGGGTGTAATCGGGGAACGTGCCGTCGATCAGCTTGCTGGTCAGGACGACGCCGTGTTCGCCGCCGAGCGTGAAGCGGATCTTGCTGGCCGAAAGATCGACGAGCACATTGGTGTCCAGCGCTTCTTCCAGCAGCTTGCGCAGCTCACCCACGCATTTGCGCGGCACGATCACGTCCGGCATGCCCTCGGCCCCATCGGGACGCGGCAGGGTGAAGCGCGCGAGGCGGTGACCGTCGGTAGCGGCGGCCTTCAGTTCCTCTTCCGAGACGTGGAGGAAGATGCCGTTGAGGTAGTAACGCGTTTCCTCGGTCGAGATCGCGAAGCGGGTACGGTCGATCAGCTGGCCCAGCGTGGCGGCCGGAATCTCGAAGCTGGTCGGCAGTTCGCCTTCCGCGATCATCGGGAAATCGTCACGCGGCAGGGTCGGCAGCTGAAAGCGGCTGCGACCGGCCTTCACGACCATGCGGTTGTCCGAAGCGTCGAGGCTCACCTGGCTGCCGTCGGGCAGCTTGCGGGCGATGTCGAACAGCAAATGCGCCGAAACGGTGATCGCACCGGCCTGCTCGACCGAGACCGCTCCCAGGGTTTCGACGACCTGCAAGTCGAGGTCGGTCGCCATGATGCGCAAGGACCCGGAACCCGAGGCCTCGATCAGCACGTTCGAGAGAATGGGAATGGTATTGCGCCGCTCGACAACGGACTGCACGTGCGACAGGCAGCGCAGGAGCGTGGAACGTTCGATTGTGGCCTTCATGGCAGCCTCAAGTCCCCCTTGGTCGGGCTAGGGATGCGCACATCCCGAATTTCAGGACGAATATCTCTAGCGAACGGAAAACAGGCGGCAAGCGGCGAATGCCGACTCTTCCGTGTTTCTGGGGATAAATGAGGGGATTTTAGAAGGTTTTCGTTCAATTCGAACGCAATTGGCGGAGGCTTTGGCAAAAAAGCTTCAAGGCAGCCCTGCCTCGATCATAGCGATTCTTACCGCTCCATAAGCGCGGATCGAGAAGCACCCGAACGCTTCAAAGGCCGAAGTTCTTCACATGGCCCTTGCCGTCCAGAACGAACCGCACGCCGCCATGGGCTGACCGAGGCGCGAGGACATGGATTTCGTAGACCACGTTCGGAAAGAGCGGCTTCGCACTGACATGGGGGCGTTCCGACCGCCCGTGCCTGGCGGGCGCCGACGTTCCGTTCAGCGCCTGGCCGTAGACGAAGGGGAACTTGTTCTCGCAGCCCTTGAGCGAGTAGGACCAGTAGGCGCCATTGGCGATCTGCCCGGGATCGTCCCCGGCCTCCGCCTTCGCGCGCGGCCCTCGCGGCGTTCGCACGTCCACCATGCAAAACCGATCGGGCCGCGAAAACCAGCTCCCCGTGGGCACGAAAGTCAGGCGCCCCTCGATCATTTCGGCGTGAAAGTCGAAATCGGAAGAGCACGACCCGAGGAGCAGGGCAAGCAAGCCTGCCGCAAGGATCGCGCTCCACTTCATGGCCTCAGACCATCACCATGCCGCCGTTGACGTGGATCGTCTGGCCGGTGACGTAGCCTGCCTCCTTCGAGGCAAGGAATACTGCGGCGGACGCGATATCCTCGCCCTCGCCCATGCGGCCCATCGGGATGCGGCCGTTCAGCGCGTCCTTCTGCGCATCGGGCAGCACGTCGGTCATCGCGGTGCGGATGAAGCCCGGCGCGATGCAGTTCACGGTGACGTTGCGGCTGGCGAGTTCCTGCGCGAGGCTCTTCGACATGGCAGTGATGCCGCCCTTCGCCGCGCAGTAGTTCATCTGGCCGGGATTGCCGGTGGTGCCGACGACCGAAGTGACGTTGATGATGCGGCCAAAGCGCGCCTTCATCATCGGCTTGGTCACGGCGCGCATCAGGCGAAAAGTCGATTCGAGGTTGATCCTGATGACCTGATCCCACTCCTCGTCCTTCATGCGCATGGCGAGGTTGTCGCGGGTGATGCCGGCGTTGTTGATCAGGATGTCGATCTTGCCCAGCGATTCGAGCGCGGCGGGAACCAGCTTCTCGACCTGCTCGGGATCGCCCAGGTTGCAGGCGATGGCGACGTGATCGACGTCCTGCAGGTGCTGCGGGGTATGCTCGTCCAGCTCGTCGCGGAAGGCGCGCAGCTTGTCCGCGTTCGAGCCCGAGATGGCAAGGCGCGCACCCTGCGCGGCCAGCGCGCGGGCAACGGCGGAGCCGATGCCGCCCGAGGCACCGGTGACGAGGGCAGTCATTCCGTTGAGGTTGAACATCTTTGCAAATCTCCGTGAATCGCCTGCCTGATCGGCAGCGACGGCCCGCTGAACGGGGCCTTTCTTCAAACCTTCAAGGCCGCCGGGTCAAGCCCGGCATGCCATCAGAGCACGCGGATCAGAGGCCCTTGGCCAGATCCTCGATCTCGGCCATGGTCACGGCGGAGATCACTTCCACCTCGCCGGCCGAACGCTTGATCATTGGGCCGAGCACCTTGCCGCCGAGTTCGACGAACGTCTCGACGCCTGCCTCACGCATGGCGATCGCGCTTTCGCGCCAGCGGACGCGGCCGGTGACCTGCTCTACCAGCAGACGCTGGACTTCGGCGGGATCGGTGACGACCGAGGCGGTGACATTGGCGAACAGCGGCACATGGAGGCTGCCCGGAGGGGTCTTGGCCAGCGCCTCGGCCATGGCATCGGCAGCGGGCTGCATCAGCGGGCAGTGGAACGGAGCCGACACCGGCAGCAGCACGCCGCGCTTGATGCCGTGGTCCTTAACGAGAGCGATGGCGCGCTCGATGGCTTCCTTGTGGCCGGAGATCACGACCTGCGTGGGATCGTTGTCGTTGGCGACGGTGCAGACCTGACCTTCGGCAGCAGCTTCGGCCAGCGCGGTAGCCTTTTCAATGTCCGCGCCCAGCAGTGCCGCCATGGCGCCAAGGCCGACCGGAACCGCCGCCTGCATCGACTGGCCGCGCAGCTTCAGCAGGCGCGCGGTATCGGCAAGGCTGAAGGCTCCGGCAGCGCAAAGCGCGGTATATTCGCCCAGCGAGTGGCCGGCGACGAAGTCCGCCTTGTCGGCCAGCGAGATGCCGCCTTCCTTCTCCAGCACCCGCAGGACAGCGATGGCATTGGCCATGATCGCCGGCTGGGCGTTCTCGGTAAGGGTCAGTTCCTCTTCGGGGCCCTGCGTCATCACGCGGAAGAGGTTCTGGCCGAGCGCCTCGTCCACTTCCTGAAAGACTTCGCGCGCGGCGGCGCTGGCTTCGGCGAGTTCGGCGCCCATGCCGACCTTCTGGCTGCCCTGTCCGGGGAAAACGAATGCACGCATCTTGGCGGCTCCTTCTGTCCGGCGGGCGGGCGATTGCGCCCTGCCGGTTTGTGAATCTCTATATGTGGCGCGGCGCGTTATTGACCTTGAGGCCGCTCGGCAAGCCCGAACGGCACGATACGGTTCATCGCGTCATGCCCGATATCGGCGCTGCCGAGGTAGGGGATCGAGTGATGGGCGCACCAGTGGCGGGCGATTTCCTCGGCCTCGACACCGAACGGGCGGTCGTTTTCGGGAACGTCGCTGATACGGCCGAGACGCAGGCCCGCCACGCCGCCGAGATGCGCGGTGAGGTGGAAGAACAGCCGGTCCACCGCGTAGAGATATTCCGAAACTTCCTCGACCAGCACGACATGCTTGGCCAGGCCCGGCATCAGCGGCGTGCCGCAGAGCATCGCCAGCGTCATCAGGTTGAAGGCGACACGCGGGTGGCTGTCGCCGGTCGGCTCCACGCCCGAAGCGTCCCCGGTCAGCCAGCGCAGCGCGCGGCGCACCGCTTCGGCGCCGCCCTCGCGCCGGATATCGGCCAGCATCGGTCCATGGACCGGCTTGCCGATGCGCGCGCGGTAGAGCCCGCCCAGCAGATAGCCCGCATCGGAATAGCCCAGAAAAGTCTTGGCTTGCGCATCGTGCGTGAACTTGCCGATGGCCGCTTCCGCCACCCGGCAGGCGCCATAGCCGCCGCGCGCGAACCACACCGCGTCCACCGAAGGATCGTTGGCGCACTCCACCAGCGCCGCGATCCGCCGCGCATCGCTACCCGCGAAATGGCCCTCCACGTCGAAGCACTGCTCGTGGACCACGAGCTCGACCTCGGGAAACTCCTCGGCCGCGAGCGCGGCGACGGCGTCCGCATCCTCGCGGGTGATCGGGGTGGACGGGGCACAAATTGCGATACGGGTCATGGCTCCTTCCTATCGAGGTTGTCAGGACGAACAAGGCCGCATACCGAAGCGCCATGACTTCCGAGCATCACGACCTCCACGCCAGCGACCTCTCTGGACACCCCTGGTTCTTCTGCGGCATCGGCGGATCGGGCATGTTGCCGCTCGCGCTGATCCTCAAGGGACATGGCGCGAAGGTCGCGGGATCGGACCGCAGCCGCGATCAGGGCCGCACGCCCGAAAAGTTTGCGTGGCTGGAAAGCCTCGGTTTCGAACTCCACTCACAGGACGGCAGCGGCATCACCGGCGCCGAGCAGACGCTGGTCGCCTCGGCTGCGGTGGAAGACACAGTGCCCGAAGTGGTGCGCGCGAAGGAATTCGGCTGCCCGCGCATGAGCCGCGCGCAGCTTCTGGCCACCCTGTTCAATGCGGCGCCATTCGGGATTGCCATCGGCGGCACGTCCGGCAAATCGACCGTCACCGGCATGACCGGGTGGATCATGACCCACGCAGGCCGCGATCCCACGATCATGAACGGCGCGGTGATGAAGAACTTCGCCAGCCCCGACGCGCCTTTCGCCAGCGCCCGCGTCGGTGAGGGTGAGGTTTTCGTGTCGGAAGTGGACGAGAGCGACGGCTCCATCGCGCTTTATCGCCCGAAAGTCGCGGTGCTGGGCAACGTCAGCCTCGACCACAAGAGCCTTGAGGAACTGCGCCAGCTTTTCGGCGACTTCCTTGCCCGTTCGGACATATCCGCGATCAATCTCGACGATGCGGAAACCGCCGCCCTCGCCCCGCATGCCCGGGCATTGGTGACGTTCGGCATTTCATCGCCGGACGCGCAGATCGGCGCGAGCGATGTGATCGAAGGGCCGACCTCGCTGACCGCTACTGTACTCGATCGCCGCGACGGGACTTCGCATGCGCTGGCACTGAAGGTGCCGGGCCGCCACAACCTCTACAACGCGCTCGCCGCCATTGCCGCCGCCAATGCCGCCGGGGTTTCGGTGGCCGAAGCCGTAGCGGCGCTGGGCAGCTTCGTGGGCCTTGCGCGGCGATTCGACATCGTCGGCACTTCGCCCTCGGGCGTGACGGTGATCGACGATTTCGGCCACAACCCGGACAAGGTCTCGGCCACGCTGGCCACGCTGAAAGCCCATCCGGGCCGCGTGATCGCGTTCTTCCAACCGCATGGCTATGGCCCACTCAGGCAGATGGGCCATGAACTGGCCGAAGTGCTGGCTACGAAGCTGGGACCGGACGATGTGACGATCCTGTGCGACCCGGTCTATTTCGGGGGCACCGTGGACCGCTCTCAGGGCAGCGAACGCATCGTGCGCCTGATCGAGGCCGACGGCCGACTCGCTGAATACGTCCCCTCCCGCGAGGACTGCGCCAGCCGCATCGTGGAGATCGCCCGTCCCGGCGACCGCGTGGTGGTCATGGGCGCGCGCGACGATACGCTGACGGTGTTCGCGAAGGATCTGCTCGCGCGGCTGTGACGCCGAAATGTTAAACGTCGTCCCGGACTTGATCCGGGACGACGGCTTTCCTGAATTCAGTGAGCCTTGCCGCGCGCCTTGGCGACAAGGTGGACCGCCACCGCGATCACCGCGCCCAGAACCAGACCGACCACGGCCGAAGCCAGCGCATAGCCCAACCAGCCGAGCACACCGCCCAGCGGGCCGCCGAGCACTTCCAGCCAATGCTGGAAGCCATGCGCAACATGCGCGGGAGCGGGAACGCCAAGTTCCTCCAGTCCGTGGAGGATGATGCCGCCGCCGACCCAGAGCATCGCCAGGGTGCCTACCGAAGCCAGTACCGTCAGCACTTTGGGCATGCCGTTCACCAACATGCGGCCGAACGCCTGGGTGCCCTGCCCGTCCTTCTTCGCAAGATGCAGGCCGATGTCGTCCATCTTCACGATAAGCGCCACGGCGCCATAGACGCCCGCGGTGATGATCACGCCGACCATGGCGAGCGCCACCGCCCGGGTCAGAAGCGAATTGTCGGCCACTTCCGCCAGCGCGATCGCCATGATTTCTGCGGAGAGGATCAGGTCCGTGCGGATCGCCCCGGAAACGCGCGACTGTTCGAAGGCGGCAACGTCGGTCACGGGGTCTTCCAGCGATTCGCCGTGATGCTCGCCGCCCAGCTTCTCGATGATCTTTTCGGCGCCCTCGAACGCCAGATAGGCGCCGCCGATCATCAGGATCGGTGTGATCGCCCAAGGAAGGAAGGCACTGAGCAGCAGCGCGATCGGCAGCAGGATAACCAGCTTGTTAAACAGGCTGCCCTTGGCGATCTTCCAGATGATCGGCAGTTCGCGCTCAGGCGTGAAGTCAGTGACGTAGCCGGGCGTCACCGCCGCATCGTCGATCACCACGCCCGCCGCCTTGCTGCCCGCCTTGGCGACGCCCAGCCCAACATCATCGAGCGAGGCGGCAGCGGCGCGAGCGATTACCGCCACGTCATCGAGAAGAGCAACGAGGCCGGAAGCCATCTGGAAAGATATCCCTCTAGGTTGAAAATGCGAAGCGCAGCCATGCGGGGGAAAGTTCCACCGATCAAGCGAAAGCCGACAAAGTCGTGGATGCGAAAGGACTTGTGAAACCGTTTGAAATTTCCCGCAGGCGGATTTTCAAACAAACTCCTCAAAACTCGACGTCGAGCTCCTCGATATCCTCGGGCTCTTCCAAAGCCGCCGCCAGCCATTCCGCCATCGGTGCCCAGTTCTCGATCGTCTCGCAATAGGCGCGGTGCTGATCCGACATCGGCACCGCATAGCTCAGGAAACGGCGCGTCACCGGTGCATACATGGCATCGGCAATGGTCGGCCTGGCCCCGAAGAGGAAGGGCCCGCGATAGGTATCGAGGCAGTCCTTCCAGATCGTCTCGATCCGCTCGATGTCGGGGCGGGCGCCGGAGAAGATCGGGAAACTCTCGTGCCGCACTTTCAGGTTCATCGGCAGGGCCGAGCGCAAGTTGGTGAAGCCGGAGTGGATTTCGCCCGAAACCGATCGGCAATGCGCCCGCGCGATGGGATCCTTCGGCAGGAGGCCGGCATCGGGAAATTTCTCGTTGAGGTACTCGGCGATCGCCAGCGTATCCCAGACGCTGGCGCCCTCGTGATTGAGGCGCGGCACCAGCACCGAAGGCGTCAGCAGCAGCAGTTCCGCACGATTGGCCGCATCGTTGGGGACATGTTTTTCCTCCACGTCCAGCCCGGCAAGCCGGCACATCAGCCAGCCCCGCAAGGACCAGGCGGAATATGTCTTCGAGGAAATCGTCAGCTGCGCCGGTGCCGTATCGCTCATGGGTCGTGTCCTTGCTGGCGTGCTTTTGCTTGCATCAGCTTATGATGCAGCGCAGCATGAATCCAGCACCGATTGCGCTCCGCCGCGCGAATCGCGCCGCAGGCGAACCCGCGAAACGCAAGTGTCACAGGGGATGCACAGGAATGCTCTATCAAGCGTACCAGACCTGGTCGGACATGCTGACTCCGGCCCGCATGTCGGCGCGCGCCGCCACCGGCTTCCGCGACCAATATCTGGACGGAGCGCGCAGTATGCCTTGGCTGCGACGCTTCTTCGCTCTGGCCGAAGTGTTCGACAAGTCCACCGTCACCCATCGCCGTCCCGACTACGGGATAGACACCGTGATGTCCGGCAACCGCCGGGTCGCGGTGCGCGAGGAAGTCGTGGCGGACCTGCCTTTCTGCAACCTGCTCCATTTCGCCAAGGACGATGTTGCAGCGCCGCAACCGCGCATGCTGGTGGTGGCACCGCTCTCCGGGCACTACGCCACGCTGCTGCGCGATACGGTGCATACCCTGCTCAGCGACCACGATGTCTATATCACCGACTGGAAGAATGCCCGCGACATCCCCCTCAGCAAGGGCGAATTCGGCTTCGACGATTTCGTGGACTACGTGATCCGCTTCCTCCAGGACCTTGCCGACCCCAAGGATACCCGCGGCGCGCATGTCCTGGCGGTATGCCAGCCCTGCGTCCCGGTGCTCGCCGCCGTGGCGGTGATGGCGCAGGACGACGATCCGGCCCAGCCCCGCTCGATGACGCTGATGGGCGGGCCGATCGACACCCGCGAAAGCCCGACCAGCGTGAACGAACTCGCGACCGAGCACCCCTTCATGTGGTTCGAGGACAACATGATCCACACCGTGCCGTACCGCCATGCGGGCGGCGGGCGTAAGGTCTACCCCGGTTTCGTCCAGCTTTCCGCCTTCATGTCGATGAACCTCTCGCGCCACTTCGGGCAGTTCCGCAAGCTCTATCAGGCACTGGCGGACGAGCGGCAGAAGGACGCCGACAAGATCGAGACCTTCTACGAGGAATATCTCGCGGTTCTGGACCTCACGGCCGAATTCTACCTCGAAACCATCGACAAGGTATTCCAGCGCGCCCTGCTCGCCCAGGGCGAACTCGAACATCGCGGGCGCCTGGTGGATTGCGGCGCCATCCGCAAGACCGCGCTGCTCACGGTGGAAGGGGAGCGCGACGATATCTGCGCGGTCGGCCAGACGGCAGCGGCGCATTTCCTGTGCTCCAGCCTGCGCCCCCACCTCAAGCGCCATCATCTCCAGCCGGGCGTCGGCCACTACGGCCTGTTCGCCGGATCGCGCTGGGAAACGCAGGTCTATTCGCAAGTGCGCAACCTGGTCCTGGCGGTAAGCTGATCCGCGTTTCGGGCAGGCAGGGCCGGGTCGACATTCAGTTCAGGTGGAGCCGAGAAGCGTGATTTCCGAGCATCGGAGCGCAGCGGACTTTCGGTCCGTGAGCACCGAAGCGCAGGACATCGCGCTTCGCAGGCCCGCATGGGCGGAATGTCGATCCTGCCCATTTTGCTTGCGTTCCGCGCCCAATAGTCTAAGGGCGCGCCTTCCGTCTCGTGCGCATGCCGGACGGGAAGGACGAAAGCCGGAGGGGCCCCGCAATCCCGCGGACAAGCCAGCGATCGGTTAGATTAGAGAAAAGGAAGCTGCCGTGGCTCTTTATGAGCACGTGTTCCTGGCACGCCAGGACCTCAGCCAGGCGCAAGTCGACGCGCTTGCCGCCGCCGCCACCGAGATCGTCGAGTCGAACCAGGGCAAGGTCACCAAGACCGAGACCTGGGGCCTCAAGAATCTCGCCTACAAGATCAAGCGCAACCGCAAGGCGCACTTCGTGATGCTCAACATCGAAGCTTCGGGCGACGTCGTCGCCGAGCTCGAGCGTCAGACGCAGATCAACGAAGACGTCATCCGTTACGTGACCATCCGCGTCGACGAGCACGAAGCTGGTCCGTCGGTCATGATGCGCAAGAGCGACCGCGAGCGTACGCGCCGTCGCGAACGTGAAGGGAACTGATTTCCATGGCACGTGCATTCTTCCGCCGCCGCAAGTCCTGCCCGTTCTCGGGCAAGAACGCTCCGGCCATCGACTACAAGGACGTGCGTCTGCTCCAGGGCTTCATGTCCGAGCGTGGCAAGATCGTTCCGAGCCGCATCACTGCGGTTTCCGCCAAGAAGCAGCGTGAGCTGAGCCAGGCCATCAAGCGCGCCCGGCACATCGGCCTCCTGCCCTTCATCGTCAAGTAAGGAGGACGAACCTCATGGACATCATCCTCCTGGAACGCGTCGAGAAGCTCGGCAACATCGGCGACGTCGTTTCCGTCAAGGACGGCTTCGCGCGTAACTACCTGCTTCCGAACAAGAAGGCCCTGCGCGCCAACGAGCGTAACAAGCAGGTCTTCGAAGCCAACCGCGCCAAGATCGAAGCCGAAAACGCCGAGCGCCGCTCGGCCGCCCAGACCCAGTCGGGCGACGTCGAAGGCAAGCAGGTCGTTCTGATCCGCGCCTCGTCGAACTCGGGCCAGCTCTACGGTTCGGTTTCGGTTCGCGACATCGTCGACGCTCTCAACGAGCAGGGCGCCAATGTCAGCAAGCAGATGATCGTTCTCGAACGCCCGATCAAGACGATCGGCCTGTTCGACGTTCGCGTCAGCCTGCACCCCGAAGTCTCGGTCACCATCAAGGTGAACGTCGCTCGCTCGCCGGACGAAGCCGACCTGCAGTCGCAGGGCGTGGACGTCATGGCCGCGATGTTCGAACAGGACGTCTCGGGCTTCACCGAAGCTTACGACCCGAACGCCGAACCCGGCGAAATCGCGGTCGAAGAGGACGTTGCCGAGACCGAAGAGGAAGCCTGAGCTTTCTTTTCCCGGCAATGACCACGGGATCGAAGGGCCCTCGCTCCATACGGAGCGGGGGCCCTTTCCTTTTGCACCCCGCACCCCATCTTCACTTCGCCCTGGCCCCGCCCGATTTTCACGCCGCTATTGCACTGCAATACAGATTGCGTAATTACGGGCGATGGAAACGATCAAAAGCACACTCGCGGAACTGGTCCGCGTCTACGAAACCGCCGTCAGCACCCTGCGCGCCGACATTGCCGCCTTTATCAAGAACGGCACCCCGCCCCCGCCCGAACGCCGCGAATCGCGCGCCTGGTCCTACCCGGAACTACGCATCGCCTATGCCGGCGTCGAACGCGGCACGTTCTATGGCCGCTCGTTCGGCAGGCTGAACGAAACCGGGGTCTACGTCACCACGATCACCCGGCCCCGCCTCTTCGCGGACTATATCGAGGAACAGCTGGCGCTGCTCCACGAGGATTACGAAGTGGAGATCACGGTCGGCCCTTCGGCGCAGGAGATCCCCTTCCCCTACGTGCTCGACGGCGTCGGCATGGGCAGCGTCACGCCGCAGGAACTGGCCGCCCACTTCCCGACCACCGAACTCGCCATGATCGGTGACGAGATCGCGGACGGCGTGTTCCGCCAGTCTTCCGAAGAGCCGCTGCCGCTGGCGTTGTTCGACGGGCTTCGCACCGACTTCAGCCTGGCCCGCCTCCAGCACTATACCGGCACCAGCGTCGAGCATTGCCAGCGCTACATCCTCTTCACCAACTACCACCGCTATGTGGACGAGTTCGTGGACTGGGCGGGCCAGCAGATCGGCACGGACGGCTACACCGCGCTTTCGGGCGCCGGGGGCCTCTATCTCGACAGCCCGGTCGACAATGCCCGCGAGCGTCTTTCCGACACGGCCTGGCGCCGCCACCAGATGCCGGCCTATCACCTTATCCGGCCGGACAAGTCGGGCATCACGCTCGTCAACATCGGCGTCGGCCCTTCGAACGCCAAGACCATCACCGATCACCTCGCGGTCATCCGCCCGGAAGTCTGGCTGATGATCGGCCACTGCGGCGGTCTGCGCGAAGGCCAGCGCATCGGCGACTACGTGCTCGCCCATGCCTATCTGCGCGACGACCATGTGCTCGATCCGGTTCTGCCGCCCGAAATCCCGCTGCCCGCGATCGCCGAAGTGCAGCAGGCCCTCGCCTCGGCGGCCGAGACGGTCAGCGGTGAAGGCGGCGCCAATCTCAAGAAGCGCATGCGCACCGGCACCGTCGTCACCACCGACGACCGCAACTGGGAACTGCGCTACACCGAATCCGCGCACCGCTTCAGCCTGAGCCGCGCCATCGGCATCGATATGGAAAGCGCCACGATCAGCGCCCAGGGCTATCGCTTCCGCGTACCCTACGGCACCCTGCTCTGCGTTTCCGACAAGCCGATTCATGGCGAACTCAAGCTGCCGGGCCAGGCCAACCGCTTCTATGAGGAGGCGATTGCCAGCCACCTCAAGATCGGCCTCCAGGCCTGCGACCTGCTCCGCGCCGAGGGTGAGAAGCTGCACTCCCGCAAGCTGCGCGCCTTCAACGAGCCGCCGTTCCGCTGATTTCGCGCGGCACCGCGCCGCAAGATCTGGCCTAACATGACGGGCGCCGCTCCAGCCGGAGCGGCGCCCGTTTGCGCAGGGGATGAGAAAGCCGCAACGCCCCTCTCGTTCCATGCAAAGCGCATGCCATCATTCCGTAAAACCGTCATTTATGGAAATCTTCTGGCTTAATATCTGAAAAATGGATAACATTATGCCGCATCCATAAACAATAGACAGAAATTCTCATGTTACGCGCTTATTTCAATGTGTAGCACGTATTTTACCATTACTTTTCATACTTGGAAATAATAGTTGCGCAACTACAACTCATCCATCCAACAATAGATTTGAACTGTTATTGCCTGATGACAGAGCGTTCATCTTGGGAGCACACCCCCTGATCTGGTTCCGGCCTGCGGCAGACCGCGCGCCGGAAACTGCAAAGGGAGTATTGAATGACATCCGAGATGAAGCGCCTTCTGCTGGCGTCGAGCCTGCTGATGGGCCTGCCCGCCGCAGCGCATGCCCAGGACGGCGCGCCTGCAAGCGAAACCGCAACCGATGCCGCGCCGGAAGGCGGCGCCATCGTCGTGACCGGCTCGCGCCTGTCCAACCCGAACCTCGAATATGCCGCGCCGATCATGGCCGTTTCCTCAAAGGAAATCGCGCTGAGCGGGCAGGTCAACGTCGAGAACATCCTCAAGGACCTGCCGCAGGTGCTGCCGGGTTCGACCGCCGCGTCGAACAATCCGGGCGGCGGCGTCGCCACTGCCGACTTGCGCGGCCTCGGCGCCGAACGCACGCTGGTGCTGGTCAACGGCCACCGCTACGTCTCCTATGACACCAACCAGATCGTCGATCTCAACACGATCCCGACCGCGCTGATCGAGCGCGTCGACGTGGTGACCGGCGGCAAGTCCGCCGTCTACGGTTCGGACGCGGTGACCGGCGTGGTGAACTTCATCACCAAGCAGGACTTCGACGGCGTCCAGGCCAATGCCAACTACCGCCTGACCGGTGAAGGCGACGGCGCGCAGTACAACGGCGGCCTTCTGGTCGGCAAGAATTTCGCCGACGGGCGCGGCAACATCACGATCTACGGCGACTACATGCGCCGCAAGTCGATCCTCCAGTCGGGCCGCAGCTATACGTCGGTGGCACAGACCGACGACGGCGAAGGCGGCCTGATGGGTGGCGGTTCCAGCTCGATCCCGGCTGGCCGCATCGCGCTCGGCGGCAACAACTACAAGTTCGGGCAGGACGGCAGCACGTCGGCCTACACTTCGGCCGATGCCTATAACTACGCCTCGGAAAACTACCTTCAGGTCCCGCAGAAGCGCCAGCTGCTCTCGGCGCAGGCCCACTTCGACGTCAGCGATCACCTGACCCTCTACGGCGAGGGCCAGTACATCCACAACCGCGTGAAGAACCAGCTGGCGCCGACGCCGCTGACGGGCACGTTCTCGCTCGACACCGATTCCTCGTTCCTGTCCTCCGCCACCCAGTCGCTGCTGAGCGGCTACGACACCGATGGCGACGGCTATACTTCGGCATCGGTCTATCGCCGCCTGTCGGAAGTGGGCGACCGCATCTCCAACCTCGACAGCAAGGCCTATCGCGGGCTGATCGGCGCACGCGGGCAGATCTCCGGCGACTGGAACTACGACGCCTACTTCAGCTATTCGCGCACGAAGCAGGTCGAACGCCAGTACGGCAACGTCTCGGCCAGCCGGGTCCAGCAGGCGCTGCTGACCAGCACCGATTCCAGCGGCAATCTCGTCTGCTCGGACAGCAGCAACGGCTGCGTCCCGCTGAACATCTTCGGCGCGGGCAACATCAGCCAGGCAGCGGCGGACTTCATCTCGATCGACACGGTCAACCGCTCGACCATTACCGAGAAAGTCGCCAGCGGCGCGATCACCAACAACAACCTGTTCGATCTGGGCGCAGGCCCTGCGGGTCTGGCGTTCGGCGGCGAGTATCGCAGCGAGCACGGCAGCTTTGACCCGGACGCGGCGCTCGCCTCGGGTGACGTGATCGGCTTCAACGGTTCGGAACCGATCTCGGGCGGATACAACGTCAAGGAACTCTTCGCCGAGTTCAACGTGCCCCTGATCGCGGACAAGCCTTTCGTCGAACGCCTCGAATTCAACGGCGCAGCGCGCTATTCGTACTATTCGACGGCGGCCAAGTCGGTCGGCACTTTCTCGGCAGGCCTCGTCTGGGCACCGATCAAGGACGTCAGCCTGCGCGGCCAGTTCTCTCGCGCCGTACGCGCGCCGACGGTCAACAATCTCTACAGCGGCAACGCCCAGAACTTCGAGCAGGCCACCGACCCCTGCGCGACCTCCGCGGCACTTTCCAGTGCCAGCCTCAACGCCAGCTGCGCCTCTTCGGGCATTCCAGCGAACCTGATCGGCACCGAATACAACGGCGGCGATTCGCAGATCGAAAGCTACAACGGCGGCAATACCTCGCTGCGCGAGGAAACGGCGAACACCTGGACCTTCGGCACGATGATCCAGCCCCGCTTCATTCCGGGCCTGTCGCTCACCGTCGACTATTACCACATCAAGATCGACAACTACATCACCGCCGCCGGCACTTCGAACATCATCTCGGCCTGCTACGGCACCGCCGCGAACGGATGGACGCCATACGACACCAGCTACTGCTCGCTGCTGCCGCGTGACGGCAACAGCTATACGATCACCGGCGCGGTCGACAATCTGTCCAATTCGGGCGGCATGAAGACCGACGGCATCGACTTCGACATGCAGTATGCGATCCCGCTGGCCTTCGGGCAGAACGGGTCGAGCAAGCTGACCCTGCGCGCCAGCGGCACCCGCCTGATGAACTTCACGTTCAAGCCGATCGCGGCCCTTTCCGACCTGACCGTGGACTGCGCGGGCAAGTTCGGCCTGCTCTGTGGCAACGTCTATGCCAAGTGGCGCCTCAACGGCCGCGTGACCTGGTCGACCGAGGGCAAGACGCTCTCGCTCGCCTGGCGCCACCTCTCGCCGGTCAAGGACGACGATGCCTCGACGACTTACAGCGTCGAGAAGATCAAGGCCTACGACTACTTCGATCTCACCGCGCAGATCGACGTGGCCAAGCGCTTCACCTGGAATATCGGCATGAACAACATGTTCAACCGCAAGCCGCCAATCCTCGGTGACAACCAGGAACAGTCGAACACCTACCCGACGACCTATGATGTCTACGGCCGCACGTTCTTCACCGGCATCACGGTGGACTTCTAAGCGCCCACGAAAAAGGGGAGCCGGCGCGAACCGGCTCCCCTTGTCGGCTGCGAAGCGGCCCCGGCGACATCACGTTGCCGGGGCCGTTCCCGTTACCAGCCCTGCTTCTCGCCCTTGTTCTGCTCGTCGAGCCACTTCTTGAGCGGCGCGAAGTAGTCGAGCATCGGCTTGGCGCTCATCTGCGGGGTGCCGGTGAAAGCCTTGAGCGCTTCCGGCCAAGGCTTCGACATGCCCATTTCCAGCATCTTGTTGAGATTCGCGCCGACCTTCTTGTCGCCGTAGAAGCTGCAACGGTGCAGCGGTCCCTTCCAGCCGGCCTGCTTGCACGCGGCCTGGTAGAACTGGAACTGCAGGATGCGGGCCAGGAAGTAGCGCGTGTAGGGCGTGTTGCCCGGTACGTGGAACTTGGCACCGGCATCGAAACCGTCGTCGCTACGGGCGGCGGGAGGCGTGATGCCCTGGTAGTCCAGACGCATCTTGGTCCAGGCCTTGTTGTAGTCGGCAGGCTGGATCGAACCGTCGAAGATGCCCCAGCGATAGCGGTCGATCAGCAGGCCGAACGGCAGGAACGCCACCTTGTCCATCGCCTGACGCAGCAGCAGGCCGATGTCCTTGTCGGCGCTGGGAACCTTCGCCTTGTCGAGCAGGCCGATCTGCACGAGGTACTGCGGCGTGATCGACAGCGCGATGAAATCGCCGATCGCCTCGTGGAAGCCGTCGTTGGCGCCGTTGAGGTAGAGGAACGGCTGCTTGTTGTAGGCGCGCTGGTAGTAGTTGTGGCCGAGTTCGTGGTGGATCGTCACGAAGTCGTTGGAATCGACCTTGGTGCACATCTTGATGCGGATGTCGTCCTTGTTGTCGACGTTCCAGGCCGAAGCGTGGCAGATCACCTCGCGGTCGGCAGGCTTCACGATCATCGAGCGCTTCCAGAACGTCTCCGGCAGCTGCGCAAAGCCGAGCGACGAGTAGAAGCCCTCGCCCGCCTTCACCATGTCGATCGGCGTGCGGCCCTGCGCCTTCAGCAGGTCACCGATGTCATAGCCGAGATCGCCCGCGCCCTTCGGCGCCACCAGCGGATAGATCGTGCCCCATTCCTGCGCCCACATGTTACCCAGCAGGTCCGCGCGGATCGCGCCGGTCCTGGGCTGCACGGCATCGCCGTACTTCTCGTTGAGCTTGTGGCGCACGTAAGTGTGCAGCGCCATGTAAAGCGGCTTCACTTCTTCCCAGAGACGCTGGGTCTCGGCCGAGAACTGCTCCGGCGTCATGTCGTAGCCCGAACGCCACATGGCGCCGACATCGGCATAGCCGAGTTCCTTGGCGCCCTGGTTCGCGATACCGACCATCTTCACGTAGTCGGCCTTCATCGGCTTGCCGACATTATCGTGCCAGGTCGTCCACATCTCGGCGAACTGCGCAGGCGTATGGGTCAGGTTGCCCATCTCCGACTCGATGTCCGAGCCGTTGATTTCCTTACCGTCCAGCGTGCCGCGGCCCTTGCCGTATGTGGAGGCCAGGCGCGTGCTGATCTCGCTGAGCTGCGCCGCCGCGCCGGGCGTTGTCGGCGCGGGCAGGACGATGCTCTGGCGCAGGATACCCAGCTTGCGCGAAACGTCTGCATCAAGACCCGGCAGCTTCGCGAACTTCGCCGCTTCCACCGCATAATTGACCTGCTTCTCGGTCAGCAGCCCGTTGGACTGCGCCGCCAGCGCATCGGTATCGTCGGTCAGGTAGGTATAGTTCACCCAGTTGATGCGGGCATTGTCGACCGAGAAATCGAACAGGTCCTTCTCGGCAGCGGCCACGAACTGCGCGGCGCCTTGCGCGGTTTCCGGGTACGACGGCGCGTCCTCGGCAAAGGCCGGCGCGGCCACGCCGAACGAAAGCCCTGCCGCAAGCGCGGCAAGCGCGGTGGATGCGAATTTCATGGGGTATGCCTCATTTGTCTCTCTGATGGCCGGGAGACTAGTCGCCCTCGGCGTGAGATCAACTGTTGAGGGAGGAAGAAAGGGTAAAAGCAGGGGAGCAAAGCCCCCCTGCACCCCCATTACCGTCTAGGTCACGCGGACCGACAGCGTCGTGCGCCCATGGCTTCGTCGGGAGACTTAATGGCTGCGCCGCAAGGAGCGCACGACGGATAGGGCGCGCGCGACGCTGACATTCCGAGGGTCCGGGGGATCTCCTGAGCTTGTCGAAGGACCCCGGAATCTGCTTCTACTTAATCGAGCAGAAACTCGGCCATCGCCCTACCCATATCCTTGAACGTCACCGAGGACATGTGATTGCCCGGCGTCTCGACATAGCGCCCAAGCGGCAGCGCCTCGGCCAGTTCCGGCGCCGAGCCGTTGTCGTGATCCTCCGCCCCGCAAACGCAGAGCGTGGGCATCGCGATCCGGGCGATGGCGTCCGCGCCGGTATCGTCCACCGATCCCAGCAGCAGCCGCGCGGCCACACGGTCGATCTTCATCGACTTCATGAAGGCCTGCGCGACGAAAGCCTTGTCGCCGCGTTCAATCGTGCCGAAGCGATCGATGGCATCCACGAAGTGTGCGCTGCGCCGCGCCCAGCCGGAAAGACCCGAAAGGCCCATGCCACCGAGGATCAGCTTGCGCGGGGCCAGACCCGCCAGCACGCCGCGCACCGCCGTCCGCGCGCCGAGCGAGAAACCGCCGAGGTCGTAGTCGGTGAGACCAAGCGCGGCGATCACCAGCTTGAGATCCTCGACCAGCACGTCGGCGGGATAGGCGGCGGGGTCGTGCGGTGCGCCGCTCTGACCGTGGGCGCGCAGGTCCGGCATGAACACCTCGAATCCGGCATCGGCCAGGATCTTCGCATTGCCGTACTTGATCCAGTTCACATCCGCGCTGGAGAACAGGCCGTGGAGCAGCAGCAAGGGCCGCGCGCCGGTATCGCCCATGACATGCACCGCCAGATCGGTGCCTGCGTAACCTTCGATGACTTCCTTGCGCAGATCGCTCACTTAGGGAACCTCCAGTCCTGCCGCCTTCCAGCGCGAGGCGACGCTTTCGGTCATCGCGCTGTAGTGCCTGGGCAGGTCCTTGGTATCGAGCCACGCGGGATGCAAGCTCTCAGCACCGGAATGCGCGGCGGGGTGAAAGAATTCCGGCCTGTCGAAGCTGCCGAGCGTCAGGTCCATGTTGCCGCTGCTCTCGATGAAGTCGAAACCGAGCGGCGTGCCGCAATGCGCGCAGAACGGGCGATGCGCTATGGGGGAGCTTTGGTACCAGTCCGGCTCCTGCGTCCATTGGACACCGGCCTTCGACACTTGCACGAAAGCCGCCGCGAAGCCGCCGGTCGCCTTCTGGCAATAGCGGCAGTGGCAGAGATAGGCCTCGTCGTTCTCGACCTTGGCCTCGTAGCGAATGCGGCCGCACTGGCAGCCGCCGGTCATGGTTTGGGTCATTGCGCGAGCGTAACCCGGCTGCGGCCCGGAGCAAACCGCAGACAGAGTATAGAAGCCGTGATAGGACGCCACATGGAAACGAACGACCAAGACGTCACCGGCGAAGAAGATAAAGGCGAAATCGCGACGGGCGAGAACCTGCCCTTGAGCAGACCCCAGCGCCGCCTGCTCAAGCGAATCTACAACAGCCGGACGACACCCATCATCGCCGATGACCTGCCATTCCTCACCTACAGGGAAGCCTCCCGCTATCTCCTGTCCCTGCCCGAGGACGCCCGCGAGGCCGCCTATGCCCAAATGAAGGGGTTTGCCGCAGCCGAAGGTCGATAGAAATTTCGAAGCGAAAAGGGCCTGCGAAGCGAATGCTCCGCAGGCCCTTTTCGTTGTTCGATCAGGCCGCAGCCCGCCGCATCAACCCTTCTTGAGGTGACGGCGGCCCAGCAGTTCGGCGATCTGCACCGCGTTGAGCGCGGCGCCCTTGCGCAGGTTGTCCGACACGCACCACAGCGCGAGGCCGTTTTCGACGGTCGGGTCTTCGCGAACGCGGCTGACGTAAGTCGCGCTGTCGCCCACGCTCTCGATCGGGGTGACGTAACCACCGTCCTCACGCTTGTCGACAAGCATGATGCCCGGCGCCTCGCGCAGGATGTCCTGGGCTTCTTCGGCCGAGATTTCGTTCTCGAACTCGATGTTCAGCGATTCCGAGTGACCGACGAAGACCGGCACGCGAACGCAGGTGGCCTGCAGCTTGATCTTGGGATCGAGGATCTTCTTGGTCTCGACCACCATCTTCCATTCTTCCTTGGTCGAACCGTCGTCCAGGAAGCTGTCGATGTGCGGGATCACGTTGAAAGCGATCTGCTTGGTGAACTTCCGGGGCTCGACCTGATCGCCCACGAAGATCGCGCGGCTCTGCTCGAACAGTTCGTCCAGGCCCGCCTTGCCCGCGCCGGAAACCGACTGGTAGGTCGAGACGACGACGCGCTTGATCTTCGCCTTGTCGTGCAGGGGCTTGAGCGCCACGACCATCTGCGCAGTCGAGCAGTTGGGGTTGGCGATGATGTTGCGTGCCTTGTAGCCGTCGATCGCTTCCGGGTTCACTTCCGGCACGATCAGCGGCACGTCCGGGTCCATGCGGTAGAGCGACGAGTTGTCGATCACCACGCAACCTGCGGCAGCGGCCTTGGGCGCGTAAATCTTCGTGGGTTCGGAGCCCGCGGCGAAGAGAGCAATATCCCAGCCGGTGAAGTCGAAATGCTCGATGTTCTTTACTTTGAGCATTTTGCCGGTTTCGCCGAATTCAATCTCGGTCCCGGTCGAACGCGACGAAGCCACCGCTGCGATCTCGTCGCAGGGGAATTCGCGCTCGGCGAGGATGTTGAGCATTTCGCGGCCGACATTTCCGGTCGCGCCGACGACGGCAACCCGGTAACCCATTTCAAGATCCTTCTAGCAAAATCCTGCTGCAAGGCGCGTAGCAGGAAGGCGGGCCGTTACAGGGTGTATGCGCTCCTGACAAGCACCCCCGCAAAAGACTTTCTTTCAAGCAGCCCAATTTGACCGAAAATTACCGCAAGACACCATTCCCAGAAACGAAAAAGGTATCTTGCGACAAACCTCAGTGCGCGGTGGCGGAAGGTGCGGGCGTCTGCGAAGGCGCCGCCGCCAGTTCGTCCGCCTCGGTCCACTCGATCGCTTCGAGCGGCTCGGTCAGCGCCTTGGCGAGCACTTCGTCGACATGCGAAACGGGAATAATATCGATCCCCTGCTTCACGTTGTCGGGAATCTCGGCAAGGTCCTTGCGGTTCTCTTCCGGGATCAGCACGGTGGTGATCCCGCCGCGCAGAGCCGCCAGCAGTTTCTCCTTCAGTCCGCCGATCGGCAGGACCCGGCCGCGCAGCGTGACTTCGCCGGTCATGGCAACGTCCTTGCGCACCGGCACGCCGGTCAGAGTCGAGACGATCGAGGTGACCATGCCGATACCCGCCGAAGGACCATCCTTGGGCACCGCGCCCTCGGGCAGGTGGATGTGGATGTCCTTCTTCTGGATCGTCGAGGGCTTGATGCCGTAAGCGGGCGAACGCGCCTTGACGAAGCTGAAGGCGGCCTGGATCGACTCGCTCATCACGTCGCCCAGCTTGCCGGTGGCCTTGATCTGGCCCTTGCCGGGCACGGTCACGCTTTCGATGGTCAGCAGTTCGCCGCCCACTTCCGTCCAGGCGAGGCCGGTGACGGCGCCCACCTGATGCTCTTCCTCGCCCACGCCGTGGCGGAACTTGCGCACGCCCGCGAACTCGGCAAGGTTTTCCGGGGTGATGACGACTTCGCTCGCCTTGCCTTCCAGGATCTGGCGCAGCGACTTGCGCGCCAGCTTGGCGATCTCGCGCTCCAGCGTACGCACGCCCGCCTCGCGGGTATAATAGCGGATCAGGTCGCGCAGGCCGTCCTGGGTGAGCGTGAACTCACCCTTCTTCAGCCCATGCGCTTCCACCTGCTTGCGCACGAGGTGACGCTCGGCGATCTCGACCTTCTCGTCCTCGGTATAGCCTTCGAGGCGGATGATCTCCATGCGATCGAGCAGCGGCTGCGGCAGGTTCAGGCTGTTCGCGGTGCAGACGAACATCACGTCCGACAGGTCGATGTCGAGTTCCAGATAGTGATCCTGGAACTTGGCATTCTGTTCGGGATCGAGCACTTCGAGCAGCGCCGATGCCGGATCGCCGCGGAAGTCCTGGCCCAGCTTGTCGATCTCGTCGAGCAGGAACAGCGGGTTGGACTTGCCGGCCTTCTTCAGGTTGGTGACGATCTTGCCCGGCAGCGAGCCGATATAAGTGCGGCGGTGGCCGCGAATCTCGGCCTCGTCGCGCACGCCGCCCAGCGACTGGCGGATGAACTCGCGCCCCGTTGCCTTGGCGATCGACTTGCCGAGCGAGGTCTTGCCGACGCCCGGCGGGCCGACGAGGCAGAGGATCGGCCCCTTCAGCTTGTTGGTGCGCGCCTGCACCGCCAGATACTCGACGATGCGGTCCTTGACCTTGTCGAGCGCGTAGTGATCGGCGTCGAGAATCTCCTGGGCCGAGGAAATGTCGCGCTTGAGCTTGCTCTTCTTGCCCCAGGGCAGGCCCAGCAGCACGTCGAGATAGTTGCGGATGACGGTCGCCTCGGCGCTCATCGGCTGCATCGACTTGAGCTTCTTCAACTCCGCCGTCGCCTTTTCGCGCGCTTCCTTGGAGAGGCGCGTCGATTCGATACGCTCCTGAAGCTCCTGAAGCTCGTTCGCTTCGTCGCCGTCGCCGCCGCCGAGTTCCGACTGGATCGCCTTCAGCTGCTCGTTGAGGTAATATTCGCGCTGGGTCTTTTCCATCTGGCGCTTCACGCGGCCACGGATCTTGCGCTCGACCTGCAGGACGCCGAGTTCGCCTTCCATGAAGGAATAGACCATTTCGAGGCGCTTGAGCGGGTCGGGCTCGGAAAGCACCGCCTGCTTGTCGCCCACTTTGGCGGAAAGCTGCGCGGCGATCGTGTCGGCCAGCTTGGCCGCGTCCTCGATCTCGCCGAGCTGGTCGCCGGCATCCTGCGACAGCTTCTTGTTGAGCTTGGCATATTCGCCGAACTGCTCGACCACGGAACGCATCATGGCTGCGGTTTCGGTACCGTCGGCCTCGATCGGCTCGATGCGCTCGACCTGGGCCACCAGCATCTCGCCTTCGGCGGACTGTTCGGTGCGCAGGGTATCCAGCTTCGCGCGTTCCTGCCCCTCGACCAGCACGCGCACGGTGCCGTCCGGCAGCTTGAGCAGCTGGAGAACGCTGGCGATCACGCCGGTGTCGTAAAGGTCGTCGCGATCGGGATCGTCGCAGCCGGGATCGAGCTGGGCGAGGAGAAAGATGTCCTTTTCACCCGCCATCGCTGCTTCCAGCGCAGCGACGGATTTCTCGCGTCCGACGAAAAGCGGCACGACCATGCCGGGAAACACGACGATGTCGCGCAAGGGAAGCAGCGGAAGCAGGTTCAAGGTCATTTCCATTTCACACACACGCGGGGCGGCTGAGAGCCCCCCGGCCTTCGCAGCAAGATATGGGGCCTCTCGCGCCCCACGCAATGGGATTGGCGCCGAAAGACTTGTGGAAGCGCTAACCGCACCCCTTCATCCTTCCCCTAGGCCGTAAACTATAGCACCCCCGGAAAAACCGGGCCTCTTGATACAATATAGCGGATTTCCGCCGGACTTGCCGCATCCCTGACGGAAATCGCGCCGCGCCTTGCAGATATCGCACGGCGCGGCGGAAGGCATTCCCTGCTCAGAACGGCATCTTGAAGCCCGGCGGCAGGCCCATGCCCTGCTGCGCCTTGGCCAGTTCCTCGCCCGCCACCGAGTCCGCCTTGACGCGGGCATCGTTGTAGGCGGCGGCGACCAGGTCCTCGAGGATCTGCTTCTCGCCGGGCTGGAGCAGGCTGTCGTCGATCGACACGCCGATCACGCGGCCCTTGGCCGAGCAGCGGATCTTGACCAGGCCGCCACCCGAAAGTCCTTCGACTTCCATCGAGTCGAGCTTGGCCTGCGCCTCGTTCATCTGCTTCTGGATGGTCTCGGCCGCCTGCTGTGCGGCCTGGAGCATCTCTTCCATCGACTTCATCTCAACGTCTCCAGTTGCGTCCGCCGCCGCCTACGGCGAGCGGACGATCATCCTCGATAATTTCTGCCTGCGGGAAAGCCGCCCGGGTCGCCAGCACCAGCGGATGCTGGCTCACGGCGTCGCTCTCGGCCGCCTTCTTCGCTTCTGCCTGTTCGACCAGGGTCGGCGCGCCCTGTTCCGACACGCGCTGGACTTCCCAGCGTTCGCCGGTCGCCTTGGCAAGCCAGCCGCGCAGCAGACCGGCAATGTCCTCGCTGAAACCGGGCGGCTGCGAGAAGCGCAGCAGGGACTGGCCCAGTTCGACCACCCGCACCTGCATGCGCATGGTATTGGCCGCGGAAAGCTCGCCGACGTGCTCGACGTCCTCGATCAGTTCCTCCCAGCGCCGCGCCGTCATCGCAGGAGACACTGCCCCTGCCTGGACCGCCGCTGCCTGGACCGCAGCCGACGGGGCCGAGCCGAACGAACCGGTGCCTTCCCCTGCCGCCATCGGCGGCGCAGCGGGCGCGCGGGCGGCCAGTTCTTCCAGCTTCCTGACCAGCGAACCGGGATCGGGCATGTCGGAGGCATGCAGGATCCGCAGCAGGGCCATCTGCGCCGCCACCAGCGGGTCCGGCGCGGACTTCACTTCCTCGTGCCCCTTGAGCAGGAGCTGCCAGATGCGATGGACCTGCCCGGCCTTCAGCGCCTTGGCCCAGCCCTCGATCGCCTCGCGTTCCTCGGCGGAATGGGCATCGTGCGCGCCGCCTGCGACTTGGGCCACGGCAACGCGGTGAACCAGCGTCATCAGCCCGCGCATGATCGCGATCGGCTCCACGCCGAGCGCGAACTGATGCGCCACGAGTTCAAGCAGTTCCCCGCCCTTGCCGTCGAGGATCGCGGTGAGGAGCCCGCGCTGCACGCTCTTGTCCGACAGGCCGAGCATGTCGCGCACCTTTTCGGCGCGGACCTTGCCGGGTTCCCCGCCTTCCGCCGCATCGACATCCAGGTCCGCGTCCAGATCCGCATGGGCGATCGCCTGGTCGAGGATCGACAGGCCGTCTCGCACCGAACCTTCGGCCGCCGCGGCGACCATGGCCAGTGCCTCGTCCTCGGCCTCGACGCCTTCGAGCTTGCAGACTTTCGCGAAGTGACCCGCCAGCATCGGCGCGGGAATGCGGCGCAAATCGAACCGCTGACAGCGGGACAGCACGGTGACGGGCAGCTTGTCCACTTCGGTGGTCGCGAACAGGAACTTCACATGGGCCGGAGGTTCCTCAAGCGTCTTCAGCAAGGCATTGAAAGCATTGCGCGAAAGCATGTGGACTTCGTCGATGATATAGATCTTGTAACGCGCCGAAACCGCCGCATAGCGCACGGCCTCGATGATCTCGCGCACGTCGTCGACGCCGGTGTGCGAGGCGGCGTCCATCTCGATCACGTCGATATGGCGGCCTTCGGCAATGGCCTGGCAAGGCTCACAGACGCCACAGGGATCGATCGTCGGGCCGCCCTGCCCGTCCGGTCCGATGCAGTTCAGGGCCTTGGCGATCAGGCGCGCGGTGGAGGTCTTGCCCACCCCGCGCACGCCGGTCATCAGGAAGGCATGGGCCAGCCGGTCGCGCTTGATGGCGTTGGCCAGGGTCTGGACCATGGCTTCCTGCCCGATCAGCTCGGCGAACGTCTGCGGGCGGTACTTGCGCGCGAGCACGCGGTAGGGCTGCGCTGGGGCACTTGCGGAAACGGGAGCGGCGGGCGCCGGAGCGGGTGCGGGCGCTGGCTTCGTCTCGATCGCAGGCTTTTGGCGAGCGGGCTGCGCAACCGGTTCGGGCGCGGGCTCAGGCGCGGGCTCAGGCGGCGAAGCAGGCGCGGGCTCGCCGAACATCGACGCCTGACCGGCCTCCTCCAGCTCCGCCTGGCTCGGTGCGGCCTCTTCCTCCTCCTTGTCGTCCCAAGGGGGGGTATCGCCAAACATGTCGCGTGAATCGTCCATCGCCTGCCAAACTAGGGGGCCGGGGCAAGAATGTCAGGGGAAAAGCAATTTGCTCCACAGCCCAGAGCCGAAACCAGGGCCTTGCGGCGGGTTCGGCAGCAATTTGTCATGAACCGGCCGCCATGAACCGGTTTATCATGATGTGGGCTGAAGGAGCCGGGCGACCCGCCGCTATCCGTTGTGGCTGCTTCCTTCCGGACCTGACCAGGTTGGCGAACGCAAACGTCCACCCGACTCCCGGCCGCGCATATGGCGGCGCGGGAAAGGTTTGTCCAGCCCGGATCGCCAGACTTTTGCGCGCCGACCTTTTCGCGCTCTCCACATCTGGCTCCAGAACGGCATCGGCCCGCGCTCCCCTAGGGAAGCGCGGGCCGATCTGCTGCCTTTAAAGCTTCAGGTGCCTGATATCAGCGGAAATTGTCGGCGTAGGCCTGGATCTTCAGGCGGCGCGGCGGCGTGGCGTGAACTTCCGCCTCGATCCCGTAACGCTCGGCATAGGCCTTCGCGTCTCCCACTTCGGGAAACTTCAGCGTGATCTGCTGCTGCATGTCGCCCGAACCGGCCCAACCCATCAGGGGATCGGGCTTTTTCGCTTCGGCGGGGACGAATTCGAGGACCCACTGGTCCAGCAGTGCCTTGCCGGACTGCATGGCGTTCTTCGGGCGCTGATAGATGCGTGCACTCATGATCGAGCGCTTTGCCTCCGAATCGGGGAGAGAATCAAGCGCAAATCACGTGTCCCCGGATGCTTCGCTCTTTGATCTCTATGCTCCGCCCTTCGATCTCTCGAATGCATTGCGTGTCTTCAGGCTGGGATCTTCGGTCCAGGGCGTGTCGGGCCAGCGGTGACGCGGGTAGCGGCCTTTCATGTCGCGCTGCACGTCGCGCCAGGATCCGCGCCAGAATCCGGGCAAGTCCCGCGTGGTCTGGATGGGACGACCTGCGGGCGAGGTCAGCTTGAGCAGAAGCGGCTGCGGCGGCTGGCCGAACGTGGGGTGGCGGTCCAGCCCGAACAGCGCCTGCACGCGCACTTCCACGCTGGGCCCGCCCTCGTCCTCGTAGTCGATCGCATGGGTGCTGCCGGCAGGGCTGCGGAATTCGGGCGGCGCCAGCCGTTCCAGCGCCTGCTGATCGTCCCATGTCAGGCGCCCTCGCAAGGCTTCCGCCAAGGCCCCCTTATCGACCGCATCGAGACGGCGGCCGAGCAGCGGGCCGAGCCAGTCGTCCAGATCCGCGACCAGGGCCTCTTCGCCAAGCGCCGCGATGCCCGCATAGCGCGCCCGCCGCATGAGCGAGAGACTGGCCTTGCCGAACGGCACGAGATCGAGACCCTTCTCCCGCACGCGTTCCAGCAGGAATGCGGAAATCGCCGCTGGATCGGGCGCCGGATCGGGCCCGCTCGCCAGGGTGATCGCACCCAGCCTGCGCTCCAGCCGCGCCTCGACGCGCCCCTCCTCCTCGTTCCAGCGCAGGACCGAGCGCCGCTCGATCCGCTCCGCCAGCCCCTGCTCCACATCGGAAGTCTCCAGCGAGGCGCCCGAAAGAATGCGCGCGCCCCGCGCCTGGCCCTGCGCGTCGCCGATCACCAGCCATTCGCGGGAAGCCAGCGGAGAGGCCGGATCGAGCACGTAGCCCCTGCCCCCGGCCGAGAGCCAGTTCTCGCCGCGCGCATCGCGTCGCCGCGCCACCATGTCAGGCCGCCCCAGCGCCAGCAGGACACCGGCGGGAATATCCCCGTCATCGTTCCCGCTCGCAACCAATGCCCTGGCGCGGCGCGCCCAGCCCGCCGAAAGCTTGCGCGAGGCTTCGGCGCGCGGCGAACGGTCGCCGTCCCAGCGCGAGAGGCGCTGCGCCAGATCCTCGCTACGCCCGCCCAGCCCGCGCTCCTGAAGCAGCAGGGCCAGCTTCGCCGCGGTTTCGCCCGCCCCGCGTCCGGCAGCATGGAGGATCATCGCGGCCTGGGCCGGATCCATCGGCAGAGCGGCAACTTTGCCGCCGAACGGCGTAATTCGCCCCTGCCCGTCGAGCGCACCCAGCGCTTCCAACTGCCGCCGCGCCGCTTCGAGCGCCTTTTCCGGGGGCGGATCGAGCCAGGCCATGGCCGATGGGTCGCCGGTTCCCCATTGCGCCAGCGAAAGCGTCAGCGGCGCCAGATCGCTGGTGAGGATCTCGGGCGGATCGAATTCCGGGCGGCCCGGATGCGCGGCTTCTTCCCAGAGCCGATAGGCCGTCCCCGGACCTTGCCGTGCGGCACGCCCGGCGCGCTGCGCGGCCGAGGCGCGGCTGGCGCGGTGAGTCACCAGTCGGGTCACGCCCGCCGCCTTGTCGAACTCGGCACGGCGCGAAAGCCCGCTGTCGACAACCACCGAAACGCCGTCCAGCGTCAGCGAAGTTTCCGCAATGGCGGTTGCCAGCACGATCCTGCGGCGCCCCTGCGGATCGCGGCGAATCGCCGCGCGCTGGGCCGCCGGTTCGCATTGCCCGTGCAGCGGTAGTACCAGCGCGCCCGGCAGCTTTTCCGCCAGCCGCTCCGAAACCCGGTCTATTTCGCGCACGCCGGGGAGAAAGGCGAGAATGTCCCCCTCCTGTTCGCGCCAGACGGTCAGCACGGCCGAGGCCATGGCATCCTCTATCCGCTGATCCGGTAATCCGCCGAGCCAGCGCAGCGCCAGCGGCCAGGCCTTGCCCGCACTCTCGATCACCGGAACCGCGCCGCCCAGCAGACGGGCGAAGCGCGATCCGTCGATGGTGGCGGACATCACCACGATCCGCAGGTCCTCGCGCAGGACCTGGCTCGATTCGATCGCCAGCGCCAGCCCGAGGTCACTGTCGAGATGGCGCTCGTGCGCTTCGTCGAACAGGACGGCGGAGACACCGGAAAGCTCGGGATCGGAGACGATCGTCGAAACGAAGATCGCCTCGGTCATGACCACGACTCGGGTCCGAGCCGAACGCTTGACGTCGAGGCGGGTCACGTAGCCGATCGTTTCCCCGGCCTTCTCGCCCAGCGCCTCGGCCATGCGTTCCGCTGCGGCGCGCGCGGCCACGCGGCGGGGCGAGAGCAGGATCACGGTGCCGGTACACCAGGGCTCTGCCAGCAATGCCGGGGCCAGCGCGGTGGTCTTGCCCGCGCCCGGCGGCGCGATCAGCACGGCGTGAGGGCCGTCACGCAATGCGGAGAGGACTTCGGGCAATACGGAAAGGATGGGGAGCGCGTTCACGCCCGCTGCCTTAGTCCGCGCGGGGGGTGTGGGAAAGGCTTCTGCCGCATCCGAAACGGATGAGATAGTTGCAGACGTCTACTCTTCGTCAAGGAATCGTACTTAAGCAAAACTCCCAGGAGTCTCGTTTTGTCTGACGTCAATTCAATCCAGAGCAAGATGCACCGCGCCGGGCACTACCCGCTGCGCGTGGCGCAATACTTGCGCCTGCGCGAGCGTATACCGCCGCTCTATGGAATGTTGTCGGTCAATGCGGGCATCCTTGCCTATACGCACCGGACGCTGGCGCCGGGTTTCCTGACCCTGACGATTCCGGCGATCCTGATCGCAAGTTGCCTGATTCGCATGCTCGTGTGGCTGCGCCCGATCGGCCAGCAGGATCTGGAAGAAGATGCCGCGCAGGCGCGGATGCACAAGGCGATCTGGCTCTCGCTGGCTTTCGCCATGGCTTTCACGATCTGGTCGCTCAGTCTCGATCGCTATGGCGGCCCTTACGAGCATGGCCATGTCGCGGTCTTCGTTTCCGTAACGGTGCTGGGCTGCGTGTTCTGCCTGACCTTCCTGCCCACGGCTGCCCTGCTGATATGCCTGACTTCGCTCGGCATGTTCCTGGCCTATTGCGTGACGACCGGCTCGGCGACGCTTACGGCAATCGCCATCAACATTGCACTTGTCTCGGCCGTGATCCTGAAGATTCTGCGCGATACCTACGATTCCTTCGTCGAACTGGAAGTGGCGCAGCGCGAACTGCGGATCGAACGTCGCCAGGCACAGGCCCTCGGCGACGAGAATGCCCGCCTCGCGCAGACCGACGCGCTTACGGGACTGCCCAACCGTCGCTACTTCTTCGCTGCGCTCGAAAACCTGCTGGAAACGGCCGAGGACCAGGTCTTCTGCGTCGGCCTGATCGACCTCGACCGGTTCAAGCCGGTCAACGACACATATGGCCACGCCCAGGGAGACCGCCTGCTGCAGGTGATCGGCACCCGCCTCGTGGCCCAGTGCGATCCTTCGGTCATCATCGCACGGCTCGGCGGCGACGAATTCGGCTTCATCGTGCCCGGCGGCCCGGACGAGGCGGAAGCGATCGCCCAGAAGTTCTGTTCCGCCATCCGCATGCCGGCGCGCCTCGGCGAAGTGACGGTGGCGGTCGGCGGCTCGGCCGGGATCGCGATCTATCCCGAGAGCGCGCGCAATGCCCATTCGCTCTACGACCGCGCCGATTTCGCGCTCTATCACGCGAAGAATCACCGCCGCGGCCAGTCCGTGCGCTTCTCGGACCAGTTGGAGACGCTGATCCGTTCCGAACAGGCTCTCGACGCGGCGATGCAATGCGCGGATCTCGCGCGCGAACTGTCGGTCGCCTTTCAGCCGATCATCGCCACCGAGAGCAACCAGCCGGTCAGCTTCGAATGCCTCGCACGTTGGACCTCGCCCGTGCTCGGCGTGATCGCGCCGGAAATGATGATCGCCTCGGCAGAACGCGTGGGCCGCGCGCGCGACGTGACGGCTACCCTGTTCGATCGTGCGCTGGATGCCCTGGCGCTGCTGCCCCATCCGATCTCGGTCTCCTTCAATCTCTCGGGCCACGACATTTCCGACGCGGAGACGATTTCGACCCTGCTGGAACGGATCGACAAAAGCGGATGCGATGCGCGCCGCCTGCTGTTCGAGATCACGGAAACCACGCTCATCGCCGAAGTGGACAAGGCGCGGAGCGTGCTGGAACGGCTGCGCGCCACCGGCGCGCGCATCGCCCTCGACGATTTCGGCACCGGCTATTCAAGCCTTTCCTCGCTGCACCAGTTGCCGCTCGACATGGTCAAGATCGACCGCAGCTTTGCGCCCCGGCTCGACGAGACGGTGGGCCGCCGCCTGATCTCCGCGATCCGCAACCTCGCCCGCGCGCTGTCGCTGGAATGCGTCATCGAAGGGATCGAAACCGAGGACCAACTGCTCAGCGCCCGGATCGCCGGTTTCTCGCTGGCCCAGGGCTTTCATTTCGCCCGGCCGATGACGCTGGAAGAGATGCTGGGCCGGGTCGAGGCCTCGTCGAAGAGCTGGCACTTCGCCTGAGAGTGTGGGCCTCAGCCCGCCCTGAACCTCAGATATCCCGCTTGGTCCCGTAGTCGATGCGGATACGCACCCAGGTTCCCAGCTGCGGCTTGCCGTTGATGCGCGGCGGCAGGACCTGGAACTGCCAGGCCGCATTCAGCACCGCACGGCCAAAGCCCGAACCGCGCGGCGATTCGCCGAGGATCTGGCAATTGTCGACCTTGTAGTTCTCCATGGTCTGGCAGGCGATCATGCCCCAGCCATTGTCGGGCCGCCGTTCCGGGAGATAGCCGCCCAGCTGGGCGTCCGTGGGGCGGCGGAACCAGTCCGCATTGTAGAGCGTCGCGCCGCCCGGGCCTTCGCCCGGCCCGTAAGTGCCGCCCGAACCGGCAGGGGCGGCACTGCCCTGGGCGAGCCCCTGCCCTTTCATCTTGCCGATATCGGCCGCTGCGAATTCCTGGCTCGACAACTTGAGGAACGTGAAGGCAGGCTTTTTCTCGACCGGCTTTTCGACCGGTGGGGTAGGCACCTTTTCCTGTACGACGGCGGCCTGCTCGGTACGCTCGACCTTCTTCTCTTCACGCTGCTTCTGCTTGGCGGGCTTGTCGCCGCCCTTGTCGCGATCGTGATCGACGACATCGAAAGTCGTGAGCGAGGTGGTCTTCTTCGCGATTTCGGGGATGAGGCCGGTCTGGTAGATCGCCAGCAACAGCGCAATGAGGATCAACCCCGCGGAGAGGATCGATGAGACCAGGCGTTGGCGCGGTGACCCAGGCTGATAGCCCGATGACACCAGCTCGGATTCGGCGGGCATGATGCGGCCTGAATAGGGCGCTTCCCCCGGCACCGCAATTGCGGCCTTGTTGCACCATCATTGCGGGGCGAGGTGTTGCGCGAACAACCCACCTCGCCCGTCCAGCCTGCGAAGACCTATCCGTTGAGAGGCTGTTTGGAAAATGCCCGAGAGGGCATTTTTTCTTGCGGCACCGGCCCGCGCCCCCACCCTACCACCCAACGATAGTATCCTAGCGGGTGGTAGGGTGGGGGCGCGGGCCGGTGCCGCGAAATTCGCTTTTGGCGAACTTCCAAACGGACTCAAAGACCGAGGAACCGGAACGGGGCGTGGTCCACGAAATCGCCGTTCACCTGCCCCGAGAAGGTGTGATCCTGATTGGGACCGAGATCGAGCATCTTCACCTTGCCCGCCTCCTTCGAGAAATCGATCTTTTTGAGATCGATCCAGAACGTGTTCGGCGTGAGGGCCGATTCGAAGAAATAGAGCTGGCGCTTGTGGTCGAACACCGTGCGCCAGCGGGTGGAGGAAATGTTGGGCTCCAGCGGCGTGTTGATGCCGTAAGGCACCGAGGCATTGCGGATCACGCTGAACACCGCCGCCAGCGCCTTGTTGGGGTCCGGCTCCTTGGGGATCGCGTTGATGTAGAAGGAAGCCCGCGCAAAGCGATCCGCCGCGCGGTTAGTGCCGGGCAGCATCGTCGTGCCGCCGATCTGCTTCCAGTAGGCATTGAGCGCAAGCTGCTCGTCGAAAGTCGGGGAATTGGTCATCACCTGGTACTGGCGGCCATGGTGGATCACCAGCTTGCCCTTGATGTACTCGAAGATCGCGCTGTCGCCGGTGGAGTCGGAAAGCGAGAGGTGCAGCGTGGTCAGCCGCTCCTCGCCGGGGACATTGTCCGTCACGATCGTGAACGGCTCCTTCTCCAGCGCGGCCACCGCTTCCGCCACCGTCGCGAAATTATCGAGCGCGTACTGCGCCCAGGCGGCGATGGTCAAGCCCGGTTTGCCCTTGCCGTCGAAATGCGGATACTCCGATTCGACCAGCCAGAGCATGTTGGCGTTGAGGCCCTTCTCGTTCACGCCGTCCGTGGTCGAGACGTCATAGCCACTGACCACGACGCTGCCGTATTTCGAGGTCCACTTGATCGAATTCGGCCCCGCCTCCCCCGTTCGCGCCATGCCGCGCGGCAGGATCCACAAGTTCGAGACGATGTCGCTCTTCCAGTCCATCGAACGGGCGGTGATGATATTCCCGTCCGGGCCGAGATAGACCGCCCGCGTGCAGGCCTCGGCCGTCGTGGCCGCCAGCAGCGCGGCAGCGGCCAGCGCGCTAAGCGCCCGTGCGAATTGGGTGGTCTTGCGCATCGGCATTCTCCTCCTGGGATCCATCGGAACTGGAACGTCAGAACAGCACGGACATGCCGACCAGGGGGCCGCGCTGCTGCATGTCCCACACGAACCTGCCGCGCCCGGTGAAGTCGGGCTGGTCGTAGTCCTCGTAAATGAAGCGATAGCCCGCGCGCAGGATCGTGCGCTGGCCGAGAACATGGGTGCGATACCCCAGCATCGCGGCGGCATTCACACTGATGTCCGAACCCGCGCCGAAGCCGCCGACGTCGCCCTGGACGAAAAGATTCCAGTGCCGGGACAGATCGGCATTCATCCGCAGCCCCACGAAGGGATCGACCCAGCTGGCGCCCTTGGAGGTCTGCAGCGCCAGCGGCGCCGCTGCGGCGCGCGCCTTGAGATCGGTCCAGCGCAGGCCTGCGGTAGGCTCGAACGAGATGTTGCGCTGAACGCCGAACGCCGTCTCGCCCGAAAGCGGCACGATCCAAGCCTTGTAATAGAACCCGCCCGCCACGCGCGTGGTGCGGATGTCGAGGTCCACGGGGATCGAGAGCACCTGTTCGGTCTGCGAGGTCTTGACGTGCTGGGCGTCCAGATAGCCGCCCCACCTGCCGTTCACGAGTTCCAGGTTGCCCATGGCGGCAATGTCCAGATGCTTGAAGATATCGCCGAAGGGCAAGTGCGCCCCGGTCTGCAAGCCTGCCAGACCGAGGTCTCCGCCCAGCGAGGCGCCCCAGACATAGGGGCTGACGATGACGGTCCAGCCCGTGCCGCCGCGTCCGATAGGCCGGCGGCTCGTATCGGTTGCAGTCGGCGCTTCGCCGGCGGCATCGGCAACTGCGGGGGCGTCGCTGGAAACCTGCTCCTGCGCCCATGCCTTCGAAAGTGTGCCGGAGGTTCCCAGCAATGCTGCGGTGAGAAGAAATCCGATTACGAACCGAACAACGCAAACCATCCACGAGCTCCCGAAACAGGATTTCGTAACGGCGCGAACCTATAGAGCAAATCCTATAGTATCAACCAAATAGATCGCAGCCTTTTTGGATTCGAGCGACAGGATCGTCGCAATTCAGACATCCGCACATACAGTCGCCCACCTCAGCCGCCGCCCGCGTTGCTCAAACGAAAACGCCGGACAGTGGCTGCCCGGCGTTCGATAATCACTGCGAGAAGAGGTTTCTCAGTAGCGGCGCGCGACCGCGAACTCCACCGCTTCGCACATCGCATCGCGCGCTGCACCGGCCGGGAATATCGAGAGCGAATCGATTGCGCGCTGGGCATAGAGCCGGGCGCGTTCGCGCGTGGCCTCCACGCAGCCGTGGCGATTGATCAGCTCCACGGCATGGGCGAGGTCCTCGTCCTCGGTGCGGAAGCCGGCGATGGCGTCTTCCCAGAACTTGCGCTCCTCGGCATTGCCACGCGCATAGGCCAGGATCACCGGAAGGGTCATCTTGCCCTCGCGGAAATCGTCGCCCTTGTCCTTGCCCGATTCCGAGGCTTCCGAATCGTAGTCAATCGCATCGTCCACCAACTGGAACGCGATCCCGAGGTTGCGGCCATAGGAATCGAGCGCCTGCTCCTCGGCTTCCGACTTCTCCGCGACGATGGCCGAGATCCGGGTGGCGGCGGCGAACAGGGCTGCCGTCTTGGAGCCGATGATCTGGAGATAGTGCTCTTCGCTGGTCTCGATCCGGCGCTGGGCGGTAAGTTGGTCCACCTCGCCCTCGGCGATGATCGAGCTGGCTTTGGAAAAGATCTTGAGGACCTTGAGGCTGCCGTCCTCGACCATCAGTTCGAAGGCGCGGGTGAACAGGAAATCGCCCACCAGCACGGTCGCCGGATTGCCGAACACGATATTGGCAGCGGCCTTGCCCCGGCGCATGTCGGAACCGTCCACGACATCGTCGTGCAGCAGTGTGGCCGTATGCAGGAACTCCACGGCGGCGGCCAGCTTGTGGTGCCGCGCGCCCTGATAGCCGCAAAGCTCTGCCGCGGCGACCATCAGCATGGGGCGCATGCGCTTGCCCCCGCCCGAGATCAGATGCCCGGCGAGCGCGGGAATGAGCGGAATTTCGCTCTGCATCCGGTCCAGAATGACGGCGTTGACGCTGTTCATGCCGGGAGCGGTCAGCGCCAGCATGGGAGCGAGGGTAGGCTGCGACCCGCGTGCGCGCAGGGGAATGACATCGGCACTCATCGCACCGCGCATTGCGCGTTCGGCGGCCGTAACGCAAGAGCGAATGCCACAAGCTGGGCAAACGCCCCGACTGGAAGAGGCGGCAAACCCGTGCTAGCGGACCTCGCGATGACCCAGAACACTCCCGCCGACCCCGTTCTCGCCGGTTTCCGCGCGAGCATCGACAATATCGACGCCGCCCTCATTCACATGCTGGCGGAGCGATTTCGGATCACCCAGGCCGTTGGTGCCTACAAGGCGCAGAACGACCTGCCTGCCTCGGACCCCGGCCGCGAGGATCGGCAGATCCAGCGCCTGCGCAAGCTGGCGGAAGAGGCCAACCTCGACCCCGATTTCGGCGAGAAGTTCATCCGCTTCATCATCGACGAAGTGATCCGCCACCACGAGCGCGCCAAGAACGAAGCCTGATTCGGCACCTCGTGCCAGGTTCATGATCTACCGATCATCCCGGACCGAAATCCGGGACGATCGGCCCATGTAAATCAGTCTTCGACCAGGTCCTGAAGCTTCGACATCAGGGTCTGGATACGCGTGGCGGCTTCGGTGAACGTGGTCACGTCCTCGCGGTTGTTGTTGCCGCGGGCTTCCTTGGCCGCCTCCACATAGCCTTCGAGATCGGCTTCCAGGGCATCGACGATGATTTCGATCTCGTCCGACGACAGCGAAATGTTGATGGAATCGGTCATGAGAGGGTCCTTGATCTGCCGGAGCGGCCTGCCCGACTTTATCGAACAGGTCGTACCAGGGTTATGTTTCGCCGCGCTTTCGAGAAGGGGCCGGATGATTCCGCCCGGTCCGAAAACGCACTGAACCGCGCCAATGGGGACGAATGCGCCCAGCCGCAACCGCCTCTGCGCCGGTTCCCCCGAAAATCCCGTTCGAAATGGAGCGTGAGCCGGTGCCGCAGGAAATGCCCGCATAGGCATTTTCCAACAAGACCTCACATATCCACCCGGGGCAGCTTCAGCTTGACCAGCAACCCGCCAAGGTCCTCGCTTTCATCCAGCTCCACGGTGCCGCCGTAGATCTCCACGACATCGCGCACGATGGCGAGGCCGAGACCCGTTCCCGGCTTGCCGGTATCGAGCCGGGCGCCGCGATCGAAGATGCGAATACGCTCGGCCTCGGGAATGCCCATGCCGTCATCCTCGATCCAGACTTCGCAGAGCCGCGAGCTGCGGTCGGGGTCCACCGTGACGAACACGCTGCCGCCGCCGTACTTCGCCGCATTCTCGATCAGGTTGCCGAGAATCTCCTCAAGGTCCTGCTTTTCCAGCGCAACCGCCACGTCGTGATTGCCGTCGAGGTCGAAGCGCGCCTGGTCGTAGAGCCGCTCGACCGCGCGCAGCACGGCTTCCAGGCTCGGCCAGACTTCCGCACGGGACTGGCCGACGGCACGGCGGCCCACGGCCCGCGCCCGCGCCAGATGGTGGTCCACCTGTCGGCGCATCACCGCCGCTTCGCGAATGACGGTATCGGAAAGGTCCGGCGCCTTGGCGGTGGCGGCGTTCATCACCACCGTCAGCGGAGTCTTCAGCGCATGCGCAAGGTTGCCCGCATGGGTGCGCGCTTCCTCGGCCTGCCGCTCGGTATGGGCCAGCAGGGCATTGAGTTCCTCCACCAGCGGCTCGACTTCCTGCGGCAGCGGCTGGGTGACGCGGCTGGCGCCGGTCGTGCGCAGCTTCTGGATCGCCCGGCGGACATGGCGCAGCGGGAAGAGGCCGTACCAGGTCTGCATCCCGGCCATCAGCAGCAGGCCGAAGCCGAGCGCGACGAAGCTGTAGACCAGAATGCCGCGCACCATCTTGATCTGGTCATTAAGGTCGGCGCGGCTGGCGGCGACGGTGAACATCCACTGCGCATCGCTGCCCGGCAGGATCACCGCGCGTTCCATCACCCGCAGCGGCTCGCCGGGGAACTGGTCGCTGTCGTAGACGTGCTGCTGCGCATCGAAATGGTCCGGCGGCACGTTGATGCTGCGATCCCAGAGCGAACGCGACGGGAAATCCTCGTGCCCTTTCGCCCGGATCTGCCAGTAGAGGCCGGAATTGGGCTCCAGGAAGCGCTGGTCGCCCAGCGGGCGAATGAAGAAGACCTCGCCGTCCGGCCCGATTTCCACCGAACCGATCATGCCGGTGAGCATGTAGCCGAGCTGTTCGTCGAAATTGCGGGTGATGAGGCCGTTCAGGGTGCGGTCCAGCGCCAGTCCGCCGACCAGCAGCAGGATGAAGATCCACCCTGCCGCGATCAGCATCATGCGGCGTGCCAGCGAGCCGGTATTGGCCGACTTCACGCGCCTGGTGCCGAGACCCGGATCGGCGTCGCCGTCCGCAACCACCTCGCCCGTCTTCGCTACTGGACTCCGGGCCGTAGTCTGGCCCGGTTGCGGGGCAGACACGTCAGCCGCGGCCGGGTTCTGCGGGGTCGTCGAGGCTGTAGCCAAGGCCGCGGATCGTGGTGATGACGTCGGCACCCAGCTTCTTGCGGATGCGGGTTACGAAAACCTCGATCGTGTTCGAATCGCGGTCGAAATCCTGATCGTAGATATGCTCGATCAGTTCGGTGCGGCTGACCACCTTGCCCTTGTGGTGCATCAGGTAGGACAGCAGCTTGTATTCCTGCGCCGTCAGCTTCACCGGCTCGCCCGCCAGGGTAACGCGGCCCGAGCGGGTATCCAGGCGTACGTCGCCCGCGGTGAGTTCGCTGGAGGTATTGCCCGAGGCGCGGCGGATCAGCGCGCGCAGGCGGGCGATCAGTTCCTCGGTCTGGAACGGCTTGGCCAGATAGTCGTCGGCGCCCGCATCGAGCCCGGCCACCTTGTCAGACCAGGAATCGCGCGCGGTCAGCACGAGAACGGGGAAATTACGCCCTTCCCTGCGCCACATGCCCAGCACCGTCAGCCCGTCGATTTCCGGCAGGCCGAGGTCGAGAATGACGGCGTCGTATTCTTCGGTCGAACCCAGGAAATGACCGTCCTCGCCATCGACGGACAAGTCTACGGCGTATCCGGTCTGCTCGAGCGTGGTCTTGAGCTGGTTGCCGAGCGTGGGTTCATCCTCGACGATCAGGATGCGCAATTGGGTATCTCCTCGGTGAGCGCCCCGGGGTCAGGACCTTGTCAGGACCTTGGGCGCACGGGTGAAATGGGGCGAAAGCCCGGCAGCGTCAAGCGACGGGAACCGCCTTGGTTCCAGACAGGCCCATCAGGAAACCCATCATCATGCTGTCCCCATGACGGCTAACGTGATTGGCCGATCACGCGCCCGGTGCGCGCATCGACGTCGACGAAATAGACCCTGCCGTTCTGGATGAACTTCAGGCGATAGGCCATGGCCGCCGAATCGTAATCCGGCCCGAGATACTGCTTCCCGTTCATGCGCGGCAGCACGATCTGCTCGATCTCGCGGATCGACAGGATGTTGCCGGCACGGCGCTCGCGGCGCACCTCGCCCTGCTCGCCGCCGGGTTCGGCGGCATGTGAGGTCAGGGTCGGCGCGACCAGTCCGAAGGCTGCGACAGCCAGCGCGGCAGGAGCCGTGAGGAAAGAAAGAGCCTGTTTCATATCGACTTGCTGCCTAACCCTGCCGCCTTGAACAAGTCCTGAATGTGGCGGGAAGGCGGCACTGGATGACCGGTGTGGCGCAAATCACACGCTGCCGACGACCCACCCTCACCCTGCCGTGCAGCTTGCCAGCCCCCCGCCCCTCGCTGTAGGGCGCGCCTCATGGCAATCGCACCGATCCTCAGCTGGGAGGGCCTCGGCCTTATCCAGGGCTCCGGCTGGCTCTTCAACGACCTCGACATCAACATCGCCCCGCGCGACCGCTTGGCCCTGATCGGCCGCAACGGCGCAGGCAAGACGACGCTGCTCAAGCTGATTGCGGGCACTGTCGATGCCGACAGGGGCACGCGCTCGGTACAGCCCGGCACCCGCGTCGTCACGCTGGAACAGGACCCGTTCTTCACCGGGTTCGACACCCTTCTGGATTTCACCATCCACGGCGACGACGCCCCGCCGCGCCATGAAGTGGAAGCCATCGCCGACCAGCTCGGCATCGACCTCTCGCGCGAGGCGAAAAGCGCATCGGGCGGCGAGCGCCGCCGCGCCGCGCTGTGCCGCGCCCTGGCCTCCGAGCCGGACCTGCTGCTGCTGGACGAGCCGACCAACCACCTCGATCTAGCCGCGATCGACTGGCTCGAATCCTGGCTCCAGCGCTACAACGGCGCTTTCGTGGTGATCAGCCACGACCGCACGTTCCTGACCCGCCTGACCAACGCCACCCTTTGGCTCGACCGCGGCAGCCTGCGCCGCCGCGACATCGGCTTCGGCGGCTACGAGGCCTGGGAAGAGGAAGTCTACGCCGAGGAAGCCCGCGCCGCCGCCAAACTCGACGCCAAGCTCAAGATCGAGGCGCACTGGCTGGAACGCGGCGTCACCGCCCGGCGCAAGCGCAACCAGGGCCGGCTCGCCAAGCTCTGGGAAATGCGCGCCCAGCGCGCTTCGATGATGGGGCCGCAGGGCGCCGCGAAGCTTGCTGTGGTGGCGGACGACAGCAAGACCAAGTCGGTCATCGTCGCCGAGCACGTCACCAAGACTTTCGGTACCGGAGAGAGCCAGCGCACGGTCATCAAGGACTTCAACTTGCGCATCCAGCGCGGCGACCGCATCGGCGTGGTCGGCGCCAACGGCTCGGGCAAGACCACCCTGCTCAAGATCCTGATGGGCGAACTGGCGCCGGATTCGGGCAAGGTCACCCGCGCCGCCACGCTCGATGCCACCGTGATCGACCAGCAGCGCAGCCGGATGAGCCCCGAGATGCGCATCCGCGACGTCCTGGCCGAGGGCGGCGACTGGATCGACGTGCGCGGGGTCCGCAAGCACATACAGGGCTACCTCAAGGACTTCCTGTTCGACCCCGGCCTGGTCGAGGCGAAAGTCGGCACCCTTTCCGGCGGCGAGCGATCGCGCCTGCTGTTCGCGCGCGAGTTCGCAACGACCTCCAACCTGCTGGTGCTGGACGAGCCGACCAATGATCTCGACCTCGAAACGCTCGACCTGCTTCAGGAGGTGATCGCCGACTACGACGGCACCGTGCTGATCGTCAGCCACGACCGCGACTTCCTGGACCGCACCGTCAATGTCACGCTCGGTCTCGACGGCTCTGGCCATATCGACGTGATCGCGGGCGGCTATGCCGATTGGGAAGCCAAGCGGCGCGAGCGCACCAGCGCGGGCAAGGCCAAGGCAAAAGGCGAAGCCACGCCGCCGCCCCCGCCGATGCCGCCGAAGAAAGGCAAGCTCTCCTACAAGGACCAGCGCGACTACGACCTGCTTCCGGGGCGGATCGAGGCACTGGAAGCCGCCATCGCGCGGGACGAGGCCGCCATGGCCGATCCGGCGCTCTACACCCGCGATCCCGCAAAGTTCGCCAGCCTGAGCGCTGCCATCGAGAAATCGCGCAGCGAAAAGGATGCCGCGGAGGAGCGCTGGCTGGAACTGGCCGAGCAAGTCGAAGGCTAAGGGCACACACAACCCTCAGGCAGCAGGGAAACGATGATCAACCGTATCCGCGATATCCGCTTGCAGAAGGGGCTGACTCTGGCGGATGTCGCGGCGGCATGTCGCCCTGCGACGACGGCCCAGACCATCGGTCGCCTCGAGACCGGCACCCGCAATCTTTCCCTGGCCTGGATGAACCGCATCGCGGCGGCGCTTGAGGTCGAGCCTGAAAGCCTGCTGCGCAGCGCCGCGAGCGAGCCGGCCCGCATCGTCGCCGTTCTCTCGGAAAGCGGCCCGGAAAGCCCCCGAACGCCCCGCGAGGCGCTGCTTCCCAGCGAGCTTGCCGGGGACGCGCAGTGGCTTGTCATGGAGGTGGAGGCTTCCTGCGGGGAGTACCGGGCCGGAGATCAGGTCTGGCTGCGGCAACACGGCACGCAGGACGCGGTGCGCCTGATGAACCGCGACGTGCTGCTGCCCGCGCCCGGCGGCCGCTTCGCCTTCGGCCGCCTTCTCGATCTGGGCGACGCGGGCGCTGTGCTCCTGCCGCCCGCGAATGGCCGCAAACCCGTGACCCTGGAACATCCGCAGTGGCTGGCGGTTGCGGAGATGCTCGTCAGAAAGCTCTAACTTTCGCCCCTTAAAAGGCCCTCCATGCGCATCCTTTCCCTCGCCACCTTGTTTCCCAACCCGGTGAAGCCCAGTTTCGGCGTCTTCGTCGGCAACCAGATGCGGGCGATCGTCGCCGGGGGAGAGGTGGACCTTACGATGGTCAGCCCCATCGGCGTGCCGCCCTGGCCGCTATCGCGCCGCCACCCTTACGACAAGCTCAGGCATATTCCCGAATCCAGCGATTTCGCCGGTCTTCAGGTCTACTATCCCAAGTTCACGCTGATCCCGAAAATCGGGGGGGACAGCAATCCCGCCAGGATCGCCCGTGCCGTGCTGCCGCTGGTGCGCCGTCTCCATGCCGAGCAGCCGTTCGACCTGATCGACGCGCAGTTCTTCTTCCCGGACGGCCCTGCCGCCGCGCTGATCGCCCGCGAACTGGGACTGCCGCTGACCATCAAGTCGCGCGGGGCCGATATCCACTACTGGGGACAGCGCCCCGCCGCGCTGAAACAGATGCAGCAGGCCGCGCACCAGGCCGCCGGCATGCTCGCGGTGAGCAGTGCCCTGCGCGACGACATGGTGGCGCTGGGAATGCCGCAGGAACGCATCGGCGTTCACTACACCGGGCTCGATCACGAACGCTTCCACCCGATCGAGCGCGGCGCAGCCCGCGCGCTCGTTTCGGCCATGCCCAATCTCGGCATATGGTCCGAGGGACCGCTCATCGTGACCCCTGGCTCGCTGATCCCGCGCAAGGGCCAGCGGCTGGTGATCGAGGCGCTCGCCCACCTGCCCGACGCGCGCCTTGCCCTGGCCGGGGCCGGAGAGGACGAGAAGCCCCTGCGCGCCCTGGCCGACTGGCTGGGCGTGGGTGACCGGGTGCAGTTCCTCGGCCTCGTCGGCCACGACCTGCTGCCGCATGTCCTCTGCGCTGCGGACGTGCTGGTGCTGCCCTCGGCCAGCGAAGGGCTTGCGAATGTCTGGGTTGAGGGACTCGCCTGCGGCACCCCGATCGTCATCCCCGACATCGGCGGCGCGCGGGAGGTAGTACAGGACGAGAGCGCCGGTCGCATCGCCGCCCGCACACCCGAGGCAATCGCCGATGCCGTGCGCGATATCCTGGCCGATCCGCCGAGCCAGGCGGATGTCTCGGCCAATGTCAGCCGCTTCTCCTGGGGCGTCAACGCGCAGAACCTGGTGCGCTTCTGGTGCGATATCCTCTCCGGCGAAAAGATCGACGCCGCCGCCTGATACGAAAAGGGCCGCCCCCTTGCGGGAGCGGCCCTTTCGTTGCCAGGTTCAGGTCGCCGCCTCAGGGGCGCGCGCCGGTCTCCCGGGCAAGGCGTTCCTGCCGGTCGATATCGGTTTCCTTCTTCACGACGGTATCCGACTTCACGCCCAGCCAGATCAGGATCGGCGCAGACATGAAGATCGAGCTGTAAGTACCGATAAAGATGCCCAGCGTGATGGCGGCGGTGAAGCCGAAGATCACGTCGGGGCCGAGCAGCAGCAGGGATACCAGCATGATCAGCACCGAAAGCGAAGTGGCGATCGTGCGCGACAGGGTCTCGTTGACCGAGAGGTCGAGCAACTCGTTCATCGGCATGCGGCGATGCTTCTTCATGTTCTCGCGGATACGGTCATAGACCACGATCTTGTCGTTCAGCGAGTAACCCAGCAGCGTCAGCAGTGCCGCGACGATGTTGAGGTCGAACTCCATCTGCGTCAGCGAGAACATGCCCACGGTCAGCAGGATATCCTGCACCAGCGCGAAGAGTGCGCCGACCGCGAACTGCCATTCGAAACGGATCCAGATGTAGATCGAGATGCAGATCATCGCGAGCCCGAGCGCCAGCATGCCGGTGTGGAACAGCTCGCCCGAGACTTTGCCCGAGACCGAGTCGACACCATCGACGCGGGCATCCGCGAAGTCGTGGCGCACCTTTTCGGTAATCTTGCGGGCCATGCCGTCGGCCAGCTTCGGATTGTCCTCCGCACCTTCGGGCAGCTTCATGCGCACCGAGACCTCGTTCGGCTTGCCGAAAGTCTGGATGACCGGTTCGCCGAAGCCGAGCGAATCGACGCTCTCGCGCAGCTTGCCGACCGGCGCCGTGGCGCTCTGCTCGAACGTCACGCGGATCATCTGGCCGCCGACGAAATCGACGCCCAGATTGAGACCGTGGGTGAACAGCAGCACGACCGAGGCGGCCATCGCCAGCAGGTTGGTGATGAAGAACGGCCACTGCCAGCGCAGGAAGTGGATGTTCGTATTATCGGGAATGAGCTTTAGGAGCTTCATGCGCCAATACCTTTAAACGTTCAGGTCGCTGGGACGGGCGCGACGCAGCCAGCCCGCAACCCACATGCGGCTCATCGTGACGGCGGTGAACACCGAAGTGACGATGCCGATCATGAGCACGACGGCGAAACCACGAACCGGGCCGGAGCCGAAGGCGAACATCAGCACTGCCGAGATGGCGTTGGTGATGTTGGCATCGAAAATGGCGCGGCTGGCTTCCTTGTAGCCCAGTTCCACCGCCTGCACGACACGGCGGCCGCGATGGCGTTCCTCACGGATGCGCTCGTTGATCAGCACGTTGGCGTCGACCGCCGCGCCGATGGTGAGAACGAAACCGGCGATGCCCGGCAGGGTCAGCGTGGTTCCCAGCACGGCCATCACGCCCAGGATCATCAGCACGTTGATGAACAGTGCGATGTTCGCATAGGCGCCGAAGCGGCCATAGGTCAGGAAGATGAACAGCATCAGCAGCACGGTGCCGACGCCCATGGCGACGACGCCCTTCTGGATCGAATCGGCGCCGAGATCGGGACCGACGGTGCGTTCCTCGACCACGGTGAGATCGACCGGCAGCGCGCCCGAACGCAGCGCGATGGCAAGCTGGGTTGCCGACTGCACGTTGAAGCTGCCCGAGATCTGGGCACTGCCGCCCAGGATCGCCTCGTTGATGCTCAGCGCAGAAAGCACCTTGCCGTCGAGGATGATCGCGAAGCGCTTGTTCACGTTCTCGCTGGTCAGCTTGGCGAACTTCTCGCCGCCCTGCTGGTTGAAGGTGATCGAGACGACCGCCGCATTGGTCTTCGGGTCGAAGGCCTGCTTGGCATCGGTCAGTTCGTCGCCCTTGATGCCGCCAAGACGCTTGACCGCAAGATAGGGAACGCCGCCTGCCGCGGGATCGTTGGGATCGGCGTAAGGCACGATCTCGTCGCCCGGAGGCACGATGCCCTTGGCCAGGTCGCTCGGCACGGCGGTCTCGTCGACCAGCTTGAATTCGAGCTTGGCAGTCTGGCCCAGCAGGTTCTTCAGCGCCTGCGGATCCTGGAGGCCGGGAACCTGCACGTCGATGCGGGTGCCGCCGAGACGGCGGATATCCGGCTCCTTGGTGCCGAGCGCGTCGATACGCTTGCGCACCACTTCCACGGCGGTTTCCATCGCGCTGCTGATCGCCAGGTCGATACCGGCCTGGGTTGGCACGAGGATGAAACGCGTGCCGTCGCGCACGGTGATATCCCAGTCGCGCTGGCCGGTGAGGCCCGCGCCCGAGGTCAGCGGCAGGATCACCTCACGCGCGGCATCGACTTGCGAAGCGTCGCGCACGGTGAAGGCAAGCTGGCCGCCGGTGCTGGAAAAATCGCCGATGGCGATGGTCGGGCTGGCCTGGCGCAGGCGCGTGCGCACGGATTCTTCCATGCCTTCAAGGCGCTGCTGCACGACCTGCTGACGGTTGGCCTCCAGCAGGAGGCGGCTGCCGCCGGCCAAGTCGAGGCCGAGATTGATCTTGGGCTCCGGCAGGAAATCGGGCCAGCGCGCATTGGTCAGCGAGACCAGCGACGGCACGGCGCAAAGGGCGATGACGATCGTCAGCCCCCAGTACCAGAGCTTCTTCCAGGTAGGAAATTCGAGCATAGCCTGTGGCTTCTCTCCGAAAGAGCGGCCGTTTCCGGCTGCTCCATGATCTCGGGCACCGCCGGGAAAGCCCGGCGATGCCGGAATGTCAGTCGTTCGCGGGCTTGGAACCGGCCGGCGGAATCACGTCGACGATGGTCGACTTGACCGCCTTCACGACGACGCCCTGGGCCAGCTGGATATCGGCGTAGTTGTCGTCGATCTTCACGATCTTGCCGACGAGGCCGCCACCGGTCAGCACTTCGTCGCCCTTCTTGAGCGCGGAGAGCTTGTTCTTGTGCTCCTTCTGCTGCTTCATCTGCGGACGCAGGATGAGGAACCAGAAGATCACCGCCATCGCAACGAACGGCAGGTACTGGATCCATGCCGGCGGAGCGCCGGCAGGAGCGGCGGCGGCGAGCTGGTTGAGAATCGAGCTTTGCATTGAACTGAAGGGCCTTCTCGTCGTTTCGTGCCGGCGCGGCACTGCGCGGCATCCGATGTGCCGCACGCCTCGCCGGGAAAATCCATTCATGGACTTTGCCGGATGCGCGCGGTTAGCAACAAAGCGAAGCACTGGCAACGCGCGGCCTTCCTGCCGAAAGCCGCCATCCCCCACGAGCCTTGCCGGAGCCGCTGGCAGATAGGTATCCACAGGTCCGGTTCAAGCCGCGTGAAGAAAGTGTCATTCAGACGCTTGCGCTCTCAAAATATGCTGCCTATAGGGCGCCCTCCGGTCGGGACGTAGCGCAGCCTGGTAGCGCATCACACTGGGGGTGTGGGGGTCGGAGGTTCGAATCCTCTCGTCCCGACCAACGAAAAACGCCGCTTCCTGCTTCGCGCAGGAGGCGGCGTTTTTCGTTTCGGCACATGCCGCTGCCCTCCCCACCTGACCGAATCGCCGGCGCGACGCCGGTTCGCCGACCGGCGCGGCACCGCTCATCCATACAAATGATGTTACCCCATGAACCGGATGGGCGGAACGCCCGGTAATGCTTGACGCAAAATCGCAGCAAGGTCATTCGAAGAGTAATTCGGTCTATTGTTCGGGGGGTCAGAATGAAATTCACATTTGCAGCGGTCGCGCTTGCCTTTGTCGCATTTTCCGCCGCGCCGTCGGCAGCCCAGACCTCCACTTGCTATCGCCTGGGCAATGTCGCCAGTTGCTCATTCCAGCCCAATGCCGACAATCCCGCCCAGCAGCGCTATTCCGGCTTCCAGGAGGTCGAACGCCTCCACAACCAGAACGAGGAGCGCGAAGAGGCCCGCAAGCAGCAGGGCCTGCGCGAGGAAGTGGGCGCGCTGGTGGCCGACGGTAAATGTGCCGACGCGCGCAAGGCCGCGCTGCGAGCAGGCGATTTCGCCCTTGCAGACCAGGCGGGCGCCATGTGCAAGCCCGCCCAGCGCTGACGGAACCGAGACGCCGGTTCGCTTGATCCGGCAAGTCTGGAGCATTTTCCTACATCGACGGATTCGATTATCTGGTTGCGGGCCACCATCAAGGGAGTGCCCGAAAATGCCCCTGTTCGATTCGATACTCTCGCCGGTCTCGAAGATCATCGACAAGGTGATTCCCGACCCGGAAGCCCGCGACCGCGCCAAGCTGGAACTGCTCAAGCTCGAAAATTCACAGGAACTCCAGCTGCTTCAGGCCAGCCTTTCGCCCATCATCGCAGAAGCCTCGTCCATCGATCCCTGGACAAGCCGCGCCCGGCCCAGCTTTCTCTACGTCATCTACGCCATGATTCTCTGGGCCCTGCCGATGGGCCTGATCGGCGCCTTCAGCCCGGCCACCGCCCGCGCCATCGGCGAGGCCATGACGGCCTATCTCAGCGGCATTCCCGAGCCGCTCTACGCCCTCTTCGGCACAGGCTACCTCGGCTATTCGGCCATGCGCCAATGGGGCAAGGCCAGAGGCAGCGATCGTTAAGGTTTAGCCGCTAACGCTTCCTGTGGGGCGGCCTTCCCCCGTCTCCATCCCGCCCCACGAGGAGCTAAGAGTGTTTCGGCCCGGACTATTTCCACTATCGGGTAAAGCGCGCTGCGCATGGGCCATCGCGCCCGCCATGCTGCTGGCAGCCTGCGGACCCAGCCGGGAAGAGGAACTGGAACGGCAGCTCGCCGAAGCCAAGGCCTCGGCCGAGCAGGAGGCCTCCGCGCGCCAGCAGGCCGAGCGCGAGGCGGCGGCCGCCCGGCTCAAGGCCAACGACGCCGAACTGGCGAAATTCTATCAGGGCGAAACGGAGCCGGAAGCAGAAGAGCCGGAAGCGTCCTCACCCGACTCAACCGGCGACAGTTCCCCAGTCAGCCCGCCGCCCGCTGGCTTCCAAGCCGACGGCCGCCCCATCGGCGACCAGATGCCCGCCCCGCGCTGACGAAGCGTCGATACCGTTTTTTCCGAGTCGTCAGGTGATTCCACCTGCCTTGAAAATGCTCTAGAGCCCCCTCCCGAAAGCAACCGCACCGGGAACTCGCGAAATGGCCAGCAAGCTCGTCTACGTCCTCAACGGACCGAACCTCAACCGCCTCGGCAAGCGCGAACCCGGCATCTACGGCTCGCAGACGCTGGACGATATCGGTGCGATGCTGGCGGAGCGCGGCGAAGCGCTGGGCTGCACGATCGACATGCGCCAGTCCAACCACGAAGGACACCTCGTGGACTGGCTGCACGAAGCCGAGGACGAAGGCGCCCATGCCGTGCTGATCAACCCCGGTGCCTATACCCACACTTCGGTAGCGCTGCATGACGCGATCCGCGCGATCAAGGTGCCGGTGATCGAGATCCACCTTTCCAACCCGCATGCGCGCGAGGAATTCCGCCATAAGTCGTGGGTCGGCATGGCCGCCAAGGCAACCGTCGCCGGTTTCGGAGCGCAGGGTTATCTGCTGGCGCTGGAGGGTGCGGCGGCGCTCTGAGGATTGCTTTGAAAATCCGCCGCAGGCGGATTTTGCGGCACCGGCCCACGCCCCCACCCTACCACCCAAGGTATTATCCTGGCGGGTGGTAGGGTGGGGGCGTGGGCCGGTGCCGCTTAAAAATGCCCTTCAGGCATTTTTCAAATAAGCTCTAACCCTCGCATTTCACGGTCTTGCCCGCCCTGTCCCTGACCGAGACGATGTGATCGATAACCACCGAGATGTCGCCGCGCGGGCCGGGCGTCATTCCGTCCTGAACGACGGCGACATCGCAGATCCCCGCGCGGGCAAGGTCGAGGAAAATCGGGCGAATCTCGTCGGGACCGGCGCTCGCGCCGATCGCAATCCCAAGGTAGGACTTAGGCTTCTGCCCCGTCACGACATCCCCGCCGTGATAGGGGCGGACAAGCCCTCCTATCGCGCGGATCGGCTGCCCCCGTTCGCTCCAGGTGCCGGTGGCGGCATCGTATCTGGGAAGCGAAGGCAGTGCATCCGCCGCGATGCTCACATGCTCCAGCGTCGCGCCCAGCACGAAGTCAGGCTCGGGCTGCTTGTGCCCCCGCGTGAACCACCAGAGGTTCCCCGCCGCCAACAGCAACGCCGCGCCCACCATAAGGACGCGGCGCGTTTTCCTCGTCATCATCGCGCGGTGATTCGCTCTCAGGCTTCCAGCGGAACGCCGGGCACGCTCTTGGCGGTGCGGATCGTCAGCGAAGTCTTGACGCTGTCCACGTTGGGGGCAGGCGTCAGCTTGCTCGTCAGGAATTCCTGGAAGCTCTGCAGGTCGCGGCTGACGATCTTCAGGATGAAGTCGATCTCGCCGTTGAGCATGTGGCATTCGCGGACTTCGGGAAGACCCTTCATGTGGTCCTCGAAGGCGCGCAGCGATTCCTCGGCCTGGCTCTTGAGGCTGACCAGCGCGAAGACGGTGATCGTGAAGCCCAGCTTCGAGGCATCGAGGTCGGCGTGGTAGCCCTGGATAATGCCCGATTCCTCAAGGCTGCGCACGCGGCGCAGGCAAGGCGGCGCGGTGAGACCGACGCGCTGGGCGAGTTCGACATTGGTGATCCGCCCCTCGTCCTGCAACTCTGCAAGCAGGCGGCGATCGATGTCATCGAGATTAATCATGCGAAACTTTCCTTGCGGGGCGCCCAGCGTCATCCGGCATGCAATATCCACTCGAAATCGCTGACACCCCTGTAATAATATTATCCCATAGCGTAATCGTCCCGCATTGCAACGCCTACAATCTGCCGACTTACAGCGTCTGCACAGTTTGCTAGGAAGGAAGTGACCTCGGCTTAACCTCTCAGGGCCTATCCGGGGTGGGATAAGGGATGGCGTCGCTTCGCAAGCCTTTGCAAAGCGCCTATGGAGCCGGAATGCATTTCGACGATCGCCTTGCCACGGTGCTGCGCCTGCCCTCTTCCGGGGATGCCCTGGCGCGCATTCAGTATCGGCAACTGATCGATATTCTCGGCCGCCTGCCCGGCGATGCCCGTTCCGACACGATCGAGGCCGGTTTCGCCCGCGTGGCGGAACTTTCCGCACTGATACCCGCGGCCGATCGCGCGCGCCTCGTTCGCCAGCCGCTCCAGCCGCTGACCAACCCGCGCCTCCTCGCCCATTTCGCCGAAGCAGAACCCGACGTGGCCACGGCCGCGATCGGCACTGCCCGCCTCGATCCTGAGGCATGGATCGATCTCATTCCCGCCCTGCCCGTGCGTGCGCGCGGAATCCTTCGCCATCGCCGCGACCTGGGACCGGACGTCGATACCTTGCTGGAACGCCTCGGCATCTGCGATCGCGGCTTGCCTCCGGCCGAACAGCCGCTCGACCTTCTGGACGAAGCCGAATGCCTGCCCGAATGCCTTGACGTCGAGCCCGAGCAGCCGCCGCTCCAACAGGCCCCCTTGGCCGATCTGGAACATCTCCGCATTGCCCTGGAAACACCCAGGGACACGAAACCCGAAACCGGCGACGAGCCGGGCACCGGCATCGGCGCGATCGTCCGGCGCATCGAGGAGTTCCGCAAGGCCCGTGAAAGCAGCGCCCCCGGTGCAGGCGGCAGCACTGCCAGGGCCGGTGGCTCGCCCCGCCTGCCGCTTGGCGATTCGCCCACAAGCGGCGCCGGCCCAGCCATGGATTTCGCCACGGACGCGGAAGGCCGCATCAGCTGGGCCGACGGATCCCACGCCAGTGCGCTGATCGGGCTCAACCTCGCCGCGCTCGATCCCGCCCTCAGCGAATCGCTCGATCCTGCCTCGCCGCTCCCTTATCCGCAGATGGCCTATCCCCACGGTCAAGGCCTTGCCCTGTCCATGCGCCACCGCCAGCCCCTGCGCGCCATTGCCATCGACATAACCGGCGCTCCTGCCGTGAGCGGTCCCTGGCAGGTCGATGCCGTCCCGCATTTCGATCCCGCCAGCGGCCGGTTCACCGGCTATGCCGGACGCCTGCGCCGCCCCGGCAAGATCGCCGCCGCCGATGCCCCGCCCGCTGCGGAACCGAGCGAGGCCGACCGCATGCGCCAGGTGCTGCACGAACTGCGCACGCCCGCCAATGCCATCCAGGTCGCCGCCGAGATCATCCAGCAGCAGCTCTACGGCCCTGCCCCGCACGAATACCGCGCCCTGGCCGCCGCCATCGCCGGAGACTGCGCCCACATTCTGGCAGGCTTCGAGGAGCTGGACAGGCTGGTAAAGCTCGAATCGGGCGCTCTCGGCATCGAGTCCGGCGAAAGCGATCTTGCCTCGATCCTTGCCGAGACGGTTGCCCGCCTCAAGGCCTGGACCGAGCCGCGCCGCAGCGGCTTCGCGCTCCCCGAACCGGAACTCGGCGCGCTGCCCGTCGCCATCGACAGGGTCGAGATCGAACGGATGCTGTGGCGCATCTTCGCCGTGCTGGCCGGCATGACCGCGCCGCAGGAGATGCTTCCGGTGCGCTTCGAGGCGGAAAACGGCCGCGTATCGATGCGCGTCGCCCTGCCCTCGCTGCTCCTGGCCCGCGACGCCCAGAGCCTGTTCGAAACGCCGGTGAGCGAGCGCGGACAATCGCTCTCGACCGGAATGTTCGGCATCGGCTTCACCCTGCGCCTCGCGGCAGCCGAAGCGGCAGCGGCGGGCGGCGGTCTCGAACGCGACCAGAACGATCTGAAACTCTGGCTCCCCGCCGTGGCCGCTTCGGCCGTCAGCCGCATGGAAAGCCGCGCCGTCTAGGAGAAACTAAGGCGCGTCCTTTACCGAACCGGAAGATTTTGCCTCTAGACGGGCCATGCCGCATATCGGATTCGCCGGGCAATCGCCTCCGGTAGTTCATACAGTCGAGGAAATCTTCAGTTGCCGGGGACGAACCTCCTCCTGCCGCCTCATGCAGACGCCGCCGCGCAGTTTAGCGAGGGTTTCGGCCAGCGCTTCATCGTCACCGTCGACACCGAGGAAGAGTTCGACTGGAGCGCCCCGCTAGACCGGCACGGCCACGGCACGCTTTCGGTCCCCGCGCTCCAGACATTCCAGCAGTTCTGCGAGGAATTCGGCGTCGTGCCGATCTATCTGGTGGACTATCCGGTAGCCGATTCCCCGCTTGCACCGCAGGCGATCGGCGATGCGGTATCAGCGGGGCGCGCCGAAATCGGCGTCCAGCTGCATCCCTGGGTCAGCCCGCCGTTCGACGAGGTGGTGAGCGAATTCAATTCCTACGCGGGCAACCTGCCCTTCGCGCTGGAGCGGGAAAAATTCGCCCGGCTTCACGCGCGGATCGTGGAGGCGTTCGGCACCCGGCCGCGCATCTACCGCGCCGGGCGCTACGGCCTCGGTCCAAGGACCGCCGAGATCCTCACCGAGTTCGGCATCGACATCGACAGTTCGGTACGCGCCCACTTCGACTACAGCGCCTCCGGCGGCCCGAACTATCGCCGCCACCCCCTGCACCCTTATTGGGCCGACAAAGGGCGGCAATTGCTGGAGCTGCCCCTCACCACGATCTACTGGGGACCGCTGCGCCAGTTCGGCAACGCAATCTATCCGGCGCTCTGGCGCCTGCCGCAACTGCGCGGGGCCCTCGCCCGCGCCGGCCTGCTGGAACGAATCCCCCTCACCCCCGAAGGCGTCACCGTGGAGGAAGCCCTGCGCGGCGTGGACGTGGCGATCGACATGGGACTGCCGGTGCTGGTCTTCTCGTTCCACAGCCCCTCGCTGGTCCCGGGATATACGCCCTACGTGCGCGCCCCGCAGGATCTCGACGCGCTTTACGACTGGTGGCGCACGCTTTTCGCCCACCTTGCACGTCGCGGTGTAAAACCCGGCAATGTTGCCAACATCCTATCCAGCGTAGCGCTTGCACAGAACGATTTGCCGAGCTAACGCGCTTTTCGCCCGGCATCGTCGATGAAGCCGGGCGCGGCGGTTGGGGCCTGTAGCTCAGCGGTTAGAGCTGGCCGCTCATAACGGCTAGGTCGCGGGTTCGAATCCTGCCGGGCCCACCAACGGCATCGAGGCAAGCCCTCGAAACATCATCGACACCCGAAGGGTCGGGGAGTGGCGCAGTCCGGTAGCGCGCCTGCTTTGGGAGCAGGATGTCGCAGGTTCGAATCCTGTCTCCCCGACCAACTTCATAAAATCTCTTATTTTCAAATATATATAACGCAAAAAATGTCCCGAATGTTGGGCAGGTTTGTGGGGCTGATTAACCTAGCGGGCCATCCAGTGGACGCGCCATGGGTGCATGGTTCCTTCAAATTTTGCGGGAAACGCATCGCGGTTCTCTGAAAGCACCTCCCAAACGTCGTCAGGAATCTTCATAGGCACACGCTCCATATCAAGGAGCTGCCCACGTCGAGCCGCGCTAACGATGATGCCTCGCGAGATGAGGGACACCGCGTAGCCACCATCTACGGCACAATCGAATGTCTTTTGGTTACGCTCCAATAGGTAACCAATGATCACACGATCATCCTCGCTCATGTGAGGAATGTACGCCTGCACAGCCTTGCGCCGCGCGCGACCAAGACGCCACCTTTTCCAATGCTCTCCAAGGTCGATCAGTTTCCAGAAGCCCCGTGCAGCCAAGCCCAGCCAAAGCGCGCCTGCGAAAATGCCGACAAAATACGCCAGGGGGAGCATCCAAGACGCCAGAGGCGGAAGAAGACCTATCTTGGACAAGTAGATGAAAGCAGCGCAGGCGACCGTCAATGCGAAGGCCTGTATAGCTGATGCTTTCAAGATGTCCGGCAGACTGAGGCTTTCAAACAATGGCCATTTTCCCTTCCCGCTGCATTGCTTGGGAACAATCGCACAATGAGAGAGGTGTCGCCAGTATACGACAAACGCCGCTGGGGACACTGAAGGAGTTTTGCGCCACTACTCGAAGTACTCCGCGCATCTAAGCTAACGCACGACGAGTCCTCAAAACTATCAAGGGCATCCCGAAGGCTTCCCAGCGGTTGAGCAGCGTAAATGACCCAACCCTACGCGACGTGCCTCCAAGTCTTCCGCTGGCGGATGGCGTTGCTGTTGGGAGCGGAGACACCGTAGCAGGCTGCAATGACTTTGTTCGGCTCATCGCGCCCGCCTGTTTAAGACGGCCTCACGCCCCGCGCTGAATGCCGGTCAATTGGCAGAAGCGGCTTCACTCAACATGCCGCCATTTCAGCGGGTGCGTGATCCGCATCCCGACGGAGCCTCTGTTCCTGCTCAGGCGGCCCGGAGCCGCCCCACGCCTCAACTACAGGGCGACTGCCCCCCGCCGCCGGTCACACCGCCGGGCGTTCCGGTGGGATTGAGGCTGCGGTCGTCGCGGATGAGGTAGGCGGCTTCGTGCTTGAATACCGTGCCGTTCACGAACATCGTCCCGAACAGCGGCTGGTACTGGTAATAGACTTCCACGAACATCACGGCCGAATTGGCGACGGCATGGATCTTGTGATCCTCGGCGCCCATGCCGTCCAGCAGAGTGCCGTTCTTGCCGTCCATGGCCTCGCCATAGGCGGATTCGCTGTCGAGGCTGCCGCGGCAGCGTTGCCAGTGGATATATTGCCGCCCGGTATCGGGATCGACTTCCAGGCTGGACAGGATGATCCTGCCGTGGCTTCCGAAATCGAAGCTGCTGCCTTCCTTCAGGGCGCCCCACATGACCGAATCGACCTGCGATTCCTTGACGGTCGGCGTGACAGAGCTGTTGTCGGTCTGGCCGAGGCGCGAGGCGTTGTCGGCGACCGAGGTGGCGATCTGGCCGACCTGCATGTTGATCATCGCCATATAGGCGACTTCGGTGCCGTAGAGGCCGAGGGACAGCAGCACCGGCAGCATGAGCGCCAGTTCGATGAACGAGACGCCGCTGCGATCTTCGCGCAGGCAGCGGAGCAGAGCCATCTTGCGGAGAACAAACGTGCGGGGCGTCATGGGCAGACACCCGCGGCCGAGCCATAGGCCAGCTGAAGCGCATAGGGCTGGTTCTTGCGCACCGAAGTGGCCGTCAGCGTGCGCTTGGTGCCGCGATCGGTCAGGCCGGGAATGGGGAAGACCGGCGTATAGGTGACTTCCACCGTATAGACGACGACATCGTTGGCGCCGCCGTTGCCGGTCTTGCCGATATCGGCATCCCACTGGCCGTTCTTGTTCTCGTCCGTATAGGATTCGCCGTTGTCGCAGCGGCCGTTGTTGTTCTTGTCGTTCCACGCTTCCGGCCGCGCGATATCGGTGAAGTCGTAATAGCTGGAGCGCGAGACTTCCACGTCCGCGCCCGGCGCCACGCCGCGCACGAGCTGGCGAACATATTCGTCGCCCGCTTCGGTCTCGGAGACTTCGAGCGTGCCGTTGCGCGCCACTTCCTGGACGGCGCCCTGCAGGACGGCGCGGACATAGGCCATATGGCCCAGATCGAAGATACCCATCAGCAGGATGATCAGCACCGGCCCGGCCACCGCGAACTCGATGATCGTCACACCGCTGCGATCCGCGCGGAGGTTCTGAAGGCGGCGCAGGATCACTCGGTGATCCTCAGCTCGCCCACCTGCTTGGCGATTTCCTGGAAGGCGGTATTGAGGTCGGTGGCGTTGGTGGCGACGTAGGAACTGTCGTCCGAGGCGCAGGTCTTGAGGTCAGTCGAGAGGCCGGAAGTGAAGGCGATCACCCAGACGCGGATGCCCTTGGCCTTGATCGCCTCGCAGACGGCGAGGAAGCGCGAGGTATGGCGCGCATCGGCATCGCCTTCCGAGCCGCCCTTGGTCACCCGCAGGTCCCACCAGTCCATGCCCCAGGCCGTGGGCACATAGTTGGACGTATCCATCTGGCCGTCGGTCATGAAGATGATGTGGCGAGAGACTTCGCCGCCGTTGGTCGGCTCCTCGTTGACGACATTGCCGAAGATGCCGTCAGGCGAGAGCATGCGCCCGCCCCAGATCATGCCGATGTCGAGATAGGTCCCGCCCACCGCCGTCAGCGAGTTGGCATATGTGTTGAAGCTGGATTGGTCCATCTCCTGAAGGAGCTGGGCCTTCGCGGGGCAATAGCTTCCGGCCGAAGCGCCTTCCTCGGTGGTGGAGCGGGTCCAGGTGCTGGAACTGCTGCCCGCGCGGCGATAGGAAATCTCGGGCCAGAGCGGTCCCCACTTCGTTCCCGCGTCCGAAGTCGGCGCACTGTCGATATTGATGTCGAGCGCCGCCGATGGGCTTATGCCGCCCGATGGGGAATACGAGAAGCTGTCCGTGTTGACGGTGCTGCGCTCCTCGATGCAGCCACCCCAGGTATAGGATACGGAGGCGCCGCTGTTGCCGTTGGGTACCGTCGTCCTGGCGAAAGTCTTGAAGGTGCTGGTATCGACACCCGTGACCTGCCGGTATTCCCAATGATGGAAAGTCGAGCCCTTCACGTTCGTCGAATTGGTGGCGTCCTTGTAGGAATCGGTCGTCACCTGGGTGCGGGTATTGGTCGTCGTGTAGACGTAATAGCTGTTGTTATACTTCTTGCACTCGTACGTGAGCATCCGCTGCGGCTGCTTCGTCACGACATTGACGGTGATGTTCGGGCTGGTGCCGGAAGTCGTCGTTTCCGTGCTGGACGAACCGTAGTTCGAATAGCTGGTCTGACTGGACGGCAGGTTGTTCTTGCACTGGTTCTGGGTGTAGCTGTTCGATCCACGCGAGGTGCTGCTGCTGGCGTCCTGGTATTCGACTTTCGAACCCGTCTTGGTCCCGTTCGCCATGTTTATGAAGATGGGTATGCGCGACTGGTAGTCCCAGCTGTCGGCAATGTAGCTCGGATCGAGGTCGGTCAGCAGCTTGCCTACGTTGACAGTCGAGCTGTAGGGCACGAAGCCGTAACGCACGCGCGCGTTGGTATCCTTCGTCGCGGACGAGACGGTCGTGTAGAAGTTCTTCATCGCGGCCTGAAGCGCGGCGATGCGCGTGGACTTGCCCAGCGATTCCGCCATCGATCCGGTCGTGTCCAGCACCATCATCACGTCGGAATTGCCGATCCCCATCGACGAGGTGCATTCCACGCCCAGCGCGAAGTTCTTGAAGCCGAACAGGCGCATGACGATCGTGTCCAGCACGGTCGAGGCCTTGCCGTCGACGGTCTGGCCCTTGTCGGTGGAGGACACCTCGAAATCGGCTGCACTGACCCCTTCAACTGCGTTGAAATTGGTGCGGAAATAGTTGTCCGCCACGGTATGGACCGAGGGGGCCAGACCGTTCACCGGCGGAGCGGAATCCGCGTCAGTGGCCACGGTGCGCCGCGCTGCCAGCACGGCGGAATCGCAGGCGGCCTGAAGCTGGTTCTCCACCTTGAAGTTGCGGCTGAGATCGATCGCCGACCCGACGATCGCCGCCGCAACCACCATGCCGATCGCGGCAAGCGGCAGGACGTTGCCGCCCACGTCACGCAGGACGCCGCCGAAAACGTCCCGCAGGACGCGGTGCCACTGATGAATGATGGTGCGCATCGGATGACCAGTCTTTCGGCGAAGTTCGTCGGGATTTCGGCACGATCTACCGGAACTTACTTAATGAAACCCTCACTTCCCCTGCCGTCCATCCGCGGAATCCCAACCCTGGCGGATAAGCAAATCGCGCAAAAACGAAGATTTATCGAAAATCGCGGGAACCCACCGGTCGTTTCCGCGTTGAGCCACTTGATCCGGGGACCGTCTTTTGAGTTTGGGGGAGAAACGGTCCGCCTGCAGCCGGCCAGTTCCCTTGAGATTCGTAATGTCGCCCAGCAAGGCCATCAGTCCTCACGTCCAGCTTGCGCTTGCCATCATCGTCGTCCTGGGGCTCTGCCTCCTAATAGACATCCTGATCCCGTTGGGGACCGGGGTGAGCGTGCTCTACCTGCTGCCTACCGTCATCGCTTTCGTGGCGCGGCGCCCCATCACGCCGTTTCTGGCAGCGGTAGTCGGCATAGGCTGCGCCATGACCGCCTATTTCATCGCTCCGCAGGGTCTGGGCCTGGAAGTGGCGATGACGAACCGGGCACTATCGGGCGTCACCAATCTGCTGCTGGCCGGCATCGGCTTCTTCCTGATCCGCTATCGCAACGTCAATCGCCACCAGCAATGGCTGCGCGAGAGCGAGGCAGACCTTGCACGCGCGATCACCGGTAACCTGGCCCTCGACGAACTGGGCAGCCGCGCCCTCGCCTTCCTGGCCGAGCGTTTCGGCGCCATTGCCGGTGCGCTCTACGTCCGCGACGAAGGGGACTTCAACAAGATCGCCACCTACGGCGTCCCCGCCGACGCCGCCCTGCCGGAACGCATGGCGGCGGGCGAAAGCCTGCTTGGCGAAGTCATCCGCCACGGCCGCACCACGACCGTCGCCCAGGTGCCCGCCGGGTATCTCTCGTTCGGCACCGCGCTGGGCCGTGCCACCCCGGCCCGCCTCGTGCTCGGCGCGGCGCAAGTCGACGGCATGGTCAATGCCGTGCTCGAACTCGGCTTCGTGGATACGGCGGAGGCCCGCCCCGAAGACCTCGCCGCGTTTCTCGACATCGTCAGCAGCTCGCTGGGCCTTGCCCTGCGTTCCGCCAAGTACCGCGCGCGGCTGGAACACCTGCTGTCGGAAACCCAGCAACAGGCCGAGGAACTCCAGAACCAGAGCGAGGAACTGCGCGCCACCAACGACGAACTGGAAGCCCAGAGCAAGCTCCTGCTCCATTCGCAGTCGCAGCTTGAGGAGCAGCAGGCCGAACTGGAACGCAGCAATTCGCAGCTTGAGGAACAGGCCCAGTCGCTCGAAGCCCAGCGCGACGAACTGACGCGTTCGCAGACGCGGCTGCGCAGCCAGGCTGACGAGCTGGAGCAGGCCAGCCGCTACAAGTCCGAATTCCTCGCCAACATGAGCCACGAACTGCGCACGCCGCTCAATTCGCTGCTGATCATGGCGCGCCTTCTGGCCGACAATCGCCAGGGCAACCTCTCGGGCGAGCAGGTGCGCTATGCGGAGACGATCGAGTCCTCGGGCAACGACCTGCTGACGCTGATCAACGACGTACTCGATATTTCCAAGATCGAAGCGGGGCGGTTGGAACTGGAACCCCACCGCGTGCCGGTGCGCGCCATGCTCGGCAAGCTGGAAAATACTTTCGCCGCCGCCGCCTCCGGCAAGGGGCTGGCTCTCACCCTGCACGCCGCCGAAGGCGTGGAGGAGATCGAGACCGATCCGCTGCGGCTGGAACAGGTGCTCAAGAACTTCCTCTCCAACGCGGTCAAGTTCACCTCGCAGGGCGAAGTCTCGCTCACCGTCTCCCCGGCCGCGAAAGGGCGCATCGCCTTTGCCGTGCGCGATACCGGGCCGGGCATCGCCCAGGACCAGCAGGACGCGATCTTCGAGGCGTTCCGCCAGGCCGACGGCGGCATCGCCCGCAAGTACGGCGGCACCGGCCTCGGCCTCTCCATCTCGCGCGAACTGGCGCATCTGCTGGGCGGCACGATCACGGTGGACAGCCTGCCCGGCAAGGGCAGCACGTTCACGCTGGAACTGCCCGAGGCCTTCCGCCCCGGAGACAGTGCCGCCACCCCGCTCATTCCCGGTCGCGCCAGCCCCACGCCCACACCGGCCGCCACCGCGACGACGGCCCCCGCCACGCGCCGCGCGCCCGTGCCGCAGGACGATCGCGAGACGCTCTCCGGCGATTCCCGCGTCATCCTGATCGTCGAGGACGATCCCGCCTTCGCCCGCATCCTCTGCGACCTTGCGCACGAGGTCGGCTTCGAATGCCTGATCGCGGGCACGGCCGACGAAGGCGCCCTGCTCGCCCGCCAGTACCTGCCGCAGGCGGTGATCCTCGACATGCACCTGCCCGACCATACGGGGCTTTCGGTGCTGGACCGCATCAAGCGCGACACCCGCACCCGCCATATCCCCGTCCATATCGTTTCCGCCGATCATGACGACCATGCCGCGCTCGCCAGCGGGGCCGTGGGCTATCTGTTCAAGCCGGTCAGCCGCGACACCCTGGTCGGCATGCTGGAAGGGCTGGAAGCCCGGATGGACCAGCGCCTGCGCCGGGTGCTGGTGGTGGAGGATGACCCCCGCCAGGCCGAGGCGATCCACCTCCTGCTCGCCTCGCGCGATGTCGAAACCGTCGATGTCCAGAGCGCCGCCGACTGCCTTGCCCGGCTGGGCGAAGAGACCTTCGACTGCATGGTGCTGGATCTCAACCTGCCCGACATGTCCGGCCTCGACCTGCTCGAACGCCTCTCGCTCGACGAGAGCGTCGGGTTCCCGCCGGTCATCGTCTATACCGGCCGCGAGCTTTCCGAAGAGGAAGAGATGCGGCTGCGGCGCTATTCCAAGTCGATCATCGTCAAGGGCGCCAAGAGCCCGGAACGCCTGCTCGACGAAGTGACGCTGTTCCTCCACCAGGTCGTTTCCGAACTGCCGGACGAGAAGCAGCAGCTGATCGCCCGCTCGCTCGGCCGCGATGCCGCGCTGGAAGGGCGGCAGATCCTGGTGGTAGAGGACGACATCCGCAACATCTACGCCCTCACCTCCGTACTCGAGCCCCACGGCGTCCAGGTCCGCATCGCCCGCAACGGGATCGAGGCGCTGAACGAACTGGCGCGCACGGCCGACAGTGACGGGTCCGCCATCGACCTGGTGCTGATGGACGTGATGATGCCCGAGATGGACGGCCTCACCTGCACGCGCGAGATCCGCCGCCAGTCCCAGTGGCAGAACCTGCCGATCATCGCCCTCACCGCCAAGGCGATGGAGCGCGATCACCGCGAGTGCCTGGAGGCAGGCGCCAACGACTATCTCTCGAAGCCGCTCGACGTCGACAAGCTGCTCAGTCTGGTGCGCGTATGGATGCCGCGATGAGACCGGGCGGCAGGCGCTTCCTCGAATCGGTCGAGGATATCGAGGTCGATCTCCTCGTCGAGGCGATCTGGCGGCGCTACCAGTACGATTTCCGGGACTATTCACGTGCCTCGCTGCTGCGCCGTCTCCAGCGTGCGCAGTCCCATTTCGGTTATCCGCACCTCTCCAGCCTGCTCGACCGGATCCTCCACGATCCCGAGAGCCTGAACGTGCTGATCGGTTTCCTGACCATCCAGGTCAGCGAGATGTTCCGCGACCCCGAGTATTTCCGTGCGATCCGCGAACAGGTGATCCCGCACTTGCGTACATGGCCTTCGATCAAGGTCTGGGTCGCCGGCTGCGCCAATGGCGAGGAGTTCTATTCGCTGGCCATCCTCTTCCGCGAGGAAGGGCTGGAAGAACGCACCCTGTTCTACTGCACCGACATCAACCCCGCCGCTCTCGCCAAGGCGGAGGCGGGCATCTACGAGATAGAGCGGATCGCGGGCTTTTCCCGCAATTACCGCGAGGCCGGCGGCAAGGCTTCGCTGGCGGATTACTATACCGCCAACTACGGCGTCGCCCGGTTCGATCCCACCTTGCGCCGCCGCGCCGTCTTCGCCGATCACAACCTCGCCAGCGATGCGGTCTTTTCCGAGGTCCAGCTGGTTTCCAGCCGCAATGTGCTGATCTATTTCGACCGCGCCCTGCAGGACCGCGCACTGGGCCTTTTCGCGCAGTCGCTGCCGCCCGGCGGCTTCCTGGGCCTCGGCTCGAAGGAAACCGTCCACTTCTCCGCCGAAGGCGACAGCTTCGCGGATTTCGCACCGCTGGAGAAGATCTGGCGCCGCACCAACCACAACGTCCAGGAAGCCGCCTATGCTGAATGAGCCGCTCAAGATCCTGGCCGTGGACGATATCCGCGAGAACCTGCTCGTCCTCGAAGCCGCGCTGGACCAGCCGGGCGTCGAACTCGTCACGGTCTCTTCCGGGTTCGAGGCGCTGGAAGCCATGCTGCGCGACGATTTCGCGCTGGCCCTGCTCGACGTGATGATGCCGGAGATGGACGGCTTCGAACTGGCCGAGCTGATGCGCGGCACCGAACGAACGCGCGCCGTGCCGATCATCTTCCTCACCGCCCTCGCCACCGACGAACGCCGCCGGTTCCGCGGCTATGAGGCGGGCGCGGTGGACTATCTGCTCAAGCCGCTCGACATGGTGGAGCTGAATTCCAAGGTGGCGGTCTTCGTCGAGCTGGCCCGCCAGCGCCGCGAGATCGCCCGCCAGCGCGACGAACTCGGCCTCGCGCTCGGTCGCCTGCGCGCCCACGGCGACAATTCGCCGCTGGCCGTGCTGGAGATCGACGCCAACCTCAGGATCGTGAGCTGGTATCGCAGCGCCGAGCGCGAACTGGGCTTTTCCGCGCAGGACGTGCTCGGGCGGAAAGTGGAGGAGGCCCCCTTCCTCGCCCCGGCCGACCGCCCGCGCTTCGCCGAAAGCATGCGCGCCCTGCTGGGCGGCGAGGACCGCCGAGAAACGCAGGAGCATCGCTTCGTGCGGGCTGGCGGCGCCTTGCGCGAGGGCGAATGGTACTGTTCGTCACTGGCGGGCACGGGATCGCGCGGCGCCAGCGTGATGATCGAACTGCTCGACGTGACCGAGCGCCTTCGCGCCGAGGATACCCAGCGCCTGCTGATCGGCGAACTCAACCACCGGGTGAAGAACACCCTGGCCACCGTCCAGGCCATCGCCTCGCAGGGGTTCCGCCACGCCCGATCGACAGAGGACTTCCAGCAGGCCTTCAGCGGCCGCCTGCAATCGCTGGCCCGCGCCCATTCGCTGCTCAGCGCGACGACCTGGGAACCGGCCAGCCTGCGCAGCCTCATCGCGGATCAGGTGGCCATCGGCGCGGTCAGCGAGGACCGGTTGAAGCTGGCCGGTCCCGATGTCGAGCTTCCCCCCGAACTCGCACTGCGCTTCTCGTTGATCCTGCACGAACTGGCGACGAACGCCCACAAGTACGGCGCCTTTTCCAACGAGAGCGGCACGGTCTCGCTCGACTGGTCGGTCTCGCAGCATGTGCTTTCGCTGGCCTGGACGGAACGGGGCGGCCCGCCCGTAGCCCCGCCGGAACGGCGCGGCTTCGGCTCCACCCTGATTGAAAACAGCATGACCGCCGACGGGGCGCGGATCAGCGCCGAATATGCCGCCGAGGGCATATGCTGGCAGCTCGCCCTGCCACTTGCGGAGGAAGGTCATCCGGCTGGAACGGCCGAACCGGTCGCTCCGCCCGCCGCGCCGGTCGCTTCCCCGGCCGTGGCTACAAGCGAAACCGGACCGCAAGGCCTTCGCGTCCTCATCGTCGAGGACGAGCCGCTCGTGGCCATGGAACTGATGATGGAGATCGAGGATTGGGGCGGCGTCGTGCTCGGTCCCGCGACATCCTGCGAACAGGCCATCGCCATGATCCGCGAAGGCGGACCGGATCTGGCCCTGCTCGACGGCAACCTCAACGGCGAGCGAATCGATCCCGTGGCCGACGAACTGGCAGCACGCGCCACGCCTTTCGCTTTCGTCAGCGGCTACGATCGCCGCCAGCTGCCAAGCGGCCACAGCGAAAGGCCGATGCTCGGCAAGCCCTTCATGGGCCGCGAAGTCTGCGCGATGGTCCGTCGTCTCGCCGAGGAGGCAGGAGCGACCGTAAGGGCCTGAATGCGAAGGGCCGGAAGCACTGGTTAAGGAAACTTTCAGCCTGAATCGGGGTTTATTCTAAGGAATACCCCCGAGAAAGGAGCCTTTGCCAATGGCCCTCACGCAAGACCACACCTATCGCGCCGAGCGGATCTGGACGCCGCGCACACCGCTCGATCCCGGCCTGCGCCGCCGTTTTCACGGCCCGATCCAGCCGATGGACCAGCCAACCCTGCTGGAACGGATCTTCGGACACCGCTGATCTTGAGATCGGGTCTGCCCGGCATTAGGCAGGCGACATGTCCGATCCTGCACATATCCCCTCCGTTCTGTTCGTCTGCCTTGGCAACATCTGCCGCTCGCCGCTTGCCGAAGCGGCCTTGCGCCGGGCGGCGCAGGATGCCGGGCTGGATATGGAGATCGACTCGGCGGGAACCGGATCGTGGCATGTCGGCAAGGGACCCGATCCCCGGTCGATTGCCGAAGCGCTCCGGCACGGCATCGACATTTCCGGCTACCGCGCCCGTCAGGTCGGCAAAGCGGATTTCGATCGATTCGACCACATCATCGCGCTCGACGCCGGCAATCTCGCCAATCTGGAACGCCTTGCGCCTGCCCGCTCCCCAGCCCGCCTGTCCATGCTGCTCGACCATGTCGCCGGGCTGGAAGGGCATGACGTGGACGATCCCTATTACGGCGGTCCCGAAGGTTTCGAGACCACCTGGGAGCAAGTCAGCGCCGCGGCCCGCAATCTGGTGACGGAACTGGCGGGGCGCCGTCCTTAGGGTTTGCGCCCTTTCGGCGGCTCGCCTCCAAGCGCCGTTTGCTTTTGCCCCTGCTTCCATTATATGCCCGCTCGAACGCCCCGGCCCGCTGTCGCCCAGCGACTTTCCACGAGCCGGGGCCTGCTCTTTTACAGTTTCAAGGACGAACACGCATGTCCCGTCGCCGCCAGATCTACGAGGGCAAGGCCAAGATCCTCTACGAAGGCCCTGAACCCGGCACCCTGATCCAGTACTTCAAGGACGATGCCACTGCGTTCAATGCGCAGAAGAAGGGCACGATCCAGGGCAAGGGCGTGATCAACAACCGCATCAGCGAGTACGTGTTCACGCGCCTCAACCACATCGGCGTGCCCAACCACTTCATCCGCCGCCTCAACATGCGCGAGCAGCTCGTCCGCCAGGTCGAGATCATCCCGATCGAGGTCGTGGTGCGCAACGTGGCCGCCGGTTCGATCTCCAAGCGCCTCGGCATTCCCGAGGGCGAGCCGCTGCCGCACACGCTGATCGAATACTACTACAAGGACGATGCGCTGGGTGATCCGATGATCGCCGAAGAGCACATCGCCTGCTTCGGCTGGGCCACTAACGAGGAGATGCAGGACATCGCCGCGATGGCCATCCGCGTGAACGACTTCATGTGCGGCATGTTCGCGGCGATCAACATCCGCCTCGTCGACTTCAAGCTCGAATTCGGCCGCATCTGGGACGGCGACTACAGCCGCGTGATCCTGGCAGACGAGATCAGCCCCGACGGCTGCCGTCTCTGGGACATGTTCACCGGCGAAAAGCTGGACAAGGACCGCTTCCGCCGCGACCTCGGCGGTGAGGAAGAGGCCTATCAGGAAGTCGCCCGTCGCCTCGGCCTGCTTCAGGACGACAACGGCCCGAGCGAAGTCCTCGACCTGTCGAAGCACCGCAAGCTGCGCGGCAAGTAAGACGCAAGCCAGGTTAGGCTCAAGCGATGCAAGGAAAAGCCCGGCCACCGCAAGGTGCGCCGGGCTTTTCCGCGTCTGGCGCCGACTGTCGGGGCAGGACCGGGAAAGCCGCGAAAGCGCAAGCGAAATCCCAGCGCCCCCTTGTTATCGGGTTCCTACTGGGGCACGGGCACCACATGCGAACTGTTCTCATTACCGCGCTGCTGCTTACCGCCCCGATCCCCGCTCCCGCCCTTGCCCGCGAAAAAGCCCCGCCCTCCGCCAGTACCCATGCCAGCGACACCAGCTGGGCCTTCGAACAGAGCGACGTTCCCGTCGATCCCGATTTCCGTTTCGGCCGCCTGCCCAGCGGCATGCGCTATGTGATCCGCCACAATGCCACCCCTGCCGGAACCGGCGTGGTGCGCATGGAAGTGGCGGCGGGCTCACTGGACGAGAACGACAGCGAACAGGGTTTCGCGCACTTCGTCGAACACATGGCCTTCAACGGCAGCAAGCGGGTGCCGGAAGGCCAGATGATCCCGCTGCTGGAGCGCGACGGGCTGGCCTTCGGCGCCGATACCAACGCCTCCACCAATTTCGAGCGCACCGTCTACAAGCTCGACCTGCCACGCAGCGACGCCAAGCTGCTCGACACCGCGCTCATGCTCATGCGCGAGACGGCCAGCGAACTGACCATCTCGCAAGGCGCGATCGACCGGGAACGCGGCGTGATCCTGTCGGAAATGCGCGACCGCAATACCTTTGCCTTGCGCAACACCATCGATTCCACCCACTTCTTCTACCCGGAGGCCCGCTACGGCCAGCGCTTCCCGATCGGCACCGTGGCTACCCTCAACGCTGCCGACGCCGCCAGCCTGCGCGCCTTCTACGAACGCGAATATGTTCCCGCCCATGTCACCTTGGTGATCGTGGGAGACTTCGATCCCGCCGCGGTGGAAGCGGGCATTCTTCGCCACTTCGCGGACTGGAAGGGTAACGCGGCGGAAGCCCAGCCCGACGCCGGACCGGTCGATGTCAAGGATCGCGGCCGCACCGGCGTCTGGATCGATTCCGCGCTTTCCGAAAGGACCGTGATCCAGCGCAGCGGCGCCTGGCTGGACGAGCCGGACACCCTGGCCCAGCGGCAGGAGAACCTGCTGCGCGCGATCGGCTATGCCGTGGTCAACCGCCGCCTCCAGCGCCTTTCGCGCAGCGCCCAGCCGCCTTTCCGGGGCGCGGGCTTCGGCACCGGAGACGTCTTCGAGACCGCCCGCTCCACCCGCCTCATCATCGACAGCGTCGACGGCAAGTGGGCAGACGGGATTGCCGCCACCGCGCGCGAATATCGCCGCGCCCTGGCCCATGGTTTCAGCGCTGCGGAAATCTCCGAGCAGGTAGCGCAGCTGCGCACGTCGCTCGTCAACGCCGCCGGTTCCGCCAATACCCGCAGCAATGCCTCTCTCGCCGCCATCGCCCTGGCCCTGGTGGACGACCGCGTCGTCCCCTCCACCCCCGCATCGGCGCTCGAACGGTTCGAGGGTTTCGCGCCCACCATCACCCCCAAGGCCGTCCTGCGCGCCCTCAAGCGCGAGGCGCTGGCGCTCGACAAACCGCTGATCCGCTTCGAAGGGCGCAAGGCGCCCGAAGGCGGCGATGCGGCCATCCGCACGGCCTGGCAGCGCGCCATGCGCGGCCCGGTCCCCCGCGAAAGCGCGCAGGCGCTGACCGCCTTCGCCTATACCGATTTCGGCACGCCCGGCACGATCGTCAGCGACAGCCGGGATCCCGTGCTCGGCATCCGCGAGATCCGCTTCGCCAACGGTGTCATGCTCAACCTCAAGCAGACGGAGCTGGAGAAGGACCGCGTGCGGGTCAGCTTCGCCATCGACGGCGGCTCCATGCTCGACACGCGCGAGAACCCGCTCGCCACCGACATGGTCAGCTGGATGGACAAGGGCGGCCTCGGCAAGCACAGCCGCGACGATCTGGACACCATCATGTCCGGCCACACCCTGGGCTTCGGCCTCTCCAACGGCGCCGCCAGCTTCGACGCCCAGACCGCCACGACACCGCGCGATCTGGAACTGCAACTCCAGCTGATGACGGCGCTGATCACCGACCCAGGCTATCGCGCCGAGGGCGAAGTGCAGTACCGCCAGCAGGTCAACAACAGCTTCGCCCAGCTTCGCGCGACCCCCTCTTCCTCGCTGGGCGCGGACCTCGGCCGGATCATCTCGGACAACGATCCGCGCTTCAGTCTCCAGCCGGTCGAGGCCTATCGCCACCTGACATACGGCAAGCTGAAGCAAGACATCTCGGACCGTCTCGCCCACGGCGCGATCGAACTGGGCCTCGTAGGCGATTTCGACGAGGACAAGGCGATCGCCTTCGTCGGGCAGACGCTGGGCGCCCTGCCCCCGCGCGAAACCGCCTTCCGCGCCTATGACGGTCAGCCCGCACGCAGTTTTACCGCCGATCGCAGCGCGCGGATTCTGCGCCATAGCGGTGCTGCGGACCAGGCGCTCCTGCGGCTGACCTGGCCGACCCGCGACGATGCCGACCCGCTCGATGCCCTGAAACTGGAAATGCTGGAACGCGTGGTGCGGATCGAACTGACCGACAGTCTGCGCGAGGCCCTCGGCAAGGCCTATTCGCCTTCCGCGGGCAGTTCGCTGTCGCACTACTGGAAAGGCTACGGCACCTTCTCCATCGCCGCCTCGATCGACGTTGCCGACGTTCCCGCCAGCCGCGAGGCGATCGCCAAAGTCCTACGCGAACTGCGGGCCGCGCGGGTCAGCGACGACGTGCTGCAACGCGCCCGCGCGCCCCTGATCGAAGCCTATCAGAACGCCCTCAAGGGCAACGCAGGCTGGCTCTCCCTGGTCGACCGCGCCCAGACCCAGGTCGACCGGATCGAACGCTTCACCAAGGCCCGCGACCGATTGACGACGATCACCGTTGCCGATGTCCAGGCCATGGCACAACGCTACCTCGATCCCGCACAGGGGTTGGAAGTGCTGGTCCTGCCCGAAGGCGTGGAGGTTCCGAAGAAGTAGGAGCGCAGGCGCTACCTGGCGTGGTTGGGTCGCGTGGGCCGTCCGGTCCGCTCCGCCCATTCGACGATCAGATCGTCATAGAGCTTCTGGTCGATCAGATCGTACTTCTCGGGGAAGTTCGTGAAGGCGTTCATCGCGCTTTTCACCGCGCCGGTTTCCATCAGTTCGCGCGCCATGGCGAGGTGCCCTACCGCTGCCGAGACCCAGCCCCAGGCGGTCGAGAGCGTGAAGGCGGTGCCCGGCAAGTCGAAGCCCAGCGTGCAGACCGGAATCGGCATATGCGGGATCACCTCGGCCTGCTGCTCCGGCGGGGCGCTGGCAAAGACGATCGCATCGGCCCCCGCTTCCGCATAGGCCCTGCCCCGCCGGATCGCTTCCTCGACGGAGCCGGAACCGCCGCCGCCGTTGGCACTGGTGTAGAGTTCGTCGCAGCGGGCAATGATCACCAGGCCGGAATCGCCACGTCCCTTTACCCCGGCTTCGATGCGCAGTTGCATGTCCGCGATCGAACAGAGGCCGCCCGCATGCTTAGAATGCTTGGGGTTCACCTCGTCCTCGACGTGGTATCCGGCGATACCGGCCGCGGCGTAGCGGCGCGTGAAGTGATAGGCGTCGGCTACCGTCTCGCCCAGGGTGTCGGCATCGACGATGAGCGGAATGTCGATGGCCTGGGCGATCCGCGCCGACTGCTCGATCATCTCGACCTGGCTGAAAATGCCGTTGTCGGGCACGGCATAGTGAAAGGCCGAACAGGCATGGCCGCCAAGATAGGCCGCCTTGAAGCCCACATGCTCGACGATCCTGCCCGTCAGCGCCGAATAGGCCTCTGCCGCGACGAAGTGCTCGCCGTTCTCGATCAGCCCGCGCAGTTTCTCACCCGGCGTCGGCATCGCGTTCTCTCCCGCTCCTGAGAAGCAGGGGCTCGCACGATTGCCGGGCATGGACAAGCTGGGCGAGCGCTTTGTCCCGCCCGGCTCCCCGCTTATCGGCGGGGCGTTGCGCTCAGGCCGTCTCGGCCTCCGCGCCGATGCGTTCGAGAGTGGGGATCAGTGCGTCGAAATGATCGATCACCGCCGTTGCGCCGAGGTCGTTCGGCGGGCGATCGTTGAAGCCGAAGCTCACCGCCACGCAGGGGATTCCCGCCGCCGCCGCCGCGCCGGTATCGTAAGTGGTATCGCCCACGAAGGCGGCCCGGATCGGCGTTTCAGCGCTGCCGGCCCGCTCCAGCATCAGCTCGATGAGGTCCGGCTTGGGCTTGGCCCGGCCGGGGCCAAGCGTATCGCCGCCGATCACCGTGAAGAAGTGGTGCGAAAGCCCCATCTCCGCGAAGATCTTCACTGCAAGCCGTTCCAGCTTGTTGGTCACGACGGCGACCTTCACGCCCCGCGCGGCCAGACCCCGAAGCATGGCCTCGCCGCCCGGATAGAGCCTCGTCTCCACGGCGATATGGTCGCTGTAGAAATCGATCAGCGCGTGGTGCAGCTGGTTAAGCCGCTCGTCCGATACCGGGCCACCGGTCACTTCCAGCCCTTTTGCCAGCATCTTCTTCGCGCCGCCTCCAACAAGATCGCGCACGGCCTCTCTAGGTATCGCCGCGCGCCCTTCCAGCGACAGGGCGTGGTTGAGCGCCACCCCCAGATCGCCGAGCGAATCCAGCAGGGTTCCATCCAGATCGAAGCCGACTACGTCGAAAGGAAAATCCGTCATCCGCATCTCAGTGGCGCGATGCTGTGGAAACCGCAACAATTTGCTGGCAAGTGATGGCCATGCTCGAACATTCCACGCCTCTCGCTATCGTAGTCCTGGCCGCCGGCAAGGGCACCCGCATGAAGAGTGACCTGCACAAGGTTCTCCATCCCATAGCCGGCCGGCCGATGCTGGAACACCTGCTGGAAAGTGCAGCCGCGCTGGCGCCGCAGCGGCAGGTGGTGGTTGCCGGGCATGGCCGCGAGCAACTTGAAAAGGCCCTCGGCAGCCGCGCGGCGATCGCCGTGCAGGAACCGCAGCTCGGCACCGGCCATGCGGTGCAACAGGCAGAGGCTGCGCTCTCCGGCTTTTCCGGCGATGTGCTGATCCTTTACGGCGACGTGCCCTTCGTCAGCACCGCCACCATGCGCGCCATGATCGAGCGCCTTCATGCGGACGATTCGCCTGCCGTCGTCGTGCTGGGCTTCGAACCGGAAGACCCGCTCCAGTACGGCCGCGTCCTCGCCCATGACGACGGGCGCATCGCCATGATGGTGGAATACAAGGACGCCACCGAAGAACAGCGCGCCTGCCGCTTGTGCAACTCGGGCCTGATGGCGGTGAAGTCGGCCGACCTCTTCGATCTCCTCGCCCGCGTCGGCAACGACAATGCCCAGGGCGAATATTACCTCGTCGACATCGTCAATGTCGCGACGCTGGAAGGACGTGCCTGCGCCGTGATCGTCACGCCCGACCCGGACGAAGTGGGCGGCATCAACAGCCGCGGCGAACTGGCCGAAGCGGAAGGTCGCTGGCAGGCCAAGCGCCGCATCGCCGCCATGGCGGACGGCGTCACCCTGATCGCGCCCGAAACCGTGTTCTTTGCCTGGGACACGCAGCTGGGGCGCGACGTCATCATCGAGCCCAACGTGGTCTTCGCCCCCGGCGTGACCGTGGCCGACAATGTGACGATCCACGCTTTCTCGCATCTGGAAGGGGCGACTCTGGAAAGCGGCGTCGCGATCGGGCCTTACGCGCGCCTGCGCCCCGGCGCCGTGCTGCGCAAGGGCGCGAAAGTCGGCAACTTCGTCGAAGTGAAGAACGCCGAACTGGGCGAAGGCGCCAAGGCCAATCACCTTACTTACGTGGGTGACGCCAGCGTCGGCGCGAAGGCCAATCTCGGTGCGGGCACGATCACCTGCAATTACGACGGCTATTTCAAGCACCGCACCGTGATCGGCGAACGCGCCTTCATCGGCTCGAACAGCGCCCTTGTCGCGCCGGTGAAGATCGGCGCCGATGCCATCGTGGCGGCAGGCAGCACGGTAACCCGCGACGTGGCCGACGGCGAACTTCGCCTCGTGCGCGGAGAGCAACTGGTCAAGCCCGGCTGGGCCGACCGCTTCCATGACGCGATGAAGAAGAAAAAGGCCGAGAAATCGGGCGTTTGAAGCCTCTCCCGCTCAGGCTGAGCTTGTCGAAGCCCGAACGCAACGGCAGGCTATCGGGCCGATGGCAGGTACTTCCTCGGGCAAGCTCGAGATCTCGAACGCCGTATCGCCTTGCCGCAGGGGGCTTCGACAAGCTCAGCCTGAGCGGGTAGAAGAGGGCTGACTGGATCGCCGCTGTCTGGGAAAAAGCAATCGTCAGCCAAGCGGCCTAACAGAAAAACGGGCGGTCCACCCGGACCGCCCGCCTGCTGAACAGATCTGGGCCGAACCGATCAGATCAGGCTTTTCCGATCAAGCGCCGATCGCCTTTTTCTGGGCGATGAAGTCCAGTTCAGACTTCGCACCGGCGTTTTTCGGATCGTATTCCAGCGACTGGCGAAACAGCTTCTCCGCCTCGTCCAACCGGCCCATCTCGATCTTGGTATAGCCCATGCCGCGAAGCGCGCGGGCCGCTACCGAGGCGTCATCGCCCTTTGTATCCTTGTCCACGATCGCCCAGGCGTGGGAGAACAGATCGTAGGAACGCTGCCATTCCCGGCGCGATTTGAACAGTTCGGCATATTCGTTGGCGAAATGCGCGTTGTCCGGCGCCAGTTCGGTGGCGCGGCGCAGCTCCGCCTCGGCCAGATCGCCCCGGCCGAGATCGACAAGCGCATAACCCTTGCCGAAATGCGCATCGCAGACCGCGCTGCTGACCGCCACGGCCTTTCCTGATTCTATCGACCCCGCCGCGACCGGCCCGGCGGCACTATCGGACTGGCAAAGCCGCGGCCGCGCATCGCCGCCCAGGGCCTGTTCGCTGGCGAGAATCACCGAATCGAACATTTTCACGGCCTGCGCTGGCTTTCCGGCGCGGATCAGGGCGAAACCCTTGCTGACATCGCTGCGGCTCTCGACGTGAAGCGCGGTGTTCACGACCGCGCCGCCGCCGATATCGCGAGCGAAAACAGTGCCTGGCGAAGCAATCGTGCCCAAAGCAACAAGTGAAAATGAAACCGACTTCATGGCGAAGTTCATCGGCGTTATCCTCTCCAGGAACACCGATCGCGCCCCGGTCTCGGACCAAAGGTCCACGCCGGACGATTCTTCGTCGGAACAGTGTTCGTCGAAGCTGATAGACTATCCGACAGGCGCCGTTTGACAAGAACTTTCACGAATCCCAGATATCGAGAAGCGAATCTTTCCCGCTTACGTGCTTTTCATCTGCCGGAGTTTCCATGTCGAACAACCCCTGGAGCCACAGCCGCAATGCCGCGATCGCGGACGATGTCGATTTCGAGATCAAGGGGCACGAGCTCCAGTTCGTCGAGATCGAACTCGATCCCGGCGAAAGTGCCGTTGCCGAAGCCGGCGCCATGGTGTGGAAGGATGCCTCCATCGGCATGTCCACCGTGTTCGGCGACGGTTCCGGCCAGCAGGGCGGCGGCTTCATGGGCAAGCTGCTGGGCGCAGGCAAGCGCCTCGTCACCGGGGAAAGCCTGTTCACCACTGTCTTCACGCATGAAGGACGCGGCAAGGCCCGTGTCGCCTTCGCCGCACCGATTCCCGGCTCTATCCTGCCGATCAAGCTCGATGACGTGGGCGGGCAGCTGATCTGCCAGAAGGACGCCTTCCTCTGCGCGGCGCGGGGCGTATCCATCGGCGTCCACTTCCAGCAGAAGATCATGACCGGCCTGTTCGGCGGCGAAGGCTTCATCATGCAGCGCCTCGAAGGCGATGGCTGGGTCTTCGTGCAGATGGGCGGCACCGTGATCGAAAAGACGCTGGAGCCGGGCGAGGAACTCCATATCGATACCGGCTGCGTGGCCGCCTTCACCTCGGGCATCGATTTCGACGTCACCCGCGCGGGCTCGGTCAAGTCGATGATCTTCGGCGGCGAAGGCGTGTTCTTCGCAAGGCTGCGCGGCCCGGGCAAAGTCTGGATCCAGTCGCTGCCGTTCTCCCGCCTCGCCGGTCGGATGATGGCAGCCGCAATGCCCTATGGCGGGCAGAACCGGGGCGAGAGCACCCTGCTCGGCCTCGGCGCCGTCGGCGGGCTGGCTGCCATGATCGGTGGAGACGATTGAGCCTGCCGGATTACAACCGATAACCCATCCGATTTGCACACATTACCAAGCCTTCATGGTGGCGCCACCAAACGCCAGGCATTATCGGTATAGGGGCAAGACAGTTTCGGCTCGAACCTAAGGTAAACCCAGCGTAATGTGTGGAATCATCGGCATCGTCGGCAAGGAAGCTGTGGCGGATCGGCTCGTCGACGGCCTTCGTCGCATGGAGTATCGCGGCTATGACAGCGCGGGCGTCTGCACGGTAGAGAACGGCCAGCTCATCCGCCGCCGCGCGCAAGGCAAGCTGATCAACCTGGTGAACGAACTGGCCCGCGATCCCGCGCCTGGCCTGATCGGCATTGCCCACACCCGCTGGGCCACCCACGGCGCCCCCACCGCCGCCAACGCCCACCCCCATGCGACCGAGCACCTCGCCCTCGTTCACAACGGCATTATCGAGAACTTCAAGCCGCTGCGCGAAGCCCTCGAATCGCGCGGTCGCACCTTCGAGAGTCAGACCGACACCGAAGTGGTCGCCCACCTCGTTTCCGAACAGGTCGAGGCCGGACTTTCGCCTGAAGAAGCGGTGAAGGTCGTCCTTCCGCAGCTGCGCGGCGCCTTTGCCCTCGCCATCGCCTTCCGCCAGCACCCGGACCTCTTGATCGGCGCCCGCCTCGGCTCGCCGCTGGTCGTCGGCTATGGCGAGGGCGAGACCTACCTCGGCTCGGACGCGCTCGCCCTCGCCCCGCTGACGCAGCGCATTTCCTACCTCGACGAAGGCGACTGGGTAGTCGTGACCCGCGACGGCGCACGGATCTTCGATGCGGACAACAACCCGGTGGAACGCGAGATCGTCTCCTCCGGCGCCTCTGCCGTCGCCATCGAGAAGGGCAATTACCGCCACTTCATGCAGAAGGAGATCTTCGAGCAGCCGACCGTGGTGGCGCAAACCCTGCGCAGCTACATCCACCAGGTGGATCAGTCGGTCGCCCTGCCGCAGATCGATTTCGACCTTTCGGCGATCAAGCGTATCACCATCGTCGCCTGCGGCACCAGCTTCTACGCGGGCATGGTGGCAAAGTACTGGATCGAGACTTTCGCGCGCCTGCCGGTCGACATCGATGTGGCATCCGAATTCCGTTATCGCGATCCCGTTCTGGAGCCGGGCGGCCTTGCCCTGTTCATCTCGCAGTCGGGCGAGACGGCGGACACGCTCGCCGCGCTGAAGCACTGCAAGGCGGCCGGGCAGACCATCGCGGTCGTCGTCAACGTGCCCACCAGCACCATGGCGCGTGAGGCGGACCTGCTGCTGCCGACCCACGCCGGGCCGGAAATCGGCGTTGCCTCCACCAAGGCCTTCACCTGCCAGCTCGCCGTGCTCGCCGCGCTGGCCGCGCACCTCGCGGTCAAGCGCGGGCGCATGGACCGCACGGAAGAGAGCGAAGTCGTCGAGCACCTGCTCCAGACGCCCGCCAGCCTCAACGCCGCGCTCGCCTTCGACGAAGAGATCGCCGCGATGGCGCACCTGATCGCGCCTGCCCGCGACGTGCTCTATCTCGGGCGCGGTCCCGACTATCCGCTGGCCCTTGAAGGCGCACTAAAACTGAAGGAAATCAGCTATATCCACGCCGAAGGCTATGCCTCGGGCGAGATGAAGCACGGCCCCATCGCCCTCATCGACGAGGCGGTGCCGGTAATAGTGCTCGCCCCATCCGGCCCGCTGTTCGAAAAGACCGTCAGCAACATGCAGGAAGTGCGTGCGCGTGGCGGCAAGGTGGTGCTGATCTCCGACGCCGAAGGCATTGCCGAGGCAGGCGAAGGCTGTATCGCCACGATCGAGATGCCGCGCGTCCACCCGCTGATCGCGCCGCTGGTCTATGCCGTGCCGGTGCAGCTGCTGGCCTATCACGTCGCCTGCGTGAAGGGCACCGACGTGGACCAGCCGCGCAACCTCGCCAAGAGCGTGACGGTAGAATAGCACCAGCCAATAGCACCGGATCGGTGGCATCCCCGTCGCAGCGGAGTTTCCTCCCGTCCCGGAAATGCCCTATGCTTTACCGGGCGATAACCCTTCGCCCGGTAAGGCCCGAGGTGTGAGAAAGCGGTCGCACGCCATCCAACCGCTCCCGAAGGAGCTGCCCGTCTCCGCCATACTGGGGCTGAACCAGCCCGCGGAGGGAGACTGGGCGCGCCTGCGCGCTATCCAATATTCCTGCCTGGGCCGTGCCCCGCTGGCCCGCGCCGCCACCCAGTTCGCGGCAATGCTGGCCGCCGCCGCCCTGCTCGCGCCGCGTCTGGATCCGATCCCGATCCTGGCCTGGGCAGTGCTGGTCTGTGCCGCCGCCTGGCATGGCGCCCGTGTGGACCGCGCCGTTTCGGACGGCGGAGAGCATCTGCTCCATCGCGGACATAAGCGTGCGCACTTGCTGGCCACGATCGCCACCGGGCTGATCTGGTCGATCCCGGTCTGCGGCTTCGGCCCGTTTCTGGACCCGCAAGTCACCGTAAAGCTCTGGACCGTGCTGGCCATGCTGATGACGGCTTTCGCGGTTCTGATCCCCGGCGTTCCACTCGGCAGCCTGATCTTCACCGGACTTGTGGGCGGATCGGCCATCGCCTGCTTCCTGGTGCTGGGCCTCTATGACGTCGCGCTGGTCGCCTCGGCCTTCATGGCCGTCGTCATCGCCGGTGCCATCCAGTCCTCACGGCAATTCCTGATCGGAAAGCTGGCCGAAGCGGGCGTGTTGGAGCGGGACGAGGTGGTATCCCTGCTCCTGCGCGAATTCGAGGAAGGCGAGGCCGACTGGCTCTGGCAGATCGACGCCGCGCGCCGCATCCGCGCCGTATCGCCGCGCTTCGCTTTCGCGCTCGGCAGGCAACCGCGCGAGATGGAGGGCATGCCCTTCCTCCAGCTCGTGGCCGGGGCGGACTGGGAAACCGGCGATTTCCCCGCCAGCCTGCACGACCTGGCCGAACGGCTCAAACGCCGGGAGAGTTTCGCCAATCTGCTGATCCGCGTGACCATCGGCGGGAAGGTGCGCTGGTGGGAGATTTCCGGCACGCCGCAAGTCGATGAGAACGGCCAGTTCGACGGATTTCGCGGCGTCGGCTCCGACGTCACCGAAGCGCGGGAAAATTCCGACAAGATCGCATGGCTCGCCCGCTATGATCCGCTGACGGGAATGCCCAATCGCCTCATGCTGAACGAGGCGCTGGGCGAAGCGCTCGCCCATGCCTCGCAGTGGCGCATGCGCTGTGCGCTGCTGATGATCGACCTCGATCGCTTCAAGGCCATCAACGACACATTGGGCCACCATGTCGGCGACCAGCTTCTGGCGCGCGTGGCCGAGCGGCTCAAGGAGCAGATGACCGAGCGCGAGGTCTGCGGCCGGCTCGGCGGCGACGAATTCGCCATCGTCATCCGCGATGCCTGCGATCCGGGATATGTCGAACGCGTCGCACAGCGCGTCATCCAGAGCCTGTCGCAGCCCTATCAGGTGGACCACCATACCCTGTTCGTCGGCGCCTCGATCGGCTCCGCCCTGGGGCCGCGCGACGGCGACACGGTGGAAACGCTGATGCGCAATGCCGATCTGGCGCTCTATCGTTCCAAGGACGAAGGCGGCAACGCGCACTTCACTTACGAACCCGCGCTCCACGCCCACGCCGAAGAACGACGCAAGCTGGAATTCTCGATGCGTACGGCGCTGGAGCGGAAGGAGTTCACGCTACACTTCCAGCCGGTGGTCGATGCGCAGAACGAAACCGTGGTCAGCTTCGAGGCGCTGCTGCGCTGGAACAGCAGCGAGCACGGCGCCATCAGCCCGGTGAAGTTCATCCCCCTCGCCGAGGATACCCGCCTCATCGTCCCGATCGGCGAATGGGTGCTGCGCCAGGCCTGCCGGGAAGCCATGAACTGGCCGGACCATATCCGCGTGGCCGCCAATGTCTCCGGCGAACAATTGCTGGACCCCAACTTCGTCACCAGCGTCGTATCGGCGCTGACCGAAAGCGGCCTGCCCGCCGCGCGTCTCGAACTGGAAGTGACGGAAAGCATCTTCCTGCGCGACGCCGCCCTCGCCCGCTCCGCGCTGGAACAGGTCATGGCGCTGGGCTGCAAGGTGGCGCTGGACGATTTCGGCACCGGCTATTCCTCGCTCGGCTACCTTCGCAAGCTCCGCTTCTCGACGATCAAGGTCGATCGCTCCTTCGTACAGGGCGCGGCGACCGGCAACGCGGAAAGCCTGGCGATCGTCCGCGCCGTGGTTGCCATGGCCGACAGCCTGGGCATGTCCACCACGGCCGAAGGCGCCGAAACCGAGCGAGAGGTGGAAATGATCCGCAAGCTCGGCTGCCGCAAGATCCAGGGCTATTACTACGGCCGTCCGATGTCCGCGAAAGACGCAGCAGCGCTATTCCGCAACCGGGCCTTTTCGCAGGCGTGACCTGCCGCGCCCCTCTCAATTTCAAGCATAGATCGGCAATATCTGCGGCAGGTCCGCCGTCGTTCGGATACCCGGCGCGGCGGCGCAGACGGCAGCAATGGCATTGACGGGCCGATGCGCCGTCAGCCCCGGCGTATAGGCGGCATAGTCCTCCTCGGCGACCGGAAAGGTCACATCGACTTTGACCGGCGTGTCGCCTTCCGTGACGATCCGCCACCCGGACTCGCGCAAGTCCCAGTCATGCTCGATATCGCGCGTCACGTACCAGTTCGCCCGGAACCGCATGACCGGGCGCCCCTTGCTCTTGCAGGTGATGGTCGTGCGCATCGCGCCGACGGTTCCGGCCGAAACCGTACCTGCCGCAATCGACAGATCCGCGCGGGCGGGCGAGAGTTCGCCCACCGCCTCGATCTCGTCCACCACCAGCCCCACCGCATCGGCGACCTGCGATAGCGAACTGCCGAAATCGCCTTTGAGATGCTCGGCCCGGCGCTGGTCGAAAGGCGCCATCGGTGCGCCGAACCCCATGATCCGAAACAGCATCTCCGGCGAGTTGCGGCTGGAAACATCGGCATATTCGTCGATCGTCAACAAGCCATGCTCGCGCTGAAGCGACATCAGCGGGATGGCCAGGGCCTCGGTCACGAAACCGGGACTGGAACCGGTGCTGTAGATCGACGCATTGCCCGCCAGGCAAGCCGCCTCCACCCTTTCGCGCAGCACCGGGTCCATCCTTGCCGGATTGTGAAAGTCCCCGCGTGTGGTGACGATGTTCTTGCCCGAGGCCAGCAGCGCGCAGATTTCGTCCCAATCCGTGCCCTGGCGCATATAGAGAACGCAATCGGCATCGATCGCCACCATGTCATCGAGCGAGCCGGAAGCCTTCACCCCGGTCGGCGGCAAGCCGCAGAGTTCTCCCGCATCCTTGCCCCGTTTTTCGGGCGAGCTGACCCACAGGCCGACAAGCTCCATGCGCGGATGCTCGATCAGCGTTCGCAGGGCACGACTACCCACGTTTCCCGTTGCCCATTGAATGACCCGCCAATTCCGGTTCTGCGCCATTGCTTCTCTCCCTATTCCTGTCGATCGAGGCAGGATCATGGCGCCATCCAGCTTACCGTGTCATGCCGTGGGTCCGGCGAATCCGCCTGCCATCGCACCGATCCGAACGGTCGCTCCAGCCGGCGCCTGACCCGGCTGCCATGATGCGAACGATTGAAGGCGTCCGCCTGTGACTGGATATCGAAATCGGCCTGGGTAAAGCGGTCGCGCAGTCTCAGGTAATCGCCCCAGGTCGGGCAGTGGTAGCGCTCGGTCCAGAGCGTGGGATCGGCGATGTCACGCGCCAGGGACCATTCGAAGCCGCCGTTGCGCTTTCGCATCGACTGCATTCTCATCATCACTGCGTAGAATTCGCGGGCCCGTTCGGGATCGACGTCATAGTCCACCTCGATCACGATCGGACCGGAGCGCAAGGTCAGCGCCATGCCGACCGCCGGTGCGCTGCCCAATGGGACTTCCTCGGTATCAGCCTCGTCGCTGCCGATCGGCAGTACGAGGCCGAGCAACATCGTGGCCGCAACCGCAACCCCGGAGGCAACCAGCGCAAAGGCCACGCTCCAGCCCGCGGCGACTTCGCCCCAGCCCCAGGCCCCCAGGCCGATTCCCGCGGTGATCGCCGATGAAAACAGCGAAAGCGCCCTTGCCGTGACCCAGCGCGGCGCCGCCAACTGCACGGTCACATTGAGCATCGCGATCGTGAGAATGTTGCAGGCGCCGACGATCAGGAAGCCCACGCAAGTGAGGACGATCTCACGACTCATCCCGATCGTCACCAGCGCCATCCCTGTGCCCAGCGCGAAGAGACGCACCGCTTGCTCGGTGGAAATCGCTGCACGAATGTGGCTGACGAACAAGGCTCCGGCAACCGCGCCCACCCCCTGCGCCCCCAGCAGCACCCCGAAGATCGAGGCGTCGCCGCTCAGCAGGTCGCGCGCGATCAGCGGCGCCAGAGCCGAAGCCGTGGCCGTGCTCAGCCCGAACACGAAGACCCGCACCAGTGCCGTACGGATCGCCGGAGCGTGAAGCGCATAACGGACACCGCCGACGATCGCGCGGTCCATACGTTCCGGCGGCAGGCGCGACGGCACATGGCGGCGCTGCCATACGAAAAAGGAGAACAACAGCGGCAGATAGAGCAGCGAGGTCATGCCGAACACCGCCTTGGCCCCGTAGACCACGACGATCAGGCCGCCCAGTGCAGGCCCGAAACTGCGCGCGACATTGTAGCTGATCGTCCCCAACGCCACCGCTGCGGGCAAGTTCGCGCGCGAGACCTGTTCCGGGATCGAGGCCTGCCAGGCCGGCGAATAGAGCGCCACGCCGCCGCCGATCAGCACGCAGAAGCCCAGCAGCAGCCACGGCGTGACGAGGCCGAGAAAGGCGACAGCGGCAAGCCCTGCTGCGCAGATCGCGCTGAAACCCAATCCGTTCATGGCGATACGGCGACGGTCGAACATGTCGGCGATGGCCCCTGCGGGCAATGTCACCAGCACCAGCGGCAGCATCATGGCCGATTGCACGAGGGCCACCATGCTGGGCGAACTGCTCAGCCGCGTCATTTCCCATGCCGCGCCGACCCCCAGGAACAATTGCCCGAAGTTCGAGAACAGGCTGGCGGTCCAGATCCGCCTGAAGGTTCTTTCCCGCAAGGGTGCGAATGCACCGCCGGTCCCTTCGCTTTGCTCCATGCCCTCCCCTTCATCGGCTTTTCCAGGAAATGATGCCTCTGCTGACGGGATCGTCAAGCGAGCCGGGGCCTGTCTGGATGCAATCGCCAAGGCGATAGGAAACGGGCCTCCAATTGCAATTCCCGAAGTGGCCCAGCATGACCCGAAGCAACGGCGCCGTCGAAGGCGCGAGGCCGATGCGCCAACCGCTTCCGGCATCACATCCTGGAGGAGAGCAACTCGTGACGGACGCCTATATCATCGACGCGGTCCGCACCCCGCGCAGCATCGGCAAGATGGGCAAGGGTGCTCTTTCATCGATGCACCCCGAGCACTTGTCCGCCGCCGTGCTGGCCGCCCTGCGGGATCGCAACGGCTTCGACACGGCCGAGGTCGACGATGTGATCTGGGGCGTTTCCGCCGCGATCGGGCTGCAAGGGGGCGACATCGGCCGCATGGCGGCGCTCGATGCCGGTTACGACATCAAGGCGGGGGGCGTCACGCTCAACCGCTTCTGCGGCTCCAGCCTCACCGCGACCAGTCTGGCCTCCGCGATGATCATGTCGGGCATGGCCGATCTCATGATCGCGGGGGGGATGGACATGCTGTCCTACGCCAACGCCCATGGCATGAAGATGCGGGAAGCCGGTGTCGGCAGCGCGGGCATGGGCGCGGGCAATCCCCGGCTCCAGGCCAGGCATCCGCAGACCAACCAGGGCGTCGCGGCAGACGCCATCGCCGCGATGGAAGGCATCACGCGGCAGGAACTCGAAGCGCTCGGCGTCGAAAGCCAGCGCCGCGCCGCGCGCGCGATCGCGGAGGGCCGCTTCGACGGTTCGACCATCGCGGTGAAGGACGATGAAGGCCGGGTAATCCTGGACCACGAGGAATATCCCCGCCCGGATACGACCGCCGAAAGCCTCGCCCAGCTCAAACCCGCTTTCGAGATGTTCCTCGACATGCCTTCGGCGCCGGGCGGCAAGACCTTCCGGGAACTGGTTCTCCAGGTCTATCCGCAGCTCGACATCAAGCCGATCCATCACGCGGGAATTTCCTCGGGCGTGGTCGACGGCGCTTCCGCTATCCTGCTGGCATCACGGGATTATGCCGAAAGGCACGGGTTGAAGCCGCGCGCGCGTATCGTCGCCATGGCCGAAACCGGCGATTGCCCCACGCTCATGCTCAACGGTCCCGTCCCGGCCGCGAAGAAGGTCCTTGCCAAGGCCGGTCTGACCAAGGATCAGATCGACATATGGGAAGTGAACGAGGCCTTTGCCGTGGTGGTCGAGAAATTCATCCGCGACCTTGACCTCGACCGCGCGAAGGTCAATCCGAATGGCGGGTCGATAGCGTTGGGCCACCCCATCGCGGGAACCGGGGCAATCCTGATCGGCACCGCGCTCGACGAACTGGAGCGTACCGGGGGCCGTTACGGCCTCGTCACCATGTGCGCGGCCGGGGGCATGGCCCCGGCGATCGTTATCGAGCGCGTCTGAACATTAGGGCGAAGCAGGAGTTGCGAGTGGACACCGAGGCGGAAGAAAAGCTGACCGGCAAACTGGGCGAGACACTCGATGACCGGGATATCAGCATCCGCCGCCAGGTCGGCCTGCGCATGACGGTGATATCGCGTCTTCAACGCAACAATTTCGACCGCAAGGTGGCCGCGCTGAACGTCACCCGCTCGCAATGGTCGATGATCGCCGTCGTCGCCCGCTATCCCGGCTCGACCCAGCGCACCATTGCCGAATACCTGGAGATGTCGGAAGCCTCCGCAGGCCGCCTGATCGACCGGCTCTGCGCGGACGGATTGCTGGAAAGGCGCGACCGGGCCGACGATCGCCGCGCGCGTGCGGTCTATCTCACGCCCGAAGCCAAGCCATTGCTCGATCAGCTCGGCGAAATCGCCAACGAGAGCGAAGACCGCATGTTCCGGGGCTTTTCGGATGACGAGGTTGAGCGGCTGCGCGACTACATGAACCGCATCTACGATAACGTCGCGCGCGGCTGAAGCGCCGATATCCGTGCCGGAAACGAAAAGGGCGGCTCGTTGGAGCCGCCCTTTCTGTATGCGCTTTCTGTGTGCGTCGGCCGCGAAGATTACTTCGCCGAAGCAATTTCCTTCTTCGAAAGCGAAGTGGTCAGCTTGCCGTCTACCGCCGAAAGGCTGGATGCCGGAACCGTGACGAGACGACCGTTGAGGATCACCTGCGGGTTGCCGTCAGAGGCGACACGGTAGATCGGAGCCAGACGGTTGCCGTTGTCCGCATAGAGCATCTTGCCGGCCGACATATCGAGCGGCGCCGCAGCAGCGTCGGTAACGGCGCTGACCGACTGCGAAGTTCCTGCAAAGGCAGCCGGAACGACGGCGAACGAAGCGATGGAAGCGGCGGCGGCAAAAGCAACGAACTTGTTCATCTTGGGCATCTCCGAAAAACTTTTTTGATCTCGTCGAGGTTCCCTCAACTTACTAACCTAGGTTAGGAGTTGCTGAACAAACAGTCAATTGCATTTTTGGCAATAGTGAGAATATTTTTGCAACTGCACAGGGCGTGATGAACGCACACCCGGCCTCTTCGCACGCCCTCCGTCATCGACGTGTTGCAGCACAGCACGCGGGTATCGCTCAGGCGTACGGCGCTGCGGAACACCGCCATGATCGTCTGCACGATGGCGGGCGGGTTGCCAGTCCCGGCCTTTGCGCTCACATCGAAGGCAAGCCCGAGAGAGGGCGGAAATCCACCAGCGAAGGCGGATTTCAGGGAAAACGGCGACAAGCGGGGATAGGCTGAAGATGGCAACGAAGGTGATGCAGGGTGTGCGCGTCCTGGAAGTGGCGCAGTTCACGTTCACGCCGGCAGCCGGCGCGATCCTGGCCGATTGGGGCGCGGACGTCATCAAGATCGAGCACCCCGTACGCGGCGACACCCAGCGTGGTTTCCTGAACATGGGCGGCGTCCAGCTCGACCCTCTGCGCCATACGCTGTTCGAACATCCCAATCGCGGCAAGCGCAGTGTCGGGATCGACCTGTCCACGCAGGAGGGCCAGGAACTGCTCTATGAACTGGCAGGCCAGTGCGACGTTTTCCTCACCAACTATCTGCCGCAGGTTCGCCAGAAGAACCGCTTCGACATCGAACATATCCGCGCCGCCAATCCCAGGATCATCTACGCACGCGGCAGTGCCTGGGGAGACAAGGGACCGGAGCGGGAAAAAGGCGGCTTCGACGGTACGGCCTTCTGGTCGCGCAGCGGCATAGCCGACTGCATGACGCCGCCGGAACTCCCCGGCCCGCTTTCGCAGGGCATGCCCGCTTTCGGAGATTCGATCGGCGGCATGTTCATTGCCGGGGGCATCTCCGCTGCGCTCTTCCACCGCGAAAAGACGGGCGAGGCAACCGAACTCGACGTCTCGCTGATGAGCACCGCCGCATGGGCATCGGGTGCCAACATCGCGCAAGTGGTGGAAACCGGCGTGGTCTCGCGCAATTCGATGCCGAGTTCGGGCGGCAATGCCAAGAACCCGTTCATGGGCAACTTCTGGACGTCCGACGGCAGGACGATCAACTTGTGCATGGTCAGCCCGACCGGCCTGATCCGCGACACTTTCGAGCATGTCGGCAGGCCTGAAGCCGCCGACGATCCGCGCTTTGCGGATGTGCTCAGCCTGATCGAGAACGCGAAGGCCGCCAGCGACATTCTCGTCGAGGCCTTCGCGGCAAAGCCCTTCGCCTACTGGCGTGAGCATCTCAAGACGCTGAAGGGGCAATGGGCGCCCATTCTCAACCTCCTGGAACTTGCGGGCGACGAGCAGGCCCTTGCCAACGATCTCCTGGTCGAGGTCGAGGCGGCCGACGGCGGCGAACCGCTCAAGCTGGTGCGCGGCCCGGTCCAGTGGAACGGCGAAGCTCTGGAAACCACCCGTTCGCCGCAGGCCTCGGAGCATACCGAAATCGTTCTGATGGAAATGGGCATCGAGTGGGACAGGATCGAGGACCTGAAGACAAAAGGCGCGATTGCCTGAATTTTCGCGAAATACCCGGAATCAGACTGCCCAAAGTTCAGACTGCCCAAGTTTCAGACTGCAAGGACCCAACAAGATGAAGCCCGGAACCCGTCTCAAGAGTGCAGCCTGCGATACCGAAGTCATGGTGATCCGCTGCGCCGAAGGCACGATCGAATGCGGCGGCGCACCGATGGCGGAAGCCCGGCCCGCCGATGCCGCTCCTCTCGCCGCGGATTTCTCGGCCGGAACACTGATGGGCAAACGCTATGTCGATACGGAAGGCCGATACGAACTGCTCTGCGTAAAGCCCGGCAAGGGTTCGCTGTCGGTCGACGGCGTCGCGCTGGTCGTGAAGGACGCCAAGCCCCTCCCTGCATCCGACTGATCAGGACAGGCTCCCGATGAACATCGCGCTTCTTCTCGAAATGGCGGCGGAAGCCGCGCCCGACCGCGTCGGCCTCGTCTGCGAAGGCAGGCGCTGGACTTACGGCGATCTGCTGGCGGCGGCGCGGGGCGCTTTCGAGCTGATCCGGCAAAGCGATGTCCAGTATGTCGCCCTGCTCGATGAAAGCAGCGAGGCAGCCGTCATCGCAGTGTTCGGCGCAGCCTTGGCGGGCGTTCCCTATTGTCCGCTCAACTACCGCCTGCCCGACGCCGACCTTGCGGCGCTGCTGGCCCGGATCTCGCCCGCGCTGGTGATCGGAGACGAGGAGCGCATCACCCGCATCGCCGGCGATCACGGGCACCACGTGCTTTCCCGCGAGGAATTCGCTCTCAAGGTGCAGGAAACGGTTCCCGCAGAAGATGCCCGCGAATACGACCCCGGCGAGGGCATCGCCATCCAGCTCTTCACCAGCGGCACCACCGCTGCCCCGAAAGCGGCCATCCTGCGGCACTCCAACCTGCTGGGCTATATCCTCGGCACGGTCGAATTCGGCTCCGCAGACGAGGCCGATGCGGCGCTGGTGGTCGTGCCGCCCTATCATATCGCGGGCATTTCCGCGCTGCTCTCGTCTATCTATTCGCTGCGCAAGATCGTCATGCTTCCGGCCTTCTCGCCCGAGGCCTGGCTGGCGCTTGTCGCTGCGGAGCGCGTTTCCAACGCTTTCGTCGTGCCCACCATGCTTTCGCGCATCATCGAAGCCATGGAGCGCCTCGGCGGCACCCTGCCCCTGGCGTCGTCGCTCTCATCGCTCCGGGCCATCGCCTATGGCGGCGGCAAGATGCCGATCGAGGTGATCCGCAAGGCGCTGGAGCTGTTCCCATCGGCTGGTTTCACCAATGCCTACGGGCTCACGGAAACCAGTTCCACCATCGCACTGCTCGGCCCGGACGACCACCGCGCGGCGCTGGCCTCTCAGGACCCGAAAGTCCGCGCCAGGCTGACCTCGCTCGGCAAGCCGATCCCCACCGTCGAAATCGAGATCCGCGGGGAAAATGGCGAAGTCCTCGGCCCCGGCGAACCCGGCGAGATCTACGTGAGGGGCGAACAGGTCTCGGGCGAATACAAGGAGAAGAGCGCCCTCGATCCGCAAGGCTGGTTCCCCACCCGTGACGCCGGTTATATCGACGAGCATGGCTACCTGTTCCTCTCCGGCCGGGCTGACGATGTGATCGTGCGCGGCGGAGAGAACATGTCTCCGGGAGAAATCGAGGACGTTCTGCTCACCCATCCGGCCGTGGCCGATGCCTGTGCCTGCGCCATCCCCTCGCTGGAATGGGGAGAGGCCGTAGGCGTCGCCATCGTGCTGCGCGAGGGTCATGACGCGCCGGAAGAACCCGAGATCAGGGATCTCGTTCGCGGCCGCCTGCGATCGTCGCGCGTACCGGAGAAAATCGTGTTTCTTGCGGAACTGCCGTATAACGAAATGGGAAAACTGCTGCGCCGAAAGGTCAAGGACGTCCTTGCGGATTGAGCCGGATACACCTGAATCGAAAACGACCGGGCCGGAAACGGGCGCGCCAGAAGGCGTTCGCCTGGCCATTCCGCTGGCGCGCTGGGCGGACCGGCAGCTGGAAGCCCTCGCCCGCGATCATGGCCTGCCCCGTCTTGACGGTGCGACCTTGCTGGGAGAGCGCGCCGCGAACGGCGGTTTTCGGATCGGCGGCCGTGTTTCCGCAGGGCTTGGCGGCAGCCGGCTCCTGCCTACGCGCGACGGCAAATGGTTCGCGCTGACCCTGATCCGCGATATCGATCGGGAATTGCTTCCCGCCTTGTTCGGCACGACCGATCTTGCCGTTCACGACGATGCCGCGATCGCCGCCACCACACTTGAACACGAATGCGCCGAACTTCTCGAGCGCGGGCGCGCACTGGGCCTCCCGGTCGCCAGCGCCGACGAAAGCCCAGTCTCCGCGCCGGTGGAAGTCATCGAGCGCGGCGAACATCGCGCCCCGCCCAGGGGGCACCGGCCGCTGGTCGTGGATCTTTCCGCCATCTGGGCGGGTCCGCTGGCCGGACACTTGCTCTGGCAGGCGGGCATGGAAGTGGTAAAAGTCGAAAGCCGAACGCGCCCGGACCTCATTCGCCGCGACGATCCATCGACATTCGATCTGATGAACCAGGGCAAGGCAAATCTTCTCGTCGATTTCGCCTCCCATGAAGAAAAGGCGCGGCTGGTCGACCTGATCCGGCGCGCCGATATCGTTATCGAAAGTTCCCGCCCCCGCGCCCTGCGCCACCTTGGAATCGATGCGGATACTCTCGTGCGCGAGGTGCCGGGGCTGGTCTGGCTTAGCGTGACCGGTCACGGCGCGCGCGGGGAGGCCGCCGGATGGACCGGCATCGGCAACGATTGCGGCGTGGCGGGCGGACTATCGCGCGCACTCGCCCGGGCCAGCGGCCGAATGGGTTATGTGGGAGACGCCATCGCCGATCCCCTTACCGGCATCGTGGCGGCGCGCTCGGCCTTGCGCGCCCTCCGCGAAGGTCATGCTGTGCGGATCGGCCTCGCCATGAGCGCTATCGCGAACATGGCCTTGGCCGAAGAGACCGGTTTCGATCCAGCCGCGCTCGAAATCGAGCTGCGCACCTGGGGCCTGGCGGTGGGGCGCCCCTTCCCCCCGGTCTCGCGGCGCTCCCTGACTGCTGCGGTCCGCCCGCTCGGCGCCGATACCGACCGCTACCTTTCGGAATCCGCCCCATGCTGATCCGTAATGCCGAAATCCATGGCCACGGGCAGGCCGACTTGCGCATCGAAGGCGGCATCATCACCGCCATCGGCCACCTCGAACCGCGCGCGGGCGAACCTGTGATCAAGGCGCAAGGCGGCGCGCTTCTGCCGGGTCTTCACGATCATCACCTTCACCTTGCCGCATTGGCCGTGCGCGAAGCATCGATCGTTTGCGGTCCGCCGGACGTGACGAATAGGGACGCGCTTTTCGAAGCCTTCAGCGCGAGCGGAGAGGGTTGGCTGCGCGGCGTCGGCTTCTGCGAGAGCCTGCTGGACGGCATGCTTCCCGATGCGGCCTTTCTCGATACCCTTGCGCCACATCGCCCCTTGCGGATCCAGCATCGCACCGGCCGGATGTGGCTCCTAAATTCGATGGCCCTTGCGAAGTTGCTCGAAGGCGCAGCCCCGCCGCCGGGGCTGGAGCGCCTTAACGGCCGCTATACCGGCAGGCTTTTCGACGAGGATCGCTGGCTGCAACAGGCTCTCGGCAGCGCCCCTCCCGATCTTGCGATAACAAGCAGCCGCCTCGCCGCTTTCGGCGTGACCGGGCTGACCGACATGTCGCCCCGAAACGACCCGTCCATCGCCCGCCATTTCGCGCAGCAGATCGAAACCGGCGCGCTGAAGCAATCGCTGGTCCTCGCAGGCGCGCTGTCGATCGCCGAAGCGGAACCGGTCAACTGGCGCCTGGGCCCCGCAAAACTTCACCTTCACGAGAACGCCCTGCCCGATTTCGACGAGACTTGCGCCTGGATCGCCAGCGCTCACGATCAGGGGCGCGGTGTTGCGGTACATTGCGTCACGGAAGTCGAGCTGGTCTTCACCCTGGCCCTGTTCGAAGCGGCCGGCATTCCGAGAGCCTTTGGGCGCGGCGATCGCATCGAGCATGCTTCCATCGTCCCGCCCGATCTCGCGCGGCGTATGGCGGAACTGCACCTCAGCGCCTGTGTGCAACCCGGCTTCGTATCGCAGCACGGCGATCGCTATCTGGCCCAGGTGGAGCCTCGTCACCAGCCGGATCTCTACCGCCTCCGCAGCCTGCAGCAGGCCGGAGTACCCCTGGGAGCGGGCAGTGATGCGCCTTATGGCGAGACCGATCCCTGGGCTGCGATGCGCGCCGCCGTGCAACGGCGAACGCGCCGGGGTATAGCCTTCACGCCGGACGAAGCCCTCTCGCCCGAGCAGGCCCTGGCGCTCTATCTGGCCGATCCGCTGGACTTGCCCCGCCAGCGCCACATCGCCGTGGGCGGACAGGCCGATCTCTGTCTGCTCGACCGTCCCTGGCGTCAGGCACGTGAGCGGCTCTCGGCACAGGACGTGCGGATTACCATCGCTTCAGGCCGTGTCGTCCACCAGCGAATCGACCAAGCCCCACGCGAGCGCCTCACGCGCACCGAGCCGGCGGCCGCTTAGGATCAGAGACAGGGTTCGTTGGCGACCGATCCGCCGGCTGAGCGAAACGCAGCCCCCTGCGCCCGGCAGAATGCCCATGGCCAGTTCCGGCAACTGAAACCACGATCGCCGCGTCGCCGTGATCCTTGCGGCGAATGCGGCGAGTTCGAGTCCGGCCCCGATACAGGCACCGTCGATATGCGCTTCCATGCGATCCCGGCAGCGCACGGCCTGCCGCGCCGGCAGAGTCTCGCTGCGAATGGCATGGGCCCTTGCCGGATCCGTCGTCGTGCCGAACTCGGATAGCTCCGCACCGAGGCTGAAGCTGCGCCCTTGTCCGCGCAGGCATACCCGCTCGATCGTCGTGTCGGCATTGGCCAGCGCAAAAGCCTCATGCAGGGCGTCGCGCATGGCACGATCGATGGCATTTCCCGCTTCAGGCCGATCGAGAATCACGATCAGGACATCGTCCTCCCGCGACAGGACGACCCGGCCCTCCGGCAGGGGGGAGGTGTTGTGTGCGCGCGCCACGATCCAGCCGCGGTGAGCCTCGCTTCCCTGAAGGGCAGCATAGGCCAGCGACTCGGCGGTTAAAGCGTCGTCGTCGGCCAGTTGCGGCAACATTCTCAGCAACTGGGTCACGATCCGGGCCGCCAAGGGCTGGGCCGCGGCGGCAGCCGCGATGCTCTGCGCGTTATCTCGCGGTCCGATCACCGCGTCCAACCTCGCAGCGAGCGGATGTTCCCCCGATCCTATACCGATCAACGGGTAAGGCGGGAGGGTCGGGAGGGTGCTTTCGATACTTTCTCGCTCCAGATCGACGAAGCCGACCGGCAGGTCAGGAAAGCCACAGGGATGGATGCTCTCGGGAGCAATCAGGAGATCCTGCAGATCAGAAAGCATCCATGCCCCTCACAATTTCCAGACTGGACTCGGGCTCTCCCGGCCGATCGCGCGCCCCGTTTCGCCTCGCCTGAATGGCTTCTCGCCGCAGCAATTCCAAACGAAATTCCCGCATTTCCACGCTTTCAGATCCCTCCCTGTCATGGCCACTTCATCGCGGACACGAAACCTGTTGCTGCATCGCCGGCATGATGCTAACCAGGCTTAGCAAAAAACGAGTCAGGCTCAGTTTTATAGAGACCCGCTCGCGGAGAGAAGTGAGTTTTCCATCACCACCCTTAGGGAGGAGAGACCTCATGCCTGGAAAGACGACATCATCGAACAAGGCGAAGATCGCCCGTCGCGTTATCGAAGTTCTCGAGTATTTCGACGATTCCCACCGGGAAGCCACGGTGATGGATATTGTCCGGCGCTATAACCGCCCGCAGTCCAGCACGTCGGAATTGCTGTCGAGCCTCGTGGAACTTGGCCTGCTGAACAAGGATCCCTATTCGCGCGCCTATAGCCTTACACCTCGCGCCGCCCTGATCGGCACTTCCGGCCAGCCCGAACTCGTCCGTGACGGCCGCATCGTCCGCCTGATGGACCGGCTCGTCGCCCAGACCGGCCTTTCGGTGGCGCTCACCTCGATGGTCGGTCTGGACGTGCAGATCGTGAACTGGCGCCACGGCCCCCGCGCCCTCGCAGCAACGCGCGAACTGGCGGGCGGCATCAAGGAGCCCCTGGCCCGGAACGGTGCGGGCCTGCTCATGCTCTCGACGATCGCCCGGCAGCGCTGTGAAGGCATGGTGCGCCGCCTCAATGCCGAGGCGGCCGAGATGGACAAGTTCCCGTTCTCCGACATGATGGCCCGGATCGACGCCTGCCGGGATCCCCGCTACATTTTCGGCCCTGCCGGCTTCGGCAGCGGGGCCGACGCTCTTTGCGGCCTGCTGCCCCGCCAGCCGGAAGGCCATCCGCTGGTCATCAGCCTGATCTACGGCAAGGACGACAAGGTAAACCCGGAAGCCCTGCTCCAGTCGCTGAGCGACGCCATGCGCAAGTGCCTTCCCGATCCGGCCCCCGTCGCCGAACCCGAACAGCTTCCCCACGCGGCATGACCCGCGCCTGATCGGGTCGCACCGGCAACAGGAATGGGCCTCGCGATATCACTCGCGAGGCCCATCTGGTTTTCGCGCGCTATTTTCTTCCGGCCTCGACCTCGTCGAGCATGGTTTTGGCGATCTTCAGGAAATTCACGGTGTCTACCTGAGCGGACGGCACGGCCTGACGGAACGTGGCGAAACCGTGAATGAGTCCCCGTCCCTCGTAATAGGCTGTCGGCACGCCCGCCTCGACCAGCTTGGCGGCATAGGCCCTTCCCTGATCCCTCAGCGGATCGAGCCCCGCAGTTACCAGCACCGTTGGCGGCAGGCCGGAGAGGTCGCCCAGAATCGGCGAAGTGCGCGGACTCTTTTCATCGGCAGCATAGTGCTGGCGGAACAAGGCGGTCATACTATCATCAAGGCCGTAGCCGTTTCCGAACTGCCTGGCCGAAGGATACGCGCGCGTGAAGTCTGCTGCGGGATAGATCGGCACTTGCAGGATTACCGGCACCGCCGCGGGCTTGTCGCGCAAGGCTGCGGCGGCGATCAGCGTCAGGTTTCCGCCGGCGCTGTCACCGCTGAGCACGAGCCCGGTGACTTCGCGCCCCAGCGCCTTGCCGTTCGCGGCGATCCACCGCGCCGCAGCTTCTCCATCGTCCGGGGCGGCAGGCCAGGGATGCTCGGGTGCGAGACGATATTCGACCGACACGACCGGCAAGTCCAGTTGACGTGCGATTTCCGCTGCCAGGGCGGCGTGGGTATCGATGCTGCCCAGCACATATCCACCCCCGTGATAGAACACCACGACAGGCCCCGGCCCGCGTTCGGCCCTGCTGTCGAACAGACGCAGCGCCATTGCGCCGCCCGGTCCCGGCATCGAAAGGTCCTTGATCACGGCAAGCTCACCCACCGGCAGATCGCGCGAAGGCATGGCCGATGGCGGCAGCTTGCGGATCTGGGCGATGACTTCGGCCGTGAGCAGCGGCATCGGATGCGCGCTGGAAGCCTTGAGATAGGCTGCAACGTCCGGCCGTACTTCAGGCGCGGAAGTCGATGAGCGCGCCGCGACCGCAGCGTCTCTGGCAGCCAGATCATCCGGCGAGAAAGCGGCGGCAAGCACCGATGCCGCCATGGCAACTGCTGCAAACCGTTGGCCGCGCAGCCTATGAGTGCCAAAAGTCGAACCGGCGAAAGTCGAAGATCGTTTCTTCGTATCGATCGCACTCTTCGTATCGATCACTGGGTACATCCCATCCTCCCTGCTGTGGAGAATAGTTGTACGTGTGCCGCCTGTCCTTGGCGAGCGGGACAAGCCCCGCATCGCCAAGGCGAAATCAGTAAACGCCGCCTTGTTGCTCGGCGAAGTCCTGCTGATCGGTGGCGCCCGACGAAGCAGCCGCAGCGCGCGCTTCGCGAACACCGCGAATTTCGGCCACGAGCGCGTCGCGGCGGCGGGCGAATTCGTCTTCGGGCGTGTACTGGCGCGGCTCGGTATCCGGCTTGAAAGCTTCCCAAATCACGGCCGCTTTAGGATCGGTCCCCGGTTCGGCGCCCATGACCTGCTTGCCGCTGGCACGATCGATTCTCACCATGCGGATACCCGCAGGCGCCACGAACGGCTGCGTGCCCCAGCGCTCCTTGGTGGCCTGCACGACCTGCTTGAAGATCGGCGCGGCGATGCGACCGCCCTGGGCATAACCGCCTAGCGAACGCGGCGTATCGTAGCCCATGTAGACTCCGCCGACATAGTCCTGCGTACCGCCCACGAACCACACGTCGGTCGGGCCGTTCGTCGTGCCGGTCTTGCCGAACAGCGGCATGCCAAGGTCGCGCAGGACCACGGCCGTACCGCGCTGCACCACGCCTTCCAGCATGTGAACCACCTGGTAGGCCGTACCGGAATCCAGCACCTGCTTGCCGCGGCGCACGACGCGCGGCATCGGCTTGCCGTCCCATTCCGGCATGTTGCAGGTATCGCAGCGGCGGTTGTCCGGCTTCCAGATCACCTTGCCATTACGGTCCTGCACATAGTCGATCGGCGACGCGGCGAACTGCACGCCGTTGTTCGCCAGCGCCGAATAGGCGTTCACCATCCGCGCGACCGTGGTTTCACCCGCACCCAGCGCGAAGGAAAGATAGGGCTTGTAGTCCCCGATGCCGACCGTCTTGAAGGTCTTCACCACGCGCTTCATGCCGGTGTCGTTGGCGATGCGCACGGTCATAAGGTTGCGCGACTGTTCGAGGCCCCAGCGCATGGTATGGCTGCCCGCCCCGCCTTCCCCGCCGAAGTTGCGGAAGCACTTGTTGCCCAGCGCGCCGCCCTGATACACGCAGAACGTGCCGTCCAGCACCTGCGTCGCCGGGGTCATGCCGTATTGCAGACCGGTGGCGTAGACGAAGGGCTTGATGGTCGAACCGGGCTGACGCTCGGCCTGAACGGCGCGGTTGAAGGAATCGAGGCCGGAATCGAAACCGCCCTGCATCGCCATGATCCGGCCGGTGCCGGGCTGCTCGATCACCATGCCGCCCGAAACCTCGGGAATGGTGCGAACGGCGTAAGTGTCCGCAGAAACCGGCGCGGCGGCGACGAGATCGCCCACTTTCGCAAGCTCCGAGATATTGGTCAGCGCCGAGATATTGCCGTCGGAAAAGCCGATCCGGCCGGTCGAGGCGCTACGCTCCAGGATCACGCCGACGCGCCAGTCCTTGTAGTCGATCGTCTTGTTGGAAACGATGAGCTGGGACTGCCAGGTGCTCATATCGCTGATATGCGCGATCGGACGGGACCAGGTGCGGCCGCCCTGATAGCGCAGCAGGCCTGCCCGCAGGGAGTCGCGCACGGCGTCCTGCATCTGGGAATCGAGCGAAGTGCGCACCCAGAGCCCGCCGGCATAGACGCTGTTCGGGCCGTCCTCGGCCTTTTCGCCGTACTGGTCGATCAGGCGGCGGCGTACTTCCTCGATGAAGTAGCCGTTGCCGGACGGGTAGGTCTCCACCCGGCGGGCTATCAGCCCCAGCGGCTGCGCCTTGGCGGCATCGGCATCGGCGCGCGTCGCCCAGCCGTTGGTCACCATCTGGTCGAGCACCCAGTTGCGGCGCTCGATTGCCATATCCTCGTATTGCTTGCGTCCGTAGCGCTCCGGGGCCTTGGGCAGGATCGCCAGGAACGCCGCCTCGTGCAGCTGCAGCTGGTCTACGTCCTTGCCGAAATAGGCGCGTGCGGCGGCCTGAACGCCAAAGCTCTGGCGGCCGAGCGGGATCTCGTTGAGGTAAAGCTCCAGGATCTGCTGCTTGTTCAGCACGCTTTCGATCCTGCGGGCGACGACCATTTCCTTGAGCTTGCGGGTGACCGAATATTCGTCACCGATCAGGATGTTCTTCGCCACCTGCTGGGTAATCGTGGAACCGCCGCGCGCGCGCCCGCCGGAGCCGAGCTTGGACGCATAGTCCACCACCGCCCCGGCCAGGCCGGTAAGATCGACGCCGCCATGGGTCCAGAACGTCTTGTCTTCCGCCGAGAGGAAAGCATCCACCATCGGCTTGGGAAAATCGACGTAGCGCAGTTGCACGCGCCGTTCGCGGGCATAGCTGTAGACGATCTCGCCATCGAGCCCGCGCACCATGGTCGGCAGGGGCGGCTGATATTCGAGCAGCTTGCCCGCATCGGGCAGGTCATGGGTGAAGGCCACCCAGACGCCGCCGAACACCACCAGCCCCGCGCCCGCCACATACGTCAGGCGGCGCAGCACCTTGCGTTCGCGCCAGTTCCTTCCGATCGCGGCGAAAGCCCCGGCAATACGGCCGCTGTCGCCACGGCGAATGCGATAGTGGGCGTCCTCGGGCGGCTGTTCGGAGCCGTTGTCGATGGTCTCGTCGGTCATTTCGCCTGCCTCTAGAGCATTTTCCCGCCCGGGAGGGAACACCCGACCACCCGGAAAATGCGGCAAGAATGGATTATTCGAAGCTTGCGTCGCTCCGGTTCATGCGGTTTTCGCCCTAGCACGCGGATTCCGCGCAAGGCCAGACTGGCGCCGCTCGGCTCGCCGCAGCATCACCTTCGGTGAGGCGCAAGCCCGCCCTTCTCAAATCCCGCCTTTCCTTGCGAAGTAGGCGCGGATGGCACGCGCCGCCGCGTCCGCAAGCGATTGCTGCCCGGCGCGCGATGTCAGCAAACGGGCGTCCGTCTCGTTATTGATATAGCCGGTCTCGAACAGGATCGACGGGATGTCCGGGGCCTTGAGCACAGCAAGCGCCGCGGTCTGCACTTCATCGCGGTGCAGCCCGAGATTGGCGCTGCGCATCTCGCGCAGCACGAGTTCGCCCACTTGCGTCGATCCGGCCTGGGTCCCCCGCTGCGACAGGTCCAGCAGGATCGCACCCACCGTCTGGCTGGTCTGCGCCAGCGCGACGCCGTTGACCTTCCCTGCGGCGTTTTCGCGGGCCGCGAAACGCTCTGCCGCCTCGCCCGATCCCTTCTCCGACAGGACATAGACGCTGGCCCCGCGCGCCGCGTCGCTATCGGCACTATCGGCATGGATCGACACGAATAGATCCGCGCCGAGCCGCCGCGCCATGTCCGGCCGGTCCGCCAAGGCGATGAAGCGATCGGTGTCGCGGGTAAGCGCCACGCGAATGCCGCCGCCTTCGAGCAGACGGTTGCGCAGCGCCAGCGCGATCCTGAGCGCGACCGTCTTTTCCTTGACGTCGCCCTGCCCCGCACCGGGATCGAAACCGCCGTGACCGGCATCGATCACCACCAGCGGACGGCTGGCATCGGCCGGGCCGTCCACGCGCGGCAGGTCCACCGGCACTCCGGCATCCGGCAGATCGAAGCGCACGACATAGTCAAGATCGCGCGGCGATGGGAAAAACCTGGGCCAGAGCACCGCCAATGCGATCGCCAGCGCCAAAGGCGCGGACAAGATCATGACGAGCTGGATGGGGCGCGACATCACGCCTGACTAAATTTGCCCCGCCCGCGCCGCAATCCCGCCACCCCGCGCTTTTCCCCGGAATTCATCAGTCTGTCAGCGGGGGCCTGACGCGGGAGAAGGACAACATCGACGCCATATCTTGTCTCGATTCGCCGGCAATTCGGCAATGAACTTGCCGTACAGTGTCTTGGATGCTAGGCCGTTCCGACCCGGGCCAAAGAGCATCGGTCCACGCAAGCCGGAAAGACGCCACATTGGATGGCGCCGGGCGGGATCGGCCAGACCTACGTCCCGGGCGTCAAGAAACCGGAAAATTCGTTCCGATCGAACAGGTTGACGCGAGAGATGAGAAGCCAATTGCCGCTTTGCCAGCCTGCGCCTGAAAGGGCGATGGCGGTATGGGCGCAATTCTTCGCGTGTCCGAAATCGCCACGCACGCTTCCTCTCGCAGACACGCCCGCCAGTGTTTCGGCACCTGGTGCTTCGGCACCCAAGGCCTTACCACCTCGCCCTTCGGCAGCCCGCCTTCCGGCAGGTCGTCCGATGGCCGCGGGCAAGACCGCCGCGCCTTTCGCGGCAGACATGAAAACAGTCGCACTCGGGGCGCTGGATTGCCCCGTTTCAATTCTTACCTCCGCCCGCATCGAAGCGAGCCTTGCCGCATCCGGCAGGCCCGATGGTTTCGCGGCGGGCATCATCGAACAGACACGCGCCACCCCGGCTGATCCGGCCAGGGCAGAGCGCGTACGGAGAATACACAATGGCAACGCGCATGCTCATCGATGCGCGCCACCCGGAAGAAACGCGGGTGGCGGTACTCAAGGGAAATCGCATTGAAGAGTTCGATTTCGAATCGGCCGACAAGAAGCAGATAAAGGGCAACATCTACCTGGCGAAAGTCACCCGCGTGGAGCCTTCGCTCCAGGCGGCGTTCGTCGATTTCGGTGGCAATCGCCACGGTTTCCTGGCCTTCAGCGAAATCCACCCCGACTATTACCAGATCCCCAAGGAGGACCGCGAGGCCCTGCTGGCGGAAGAAGCCGCCCATGCCGAGGAAGAAGCCGCCCTGCGCGCTTCGGAAGGCGATGACGAGGACGAGGAAGGCGGCGAAGGCTACGATGGCGAAGGCTATTCGGACGGCGGCCTGACCGAAGTCGACACCTCCGAAAAGGACCAGGTCGCCACGATCGAGGACGGCGCCGTCGAGAACGGCTTCGAAACCGCCGAGGAAGAAGCGTCCGAGGAAGAGAACGGTGGCCGCGGCCGTCGTGGTCGTGGACGCCGCCAGGGTGGCCGCAGCGGCGGTCGCTCGAAGGAAGCCGACGAGCTGCGCGCCAAGCGCATGGCGCTGCGCCGCCGCTACAAGATCCAGGACGTGATCCACCGCCGCCAGGTGCTGCTGGTGCAGGTCGTCAAGGAAGAGCGCGGCAACAAGGGCGCGGCCCTCACCACTTATCTCAGCCTCGCGGGCCGTTACTGCGTGCTCATGCCGAATTCGAGCCACGGCGGCGGCATCAGCCGCAAGATCAGCTCGGCTTCGGACCGCAAGCGCCTGAAGTCGATCATCGCCGAAATGGACCTGCCGCGTTCGATGGGCTGCATCGTGCGCACCGCCGGGCTCCAGCGTACCAAGACCGAGATCAAGCGCGACTTCGACTACCTCGCCCGCCTCTGGGACGAACTGCGCGAACAGACGATGCGCTCGGCCGCTCCGGCGCTGATCCATTCGGACAGCGACCTGATCAAGCGCGCCATCCGCGACATCTACAACCGCGACATCGAGGAAGTCGTCGTCGAAGGTGAGGAAGGCTACCGCGCGGCCAAGGACTTCATGAAGCTCCTGATGCCCAGCCACGCGCGCAAGGTTAAGCCCTATTCCGACCCCGTGCCGCTGTTCCAGCGCTTCGGTGCCGAGGATCAGCTGACCGCGATGTACGACCCCGTCGTGCAGCTGCGTTCGGGCGGCTATATCGTCATCAACCCGACCGAGGCGCTCGTCTCGATCGACATCAACTCGGGCCGCGCCACCAAGGAGCACGGCATCGAGCAGACCGCCGTCGCCACCAACCTCGAAGCTGCGCAGGAAATCGCCCGCCAGCTTCGCCTGCGCGACATGGCGGGCCTCGTCGTCATCGACTTCATCGACATGGAGTACGGCTCCAACGTCCGCAAGGTCGAGAAGGCGATGAAGGAAGCGCTCAAGAACGACCGCGCGCGTATCCAGGTGGGCCGCATTTCCAGCTTCGGCCTGATGGAAATGAGCCGCCAGCGCCTGCGCACCGGCGTTCTGGAAGCGACCACGCGTTCGTGCCCGCACTGCGACGGCACCGGCCTGGTCCGCACCGCCAGCTCGGCGGGTCTCTCGGCGCTGCGCCTGATCGAGGACGAAGCGGCCAAGGGCAAGGGCATCGTGGTTTCGCTCTTCGCCTCGACCGAAGCGGCGATCTACCTGCTCAACGCCAAGCGCGCCGACCTTGCCGACATCGAGGAGCGTTACGGCGTCAACGTCGAAGTGATCCCCGAGGGCGAGAACGAAGGCGCGAAGATGCGCGTCGTCTCCTCCGGTCCGCGCAACGAATTCGTTCCGCGCTTCGACCCGATCGCCGAAGACGTCGAGGACGACTTCATCGACGATGAGGACGACTTCGAGGAAGAAGAGCGCGAGGAATCGCGCGGACGCGGCGACGCCGGTGACGAGGATGGCGAAGGCGGCTCGCGCCGCAAGCGCCGCAAGCGCCGCCGTGGCCGTGGCCGTGACCGCCGCGACGACAACGCCGCCGAAAACGGCGATGCAGGCGAGCCGTTCGAAGCCGAGGAAACTGGCGAAGAAGCCGGTGATTCCGACGAAGGCGACACCGGTAGCGATGAGGACTTTGGTCCTGCCGCCGAAGGCGACGATTCGGATGCGCCGCGCAAGCGTCGCCGCCGTGGTGGCCGTCGTCGGCGTGGACGTCGCAATGGCGAAAACGGTGAGAACGGCGAAAACGGTGAGGAAGCTGCCGAGGGCGACGTGACCGAAACCGAAGAACCGGTGGCAGTCGTGGCCGAAGTAGTGGTTGCCGCAGAGCCCGTCGTCGAAGCTCCGGTAGTGGAGGAAGCGCCGGCAAAGCCCAAGCGCACCCGTCGCAAGAAGACTGACGTCGCCGCCGAAACCGCGCCTGCACCGGAAGCACCTGCTCCCGAAGCACCGGTCGAGGCCCCGGCAGCGGAAGAAGCTCCGGCAAAGCCCAAGCGCACCCGCCGCAAGAAGGCAGACACCGCGGAGGCCGTGGCCGAAGCGCCTGCCGAAGCCCCGGCTGCGGAGGAAGCTCCGGCCAAGGCCAAGCGCACCCGCCGCAAGAAGGCCGATACCGCAGAGGCCGTGGCCGAAGCACCGGCTGCGGAGGAAGCTCCTGCCAAACCCAAGCGCACCCGCCGCAAGAAGGCCGACACCGCAGAGGCCGTAGCCGAAGCGCCCGCTCCCGCAGCACCCGAGCAGCCTGCTGCGGAAGTGCCTGCCGAAGAGCAGGGCGAATCGGCTGACGACTCCACGCCGCGTCGTGGCTGGTGGCAGCGCACCTTCGGCAACTGATCGCGAACAGGGGAGCGGCGCCCGCGCCCTCTCCTTTCCCGGCTACTTCGAAGCCCCCGCACGCCTGCGTGCGGGGGCTTCTGGTTTTCCGCCGTGCTCACACGGCCACTTCACCCGGCAGGCACCTTTTCAACCCCGATTGGCGCTGGTTTGCCCGCGAATCGTTCGTCCTTCGCAATCCCGCGGCACCGATTTGCAACACCCTGAGGCCACGAAACCGCTATCCGCCGCACTCTGGCCCTTGCCCCGCGCCGCTGAATCGCTAAGGGGACATTCAGTCGCGGTTCGTGCCGCAGTGCAAGATCACGGGGATTTCTTCATGGCTAGCTTCACCCTCCCGGCCAACAGCAAGATCAAGAAGCAGGGCAAGGTCCACAAGGCCGAGGGCGCGACCCGCGTCAAGAAGTTCACCGTCTACCGCTACGACCCGGATTCGGGCGAAAACCCGCGTTACGACACGTTCGAGATCGATCTCGACAATTGCGGCCCGATGGTTCTCGACGCGATCATCAAGATCAAGAACGAGATGGACTCGACGCTGACCTTCCGCCGCTCCTGCCGCGAAGGCATCTGCGGTTCCTGCGCGATGAACATGAACGGTTCGAACGGCCTGGCCTGCACCACGGCCATCGAGGACCTCAAGGGCGACATCCGCATCACCCCGCTGCCGCACATGGAAGTAATCAAGGACCTCGTCCCCGATTTCACGCACTTCTACGCGCAGTACGCCTCGATCCGCCCCTGGCTGCAAACGGTTTCGACCACGCCCTCGGGCAAGGAGCGTCTGCAGAGCCCCGAACAGCGCGAAAAGCTGGACGGCCTCTACGAGTGCATTCTCTGCGCCTGCTGCTCGACTTCGTGCCCCAGTTACTGGTGGAATTCCGACAAGTTCCTCGGCCCGGCAATCCTGCTTCAGGCCTATCGCTGGCTGGCCGACAGCCGCGACGAGATGACCGGCGAGCGCCTTGACGAGCTGGAAGATCCCTTCCGCCTCTATCGCTGCCACACCATCATGAACTGCGCGAACGTCTGCCCCAAGGGCCTGTCCCCGGCACGTGCCATCGCGGAAATCAAGAAAATGCAGGCCGAGCGCCAGGTCTGAGCCTGCGGTCCCGGCCTGCGGCAAGCGTCCAACCCGTGTCGTCCGACATAACCTCCCATATCGGCTTTCGCTGCGAGCCGGCCCCGGATCATCCCGGCTGGCTCGATTGGGATCTGGAGGACGACACCCGCTTCAACGCCGTTGGCCTGGGCCGGATGATCCTGAGGTGCGAAGGCGAACGATCGGCGCGCGTCCGGTTGCTGGACGTCGAAAGGCGGCACAGCAATTTGCATGGCAATGTCCACGGCGGCGTCACGCTGGCCTTCATCGACGTTGCCATGTTCGCCACTACATTCAGCGTTCTCGGCTCCGAAATCTACGGCGCGGTCACGCTCGATCTCCATAACCAGTTCATCGGCGCGGGCCTGATCGGCAAGCCGCTTGACGTCGTCTGCGAAGTCATGCGCGAGACAGGCCGCATGGTATTCCTGCGCGGCACGGTCGAACAGGACGACAACCTGGTGTCGAGCTTCCTCGGCACCCTGCGCAAGCCGAGCGCCCGATGACCGCGATGCTCGACCGCTACGAAACGCTGGTCGCGACCGGCGAACTGCGCTCCGACCCCGAGCAGGCGGCGGCGGCAGAGCGGCTCAATCAGCTCCAGCGCGAGATCTACAAGGCGCGCACCGCGACCGGCCTGTTCGGCAAGCTGCTCGGCAAGAAGGCCCCCTCCCCGCGCGGCCTCTACATGTGGGGCGGCGTCGGGCGCGGCAAGTCGATGCTGATGGACCTGTTCCATCAGACCCTCGACATCGAGGAGAAGCGTCGCATCCACTTCCATGCCTTCATGCTGGAAGTCCATGCCCTGCTGCGCGAGGAGCGCCGCAAGGAAAGCGGTGATCCGATCCCGCCCGTCGCTGCCACGATCGCCCGCAACGTGCGCGTTCTAGCCTTCGACGAGATGGTGGTGAACAATTCCGCCGATGCCATGATCATGAGCCGGCTGTTCACGCACCTGATCCTCGATGAGGGCGTGACGATCGTCACCACCTCGAACCGGGCGCCCAAGGACCTCTACAAGAACGGCCTCAACCGCGAACACTTCCTGCCCTTCATCGACCTGATCGAGAAGGAACTGGACGTGCTGACCCTGAACGGTCCGACCGACTACCGTCTCCATCGCCTCGGCGGCATGGCCACATGGCATTGCCCGCTCGGCGAGGAAGCGACCGAGCAGGCGCGCGAGGCTTTCTACCGGCTGACCGATTATCCGCCGGAAGACAGCGACCACGTTCCCTCCGCCGATATCGACGTCGGCGGCGGGCGCATGCTGCACGTTCCCAAGAGCCTCAAGGGCGTGGGTGTGTTCAGTTTCAAGCGCCTCTGCGGCGAAGCACGCGGCGCCGCCGACTATCTGGCGATCGCCCGCGCCTATCACACCGTGATCCTGGTCGGCATTCCGAAGATGGGCCCCGATCGGCGCAACGAGGCGGCGCGCTTCGTGACGCTGATCGACGCGCTTTACGAGCACAAGGTCAAGCTGATCGCAGCCGCGGATGCCCTGCCCGAGGATCTTTACGAGGCCGGTGATGGCCGCTTCGAATTCGAGCGCACGGTAAGTCGTCTCAACGAGATGCAGAGCGCCGATTACCTCGCCATGGGCCACGGCGAAGACTGAAATCGTTAACAGTTTGCGAATCAAACGTTAACGCGGCGGGCAAAGCCTTGCTCTCGCGGCAGCCGAATCACGCCCGATTCTCACGCTCAACAAGCAATAAAAAACGCCCCATTCCATGATCGGAAAGGGCGCTGCGATGGCGGCTGTGCCTGATTGCTGGTCTAGTCTGTGAAGAAAAATGGCTGTTTTCTGCGGTTTTCAAAGTGAAAGAGCGGCACTTCTTTCGAAGTGCCGCTCTCAATTGGTTATTAGCGGCCGTAGCTGCCCCAGTTCCAGCTGTACATAACATTACCCCATGTGAACCGCCGCTATTTTGCGGCTGAGGACATGGATAACAATGAGTTAAAAAGTCATCAAGACTTTTTTAACCAGTTTGCCGGGACTCCCTTCCCACGATCTGCGTCAGGAGATCCCGGAATGGGACTGGGCGGCTGACGTAGTATCCCTGGATGGCATCGCACTGCATGGCGCGCAGGATTTCCAGCGCCGCCTGGGTCTCGACGCCTTCGGCAACGACGGTGCGATCCTGGGAATGCGCCATCTCGATTATCGACTGGACCAGCAGGAGATCTTCCTTGTTGCCTTCCATCGCCTGGATGAAGACCTTGTCGATCTTCACTTCCGTGGCGGGCAGATAGCGCAAGTAGTCGATCGTCGCGTTGCCCGTGCCGAAGTCGTCGATGGACAGATGAATGCCCGACTGGACGAGCTTCTGCAGCATCTGGAACGTCCGCGAACTGCGGTCGAGCCGGTCGGTTTCGGTAATTTCCAGGATCAGCCGGTCGGCGGGCAAACCGTAAGTCGCCAGGATCTCCGCGATCATGCCGGGCAGGCCCGGATTGCGCAGAAGCTGGGCGGAAATATTGACCGACATGGTCATGTCGAAACCGTGGCGGCGCAGTTCCACAGCGGAGCGCACGGCGTCGTCGATGACGAAGCGGGTGATCCGCTCGATCCGGTGGAATTCCTCGGCGATACGGATGAACTTGTCCGGGCTGATCGGTCCGCGCTCGGGGTGGGTCCAACGCACCAGCGCCTCGGCTCCGGTGACGCGGTTGCTGCCGACGTCGAGCTTGGGCTGGTAGGCGACCCAGACTTCGCCGTTGTCGATGGCGCGATCGAGCTGGGTGAGCAGCGAGATCTCCCACTGCGCCTCATGCTTGCGGCTGTCGAACTTGTAGACGAGTTCGTCGTTGCGCACGGCCTCTTCGGCCGACTGCATGGCGCTGGCCACACGGCTCGATACCGGCCGGTCGAACTCCGAATCGATGCCGCAGTTGAACGAGAGATCGATGTCGAGACCGCCGACCTGGATGCCGTTCTGGACGATCCGGTGCAGGCCTTCGAGATTCTCGAACAAGTCGAAAGTGCTGCGGATCGTCGAGAGCCACATGAACATGCCGCCCTCGTGATAGACCGTGACTTCGCTGTCGCTGATGCGGATGCGGCGGACGATCTCGTTGGCGACCTGCCCTTCGACATGCTCGGCGAAGCTGCCGATGATCGCGCCGTAGTTGCGGATCTGGAGCGCGACGAGAATGCGGCTCGAAACGGCATCGTACTTGCGCAGCACCTGCACGCTCGGCAGGCCGGACCCCGAATTGGTTTCGCCTGCAACTTCCACCCGGTCGAGATTGCGCATGCGGAACACGGCGACGGCGGCCATGGCGATCGCGGGAACGATGTCCACCTGCATGCGGAAATGGTCGAGCGCCAGAGGGGCGACGATAAGCACGGCGACCAGGCCCGAGAAGCGATAGACGTCGAGCACCCGGCCCCGGCCAAGCCCCGTCAGGATCACGCCCAGCACCACCAGGAATGCCGGAAGCCAACCCAGCTCAATCGGAACGCCTTCCTTCAGCGTTTCCGCCGCAATGGCATGGAAGAACGCACCCGGGGCATAGCCCTGCGCGGGCAGGGTATGGAGGTCGTGATAGACTTCCGCGCTGGGGGCGATGATGACGTCCTTGCCGCGAATGGTTGCCGGATCGAAACGCCCCTTGAGTACATCGACGTAGCTTACGGTCGGGAAGGTCGTGTAATCGATGGCATAGTCCGGCCGGAAGACACGCTCGGTGGATCGGGAAACCCCTGCAATCTTCGCAGCCATGCTCGGAATGACGCCGATTCGGCTATTGGAAGCGAAGGGGAAGCTCGTGCTCAGATTGAACGGATGCTCCAGCGCCAGAAGCGACACGGGCTGGGCATTTTCGAGGAATGCGCGCGAAGGCATCGCGGCGGCATAATTGCCCCGCGGCCCGTCCTTGGCGGGCATCGCACCCAGGAACACGCGGTTCGGAAACGCCTTGAGCGCTTCCAGGAACTGAGCGCGTCCCTGATCCTTCTCGTGGTCGTTCAGAAAGCGATCGATGAAGACGCGCTTGACGCCTGCACCCTGCAGGTTGCGGATCACGAGCGCGTCATCCGCGCGCGTCACGTCCAGAACCTCCAGTTCCTCCAGGGTCTTGCCGTCCTGGAGAACCATCACGATCTCGCCGTTCGAGGGGTGCATCCGCAGCCAGGTGCGGCCGTTCACCAGAACGTCCTCCAGCGGCAGCGCGGCGCCCGTCACGCCGAGCAGGACGCCGGTCAGCGCCGCCCAGAAGACGATCCGAAACCTGGCGCTCTTCCACACCTTCGCGGCCCTTGCGCCGAGGTCAGACATCATGGCCTCGCAAATCTTTCCCCTCTACGCCCACTCGCAAGACACGGCTTTCCGCATCGGAAAGCGTCCGCATTTCAAACGTGTACTGACGACCTGTTCTCTTCATGCACGCCCTGCGATGACGTTGTCGCTGCCGTGGTTAGAGCAAAGGTCCTAAGAAGAAGTTAGGTTAACCTGCATTGAGGATAAATTTCGCGAACCGTGAGTAACCCAGTTGCCCTATGGGGAAAGGGGCAAAATCAGGCGATCTCCAAATGGGTTAGCGAACGATCGAGCATGAGAAGCTGCCACAGGAGGCGCGAATGGTCGCTTCGCGCGGAGATATGGTCCTCGACCAGTTTTGCCAGGCGGGCGGTGTCCAGCCAGCCGGTTCGCGCCAGGGCGGCGCCGGATGCGATCTCTCGCGCCGATTGTGCCAGCGGCCCCCGAAACCACTGCGCGATCGGGGTGACGAAGCCCTGCTTCGGACGATAGAGAATCTCGTCGGGCAGAGAGCGCCGCATGGTCCGCTTCATCAGCCACTTGCCCTGCCCGCCCCGCACGCGCAGGCTTTCGGGCAGGCTGGCTGCAAACTCGATGAGGCGGTGATCGAGCAAGGGTTCGCGCGCCTCCAGGCTTACCGCCATGCTGGCGCGGTCCACCTTGGTCAGGATATCGCCCGGCAGCCAGTGCTTGAGATCGGCATATTGCGCGCGGTCGAGCCCCGAACGGGCAGGTGCCTGGCGCATGAGCTCCAGCAGGGCATGCTCGGCGCGATAGTCGCCCCGCAGACGTCGGAAATCCTCGGAATAGAGCGTGTCACGCAGCTCCGGCGGGGTGAAACCGATGGCGCGGGCATAGCCTTGCGCGCTGTCGGCGGCGAGCGAGAGCAGCGTCGACTTGGCGCGTAGCGGCCGGGGCGCCCAGTCCGCCTTGGGGTAGAGCCCGCCGAGAGTGCCGAACAACGGCCCGCGAATCGCCTGCGGGATCAGTCCGCGCACGCGGTCCTCGCTTCGCTGGAACAGATGGCGACGATAGCCTGCGAAAGCCTCGTCCGCGCCGTCGCCGGAGAGTGCCACCGTCACCGATTCGCGGGCCAACTGGCAGACCCGCCAGGTCGGCAGGGCGGAGGCATCGGCGAAAGGCTCGTCGAACATTGCGGCGAGGCCGTCGATAGCGGCGAAATCGTCGGGCGAGACCTGCCGGGCGCGGTGATCCGTGCCGAAGCGCCGGGCGATCTGCGCGGCATAGTCGCTCTCGTCCAATGCGGCGACATCGAAGCCGATCGAGCAGGTCTTCACCGGCTGCGTGCTCGCCTCGGCCATGAGCGCGACGACGCTGGAGCTGTCCACCCCGCCCGACAGGAACGCCCCCAGAGGCACGTCCGCCGCCATGCGGGAGGTTACCGCCTGCCGCAGCAGGTGGTGCAGCTCCGCTTCGAGATCAGCGACTTTGCCCTTGCGGCGCTCTGCGAAGGAAACGTCCCACCACTGCACCGGGCGGGGTAGCGGCGCGCCGTGGCGCAGCAGCAGCGAATGACCCGCGGGCAGCTTGGTTACGCCCTTCAGGATCGCGCGCGTATCGGGCACGTAGCCCCAGGCGAGATAGTCCTCCACCGCCAGCGGATCGAGTTCGCGGCGCAGCAGCGGATGAGCCAGCAGCGCCTTGAGTTCGGAACCGAAGGCCAGGCTGCCGTCGCTGAGCGGGGCCATGAACAACGGCTTCACGCCCAGCCGGTCTCGCGCCAGGAACAGCGTGCGCGCTTCGAGATCGTAGATCGCGAAAGCGAACATGCCGTGCAGGCGAGAGACGCAGTCCGGCCCCCAGCGCTGCCAGGCGGCGAGAATGACCTCGCTGTCGCCGTCGGTGCGAAATTCCGCGCCGCCCGCGCGCAGCTCCTGCCGCAGCTCCCGGTAATTGTAGATCTCGCCGTTGAAGACCAGCATGGCCCGGCCGTCCGGCGAGAGCATGGGCTGCGGCGAACCGGCAAGGTCGATGATCGAAAGCCGCCGATGGCCCAGGCCGACCCCCGGCGCGGTCCAGACGCCGCTGCCGTCAGGCCCGCGATGCGCGATCGCGTCGCACATGGCCTCCACCCGTGCCGGGTCCACCGGCTTGGGGGTTTCGAGATGGTAGATACCGGCGATTCCGCACATAGCGTTCTGGCCTAGCGGAGCCCGGTCACGCGGTCCATCCACCCGCCGATCGGCCCGGTCGCGGCCAGGAAACGCGCGATCGAATCGACAGCAGCGCGGTCTTCGGAGGACAGGATCAGCATGGCCGTCGGCCGTGCATCGAGCAGCAGGTTGCCGCCGATCACCGAGAGCTTGAGGCGGCTGTTGCTGCCGGTGAGCACATCGCCGGTACGATACCACGTCACCGCAAGCCGCTCGACCCGGCCATTCCCCAGCAGCCTTTCGCTGCGCCCACCGGCGATCTCGGGGCCCGGCGCCTGCCACGACCAGGCCGTGCCGGGCGTCAGGGCGCCCTGCCCGAAACCGCCCGCCTCGCGGCCCTCGCCCTGCCCGGCATAGAGCGCGACGAAGACATCGACATGGTGTCCGTCATCGTCCGCATAGCGGCCGAGCAGCCGATGGTCGGCCCCTTCCGCGCGCGGTTCCCACCAGATCGCCGGCGTGTAGTCCGCGCGCTTCCAGCCGGGAACGGCAGGCAGGTCGATCCGCTCGGGCAGCGGCGCTGCCAGAGTATCGCCCAGATGCGCCCAGCCCCTGGCCGTGACCAGCATCAGCCCCAGCGCGGCGAGCATGAACAACGGCGCCGCTCTGGCCCTTTCGAGGCGGCCAAGCAGCGGCGAACCCGCGAGCCGCTCCGCATCGATCATCGGTGCATCGAGCGGGCGGTCGAAATAGCGCCAGGCCCCCGCGATAACGAGCGCCAGCACCACCGCGAAGAAGACCCAGCCGTAGACGATGTGATCGAACCCTGCCGCCTTTTCCACGCCCACGATCTGCGCGGCATAGATCGTGCCCCAGGCCCGCACGCCGTTGGCGAGGATCGGCACCAGCACGCAGGCCGCCATCATCGCCGCGCGGCGGCCTCTGCCGACGAAGCAGACATTGGCCGCAAGCGTGCCGAACGCGACCATGGCGATCAGGAACTTCACGCCCGAGCAGGCTTCCGCCACCTCGAAGAGACCGGCGGGGGTATCGATGAACACCCCGTCCACGGTGGCGGGAATCCCGCTGAGATGCGTGAGGGCCACCGTGATCTTCGCCGTGACGGTCTGGAGAAGTTCGACGAGTTCCTCTCCCACCGGCACCAGGAAGGCCATGTAGCAGAGCGGAAAGAACAGGCCTGCCGTCACGCGCGGGCCGAGCAGGAGCGGTACGCTCGCCCCCAGCATGGCCACGGCGCCTGCCTGGCGCGCGAGGTCGAGGCCGGACAATGCGCCCAGCAGCCAGAGGAACGCCGCGCCCGCCATGAGGACGAAGCCCGGCCACCAGCACAGCGGCTCCAGCCGCGCGAGTTCGCGGCGTCTCTGCCAGACCAGCCAGACGAGGATCGGCGGCACCAGCACGATGTGGTTGTAGGTGGAAATGTCCCACCACTGCCGGGCCATCGCGGTCCAGTCGCCAAAGAACGCCGCGACCAGCAGGGCCGCCACCGTGAGCCAGCGGAGCAGAGCGGGTCGCCAGTGCAGCGGCACGTCCTGCCAATATTGGTGCGACGGCATGGCGGCGGTCTCAGGCGGCATCGGTGGCACTCTCCCGCGTCATGCCCAGGAAGCGCGGCAGTTCCGCCAGAGCCGCTTCCCAGCCGGCATGCCGGGCTATCCATCGGCGCGCCGCCTGCCCCATCGTCGCGGCCCGTACCGTGTCACGAGACAGGGCGATCGCCGCTTCGGCCAGGGCCGCGTCGCTTTCGGCAATCTGGAAATCGCGGCCGTCCACGGCTTCGATACCCGTGGCCGCCCCCGGCGAGAGCACCACCGGCAGGCCCATGGCCATGGCTTCCAGCACCTTGTTCTGCACGCCGCGCGCGATTTCCAGCGGCACCAGCGCGAGATCGGCCGCCGCCAGCCAGGGCCGGATATCGTCTACCCTGCCCCAGACATGCACGCCGTCGCGGCCATGGCGCGCCAGCAGCGCGGGCGGCGGATTGCGCCCGACGACATGCAGGGATGCACCGGGACAGCCTGCACGGATCAGCGGCAGAATGCGATCGATCGCCCGCTCCACCGCCGCGATGTTGGGCGCATAGTCCATCTGGCCGGTGAAGACGAGGCGCGGGCCTTCACCGCCCGCCATGCGCGGTTCTGCCGTCACAGCGGCAGGATCGAACAGGATGCTGTCGATACCGTTGCCCATGGCCGAGACCCTGCAGGCCGGATCGTCCAGACGTTCTGCAAAAAGCGCCGCCTCGGCCTTGCTCACCAGCAGGGTCCGGTCGGCCCGCCGCGCGATCCGCGCTTCCTCGGCGCGCAGGAGCCGCCCTTCGCGGCGCTCCATCCAGCTTCGGAAGCCCCGGCCCGCGGCGCCGTAAGCCTCGAACTTGGCCGAATCGACATCGACGAGATCGACGAGTACCCGCCCCCTGAAACTCGGCGGCACATATTGCGCCATCTGGCCCGAGAAAACGAAGATCGTCTCGACGGGGTGATTCTGGAGGACGCTCTCGACCCAGACCGCCATGCGCGGATCGTGAAAGGCCGCGAGACTGAGCGGACGCCCGGTAAACAGCGCCTCGATCCCCGCACGCGGCAGGGACTTGCCCCGCGCCAGCAGCAAGTGGCTTTTCGCCAGCGCCGCCATTTCGTCTTCGCAGGCCTGGTCCCCGGCGTCGTCCGCGAAGCATCCAAGGTGGACCGGCGCGAGTGCGGCCAGCGCCTTCAGCACATGGTGCGAGCGGATCTTGTCCCCCCGGTCCGGCGGGAAGGGAATGCGGTGCGCCAGGAACAGGATATCGCCCATCAGCCGATGCCGCGCGCGATCAGCGGGCCAAGCCGGTTCGCCACGGCAAGCGGCAGGCGCTGCCAGAGGCTGATCTGGAGAGAGAGCTTCGCGCTGGCCGGATCGGCCTCGCGCTTTGCGGCACCGGGCGCGGTCCAGGCCGCGTAAGTCAGCGGTTCAGGCTCGAAGCCCCAGTTGCGCTTGAAATGATAGGCCCCGCTGCCGGTCTTGGAGCGGCCGAAGTCGAACACCGCGCACCCGCGCCGCCGCGCATGGAGCATGAGTTCGTAGTACATCCGGTCATTGGCGCGAAGCGCGCGCGCTTCCTTGGTGCCGCCGCCCCAGTAAGGCATGGCCGCAAGCCGGTGATAGAGCGTGATGACGCTGGCGACCGGCCGGCCCCGATGGCGCACGGTCAGCACATCGGCATCCCCGCCGAAAGCATCGAGCACGGCGTCGAGCAGGCCGCGCGGAAACACCGGGGTGCCGAGATTGCGGTAGCTTTCCGCGAAGACGGCATAGTGCGCGGCGCGGTCGCGTTCGGCTGTGCCGATCTCCACTTCGAGATCGTTGGCCAGGGCCTTGCGCACTTCGGCGCGCTGCTTGCGGGGAATCTGAGCCAGCTGCGCCTCGTCGTCGGCCGCCAGCGGGCGCGCGAAGTTGCAATGGCTTTCGCTGCGCAGCGCCCAGCCTGCCCGCTCGCCGGGCAGAACGCCGCCGCGCAGCTCGATGGAGGGGCAGGACTGACGCAGCGCCAGCTCCTCCAGCGCCGCGAAGAGCGCGTCGCAATCGGCGCCCTCTTCCGTCAGCAGCCCGCCGCCGACCGCAAAACCGGACGAGGCGAGCAAGCGGCCGAAGACCGGCGAATGAATGGCATCGAGCGGCAGGAAAGCCAGGATCTCTCCCTGCCGTTCCTCGATCAGCGCCAGAGCGCGATTGCCGGTGGCCTTCGCCACCGAGACGAACCAGGCCGGGCGATGAAACGGCGTCGCCTGTGCGTGGCGCGCCGCGAACTGCTCCAGCCGCGCCACTTCGCCCGCGTCGGCAAGATCGACCAGCCGCACCGCGCCCCCGGCAAGAGCGAAAGGCGCGTTCATGCCGCCAGGGCTTGCGCGAGCGGAACGGCGCGCGCGGCCTCGCCCGCAGCGAGTTCGTCCATCCGTCCCCAGCGGAAATCGCCGATCAACTGACGCAGCTTGCCCGCCATCACGCCGAGATTGGTGTAATGGCGCAGACGCGAGCGCAGCGGCGCATCGGCAACGCGCGGCTGGTCGGGATCGATCTCCCAGGGGTGGAAATAGAATACCGCCGGGCGTCCCTCGGCGTTTACCTGCCGGATCGCCCAGCGCGAGAATCCGTAAGGCAGCACCCGGAAGAAGCCGCCCCCGCCCGCCGCCAGACGCCGACCGGCGAACCTTGCAGTCGTCACCGGGATTTCCACCAGCGGACTGTCCGGCAAGGGATTGAACGCAAAACGCGGCGCCTCGCGCCAGCCGTAGTGGTCGTGCGCGATCGGCGCGACGCTGGAACTATAGGCATAGCCCTGCTCGGCCAGCACATCGAAAGCCCAGGGCGTACGCGCGTCGATGGAGAAGCTGGGCGCGCGGTAGCCGCTCACCTGCACTCCGGCGGCATCCTCGATCGCCTTGCGGCTCATGTCGAGGTCGCGGGCGAAAGTGGGCGCATCCATGCGGAACACGCGCTCGTGGTCCCAGCCGTGGCTGGCCATTTCGTGCCCTGCCTCGGCAATGCGGCGCAGCAGCCGGGGATGGCGCACGGCGACCCAGCCGAGCGTGAAGAACGTGCCCTTGACCCCGGCGGCATCGAACAGCGCCAGGATATCGTCGCAATTACGCTCCACCCGCGTGCGAATGGCAGGCCAGTCCGCCCGGTCGATCACCGTTTCGAAGGCGCCGACCTGGAACCAGTCCTCGACATCGACCGAAAGGCCGTTGATGAGCCGGGTATCGTTCATGGCCGTCCCTCCTTGCAGGCCGACTGCAGGATGCGCGTCAGGCTGCCTGACGCTGCCCCTGCCCGCCTTCGAACCATTCGATCAGCATCGTCAGGGTGTGGCGCAAGGTGCGTTCCTGCTCTTCAAGACGGGCCTCAAGCTGCGCGGTGCGGGTCGCGGACTGGGCCAGCTGGTCCAGCAGGGCCGCCACGCGCGGATCCTCACTCGCAGCGACGGTGTCCTTCTGCCGCTCGACATTGGCCGCCAGTTCGAGAACGGCGTGCTGCAGCTCGTCGATCTGCGAATCGCGATCCGCCAGCGCCGCCTCGATCAGGGCCATGGCCGCCTTGGCATCAAGGGAATCGACGGGGAGCGCATCGACAGGGCGCGCTGGTGCCTGCCCGCTCGGGGCAGCCATCGCGACCTCGGCAACCGGCTCGCTCGGGCAGACCAGGGTGCGGGTACCGTCCTCGTCCAGTTCGCCCAGCACTTCGTGCAGCATGTCGAGATCGATCAGCGAGCGCTGCTCCACCGCGCCGAGCAGCAGCAGGCGGTTGACGATCTGGTTGATCCGGCGCGGAATGCCGCCGGTCGCTTCATGCACTTCGGCGAAGACGCGCTGGTCGAAGCCGGGATTGCCCTTCCAGCCCACGCAGTTCAGCCGGTGCTCGACATAGGCCTGCACCTCGCGCGGCTCCATCGCCGTCAGGTGATGGGTGGCGATCACGCGCTGGCGAAGCTGTTCGAGCAGCGGGCTCTCCAGCAGGGTCGCGCGGAATTCCGGCTGGCCCAGCAGCAGGGTCTGGAGCAGCGGGTGCGAGCCGAGCTGGAAGTTCGACAGCATGCGCAGTTCCTCGACCGCGTCGATCGCCAGGTTCTGCGCCTCGTCCACGATCAGCAGGCAGCGGCGGCCCGCGCGGGCCTCGGCATGGAGGAAGCCCTCGATCGCGCCGAGCGCCGAGGCCTTGTCATGCCCGGCCACCGGCAGCCCGAAGGCCTGCGCCACGACATGGACGATCGCCTCGCCGTCCAGCGCGCTGGTGACGATGCAGGCGGCGGTAAGCCGCGCCGGGTCGATCGAGGCCATCAGGTGCGAGACGAGCGTGGACTTGCCCGCGCCGACTTCGCCGGTGATGACCACGAAACCCTCGCCCTGCGCCAGTCCGTAGCCGAGATAGGACAGCGCCTTGCGGTGCGTCGCGCTCTCGAAATAGAACGTCGGATCGGGCGTCAGCTGGAAAGGCCGGCCCTCGAACCCGTAGAATTGGTCGAACATCCCTGCTCTCCTTCGCAATCAGAAGCTGTAGCGCAAGCCCGCCAGGGCGGACGCAGTCCAGTAGTCGTCGTAAAGCGGATCGTCACGGGTCGTCCCGTCGATGCCGAGGGCTACGCTCGCACGCAGGCGGCGGGCCAACATGCGGTAGTAGCCAAGCGTGGCGCCATAGCCCGAAACGTTGCCGGTCAGGGCATCGCTGCTGCTCAGCCAGTTGGCGTAGACATTGGCCGACCAGCCCGCATCACGGCCAAGCTCGCCGCTGAGATAGGCGGCGATCCACCAGTTCTCATCGACCACGCCATCGGCGGCGGCCAGCACGGTGTTGCGCCCGGCGATGAAATCGCGCCGGTCGTAGCCGGCGCCGATCCCGGCATTCAGGTGGCCGATCTCGCGCGAATAGCTCGCGGCGATGCCGCGTCCGCGATAGACCGCCGAGCGCACCGAGCCGAGCGCGCCCGACAGGCAGTTGTTGCCGTCGAGCGAGATCACGCAGCCGCGCAATTCGCCGGTCACGGGGTCCCGCACGGCCACGAAGTCGTTCGGCAACTGGTCGAGCGCACGGTTCAGCTGTCCGCCGAAACCGCTGATGCTGTCATAGACGCCGACGCTCAACTGGCTGCGATCGTCAGGGGCGTAAGCCAGCGTGCCGCCGAAGCTGGTCGAGCCGTAGCGGCGACCGATATGGGCGGACAGTGACGTGCGGCGGCTGGGGCGCCACATGACGGCGACGTCCCAGAGCAACCCGCTGACATCGTAGGACAGTTCGCGCGGCGCGCCCTTGTCGGTAACGTAGCGTCCGTCGCGGCCGACCACCGGATTGCCGTCTGCATCGCGCAGGGCATCGCGGCTGGAGACTTCGACATCCTCGTAGCCGATGGCGCCCACGACCTGCACGGTGCGGCTGACAGGAACCGTCACCAGGGCGCGCGCCTGCATGTCGCGCACGCGCTGGTCGAGGTTGGAGACGTCCTCCTGATAGAAGCTGCCCGCAACCCCGAGGCCCACCGGGGCGACCACATGCGGTGCGACCCCGGCCTGGACGTCGGCCATCTGGGTCACGCTCTTGTCGAACAGGTCCGCCGCGGCGCCGCCGGGCACGGCGACATAGGCATCGGGCTGCTCGACCTTGGTGAAACCGGCGCGGTAGTTGGCGGAAAGATCGATGTCCCCCGCGCGGGTCTTGAACGAGGGGCCGCCGTAGACCGAATAGATATTGGTGCGGGTATCGTCGTCCAGCAGCCCGCCCGACAGGGCCGAGCCACCGTTCTCGACGCGGGCCTGGGTGGCAAGCGCACCCGCCTCGAACGTCAGGCCCGGCGTGATCGTGGCATAGCCGCGCACCAACCCGCTGATCGCATCGCCGCTGCGCGCCTTCTTGCCCCAGCCGATATAGCGCTCATAGCGCACCGAGGCGGACACCGCATTGTTGCGCCCGGAAATCCCCGCGTCCACGCCCGCCGCAAGCTGGGTATAAGTCAGCACGTCATTGCCCGGCGAAAGCTGCGCATCGACGATCTGGTCGATCTCTATGTAAGGCGTCACTTCCAGACGGCGCGAACCCTTGCCGCCGCGCCCGGACTTGCGCTGTGCGTCGCCGCCCTCGGCCGGCGCAGCCGCCCCATCCGAAGCGCTGCCGACCTGGTCGTAGCCCATAGTCTGCGCCCGCACGGACGGCGCGGCCACGGCGGCCAGCGCCGCCGCGAGCGTCACAGTGCTCAATCCACTCAATTTCATCCGACGGGACATCATCCCTTGTAACCGTAATAGGAGCCGAAGCGGCGGCCGCTCGGGCTGAACTGCGCGTCGTTCAGCAGGAGCTGCACGTTGGGGCAGGCATTCAGGAGCGAGATCGCGTCTTCCAGCGCGCCCTGCCCGGTCCGGTCGGCGCGGACGATGACGACGGTCTGGCCGACATATTTGGCCAGCTCGGCAGCGGGAGAGGCCGCCAGCGCAGGCGGCGAATCGAAGATCACCATGCGGTTCGGCGCGTTCTCGGTAAGCTGCTCCAGCACCCACGCGGTGCGCGAGGAGGCAAGGTACTCGCTGTCGTTGATCGTCGCATCGCCTGCGGGCATTACCCAGAGGCCCGGAATATCGGTGCCGAGCACGCAGGCAGCCGGATCGATCGTCTCGTCCATCAGCGCGTCCATCAGGCCCGGCCCGCCCGGCAGCCCCAGCGCGGAGAGGATCGAAGGCTTGGCGAAGTCGGCATCGACCAGCAGGACCTCGCTCTCCTTTTCGGCGGCGATCGAGAGGGCGAGGTTCAGCGCGCAATACGTCTTGCCCTCGCCGGGATGGGGAGAGCTGATGAGGATGCGCTGCGCGGCGGCCCCGGCGCCCTGACGGCGCAAGTCCCCGGCCTGGACCAGAAGCTGGCGCTTCACGATGCGGAATTCCTCCAGCAGCGTGGTGACGGCGCCTTCGGGCACGATCAGGCCCTGCTCGCGCAGATGCTCACGGTCCACCGGATGGTGCGCGCCGGTGAAGGCGGCGGCGACCTGCGGCTCTGCCGTTGCAAGAATCTCGGCCGGGCTTTCGGGCGCGACGCCCGCCGGAGGTGCGAAAGGCGGCGCGAAGGGCGCAGGCGCGGCAGGTTCGGCGGCGGGCGGAACGGCGGGAGCGGCCACCTTGCGTACCGGCTCTGCGGGCAGCGGCCCGGGGCGCGCGATTATCGCGTTGAAATCGAAGTGTCCGGCGGCGCGCTCGATCAGCGACTTGCCCGCAGCGCGGGTGCTGTCCGATCCGGCTTCTTCATGGTCTTCAGCGCCCTGGCCCGAAAACGGCATCTTGCTGTGCTGGGTCATAACCGTTCCTCAGGCCACCATGCCGCGCTGGATGAATTCCACCGCCAGCAGCACCACGCAGAGCGCGCAAAGCGCCGCGCCCGCACCGAAGAAATACTTGAGGCGGCGGCGACGCAGCAGGCGCACGCCGTCGGTCACGTTCTGAGAGATCGCGCCGAGCACCGGCAGGCCGGTCGCGCGCTCCAGACCCGCCGTCGTGGCGAAGACCGAGCGGACCTTGCCGAGCGCGAAAGCCCCCGCGCAGCCCCCGACGATACCCGCCATGAGCACGCCGACCAGCAGGACCGGACGGTTCGGCGCCACCGGCTTGCGCGGCGTCGTCGGCGGATCGACCACCTGGAACTTCACCGCCTCGCGCTCGGTCTTCACTTCGCCGCGCAGGCGCAGTTCCTCGCGGTCCTGCAGAAGCTTGTCGTATTGCTGGCGCAGGACGTCATAATCGCGATTGATCCGCTGCGCCTCGGTGGCGAGTTCCGGGTCCTGGATCGCCGAGGCCGTGAGCGTCGCGACGTCGGACTGCAAGGCCGCCTTGCGCGAGGTCAGCGCCTGGACATTGGCAAGCCGTTCGGCGCGGATCGACTGGAGCGACGAATAGGCCGGATTAGGCACCCCGCCGCCGCCCGCCGCTTCCTGAGCGGCGGCGCCGCGCAGCGCTGCCACCTGGTTGCGCGCCGCGATCACGTCGGGATGGTTGTCGGTAAGACCGCGCGCCCGCATGCTCGACAGTTCGGCCTGCGCCGTGGCGAGCGCGCCCGTTGCCCCTCCGGCCCCGCCGCCCGCAACCGAGCGCGGTGTGCTGGCCAGTTGCCCATCGATCGCCGCCAGCGAGCTTTGCGCGGCGGAAAGATCGGCATCGAGATCGCGCAGCTGGGTCCGCGAGCTTTCCAGCCGCTGCGCCACCGCCGCCCCGCCCAGCACCATCTCGGGATGCTGCGCCTCGAACGTGGTGCGGCGCTGCTCGGCGCTTTCCAGTTCCTTTTCGCGGGCGCGAAGCTGCTGGTTCACGAACGTCAGCGTCTCGACCATGTCGCCCCGGTCGCCCGAGAGATTTTCCTCGCGGAAGATGTCGATCAGCTTCTGCGCCACTTCGCGGGCGAGCTGCGCATTCTCGGCATCGGAGAGCGAGGCATAGTTGGCGGTGGCCGTGATCTCGAACAGGTTGTCCTGCTGCGCCACCACCGAGACGTTCTTGCCGAGCCCCGCCACGGCCGCTTCCATCTGCTTGGGCGACTGGATGGTGTCGCCCAGCCGGGTGCCGCGCACGACTTTTTCCAGGTTGACCGCGCTGGTCAGGGTCTGGCGGATGCGTTCGATATCGCGCTTCTTGTCGGCCACGCCGATTCCGACCTGCTCGGCCAGGGCATCGTCAAGCTGGATGAAGATGCGCGCGCGCGATTCGTAAGTATTGGGGATCAGCGCGATCGCCAGCCAGCCCAGCAGGCAGATCGCCCAAGCCGCCGCCAGCGCGATCCAGCGCCGGTGCCAGACGCTGTGGAGCGCCGCGAGCAGTTCTTCGTAAAGGCCGTTCATCGCGCCGATCCGCTCCCCTTGGTGCCGAGGCTCAGAACATCGATTCCGGGATGATGATGACATCGCCCGGATTCAGCATGACGTTGGCCTTGCTCTTGCCCTTCTTCAGGAGGTCGCTGAGGCGCAGCGCATATTCGGTCTGCTTGCCGCTGGCCTTGTCGAAGCGGATCAGGCGGGCGCGGTTTCCGGCGGCATATTCGGACAGGCCGCCCACCGCGATCATCGCGTCCAGCACCGTCATGTTGGCGCGGTAGGGGATCGAGGCCGGCTTCTCGGTGGCACCGACGATGCGGATCTGCTGGCTGTATGTGCCGGAAAAGCCATCGACGATCACCGAGACCAGCGGGTCCTGGATATATTGCGAAAGCTGAAGGCGAATGTCCTCGGCCAGCATCGCGGGCGTCTTGCCCACGGCGGGCATGTCGGCGATCAGCGGCGTGGTGATGCGGCCGTCGGGGCGCACCTGCACTTTCGCGCCGAGTTCGGGATTGCGCCAGACGAAGACGGTCAGCTGATCGAGCGGGCCGATCACATATTCCTCGCTTGGCCCCTCCTGCATCGCCACGAACTGCGCGGGCGGCAGCTCCGGTTTCGGCGCCGCATTGGCGCAGCCGGACAGCACGACGCTGGCAAGCGCGGAAGCGGCCAGAAGTCGGGTGAAGCGGCGATGCGACATAGACCAATCCCTTCAGGCGCCCGTGTCATTCCGCCGTACAGGATTGGCGGACCGGGCAAATTCCAGTCTGGCCTATCGCTCAAAAGGGTGAACATTGCGTTAGTGGTATGGCAGCGATTCCCGTGCGGTCCCGGAATGGGACAAGAACGCGATCAATGCTGAAGCGCCGGGAACAAACCGTCAGGCCAGCACTTCCAGCGCCGGCCCCTGCCCCAGGAAACTGGCGGGACTGGCCGTGGCGCCATAGGCCCCGGCGCAGAACACCGCGATCAGGTCTCCCGCTTCGGCGCGGGGAAAGCCGCCCTTGTCGGCCAGCTTGTCGAGCGGGGTGCAGAGGCAGCCGACGATCGAGGCTTCCTCTTCCACCGGCGCACCGAAGCGCGTGGCGATGGCCGAAGGATAGTTGCGGCGCACCACCGTGCCGAAATTGCCCGAGGCCGCGAGCTGGTGGTGCAGCCCCCCATCGGTCACCAGGAAGACCTCGCCGTGGCTTTCCTTGCGGTCGATCACGCGGGCGATGTAGATCCCCGCTTCCCCCACCAGATAGCGGCCGAGTTCGATGCAGAAGGCGGTGTCCTTGAGGACTTCCGGCAGGTTCTGGAAACGCGCCGCCAGCCGCTCGCCCACCAGTTGCAGATCGACGGGTTTGTCGCCCGGGAAATAGGGGATGCCCAGCCCTCCGCCGAGGTTGCAGTGCGGCAGGGCCACGCCGCTCTGCAAGGCGAGCCGCGCCGCAAGGTCTAGCGCCTGGCCCTGGGTTTCCGCGATCGCTTCCGCGTCCAGCGCCTGGCTTCCGGCGAAGATGTGAAAGCCGCGCCATTCCGCGCCGCTGGCGGCGATGCGGCGGACGAGTTCGGGCACCCGCTCCGCATCGATGCCGAACGGCTTGGCGCCGCCGCCCATCTTCATGCCCGAGCCCTTGAGGTCAAAATCGGGATTGACGCGGATCGCCAGGCGCGGCGTCAGGGCCAGTCTTTCGGCAATGGCGAGGGCGCGATCGGCTTCGGCCTCGGATTCGAGATTGAGCGTCACCCCTGCCCGGATCGCCGCTTCCAGTTCGCGGTCGCGCTTGCCGGGACCGGCGAAGCTGACCAGCGCAGGGTCGATCCCGGCCCCGGTCACGATGTCCAGTTCGCCGCCGGAGGCGATGTCGAAGCCGTCCACCAGCCCGTTCATCAGCCGCAGCAGCGGCGGAAAGGGATTGGCCTTCACGGCATAGTGCAGCGCCAGCCTTTCCGGCATGGCCCGGCGAAGCTGCGCCACGCGGTCACGGATGCGGTCCGCCTCGTAGAGGAACAGCGGGGTATCGCCGACCTCTTCCACCCACTGCGTCACGGGCTTCCCGCCGACCACGAGCACGCCGCCCTCTGCGGCAAAACCGGCAGGGATCGGACCCAGCGCCTTCATGCCCCGGCTCCTGCCGCCAGTTCCGCTGCCAGTTCTGCCGCCAATCCGTTGCGGTCGATCTTGCCGTTAGGGCCGATCGGCATGGCTGCGCGCCAGTGGATCACTTTGGGTTGCATGAAATTCGGCAATTCCTTCATGAGCTTCTTCGGCAATTCTGCTTCCACGTCCGAAGTGCCCGGAGCGGCGCGGACCACAAGATGCACCGCCTGCCCCAGCCGCGCGTCGGCCACGCCCAGCGCCGCCGCCTCGGCGACAAGGCCGGTGGCCAGCGCCGCCTCTTCCACTTCCTGCGGGCTGATGCGGTTGCCCGCGCTCTTGATCATCGCATCCCGCCTGCCGACGAAATAGAGCAGCCCGTCCACGTCGCGCCGCACTCGGTCCCCCGACCAGACCGCCACACCGCCATAGCGCGAGCCCTTGGGTGCGGGCCGATAGCGTTCGGCGCTACGCTCCGGGTCCTGCCAATAGCCATGGGCGACCAGCGGGCCGCAATGGACCAGTTCGCCTTCCTCGTTATCGGCGGCGATCTCTCCGGCATCGTTCACCACCAGCACTTCGGCATGGGGAATTTCCTTGCCCATGGACGTCGGATGGGTGTCGATCAGGGCCGGGTCGAGATAAGTCGAGCGGAAGGCTTCCGTCAGGCCGTACATCGCGAAAAGCCGTGCCTGCGGGAAAAGGGCGCGCATGCGGCGCACGAGGTCCACGGTCAGCGCGCCGCCGGTATTGGTGAGGCGCCGCAGCTTGGCGGCCACTTCGGCAGGCCAGTCGATCTCGCAGATCTGCACCCAGAGCGGCGGCACCGCGCCCAGGCTGGTAATGGCGTGGCGGTCCACCGCCTTCATCACGTCACGCGGGACGAGATAGTCGAGCGGCACCGCGCAGCCGCCCGCATACCATGTCGAAAGCAGCTGGTTCTGCCCGTAATCGAACGAGAGCGGCATCACCGCCAGCACCCGGTCTTCGGGCGTGACGCCGAGATAGCCCGCCACGCTTTCCGCCCCCAGCCACATGTTGGCATGGCTGAGCATGACGCCCTTGGGGCGCCCGGTGGAGCCGCTGGTATAGAGAATGGCGGCCAGTTCCTGGGGATCGGCCTCGGAAGGCGCCAGATCCCCGCCAAGCGCCTGCGCCTCGGCCAGCGCCGCGCCTTCGTCGATGGCGCGGCAGGCGGCGGGCAGGTCGCCATGCTCCAGCGTGGCCAGCCGCGAGGGCGTGGCGATCAGCAGCACGGCGCCGCTGTCGGCCAGGATATGCGCCACCTGCCCGTGCTTCAGCAGCGGGTTGATCGGCACATGCACCAGGCCCGCGCGGGCGGCGGCCAGCGGCAGCAGGCAGGTCAGCTCGCCCTTGGCCGCCCAGGAGGCCACCCGCGCACCCTTTTCCGGCACTTCGCCTGCGAGCCATGCCGCAAGACGGGAGACACGCGATCTTAAGGCCTTGTAGTCCAGCACGTCTCCGCGCAGCACCAGCGCCTCGGCCGAATCCTCTCCGCGCAATGCGAGATGGTCTAACGGCAGGATCATGGCGGAAAGGCTCCACAGGAGTTCACAGGAACGTGGTACAGGTCGATTATCACCGCGATCTTAAGCAAGTGCAATCGGATGGCCAGCTAGCCGCCTGGCTTTCCGAGAGCAACCAGCGCGCCCCTTTCGACCGGCTGGACTGGTTCGCGGGACTGGCCCGGCATTGCGGGCTGGAACCGCTGATCGCCACCGCGCGCACCGAAAGCGACATCGCGGTACTGCCCTTGCGCGGTCATGGCGGCCACCTTCATGCGCTGTCGAACTGGTACACTTTCCGCTACCGCCCGCTTGCCTCGGGGGGAGACGGATTGCTGGAAGCGCTCGCACGCGATCTGGCCCGAAAGGCCCGCCGGGTGACCCTTTCCGGCCTGCCCGACGAGGACCGTAGCGCCTCTCGCCTCGAAAACGCGTTTCGCAGCACCGGATGGCTGGTTCGCCGCAGCGCCTGCGATACCAACCATGTCCTGCCCGTCGATGGGCGCAGCTACGAGCAATACCTCGCCGCGCGGCCCGGCAAGCTGCGCACGACGTTGAAGCGCAAGTCCGGCAAAGTGGAAACCCGGGTGCTGGACCGCTTCGATGCCGAAATCTGGCGCGCCTACGAAGCGATCTATGCCGAAAGCTGGAAGCCCGAGGAAGGCAGCCCGGCCTTCCTGCGCGCTTTTGCGGAAAGCGAAGGCAAGACCGGACGGCTGCGGCTCGGCGTGGCACTGGCGGACGGAGAGCCGGTGGCGGCGCAGATGTGGACCGTCGAGCACGGCACCGCCTGGATTCACAAGCTGGCGCACCGGGAGGCGGCGAAACCGCTCTCGCCCGGATCGGTGCTCAGCGCCGCGCTGTTCCGCCATGTCATCGATGTGGACCGGGTCGATCTGGTGGACTTCGGCACCGGCGACGATCCCTACAAGCGGGACTGGATGGAAATCGTGCGCCCGCGCTACCGGTTGGACATGTTCCGCCCCGGCGCGCCGCGCAACTGGCCGATACTGGGACGGGACATGCTGCGAAGCGGCGCGCAATATCTTGCCGCGACCGCGAAGCGCGGCTAGAGGCGCGGGGTTATCAAAAATGCCCGAAGAGAGGGGCCATGCAAGACGATACCGACCTGCTTCTGCGCCGCATCCTGACGGACGTGCTGGGCCTCAAGCAGGGTCAGGCCGAGACGTTCGATGCCGATACCGGCCTGTTCGGGCACTTGCCCGAGCTGGATTCGATGGCTGTCGCGGGCCTGCTGACCGAGCTGGAGGACCGGCTCGACATCATCATCGAGGACGACGAGATCGACGGCGAGATGCTGGAGACTTTCGGCGGCCTGCTGGAATTCGCGAAAGCCAAGCGCGCCACCGCATGACAGTGATCGCGGGGCGCATCCCATGACCCCCGCGACATGGCCGCTTCCGGGTAGTCCCGAAACCGCCCTCGCCTTCGACGCCGCGCGTCTGCGGCGGCTGCTGATCGTCCCCGCGCTGTTCGACGAAGGCAGTCGCCTGCGCCGCTTCACGGTGGAAGTCATGCGGCGGCTGGACTGTGCCGGGATCGATTCGCTGCTGCCCGACCTACCCGGCACGAACGAGAGCCTGCTTCCTCTGGATGCGCAGGACTGCGGCCTCTGGCGCGAGGCCATGCTGGTGGCTGCGCGGCATTTCGGCGCGACCCATGTGCTGGGCCTGCGCGGCGGCTGCCTCTTCACGCCCGACCTGCCCGCCTTCCACTATGCCCCGGTAAAGGGCGCACAAATTCTGCGCGGCATGCTGCGCGCCCGCATGCTGGCCGGCCGGGAAGCCGGACTTGATGAAAACCGCGAAGCCCTGACCGCCATGGCGCGGACCGAAGGCATCGCGCTGGCCGGATACGCGTTCGGACCCGCGCTGTTCAGCGAACTCGAGGGGCTGGAGCCTGCCTCCGGGCCCAGTGTCATCGCGCAAGAGCAGATCGGCGGCAGCGGCCTGTGGCTGCGCGCCGAACCGGACGAAGACCCTTCGCAGGCAGATGCCCTTGCCGCGATCCTGGCGGAGGCCCTGATCAAGGCAGGCCAGCCATGACCCGGCGCCATTTCAGTTTCCCCTGCGAGGGCGCGCAGCTCGTCGCCACATTGGACGAGGCGCCGGGTCAAACCGCGCTGCTGATCGTCTCGGGCGGGAACGAGGTACGGGCCGGCGCCTGGAACGGGCAGGCCCAACTCGCAGCAAAAGTCGCCGCAGCGGGCTTTCCCGTCCTGCGCTTCGACCGGCGCGGGGTGGGTGACAGCGCGGGGGAGAACCGAGGGTTCCGTTCCAGCGGGCCGGATATCCGCGCCGCCCTTGCCGCCCTGCGCGCCCGGTGCCCGCACGTCCGCTGCGTGGTGGGTCTGGGCAACTGCGACGCCGCCAGCGCGCTGATGCTGGCCGAGGGCGCCGGGCTGGATGCGCTGATCCTCTCGAACCCGTGGACCATCGAGGATGGCAAGGAAGAGGCTCCTGCCGAAGTCGTGCGCGATCACTATCGTCGCCGCCTGGCCGACCCTGCCGCGATCAGGCGGCTGCTGACCGGCAAAGTGGCCGTCGCGCCGCTTATCCGCAGCCTGCTCGCCGCGATGCGACCGGCGCCCGTTCGGCCAGAGGGTCTGGCACAGGAGATCGCACAAGGGCTGGCGGCATTTTCCGGTGAAGTCCGGCTGCTGGTCGCCGCGAGAGACCGCACCGGCCTCGCGTTTCTGGCTAGCTGGGACAAGGCGGATTCCCGCCTGCGGCACTGCGCGGGGGCGACGCACAGCTATGTCGAACCCAAAGCGCAGGACTGGTTGCTGGCGCAAGTTCTGGACGTGCTGAACGGGCAATAGGCAAGCCCGCCGGTTGCCGCCCGCTTTCGTCAGGACCCGGGGGGCTCACCCCCCGGAAATCCCGTCAGATCAGGCCTCGACTTTCGCCGCTTCGGCGAAGTCGCGGTGTGCAAGGTAGCGTTCGGCGTCGAGCGCGGCCATGCAGCCCGTGCCGGCAGCGGTGATGGCCTGACGGTAGACGTGGTCCATCACGTCGCCGCAGGCGAAGACGCCGGGGATGGCCGTCTTGGGCGTACCGGGCTCGACGAGGAGGTAGCCGGTCTCGTCCATGGCGAGCTTGCCCTTGAACAGCTCGGTGGCCGGGGCGTGACCGATGGCTACGAAAGCGCCGTCGGTGAGGATTTCGCTCTGTTCGCCGGTCTTGGTGTCGATCAGCGCCAGCGCGCGGAGGCCGCCGTCCTCGCCTTCCATGAAGCGCTCGACGCGCTTGTCCCACACGACCTTGATCTTGGGGTTGGCGAAAAGGCGGTCCTGAAGGATCTTTTCGGCGCGCAGCGTGTCGCGGCGATGGATCAGGGTCACTTCGTCGGAGTGGTTGGTGAGGTAGAGCGCTTCCTCGACCGCGGTATTGCCGCCGCCGATCACCACGACCTTCTTGCCGCGATAGAAGAACCCGTCGCACGTGGCGCAGGCCGAGACGCCCTTGCCCGAGAGTTCCTGTTCGCCCGGAACGCCCAGCCACTGCGCCTGCGCGCCGGTGGCGATGACGAGGGTGTCACCTTCGTAGATGTCGCCCGAATCGCTGGTGGCGGTGAAGACCGGACCGGAGAGATCGACCGAGGTGATGATGTCGTACATCATCCGCGTGCCGACGTGGACGGCCTGGGCCTCCATCTCCTGCATCAGCCAGGGGCCCTGGATGACCTCGCGGAAGCCGGGATAGTTCTCGACGTCGGTGGTGATGGTCAGCTGGCCGCCGGGCTGAAGACCCTGCACCACGATCGGCTCCATCCCGGCGCGCGCGCCATAGATCGCGGCCGAAAGGCCTGCGGGGCCGGAGCCGATGATGAGCATGCGGGTCTTGTGCGTCGTCGCCATGTTGAAAGTCTCCGGCGTGAAGTGGCAAGGGACACATATCCGTCCCAATATCGTTGGGGCGCGAGATAGGGCCAATCACCCCGGTTTGCCAAGCACTGCGCGCGCTAAGGAATATCTTGATCCCCGCAAATCCTGACTAACCCCTCATTGACCTTCGCCGCCCGGCGGATCACGGTTCCATGATGAAAAGCCAGCTTGGACCCACTTCGAACCGCTTCATCTCGCAGCGCCTCAGGCTCAACTACGTGGACTGGGGCAATCCCGATGCGCCGCCGCTGATCCTCCAGCATGGCGGGCGCGATCATTGCCGAAGCTGGGACTGGGTGGCCGAGGAACTGCGCCACGACTGGCATGTGATCTGCCCCGACCTGCGCGGCCACGGCGATTCCGAATGGTCGCCGGAGGGGCATTACGGCATGGACGCCTTCGTCTACGACTTTGCGCAGCTGGTCCACACGCTGGGGCGCGAGAAAGTGACGATCGTCGCCCACTCGCTGGGCGGCAACATCGCCACCCGCTTCACCGGGCTGTTTCCCGAAAGCGTCGAGAAGTTCGTCAATATCGAAGGGCTCGGCCCGCCGCAGCACATCCGCCGTCAGATGGAGGAACGCGGCGTGGGCGAACGCCTGAAACAGTGGATCGAGGACAAGCGCCGCGCCTCCGGCCGCGCGCCACGCAAGTACGCTACCCGCAAGGATGCCTATGAGCGCATGAAGGAGGAAAACGCCTTCCTCACCGAAGAACAGGCCCGCCACCTGACCATCCACGGCGCCAGCCGCAACGAGGACGGCACCTGGAGCTGGAAATTTGACAACTACGTCAACGTCTGGTCCGCCTCGGACCTGCCCACCGACGACGTGATCGCGCTGTGGCAGGCGATCTCCTGCCCGGTGCTGATGCTGTGGGGCAAGAACAGCTTCGCGCAGAGCCCTGCGGAAGACGGCCGGATAGACCATTTCCCCACGGCCACGCTGATCGAATATGAGAATGCCGGGCACTGGCTGCACCACGACCAGTTCGATCGCTTCATGGGCGACGTGAAAAGCTTCCTGTCCCGCTAAATTCGCCTCCGGCGAATTTTCAAACAGTATCGGAGCAACACGGCAATGACGGGCGGCCCAGCCGTCCGTCCGTCATTCCATCAGGCTAGGTGTCATCAGACTAGGGGCCATCAGGTCAGCAGAAAATAGCCCAGACCCAGCCAGCAGCAGGCGCAGAGCGCGACGGCGAGCATCAGGCCGCGCGCATCATGACCGTGTTCGCCGAAAGCGCCTTCATGGCCTGCATAGACGAGGCTGGAGCTTACGCCCCGGTCCAGCCCGGATATCCGGCCGACAAAACCCTCGGCACGGTTTTCGAAACGCATGATTCCCTGGTCAACGACCTTCATCAACAACATCCCCGCCTTGTGCGCAGCGGCCATTCCCGCCGGCTCGACACCGCCCGCCTTGTTGGCGTGACGCCTGCGACCTTTGCGCAGAATCGGATGCTAACATCTTCGCCGCCCCTTGCACAGACCACCTGCAAAGCCTCTCACCGCCCCAGAAAAACCCGTGTGAGAAAATTGGTCGGGAGGCGGCTGGAACATGCTCGTCTCCCATCATATACGAACGGATATAGCCAACCGGAGATCTCCCGCCATGCGACGGCTGCTCGCCTATCTGACTTCGCTGACGATGCTTTTCGCCGCCCTGGCGATGCCTGCCGCCGCACAGGGATCCGGCCCGCTCGTGCTGGCTGCCGCCAGCCTTCAGGAATCGATGAATGCCGCCGCCGATGCCTGGACGGCCAAGGGTCATCCGCGCCCGAAGATCTCCTTCGCCGGATCCTCCGCGCTGGCCCGCCAGATCGAAGCGGGGGCACCTGCCGATATCTTCGTCTCCGCCGACGAGCCGTGGATGGACGAAGTGCAGTCCAAGGGCCTGCTGCGGGCGAAGACGCGCGTGTCGTTCCTGACCAACGACCTGGTGCTGATCGCCCCTGCCGCGAAACCTTCGCGCCTGAAGATCCGCCCCGGCTTCGCGCTGGCCGCCGCTCTGGGGCCGAACCGGCTGGCCGTCGCCGACACCAATGCCGTGCCTGCCGGGGTCTATGCCAAGCAGGCGCTGACCCGGCTCAAGGTCTGGCCCTCCGTTCAGGGCAAGCTCGCGCCGGCGGAGAACGTGCGGGCCGCCCTCGCCCTCGTCAGCCGCGGCGCGGCACCGCTCGGCATCGTCTACAGCACCGATGCCCGCGCCGAACCGGGCGTGCGCGTGGTGGATACTTTCCCCGCCAGCTCCCACGATCCCATCAGCTACCCGGTCGCCGTGCTGGCTTCCTCGCGCCACAAGGACGCGGAAGGCTTTCGCCGGTTCCTGATCTCGGCCGAGGGCAAAGCCGTATTCCGCCGCTTCGGCTTCGGCACGCGGTGATCGCGATTCGCAGGCCCTCCCGGAACCCATTGCCATGCTGACCGCCGAGGAGTGGCAGATCCTGCTGCTGTCCCTGAAAGTCAGCGCCGTCGCCATGGCGGCGGCCCTGCCCGTGGCTTTCGCGCTGGCCTGGGTGCTGGCGCGCTGGCGTTTTCCCGGCAAGGTCCTGCTCGATGCGCTGGTCCACCTACCACTGGTGCTGCCACCGGTGGTGACCGGCTGGCTGCTGCTGATCGCTTTCGGGACCAACGCCCCCATCGGACGCTTCCTGTCCGACTGGCTGGGGCTGACCTTCATCTTCCGCTGGACTGGCGCCGCGCTGGCCGCCGCCGTCATGGCGCTGCCGCTGATGGTGCGGGCGATGCGGCTCTCGATCGAAGCCGTGGACAGGCGCCTCGAAAGCGCCGCGCGCACGCTGGGCGCGGGCCGCTGGCGCACGTTCGCCAGCGTCACCCTGCCGCTCGCCATGCCGGGCGTGCTGGCAGGCCTCGTGCTCGGCCTTGCGCGCTCCATCGGCGAATTCGGCGCGACCATCACGTTCGCCTCAAACATTCCCGGCGAAACCCAGACCCTGCCGCTCGCCATCTACAGCGCCCTGCAGATGCCCGGCTCCGAATGGCAGGTGACGCGGCTGGCGATCCTGTCGATCCTGGTCTCGGTGGCGGCGCTCGTCGCCTCCGAATGGCTGGCCCGGCGCAGCGGACAGGGAGCGGCACGCCATGCCCTTTGACGTCGAGATCGCGCTGCAGCGGGGCAAGCTGAAGCTGGACTATGCGTTTCGGACCGAAAAGGGCGGACTGACGGCGCTGTTCGGTCCCTCCGGCGCGGGCAAGACCTCGCTGCTCGACGCCATCGCCGGTCTCGCGCGGCCCTGCGAGGGACGGATCCTCGTGGAAGACACCGTGCTGTTCGACAAGGCCGGCCGGATCGATCTTCGGCCTGAGCAGCGCCGCTGCGGCTATGTGTTCCAGGACCTGCGCCTGTTCCCGCATCGCTCGGTGCGGGAAAACCTGATTTACGGCTGGCGCCTCGCCCCGGCCGAGCAGCGCTGGATGGACCTCGATACCGCGCTCGGCTTCCTGGGCATCGGCCACTTGCTGGACCGCAGGCCCGCGACGCTCTCGGGCGGGGAAGCGCAGCGCGTGGCGATCGGCCGCGCCCTGCTGTCCGGCCCGCGCTTCCTGCTGATGGACGAGCCGCTCGCCTCGGTCGACGCGGAAAGGCGCGAGGAGATCCTGACGGTGATCGAGCGCATTCGCGACGAACTGGCCCTGCCGATCCTCTACGTCAGCCACGATCGCGCCGAAGTGGACCGGCTGGCGGACCGGGTGATCGCCATCGAGGCGCCCCGGGCAATCAGTCAGGCAAAATAGCGGGTAAACCCGGCGGCAAGATTGCCGCAGCCGCGCGCCGCCCTATATCTGCGCTGCGCAAATCATTTGCATGAGAAGGATTTACACCATGACCATTGCCATCGGCGACAAGCTGCCCGACGTGAAGCTGATCAAGGCCGGCGAAAGCGGCCCGGAACCGGTGCAGAGCGCGGAATTCTTCGCCGGCCGCAAGGTCGCGCTGTTCTCGGTTCCCGGCGCCTTCACGCCGACCTGCTCGGCCAAGCACCTCCCCGGCTTCGTCGACAAGGCCGCCGACCTCAAGGCCAAGGGCATCGACGAGATCGCCTGCACCGCCGTCAACGACGCTTTCGTGATGGGTGCCTGGGGCAAGGCCAACGGCTCCGCCGACGTGACCATGTTGTCGGACGGCAACGGCGATTTCGTGAAGGCGCTGGACCTCGTGATGGACGGCACCGGCTTCGGCATGGGCCACCGCGGCCAGCGCTTCTCGATGGTCGTGAACGACGGCGTGGTCGAAGCGCTCAATGTCGAGGCGCCGGGCGCCTTCGAAGTCAGCTCGGCCGACCATATGCTCGGCCAGCTCTGATCTTCCTGGCATAAATTGGAAAAGGGGCGGTCTTCCTGCGTGAAGGCCGCCCATTTTTGCGTGCCTCGCATCGACGGGGCGTTGGCTTGCCGCTTGCCTCGCCCTGCGCCTTGCCCCGCCGTGATCACCCGGTTAGCGTGCGATCGAAGCGAGGAGCAGGCATGGCACGTTCGGTTATCGTCACGGGTGGTTTCGGCATTCTGGGCACGGCGGCGGCATCCGCTTTCGCCGCGGCCGGAGACAGGGTCACCCGTATCGACTTCGCCGCGCAGGCAGAGGCCCCGCTGGTCGGCGCGCTGGACATCGGCGGGATCGACCTGACCGACGCCGCCGCGACCGGGGCCGCGCTCGAACGGGTCGTCGCGGCCCATGACGGCATCGACGTGCTGGTCAATGTCGCGGGCGGCTTCACATGGGAGACGCTGGAAGGCGGATCGCTGGCAAGCTGGGCGCGCATGCAGGCCATGAACCTGACCACGGCGGCCACCATCACCCAGCTCGCCCTGCCTTTCCTCAAGCGCTCGGCGGCCGGCCGCGTGATCAATATCGGCGCGGGCGCCGCGATCAAGGCAGGCATGGGCATGGGCGCCTATGCGGCCTCCAAGTCCGGCGTCCATCGCCTGACCGAAGCCCTTGCCGAGGAACTCGCCGGAACCGGCGTCACCGTCAACGCGGTACTCCCCAGCATCATCGACACGCCCACCAACCGCGCCGACATGCCCGACGCCGATTTCGCCACCTGGGTGCAGCCGGAAGCGATCGCCGATGTGATCGGCTTCCTGGCCTCCGACGCCGCCCGCGCAATCACCGGAGCCCTGATCCCGGTAACGCGCGGCGGCTGAGGCCCGGCACTTTTTCCGGGAACGCACAGAGCAGATCGCCACCCGCCCGTAGCTCCTCGTCCCGTGCGACTTCCACCCCCCGCTCAGGCTGAGCTTGTCGAAGGATGGGGAGATCTCGCGCCACGCCTTAGGGGGCTTCTACAAGCTCAGCCTGAGCGGGGAGGCAGGTCCGCCTGAGCAACTTGGAACGTCGGCGTCCGGTAACACGCAGGGGTAGATTGCCACCCGCCCTCAGTTCCTCGTCCCTTGCGACTTCCGCCCCCGCTCATCCTGAGCTTGTCGAAGGATGGGAGGCCTCGCGCCACGCCTCAGGGGGTTTCGACAAGCTCAGCCTGAGCGGGGAGGCTAGGTCAGCGCGAGCAGCGCAAAACAGCCACCAGCGCCCCGGCGGCGCCGTCTCAGTCCCTCTCGCCGAACAGGCGGCTGGCCACGGCGTCAAGACGGGCGACCACGGTCGGGTCTCGCGCTTCGGGGGCGGTGATCAGGGCGTGATCGAGCGCGCGGTCGATCGGGCTGGGCGCGCGCTCTTCGGGAAGGCTCGCGGCGAGGGCCTGCAAGGTCTGCCGTGCCACGCGCGCATTGGCGTGCATGACTTCGAGGACATGGCTGACTTCCACGCCCGCCTCTTCCTCGCGCCAGGAATCGTAGTCGGTCACCATGCCCAGCATCGCGTAAGGCAGTTCCGCCTCACGGGCGAGCCGCGCCTCGGGCATGCCGGTCATGCCGATCACGTCGGCGCCCCACCCCCGGTACATGCGGCTTTCGGCGCGCGTCGAGAACTGCGGCCCTTCCATAGCGAGGTAGCATCCGGCCGGATGGACGACCGCCCCGGCCTGCCGGGCCGCCTCGCCCGCCATGGCCGCAAGGCGCGGGCAGACCGGATCGGCCAGGCTGACATGGGCAACGAGGCCGGTGCCGAAGAAGCTGCCTGCGCGGCCCGAGGTGCGATCGATGAACTGATCGACCATGACCATATGACCCGGCGCCATCTCCTCGCGCAGCGAGCCGATGGCCGATAGCGCGAGGACGTCCGTCACGCCGCAGCGCTTGAGCACGTCGATATTGGCGCGGTAGTTCACCGCGGAAGGCGGAATCGCGTGGCCCGCGCCGTGGCGGGCGATGAACGTTAGTCGCACGCCGCCTAGCCAGCCGGTCGTGACCGGGCCGGAAGGCTGCCCGAATGGACTGGAAACGGCGATTTCCTGCGCATTTTCCAGTTCGATACCGGCGGCCAGACCCGAACCGCCGATGATGCCCAAATGCCAGAAGCTGCTTTTCTCAGCGCGCAAGGATACCTGCCATGATGATGTCGATCGTGTGTTCGCGGTAGCGGTCGCGCAGTTCCTCGGTCAACGTGTCCTGGTCGAAGCAATGCTTCAGCACCAGCCTTGCCGAGAAGAAGCGGTCCACCGCACCGGTAACGGTAAAGTAGAAGAGTTGCGGATCGATTTCACGGAAGACCCCTGCCCGCACCCCGTCTCCGATCAACTGCTCGTAGGCGCGGTAGATCGGGGACAGATAGCTGTCGGCGATGCGGCGCGCCTCGGTATCGTCGCTCTCGCGCACCATGCGCATGGTCAGGCGGTTGAGGTAGGGCACCTCGTAGAAGGTATCGACCACTTTCCAGAGATGACGGCGCAGCTTCGCCTCGGGGGACCAGCCGTCCTTGGCCACGAGCGCGTCCACGCTGGTGACGATCGCCTGCCAGTCGCGGTCGAGCAGCGCCTTGAGCAGCCCGGCCTTGTTGCCGAAGTAGTACTTCACCAGCGCCGAATTGAGCCCGGAGCGCAGCGACAGCTCCGACAGCGAAATGTCGATCACGTCGCCGTCGCGCATGATCGCGCTGGCCGTGTCCAACAGCTGCGCCCGTGCGCCCGGAGGCAGCGCGCCCTGCTGGGTCGAGGACGTTTCCTGCACCATGCCCCTGCTCCGCGCGCTTACTTCGGCCCCATGCGGATCGCCCCGTCGAGCCGGACGGATTCGCCGTTCATGTAGTCATGTTCAAGCATGAAGAGCGCCAGTTTCGCATATTCCTCGGGCTTGCCGAGGCGCTTGGGGAAAGGAACCATCGCGGCCAGCGCATCCTGCACCTGCTGCGGCATCGCGGTCATCATCGGGGTTTCGAAAATGCCGGGCAGGATCGTGTTGATGCGGATCCCCTCGCTCATCAGATCGCGCGCGACCGGCAGGGTCATGGCCAGAACGCCGCCCTTCGAAGCGGCATAGGCGGCCTGGCCGATCTGCCCGTCCTGCCCCGCTACCGAGGCGGTATTGACGATGGCGCCGCGCGAACCGGCCTCATCGACAGGATCCAGCGTGATCATCCCCGCCGCCGACTTGCTGATGCAGCGGAACGTGCCGACGAGGTTGATGGCGATGACTTTCTCGAACAGCGCCATGTCGTGCGCGCGCGGTTCACCGGTCTCGCGGTTGCGGCCCACGGTCTTGGAAGCAGGCGCGATACCGGCGCAATTGACGAGAATGCGCTCTTGCCCATGGGCTGCGCGTGCCTTGGCGAAACCGGCATCGACACTGGCGTCGCTGGTTACGTCGACCGCGCAGAACACCCCGCCGATCTCGGCTGCCACGGCTTCGCCCGCCTCGGCATTAAGGTCGAAAACCGCCACTTTCACGCCCTGGGCCGCCAGGGCCCTTGCCGTGGCGGCACCAAGACCCGATGCCGCGCCGGTAACGACGGCGGACAGGCTGCTGTCGAGTTTCATGCTGCTTCCCCTTCCTGTTCGCGCAGAGGCGAGACCGAACGACTATCCGGCCCCGGAGCCCTGCACGCGCGATGATTTAATCGACCGGTTAAGCAGCTCCAACCGGCAGGTCAATCGCGCCGTGCGATCGGGCAGCAAAATCGCGCCCGCGACGTGTCTCGCGAAAGGGAAAATCAGATCCGCAGCGATCAGCCGACCGGATCCATGCCCCGCTGGATCTGCGAACGCTCGATGTTCGAACGGTCGCCGCGGCGCTGTTCCTGCCACTGGCTCTTGGTCATGCAGACCTTCTTGGCGCGCAAGCGCGAGCCGATTTCCGTGACGCGCTCGCACACGACGGGGTCGGCCTTCTCGATGTCGTTCTTGGCGACCGAAGGGGTGCCGGAAGAGGCGGGCGCTGCCGCCGGAGCAGCCTGGCCCCCTGCCTGAACGGCTGCCTGAGCGGCGGGTTCGGCCGCCATCGCGGGAACGGCCGCCAGGGCGCAAGCGGCGGCGGCGAGCTTCATGATCATCTGCATCGTGCAACTCCAAGACGCCGCCGTTTTGTTTTCAATCACTTGGGGCGCGCGCCGAAAGACTGGATGAAACGAAAGTAAATCGGGACGTATCGTACTTCAAGTGCGGGCGATGTCGAAGGCGATCGTCATGCGCTCGCCTGCCGCAAAAGGCCGGGTTCCATGCCACATCCAGGACGGGAACAGCACCAGACGGGCAGGCTTCGGCTCCACTGAAAGGCGCGGTTCCACATGGCCGAGCCCCTTCGGCGCACCGCCCAGATCCAGTTGCCCGTCACCGGGCGCAAGCCCTTCCGGTACGGTGAGGTAGAGTGCCGAACTGATCCAGCCCTGGGGGTGATGATGCGCGGTATGGAACCCCGCCCCGGCCAGCCGCACGGACCAGCTTCCGGCAAAGCGCGGACGCGCGGACCGCTGCTGCGAGAGCATCGGATGGGCCGGGTCGACGGGCGGAAGCTGCGCCTCGAACTGCGCGACTTCGCGGCGCAGTACTTCGCGGATGCGGGCGATCTCCGGCTCGCAGCGCGCCAGCAAAGCGCCGTCGGTCTGCGTCCCCCCGCGCACGGACTGGTCGAGAAAGCGCCCCGAACGCGCATGAAGCCCGCGCAGCACGGGAACCAGCTCCGCCAGCCCGATCTCGCCCGGATCGAGGTCGATCACCCGGACCAGCCCTTCCTGCCCGTCGAGCCAGTCCGCCCGGTCATCGCCCGTGAGACGCCAGATCAGTGCGGCATAAGGCCAGATCGCATCGGCGCCGCTGGCGGCAAGCCATGGCTCCAGTTCGGCGGCAGCGCGCGCCCCATCCCCGGCGCGCAGCAGATGGCGCAGGCGCCAGATGGCGTGGCCCTGATCGCGCGCCGCGCCCAACCCCTCGAAAGCCTCGGCGGCCTCGGCGCCGCGCCCCAGTTCGTCCAGTGCCGCAGCCCGCGCGAGGGGGAAGCTGCCCACCGGGCCATGGGCCGCGATCGCGCGCTCGGCCGCCGCCAGCGCTTCGGCATGGCGCTCTGCCGAGAGCAGAAGCTCGATCGCAAGGGCACGCAGCGCCTCGCCTTGCGGGAAACGCTGCAAGGCGGCCTCGATAGTGGCCATCGCGCGCGCGCCCTGCCCGGTCATCGCGGCAAGCTGCGCAAACTGGCGATGCCCTTCCATCCAGCCCGGATTGGCGGCGAGCATCGCTTCCAGTTCGCCAAGGCCCCGCGCGCCTTCGCCTTCGGCAAGCCGCGCCGATGCCAGGCCCAGGCGGATCTCGCCTTTCGCGGGCGCCAGCCGGGTCGCCTGCTCGAACAGCCGCGCGGCGGGCCTTCCCGCCTCCAGCGAGACATGCGCAAGCGCATGGACGACACCGGCATTGCCCGGAGCGAGCCGCATGGCCGCTTCCAGCGCGGCAATCGCCCCTTCGCGCCGGTCGAGCGCGCGGCGCAGCATCGCCGTCCAGTGCAGCAAGGTCACGTTCGCCGGATCCGGCGCGGGATTGCGCGTCAGCCATTCGGTGAGACGCGCTTCCGCCTGTTCCTCCTCGCCCTGTGCAAGCGCCTGCTCGGCGAGAGCGGCCAGCCTTTCCCGCTCGTCCGATGCGGTGAGCGTGCTCACAGCCCGCCCTCGCGGCCCGTCGCCGCAATGGTTGCCGCGACCGCCGCCCGCTCTCCCGACGCAAGATCGGGATGCCAGACGTCGAAGATCAGCACCACGCGCAGCACGTCCGTAGGGTTCATCGCTTCATGCTCTATCGTATCGTCGAAAGCGAAAGCCTCGCCCTCCCGCCATTCGCGCGTTTCCGCGCCTACCCGGAACCAGCAGCCGGGCGGGACCACCAGCGGAAGGTGGCAGACCAGCCGGGTATTGTCGACGCCGACATGGGGCGGAATGGCGGTATGCGGCGCCAGCAGCGAGAACATCGCATTGGGGGAAGCGCCCGGCACCACCGGTTGCGGAAGTCGGGACAGGATCTCCATCGTGCGCGGCGCCTGCGCGGCGTTCCGCGAAACTTCCGCGCCGTGTCTCAGCAGGTGAATGGCGCTCCAGTCCCGGCTGCGGTTGAGCGGCCGCCACTGGGCCAGGTTCTCGCGGTCCTCGTACTGGATATAGGGTTCCAGCTCGGCGCGTTCGGACTGGATCAGCGCAAGCATTTCCGCGCGGATCGCCTCGAAACCGGCTTCCACTTCGGCCAGCCAGGGCGTGGCATGGCGCGGATGGAACTCCCGCTCGACAAGGCCGGGATAATGGAAATGCGTGGGCTCGCTGTGGTAGACCCGCGTCTTGCGCAGGATATTGTCGCGAAAACGAGCCAGACGCCGCGCATTGTCGGCGGCGACTTCGGCCGAGGGAGCGGGCGCGCCCTCTGCTTCGGCCGCCTCGGCGACCTGCTCCAGCCGCGCCCCGCGTTTTTCCTGCCAATCCGCGTGAAAGGCCCGGCCTGCGGCCACAGCCGCTTCGAGCGGTGCGGGCATAGGCCCATCCGGGACCTGCGCCAGAGCCTCTCCCCAGGCGGTTCCGGCCTGGGCGTCACCGATCCGTTCCAGCAGCCCGGCCCGCATGACCAGCGCCATGAAATCGAGCGGCGCCAGTATCAGCGCGCCATGAACCGCCTCCAGCGCCCGGTGCGGTTGCCGCAAGGCCCGCCGCAACCCTGCCAGCTTGAGCCACTGCGCCACGGCAGCGGGTCCATCCACACCGCCGCCCTCCACCGGCATGCCCGATGTCAGCAACTGCTCCAGCGCCTGCGCGGCGGCAGGCAGGTTTCCGGCCGCTGCCAGCCGGTCCACTTCAACGAATGCCGAAATCCCTGCGTTCATTGCCCCCCCGAGCGCATTCAGGCTGGATCGATTGCGATGCCGGGCGGTCCACCCCAGGCCGGCATCCTGTCGTCATCGAGCGAATAGCCGAAGCGTTCGGCCCAGGGTCGCAGGATTTCCAGCACCGGTTCGAGATGCTTCTCGTATCGGCGCCAGCGCCCTGCGGCACGGGTATAGACCGCCTCGGTCACTTGCGCGTAGCTGGCTGTGCGCACGACGCCGCGCGTGCGGGCCGCCGCACGGTGATCGAACGCGGCACCGTTCCACGGCAAGTCCAGCCATTCGAACAGGGGCGCCAGCTCCCGCGCCTGATCCGCGACCAGCCTTTCGTAGACCACCGTTCGCACCGGCAGGTCGAACAGCGCCCGCGCCTGCTCCCAGTAGGAGAACGTCAGGTCGTAGAACTGTGCCGCCGTTTCCAGATCGAGGAAATTGCTCATCGCATTGTTCGGGCGGAAATTGGTGATGAAGCAGCTCAGGATCACATCGCAGGGATGGCGCAGTGCCAGCACGAACTTCGCATCGGGGAACAGGCGGCGGATCACCGGCACCTTGTTGAGATGCAGAGGATGCTTGTCGATCACCACGGTATCCGCGTCGAGCGTGCCATGGGCCGCGACGCGTTCGAAATAGCTTGCGCGCGCCGCGACAAGAGCCGCTTCGTCCAGCCCGGCCAGGGCATCGATGCCGCCCAGCTCCGCCTCGATCGCGCCGAAGAACGGTTCTTCCTCCAGCACCAGCGTATTGGGCGCGGTCATCAGCATGGTATCGAGCAGGGTCGTGCCCGAGCGGGGAAAGCCCAGCAGGATCACGGGCGCGGGCCGCTCGGCGACAGGCGCTTCCGTCCAGCCGTCTAGCCATTGCGGCGTCACCAGCGCCTTGTCGCGGGCGAGTTCAGCGCGGAAGCGCTCCGCCCGCTCGCCGGGACGCGACGGCTCTTCCAGGTGGCACGCGTTCATCGCCGCGAATTCGGCGAAGGCGTGGTCATAGCGGCCCATGCGGTCGAGCATGATGCCGCGCAGCTGGTGGCGGCGGTTGGCCATGACGACCTCGCCCGCCTGCTCCAGCGCCGCGAAGGCCTGTTCGAAATCTTCCCCGCGCTTGAAACGCAGGGCATCGATATAGGCGAGCGAAGCGGCATCCGTGCCGCTCGCGATCGCCCGCGCGCGCAGAGGCTCCAGTTCGGCCTCGCGGTTGCTGCGCTCATAGACGGCGGCGAGACCGACGAAGGAAGGGCCGAGCGCGGGCTCGATGGCCAGCGCGGCCTCGAACCGGCTTTCGGCAACCGCATAATCGTTCCGGCGGGCCGCCTCCTGGCCGTAGTCGGACTGCAGACCGGCATTTCCGGGTGCGCGTCGCGCAGCCTCGGCAATCGCCTCGTACTGGCGGTCGTCCATGCCGTTGTCACGGTAGAAGGCGGCCAGGGTCAGCATCGGCACATGGTCCTGCGGGAAGTCCCGCGCGGCGTCCTGCAGGACCCGCTCGCCCTCTTCCGCGTTCCCGTCCCTCAGGAATGCCGAGCCCAGGTTGATGCGGATCGGCGGGGAATCGGGCGCGAGCTTCATCGCCCGCTTCAGCAGTGCGATGGCTTCCCCGTGCTTGCCCTGTTCGGACAGGATATTGCCGAGATTGTTGAGCACCGACCAGTCGTCCGGCTGGCGCGCCAGGACGTGACGATAGAGCGTGACCGCCAGCGCGAGATCCTGCGCTTCCTGCGCGAGATGAGCGCCGAGCCGGGCAAGCCGCAGGCTCGGCTCCGCCAGTGCCGAAGCCTCGTCGCAAAGCACCCTCGCCTCTTCGCCGCGGCCGGTGCGGAAATAGGATTCTGCCAGGTTGGTCCGCACGACCAGATCCTGCGGGCGCAAGGATCGGGCGCGTTCCAGATAAGTCGCCGCGCGCTCGAACTGGCCGCGATGAAACTCCACCGCGCCGCCGAGAGCCGCCAGGGCCGGATCGCCTGGATTCGCCGCCGAAGCCGTCGCCACGGCCACTGCCGCTTCGTCGAGCCTGCCCATGCGCGCCAGTCCGGCGATGCGGCGAAGTTCTTCCGAAGGGCCGAATTCGACCGGGGGGGTGGCGGTTGTGGTCATGCTGCGAAAGTCCGAGATTCGTGGCGACATGAAGGCGCCGGATGAGGACGCCGGATACAAAGGCGGCGGCCCTCCCAGGGAAGACCGCCGCCAGAGACTAAACGTTCGTGGGAACGATTAGAAGTTCATGGTGATGCCCGTGAACACGTAGCGACCCAGAACGTCGTACGTACCCGGATAGGCGTTGCCGTTGCAGACCACGCTGGCGCAGGCGTTCGAGGTGACCAGCGGCGGATCCTTGTCCAGCAGGTTGGTCGCGCCCAGGCGCCACGTCAGGTTCTTGCCGAGGTCGGCAGTCAGCGTCAGGTCGAAGTAGTCCATCGCCTTCAGCTTGTCGTCCAGCGAGTTCTGGTTGCGCAGGGCACCCGAAGCGTTGGTGATCAGCGTCGAGGACGGGTTCGAGAACTCAACCGTTGCCGAGGACAGGTGACGCCACTGCAGCGAAAGGCCGACGCCGTTCGACATGGTGTAGGTCACGCGGGCCTTGTGGCGCCACTTGGGCAGCGGGGTGCCGCAAGTCGGGCCGTAGTAACCGGCGCAGTTGTAGGCTTCGGTCAGGCCGTTATCGACGATGTAGTTGTTCAGCCAGGTACCGACGAGGCTGAGCGACACGCGGCCGGCATTGCCGATCTCGGTCGAGTAGTTGCCGTTGAACTCGAAGCCGCGCGTCTTAACACCGCCCACGTTGTGGTAGATGTCTTCGACGTAGCCGCCCGAGGTCAGCCACAGCGAGCCCGAGGGATCGCGGTTCACGAGGTCGCAGGCATCGGTGTTGCCCGAGCCGCAAGCCGCGAGGATCGCGTCCGCGCCGTACTGCTGGATGGCCTGCTTCACCTTGATGTCGAACCAGTCGACGCTGGCGGTCAGGCCAGGGATGAAGCGCGGCTGAAGCACGACGCCAAGGGTCTTGGTGGTCGACTTTTCCGGGTTCAGGTCGGGGTTGCCGCCGATCAGGCCGTTGTACTGGCCGGCCGGGTTGAGCGAGGTACCACCGGTCAGGCCCTGTGCGGCGCAAGCCGGCGAGATGGTGGTCTGGCCCGCGCAGGGGTCGGTCGTGCCGTCAAGCGCGACGATCTGCGGTGCGAACAGCTCCTGGATGTTCGGCACGCGAACCGCGCGGTTGTAGCCGGCGCGCAGACGGATGTCCGAAACCGGGGCAAGATCGACACCCAGCTTGTAGGTGCTGGTGTTGAAGGTACGGCCGTTCGAGATGCTGTAGTGCGAGTAACGATAGCCGCCATTGAAGGACAGGCTCTGGATGAAGCTGTCCTGGATGACCGGGATATCGATTTCGCCGAAGAACTCGGTGACCTTGTAGCTGCCCGAGGTATCGACCGTGGGCGCGCCCTGACCGGTGAGATCGCCGGTGTTGAAGGCGTTGTCGGCCTTCAGTTCCAGCGAGTCGCGGCGGTATTCGACGCCGAGAGCGACGTTGACACCGTCCGAAGCCCAGGGCGACTTGATGCCGTATTCGCCGAGCATGCCGGTGAAGCTGGCGCTGGCGACCTGCTGCGAGGTCTGGCCCTTCATGAAGCCGGTGGCGGTCAGGTAGTCGAGCGAAGCCTGTGAGATGTTGCCGCTGAACACGTCGTAGGGCGAGCAGTTCGGATCCTGACCGGTAACGGTGACGCGGCAAGCCGGGCCGTTGGCGGTCTGGACGACGTCAAGCGCGTTGGCGAGACGGGCAGCCGAGAACTCGTTCGAGTAGACCTGCGTGTAGTTGGTACGGCCATACTGGTAGTAGGCATCGTAGGACCAGGCGTTGCCCAGCTCGCCGCGCGAACCGATGACGGTGCGGAACGCGGTGTGCTGGAGATCGCTCTGGCGAGCACCGCCTTCGACGTTACGACGCAGGAGCTGCATGAACGCCCGGTTGTAGGTCTGGCCGGTGGTTGGGTCGGTGAAGGTCAGCGGCGCCGCACCGGGGTTGGTGTTGTAGTTGGCGCCGGCTGCCAGCGGGAAGTTCCCGAGGTAACCGTTGATCAGGTTGCTCGCCTGGCAGAGTTCGGCGCGCTGGGCAGCCGACATCAGCGGGTTGTCGCAGTTGATCGTCAGCGTGTTGCCGAAGGCACCCGAGGGCGCGATCTGCGCGACGGTGCGGTCATCCATGAACATGAATTCCATGTACGGATGGATGGCCTTGTTGATTTCATAGTCGGCGAAGACGCCGGCCGTGTAACGCTCGTCCGGGCGCTGATAGTAGTTCAGCGGGGCGAAGTTGTAGATGTTCTGGCCGCCCTGCGTGATCGTGCCGGCACCCAGAGCGCCGATCGTCGACGAGCTGGTGTTTTCGGGATCGTAGTACAGGACGTTGCCCGGCGCAGCCGTGGCCGAACCGCCGCAGCTGAAGGTGCCACGTGCGTTCACGCCGATCGAGCACGACGAATAGTCGCGCTTGCGCTGAAGAACCGGGCTGGCACGGCGATAGCCGACATAGGCAGTGGCGTGGCCACGGCCGTCGTCGAAGCTGGTGCCGAAAGCGGCCGTGAGGTCGTACTGGCCGCCATCGGCGCCGCTGCCGCGCGGATAGCGGTAAGCCGGATCGCCTGCACGGGTATCGAGCAGGTCGTCGATGAAGCTGTTGTCGTTCTTATGGGTGTAGAGTCCGTAGTTGGCGTCGATCTTGAAGCCTTCGAACTCGTTGTCCATGACGAAGTTGACGACGCCGGCCACGGCGTCCGCGCCGTAGGTTGCCGAAGCACCACCAGTCAGAACGTCGACGCGCTTCACGAGCGCGGCCGGGATGAAGTTAAGGTCAGCCGCGGACGAGGTGCTGTTCGGGTCGCCCGTCATCAGGCGGCGGCCGTTGATCAGCACGAGGGTGCGCGACGGCCCGAGGCCGCGAAGGTCGACCGTGGCGGTGCCGGTGGCGCCGTTGGCGAGGCCCGAGCTCTGGCCGGCGACGACCTGCGGCAGCGAGTTCAGCAGGTCTTCCGTGCGGGTGGTGCCCTGCAGCTGGATGTCCTGCGACGTTACGGTGGTGATCGGTGCGATCGAAGCCTGGTTCGGCGCGACGATGCGGCTACCGGTAACCACGATGGCTTCGCCGGTCGAGCTGTCGTCAGCGCCCGCGTCCTGTGCGTACGCGCCGCTGCTGAGCATGGCGAAGCCGAGCACCAGAGGTGCCGCACCTGCCTTCAACGCGGTGAGAGTTTGCTTGTTCACTGGTGTGTCCCTTTTTCTAAGACGCCAGTGTGTCCTCTGGCGCCTTGGATACTCCGGCCCGCAACCTTCCCCTGTAAGGATATTTCGCGAGACGGAAGATGCGCTTTCATTACGCAAAGAAGGACTTGCTCAAAGGGCTTTGAAGGTTGCCCCGCAACATTCGCTAACGCTTGTGACAAATCCGCAACAAAGCTGCATTATCCGGGCCGGTCGAGGCGCAAATCCAAGTTGGCCTGTGGAGTAAATTTCTGTTGCATGACGTGATATTGCCGCAACATCATTTCAGGCAAGCCCAGCCTCGGTGACGCAATGCTGCAAGAGCACAGTCCGTGTCCTGTTGCACCAGGACCTCGGCAAGAGCCCTTGCAGCAACCCGGAGCGGCTTGCTACGAAACCGAAACATTCTCGGCCGGGCATGTCGGCCGGCAAAACAGGGGAAAAGGCATTGAGCAAGGCACACCTGTCGGCAGCGACGCTATTACTGCTTTTCTCCCAGACTGCCCTTCCTCCCCTGGCCTTCGCCGCCGACAAGGATGATGCGAAGCAGGAGCCGCCTGCTGCCTTTCGCCAGGTCGTAGCCTGTCGGAACGTGCAGGATTCCGCCGCGCGCCTCGCGTGCTACGACCAGCAGGTCGCCGCTCTGGAACAGGCGGCCACCAAGCGGGAGATCGTGATCGCCGACAAGAAGGCGGTCGAGACAGCCCAGCGCGGACTGTTCGGATTCGCCACACCCGTGGCAAAGCTGATGGGCTTCGGCGGCAATGACGAGGCGGCAACAGAACTCAAGGAAATCACCACCAAGGTCAGCGGCGTGAGCAGGAGCGGTTCCGGCTGGCTGCTCGATTTCGCGGACGGCAGCACCTGGGAACAGAACGACACCCGCGACTTCGTGCTGTCCCCCAAGGTCGGCAACGACGCCACGATCTCGCGTGGGATCCTGGGCACCTTCACCGTTTCCGTCAGAGGTCAACGGCCGATCAAGATGCGCCGGGTGAAATGACCTGAACCCTGCCTGAAACCCCGAAGGCAGGACATTTTTGGCGATGCACCGAAAATGCCATTATTAGCGCCGCATACGACATATTCCAAAAACCATACGCCTATACATTATTGCTTTGTGACAATCTGATCACAACTATCCACATGGACATGTCGGAATACCGTTGAAAATGCGTAGTTCCGCTGTTGCATCTTCGCCACAATGCGCTCCGCAATTCATCCCTTAGGGGTGTTTGCGATTGAAAGCCGGCGCCCTCGGCGCAAGAAATCCCTCCATGGCTTTCGCGTGCCTTCGCGCACAAAGATTGCCGCATCCGGGTGTACGGCAGGTCTGGTCACGCTTCCAGCCGTGCGCACGAAAGCAACAAGGGACACATAAACGTGCAAAACTCTCTGAAGAAGGCTGCGCTGCGTAGCGCTGCCAGCCTGCCCGTATTCGCTCTGGCATTCGCCACGAGCGCTTACGCGCAGGAGCAGGCGCCTGCCGCGACCGAAGAGGCCGACAGCGCCCCCGCGATCGTCGTCACCGGCTCGCGTATCTCCACGCCGAACCTCGAATCGGCCAACCCCGTCGCCATCCTGACCGGCGAACAGGTGTTCAGCAGCGGTAACCTTTCGGTCGGCGACCAGCTGAACGAACTCCCGCAGCTTCGCAGCAGCTTCAGCCAGGCGAACTCCACCGCCTACCTCGGCACCCGCGGCCTCAACCTGCTCGACCTTCGCGGCCTGGGCACCTCGCGCACGCTGGTTCTGGTCAACGGCCGCCGCCACGTCGGCAGCGACGTTCTGGTCAATGCCGTCTCGGTTGACGTCAACACCATTCCGGCCGACCTGATCGAGCGCGTGGACGTGATGACCGGCGGCGCTTCGGCAGTCTACGGTTCCGACGCCATCGCCGGTGTCGTGAACTTCATCCTCAAGGAAGACTACGACGGCATCAGCTTCCGCGCCCAGAACGGCATCTCGAACTACAAGGATGCCGGCAAGCAGTTCGCGTCGGTCGTCGTCGGCAAGAACTTCTCCGAAGGCCGCGGCAACATCACCCTGGCCGCCGAATATTCCCACTCGGATGACTTCTACGCCTCGGGTCGTCCCGGCCTTCGCAACAACCGCGGCTGGGTCCAGACGGATACCGATGCCACCGGCGACGTCGTGAACGGCTCGAACGGCATTCCCGATCGTACCTTCTACAACGACATCCGCTCGGCCACGATCTCGCTCGGCGGCATGGTCGCCGCTTACGGCGCCGGCAACTGCGGCACCGGCGGCAACGGCCGCGCCTTCACCTGCAACTATCTGTTCCAGCCCGACGGCTCGCTCGTCTCGCAGACCGGCGAGCGCATCGGCATCGGCCCGAACGGCAGCTTCCTCGGCGGCAATGGCAACAACAACCGCGAAGGTCGCCTCATGGCCCTTTCGCCGGACCTGAAGCGCTACACCGTCAACCTGACCGGCCACTACGAGATCACGCCAGCTCTCGTGCCGTTCTTCGAAGCGAAGTACAGCCGCACCGACGCGCGCGGCTCGCAGAGCGGTCCGTTCTTCTCTCAGGGTGGTACCACGGGTGACCCGCGCGAGCGCGTTCGCCTCGACAACCCCTACCTGAGCAACGACGCTCGCCAGACGCTGACCAACGCCTTCAACGCTTCGACGGTGAACATCAACAGCGGTGGCGCACTGGACGCCGATGGCCTCGCAGCACAGCGTGCCGCGATCGCCGACGGTTCGTTCCAGTTCAATCTTCGCCGCAACTGGGTCGATTTCGGCGTGCGCGACGAAGAGATCAAGCGCGAGACCTTCCGCATCGTCGGCGGCCTCAAGGGCGATTTCAACGATGACTGGAAGTACGAACTTTCGGTCAACTATGGCCAGCACAAGGAACGCAACCTGATCCGTGGCAACGTCAACGTCCAGCGCTACCTGCTGGCTCTTGACTCCACCACGGATGCGAACGGGAACATCGTCTGCCGCTCGCAGATCGATCCTTCCGCAGCGATTTCCTACGTCAGCGACAACGATCCGCTCCTCGCAGGCGACGTCGCGGCTTGCGTTCCGCTCAATCCGTTCGGCCAGGGTTCGGCTTCGCAGGCTGCGAAGGACTATATCCTCACCAACAGCCTCGCGACCGGCAAGATGACCCAGTGGGACATCCTGGGTTACGTTTCGGGTGACTCGAGCCAGTGGTTCGAACTGCCCGGCGGCCCTGTGGCCTTCTCGGTCGGCGGCGAATATCGCCGTGAAACGGTTCGTTACGACCTCGACGACCTGACCCAGGCAGGCTACGCCTTCTACAATGCGATCCCGTCGTTCACGGCGCCCGCGTTCGAAGTGAAGGAAGTCTACGGCGAAGTCCTGTTCCCGATCCTCAAGGACAAGCCCTTCTTCGAGAACCTGAGCCTGCGTGGCAACGGCCGCATCTCGGACTACAAGGGTTCCGCCGGCACGGTCTATGCATACGGCGGCGAACTGGTGTGGAGCCCCGTTCAGGACGTCACCTTCCGCGGCACGTACTCGCGTTCGGTTCGCGCACCGAACCTGACCGAGCTTTACTCGGCAGCCGGCCAGAACTTCGCTCCGCAGTTCACCGACCCGTGCTCGGCCCGCAACATCAACGACGGAACCACCTATCGCGCGGCCAACTGCGCGGCAGCCGGTATCCCGACCAGCTACGACTACAACTACTCGTCGTCGCTGGAGATCGTCAGCGGTGGCAACCCCGACCTGCGTGAAGAGACTTCGGACTCCTTCACCGTCGGCACCCTGATCCAGCCGCGCTGGGTCCCGGGCCTGTCGATCTCGGTCGACTACTGGAACATCAAGGTCAACAACGTCATCGCCTCGGTCGATGCGCAGACCATTGCCGACCAGTGCTACGACTCGCCCAGCCTCGACAACGTGTTCTGCGGATCGTTCCAGCGTGCTGGTGCGAGCGGTGGACCGCGCGGTGAGCAGCCGTACCAGATCCTTGAAGGTTCGCTGCTGGCGAGCTCGCTCAACTACGCGAAGCTCAAGGTTCGCGGTCTCGACACCCAGATCAACTACGATCATGCGTTCGACTTCGGCCGCCTGTCGCTGACCGCCTACTGGACGCACTACTTCCAGAACGACCAGTTCATGGATCCGACCAACCCGTCCTACAAGGATACTCTGCTCGACGAGCTGAACTATCCTTCGGACGCAATCACCATGAACGCCTCGTTCCAGACCGGCGCCTTCAAGCTGGGCTACCAGATGCGCTGGCTTGGCGGCATGTACCTCAACGAGTATGAGGACTACAATTCGGTCAACGGCGTACCGCCGCAGAACGAAGACTATGCGCCGATCAAGAAGTACCCGGATGTATTCTACCACGACATCCGTGCGTCGTACGACATCGACGACAAGTACACGTTCTATCTTGGCGTCGACAACGTCTTCAACAAGATGCCTCCGTACGGTCTGACCGGTATCGGCGATGGCTCGGGCGTCTACCCGAACATGGGCCGTTACTTCTACACCGGCATCACTGCCAAGTTCTGATCCTTGCGATCATGACTTCTCTGGGGGCGGCGGATTATTCCGCCGCCCCTTTTCTTTGCACTTCGGAGCGGCCAAGAGACACGCCATGACCCAAGCCAGTGAACGCGCCCAGGCTGCGCTCGACAGCGGGCGGCAGCAGGATGCCGTCGCCATTGCCCAGGACGCTGCCGCGGGCGGCGATGGGGAATGCCTTGCCATGCTGGCCCGTTGGCGGCTGATCGGCAGCCCGCTCCCGCGCGACTTGCCGGAAGCACGCCGCCTGCTGCGCGCCGCGACGGTCGCGGGAAGCCAGGACGCCGCGCTGATGGAGGCCGCGCTCACGGCCAATGGCACCGGCGCGCCGCAGGACTGGAGCGGCGCCATGACGATCTTGCGCGAGGCGGCCGAACACCATGGCGGCGCGGCGGCGGACGATCTCGCGCTATTGTCGCGCATGGATATCGATGCCGAGGGCTATCCCGTTTCCCTGCCGGAACCCGAGCGTCTCGGCAGCGGCTATCAGGTCAGGCGCTGGCGCCAGTTCCTGACGCCCGAAGAGTGCGCCCATCTCGCGATGTCGGTGCGCGATCTGCTGGCGCCCTCGATCGTCGCCGATCCGCGCACCGGGCGCGCGATCCCGCACCCGATCCGCACCTCTTCGGCGGCGGTGGTCGGACCGACCCGCGAAACCCTGCCGCTTCAGGCCCTGATGCGCCGCCTTGCCGCCGCGACCGGTACGCGGGTGGAACAGGGCGAGCCGCTCAATGTGCTGCACTACGCCCCGGGGCAGGAGTACCGCGAGCACATGGACACGCTGCCCCATGTATCGAACCAGCGCACCGTGACCGCGCTGATCTACCTCAACACCGGCTATCTCGGCGGCGAGACGCGCTTCCCGCAGCAGAACCTCTCCGTGGCGGGCGGCGGCGGCGACATGGCCGCCTTCGACAATACCCTGCCCGACGGCTCTCCCGACCCCCGCAGCCGCCATGCCGGTGCTCCCGTCCGGCAGGGCGCCAAGTGGGCGGCGACGCGCTGGATCAGGGCGCAGCCCTTCGACGTCTGGAATCCCGCCTGACCACCGCCCGGATATGAAAAGGGCCCCGGCATGACCGAGGCCCTTTCCTGTCTATCGAGGCAGCGAAGTCACGACACCGTGAAAGCCAGCGCGCCGTCGCCGTCGTCGATGTGGACGTGCGAGCCATCCGGCACTTCGCCGGCCAGCAGCTTTTCGGCCAGCGGGTCCTGCAGATAGCGCTGCACCGCGCGCTTCAGAGGCCGCGCGCCGTAGACCGGGTCGTAGCCCACCCGGCCCAGCCAGCGCTTGGCGGCGTCGGTAAGGTCCAGCACGATCTTGCGGTCCTTGAGCAGCTTCTGCACCCGCGCCACCTGGATATCGACGATCGGGCCCATGTGCTCCTGGCCGAGCCGATGGAACAACACGATCTCGTCGAGACGGTTGAGGAACTCGGGCCGGAAATGCCCGCGCACCACTTCCATCACTTGCGGCTCGACCGTGTCGACGTCCTGCCCTTCGTCCAGCTGCGTCAGGTACTGGCTGCCGAGGTTGCTGGTCAGGATGATGAGAGTGTTGGTGAAGTCCACCACCCTGCCCTGCCCGTCGGTAAGGCGCCCGTCGTCGAGCACTTGCAGCAGCACGTTGAACACGTCCGGGTGCGCCTTCTCGACTTCGTCGAAAAGGACGACCTGATAGGGCCTGCGCCGCACGGCTTCGGTCAGCACGCCGCCCTCGTCGTAGCCGACATAGCCCGGAGGCGCGCCGATCAGGCGGGAGACCGCGTGCTTCTCCATGAACTCCGACATGTCGATGCGCACCATCGCGCTGTCGTCGTCGAACAGGAAGCCGGCCAGCGCCTTGGTCAGTTCGGTCTTGCCGACGCCCGTGGGGCCGAGGAACAGGAACGAACCCAAGGGCCGGTTCGGATCCTGAAGGCCCGCACGGGCACGCCGCACCGCCTTGGACACGGCGGAAACCGCGTCCTTCTGTCCGATCACGCGCGCGCCGATCACTTCCTCCATCTTGAGGAGCTTCTCGCGCTCGCCTTCCAGCATCTTGTCCACCGGCACGCCGGTCCAACGGCTGACGACACCGGCGATGTCGTCCTCCGTCACTTCCTCGCGCAGCAAGGCGTTGCCCGCCTGGGCCTGCGCCTCGGCCAGCTTGCGCTCCAGCGAGGGGATCGTGCCGTAGGACAGTTCACCCGCCTTGGCGAGATCGCCGCCGCGCTGTGCCTGCTCCAGCTCCACGCGGGCCGCTTCGAGTTGCTCCTTGATCTTGCCTTCGGCGGCGATCTTGTCGCGCTCGTTCTGCCAGCGGGTGGTCAGCTCGCTTGACTGCTGTTCGAGATTGGCCAGTTCCTCGCGCAGAGCGACCAGCCGATCCCGGGAAGCCTCGTCGGTTTCTTTGGCGAGGGCCATTTCCTCGATCTTAAGCTGGATGATCCGGCGATCGAGCTTCTCGATTTCCTCGGGCTTGCTTTCCACTTCCATGCGGATGCGGCTGGCGGCCTCGTCCATGAGGTCGATCGCCTTGTCCGGCAGGAAGCGGTTGGTGATGTAGCGGTTGGAGAGCGTCGCCGCCGCCACGATGGCGCCGTCGGTGATCCGCACGCCGTGGTGTAGCTCGTATTTCTCCTTGAGCCCGCGCAGGATCGAGATCGTGTCCTCCACGGTCGGCTCGCCCACGAAGACGGGCTGGAAACGGCGCTGGAGCGCGGCGTCCTTCTCGACATACTTCTGGTACTCGTCCAGCGTGGTCGCGCCGATGCAGTGCAGTTCGCCGCGCGCGAGGGCGGGCTTGAGCAGGTTGCCCGCATCCATCGAGCCTTCGGAAGCGCCCGCGCCGATCAGCGTGTGCATCTCGTCGATGAACAGGATGATCTGCCCATCCGCGCCCTTCACTTCGTCGAGCACGGCTTTCAGGCGTTCCTCAAATTCGCCGCGATACTTGGCGCCCGCGATCAGCGCGCCCATGTCGAGCGCCATGAGCTGGCGGTCCTTGAGGCTGTCGGGCACGTCGCCGTTGGCGATGCGCAGCGCCAGGCCTTCGGCGATGGCGGTCTTGCCGACGCCGGGGTCGCCGATGAGCACGGGGTTGTTCTTGGTGCGGCGCGCCAGAATCTGCACGGTGCGGCGAATTTCCTCGTCGCGGCCGATGACCGGATCGAGCTTGCCGTCCTTCGCCGCCTGCGTCAGGTCGCGCGCGTATTTCTTCATCGCGTCATAAGCGTTCTCGGCCGAGGCACTGTCGGCATTACGGCCGCCGCGCAGTTCGCTGATCGCCGCTTCCAGCCCTTGCGGCGTGAGATTGGCAGCCTTGAGCGCCTGTCCGGCCGAGGTGGTAGTCGCCAGCGCCAGTGCCAGCAGCATGCGCTCCACGGTGACGAAGCTGTCGCCCGACTTGGTCGCCAGCTGCTCGGCCTGGTCGAGCACGCGCACGGCATCATTGTCGAGCCCGGGAGCGCCCTGTGCGCCGCTGCCCGAAACGGTGGGCACCTTGGCGAGCGCCTTGTCGACTTCCTGGACCGCGAAGCCCGGATTGCCACCCGCGCGCTGGATGAGTCCCGAGGCCATGCCCTCGCTGTCTTCAAGCAGGGCCTTGAGGATATGGTCGGGGCTGATGCGCTGGTGGTTCATGCGGATCGCAACGGTCTGCGCCGCCTGAAGGAAACCCTTGGCCCGGTCGGTGAACTTTTCGAGATTCATGGTATGAATTGCCTCCTGATCTCGACCATATAGTGTTGCATTTATGCAACACAAGACATGCCGTCGTATTTCTGCGCGATGCGATGAAAAAACGTTGAATCACAAGAGCCGGCAGGCGGCCCGCGACAAAGATGGGTGCGCCGCCGCCAATTGCCACCCCCCTGATTACCCCGAGGCTCGCGGCGTTTTTCATGCAAACGTCGCCGGGGCGTTTATCGCGGCATCCATGGCCCAAGGCGCTTGGCCTCTCGCGGACGAGTTCCTAGCCTTCGTTCCAGAAACCAGGACAACGGGAAGAGGCAGGAAAAGTGGCGAAATTCACTCCCCAGCAGGCCGCGGACGTGCTTGCGATCAAGCAGGTCGTCTACGAATGGGGCGACGAGCTGGACATTCACAACGGCCTGGAGATGCGCAAGGCAGACGTGCTGGCCGAGGACGTCGCCTACAATGTCGGCGGCGCCTGGCGCGAAGGACTGGCTGCCGTGGAAGAGTTCTACGACGGGCGCGCCGAAGCGATGCGGGCGGGCGCCGGTTTGATGACGATGCGCCACATCATTACCTCGCTGCGGGTTTCCTTCGGAGATGCCGATCACGCGAAAGTGGGCTATCTGCTGGTATTCTTCGCCGCGCTGGGCGACGGACCTTTCGACACATACTGCGATCCGCTCGCCGTGGCCGATGTGACGATGGAATGCCGCCGCGATACCGATGGCGAATGGCGCATCTCGCGCTTCGATTCGGGGCAGATCTTCAAGCGGGGCTAGAGAACCCGTCGTCCCGGACGTGATCCGGGACCGCTGGCCTTGCCGAACCCAACTCCCGGCAAGGCGCCGCCTCATGCGCCCTGCCTCATCCGTGGTGCCTAAAGAATTGCCAGCGGTCCCGGATCAAGTCCGGGACGACGTTGCGCCAAAGCCTCCCCGTTTGCCGCTGGTCCTTGCCAAACAACGTGCTAGACCTTGCGTCATGCGACTTGCTTCCCGTTCCAGCGCCATCGCGCTCGCCGCCGCCCTGCTCGTTTCCGCCTGCGCCGCCGCCCCGACGGCGCCGGTCGCCTCGGCGCCCGCCGCGCCTGCCGGAAAGGACGCTCCGGCCCCTGCCTCACCCGCCGAACTCGTCGCCAAGGTGGACATTCCCTACGAAAAGTTCGTGCTGGCCAACGGCCTCACCACGATCGTCCATACCGACCGCAAGGCGCCGATCGTCGGCGTCACCGCCTACTACAAGGTCGGCTCCAAGAACGAGCCGCGCGGCAAGACCGGCTTTGCGCATCTATACGAGCACTTGTTCTTCGGCGGCTCGGCCAATGTGCCGGACTTCGACATTCCGCTGGAAGCCGCGGGCTCCACCCCCACCAACGGCTCCACATGGTACGACCGCACCAACTATGTCGAGACCGTGCCCACCGGTGCGCTCGACGTGGCGCTGTTCATGGAGAGCGACCGCATGGGCCACCTGCTGCCCGCGGTGACGCAGGACAAGCTCGACAAGCAGCGGGGCGTCGTCCAGAACGAAAAGCGCCAGGGCGACAACCAGCCCTACGGCCTTTTCGAATATGCGCAGAGCGACGGCCTGCTGCCGGTGGGCCATCCCTATCGCCACTCCACGATCGGCTCGATGGCCGATCTCGACGCCGCCACCCTCACCGACGTGCGCAAGTGGTTCACCGACCACTACGGCCCGAACAATGTCGTGCTGGTGCTTTCGGGCGACATCGATGCCGCCACGGCGCGTCCCAAGGTGGAAAAGTGGTTCGGTGACATTCCGCGCGGGCCGGACATCAAGCCCGTGGCCGCCGATCCGGTAACGCTTTCCGCGCCCGTGAAGCGCGAGATCGCCGATCAGGTGCCGGTCCTGCGCCTGACCCGCAACTGGACCGGCCCCGGCCTCAACGATGCGGACACCCCCGCGCTCCAGATCGGCATGCACATCCTGGGCGGCCTCGCAAGTTCGCGGCTCGACAACGAGCTGGTGCGCGGCCAGCAGCTGGCCGTCGCAGTGACCGCCTCGGCGCAAGTGTTCCAGCAGCTCGGCCTGCTCAACATGGCGATGGACGTGAAGCCCGGCGTGGACCGCGCCAAGGCCGACGCTGCCTTCGACAAGGTACTGACCGACTATCTGCGCGACGGCCCCACCGAGGACGAAGTGCGCCGCGCCGTGGTCAGCACGCTTTCCGGCGAAATCGGGGGGCTTGAGCGCGTCGGCGGCTTCAGCGGCAAGGGCGCGACCCTTGCCGAGGGCCAGGTCTATTCGGACGATCCGGCCAAGTACAAGCAGGACCTCGCCCGCATGGCCGCGCTGACGCCTGCCGAGATCAAGGCGGCCATGAACAAGTGGCTCTCCCGCCCGGTCTACGCGCTCGACGTCGTGCCGGGAGAGCGCAAGGAAAGCGGCGATGCCATGGGCGGCTGGGGTGACGAGGCCCAGAAACCGGCGCCGCGCCCCGATCCCAAGACCAAAGTTGCCGCCGTCCCCGCCGGTCCCGCGCGCGAGATGCCGCCGCTCGGCCAGATCGGCGCGCTGACTTTCCCGGCCATCGAGCGCGCGACCCTGTCCAACGGCATCGAGGTCGCCCTCGCCCGCCGCAGCGCCGTGCCCAAGGTGGTCCTCTCGCTCGATTTCGATGCGGGCTACGCCGCCGATGCGCTCGATACCCCCGGCACGCAGGGCCTGATGCTGGCCATGCTCGACCAAGGCACTTCGAAGCTGGACGCCACGGGGATCGCAGAGGCACAGGAGCGTCTCGGCGCCAGGATCTCGGTGGACGGCTCGCTCGATACCAGCAGCGTCACGCTTTCGGCGCTTTCGGCTAATCTCGCGCCCTCGCTCGATCTCATGGCGCAGATCGTGCGTGACCCTGCCTTTGCGCCTGCGGAAGTGGCCCGCGTCAAGACTCAGGCGGAAGCTGAACTGGCGCAGGCGCTCTCCACTCCCAGTGCGCTGGCTGCCCGCTCGCTCGGCGCGGAGCTCTTCGGCGCGCATCCTTATGCCCAGCCCAGCGACGGCCTCGGCAATGCCGCCTCGCTTGCCGCGCTGACGCCGGAGCAGCTCAAGGCCGCCCATGCCAAGTGGCTGCGCCCTGACCTCGCGCGGATCACCGTGGTGGGCGACGTCACCATGGCCGAACTGAAGCCGATGCTGGAGCGCGCCTTCGGCCAGTGGCAGGCGCCCGCCTTGCCCAGGCCGGTGAAATCGATTGATTCCGCCCTCCCCGCTGCGGGCGCCAGCCGCATCGTCCTGATCGACCGCCCCAACTCGCCCCAGTCGGTGATCATGGCCGGCCGCGTCCTGCCCATGACCGGCAAGACCCCCGACACCGAAGCCCTGCAACTCGCCAACGACGTGATGGGCGGCGGGTTCCTCTCGCGCCTCAACAAGGACCTGCGCGAGGAAAAGGGCTGGAGCTACGGCGTGCGCAGCGGCGTCGCCCAGCCGGTCGGCCCGCGCTCGCTGCAAGTGGCGGCCCCTGTCCAGTCGGACAAGACGGGTGAGGCGATCAAGGCGATCATCGCCGACATGGGTGCCTTCCCCGCCAGCAAGCCGGTGACCGCCGAGGAACTCCAGCGCGTGACCGAAGGCGCGATTCGCCAGCTTCCCAACCAGTTCGAAACGGGCGCCGCCGTGCAGGCCGCGATCCGCAAGAACGATCGCCTCGGCCGCCCTGAGGACTACTACGTAGGCCTTGCCGCCAAGTATCGCACCATCGACGCCGCCGCGATCGGCAGCGCCGCCGCGCAGTACCTCCAGCCGAAGGGCCTCACGTTCGTGGTCGTGGGCGACCGCAAGGTGGTGGAACCGCAACTCAAGGGCCTGGGCATCCCCGTCGAAGTGCGTCAGGCACCGGCGGCGCCCCAGGGTCAGGAATAAGAAGGAGAGAAGAATGTCGCTGCTCGGCGGAACCTACGAATGTTCGACCAAGACCCCGATGGGCCACCAGAAGGGCACGCTGACCATCGTGCCCGAAGGTGACACGTTCACCGGCCAGATCACCGGCGATCTCGGCACGATGGAACTGCGCGAGGGGCGGATCGACGGCAACCGGCTCAGCTGGAAGATGAAGATGACCTCGCCGATGGCCATCGACCTCGACTGCAAGGCCGAGGTGGACGGCACCGCCCTCACCGGCACGATCAAGGCGGGCTTCTTCGGCTCGATGACGCTGACCGGCACGAAGACGTCGTAAGCGCATAGCGCACGAAAAAGCCCCGGAAAGCAGTGCGCTTTCCGGGGCTTTTTTGTTGTCAGAGGCCGACGAGATCAGCCCAGCTTGGCCTTCAGGATCTCGTTGACCACCTGCGGGTTGCCCTTGCCGGCCATGGCCTTCATTGTCTGGCCGACGAAGAAGCCGAACAGCGCAACCTTGCCTTCTCGGTACTGGGCGACCTTGTCGGCGTTGGCGGCGAGGATCTCGTCCACCTTGGCCTCGATGGCGCCGGTGTCCGATTCCTGCTTCAGGCCTTCGCGCTCGACGATGACGCCGGCATTGTCGCCGGTCTCGAACATCGTTTCCAGCACCTGCTTGGCGATCGAGCCGGAGATCGTGCCCTTGCCCACCAGCGCCAGCAATTCCGCCGCCTGCTCATGGCTGATCGGCGAATCTTCAAGGCTCTTGCCCAGCTTGTTGAGCGCGCCGAAGAATTCGGAAATCAGCCAGTTGGCCGCCTGCTTGGCTACTTCGGCAGGCTGCTTGCCCTGCGCCGAAGCGGTTTCGGCCAGCAGCGCCTCGAACCAGGCGAAGGTATCGACATCGGCGGTCAGAACGGCGGCATTGTAGGCCGAAAGGCCCAGCTCGCCTTCGTAGCGGGCGCGCTTGGCGTCCGGCAGCTCGGGCAGGCTCGCGCGGCATTCCTCAAGGAAGGCATCGTCGAGTTCGAGCGGCAGCAGGTCCGGGTCCGGGAAGTAGCGATAGTCGTGCGCGTCTTCCTTCGAGCGCATCGAGCGCGTGGAGCCGGTGCCCGGATCGAACAGGCGGGTTTCCTGCACGATCTTGCCGCCCGCTTCCAGAACGTCGACCTGACGGCTCGCCTCGTGCTCGATCGCCTGCATGACGAAACGCACGGAATTGACGTTCTTGGTCTCGGTACGGGTGCCGAGTTCCTCGCCGGGGCGGCGGACCGAGACGTTGACGTCGGCACGCATCGAACCCTGGTCCATGTTGCCGTCGCACGAGCCGACATAGCGCAGGATCGTACGCAGCTTCGACAGGTAGGCACCAGCCTCGGCGGGCGAGGTCATGTCCGGGCGGCTGACGATTTCCATTAGCGCCACGCCGGAGCGGTTGAGATCGACATAGGACATCGTCGGATGCTGGTCGTGCATCAGCTTGCCCGCGTCCTGCTCGACGTGGATGCGCTCGATGCCGATCACCTTGTCGGCCGGGATGCCCGCTTTCTCGTCCGCCTCGATGGTCAGCGAGCCTTCGCCGACCAGCGGGTGGTAGAGCTGGCTGATCTGGTAACCCTGCGGAAGATCGGCGTAGAAGTAGTTCTTGCGGTCGAAGCGCGACCACTTGTTGATCTGCGCCTCGATCGCCATGCCGGTACGCACGGCCTGACGGATGCATTCGCGGTTCGGAACCGGCAGCATGCCCGGCATCGCCGCGTCGATCAGCGAGACCTGGCTGTTCGGCTCCGCGCCGAACGCCGTGGCCGAGCCCGAGAACAGCTTGGAGTTCGAGGTGACCTGCGCGTGGACTTCGAGGCCGATCACGACCTCCCAGTCACCGGTGGCGCCCTGGATGCGATACGTGCTCATATTACCACCACTTTTCCGGCTTGGCCGCAAACTGCGCGCGCTGTTCCAGCGCGAGACCGGCGTTCAGCACGCCCTGTTCGTCGAAAGCCTTGCCGATGACCTGAAGACCCAGCGGCAGACCCTCACGGTTTAGCCCGGCCGGGACCGACATCGCCGGAAGACCCGCGAGCGAGGCGGGCACCGCGAAGACGTCGTTCAGGTACATCTTCAGCGGATCGTCGACGTTCTCGCCCAGGCCGAAGGCGGCCGAGGGCGCGGTCGGCGCAAGGATCACGTCGCACTGCTCGAAGGCCTTGGCGAAGTCCTGCGCGATCAGCGCGCGGACCTTCTGGGCCTGCGTGTAGTAGGCGTCGTAAAAACCGGCCGAGAGCACGTAAGTGCCGATCAGGATGCGGCGCTTCACCTCGGGGCCGAAACCGGCGGCGCGGGTGGCGGCGTACATGTCCTGAAGGTTGGCACCGTCCGGCAGGTCGCGCAGGCCGTAGCGCACGCCGTCATAGCGCGCGAGGTTCGACGAGGCTTCGGCAGGCGCGATGATGTAGTAGGTCGGCAGCGCGTACTTGGTGTGCGGTAGCGAGATCTCGACGATCTCCGCGCCCGCATCCTTCAGCCAGGCAATGCCGTCGTCCCACGACTTCGACACGTCTTCGTCCAGGCCATCGACGCGGTATTCCTTCGGAATGCCGACCTTCTTGCCCTTCATGTCGCCCGAAAGCGCGGCTTCCCAGTTCGGCACAGGGAGGTCGAGGCTGGTCGAATCCTTGGCGTCGAAACCGGCCATGGCTTCGAGCATGATCGCACAGTCCTGCACCGAGCGGGCCATCGGGCCGGCCTGATCGAGCGAGCTGGCGAAGGCCACCACACCCCAGCGCGAGCAGCGGCCGTAAGTCGGCTTGATGCCGGTGGTGCCGGTGAAAGCGGCGGGCTGGCGGATCGAGCCGCCAGTGTCGGTGCCCGTCGCCGCCGGGCAGAGGCGCGCGGCGAGAGCCGACGACGAACCGCCCGAGGAACCGCCGGGAGCGAGGGCAGCGTTGCCGCCATCGTTACGCTTCCATGGCGAGATCACGTTGCCGAAGTAGCTGGTCTCGTTCGACGAGCCCATGGCGAACTGGTCGAGGTTCAGCTTGCCCAGCATGCCCGCACCGGCATCCCACAGCTTCTGCGAGACGGTCGATTCGTACTGCGGCTTGAAGCCTTCCAGCATGTGGCTGGCAGCGGTGGTCTGCACGTCGAAAGTGGCGAACAGGTCCTTCATGCCGATCGGCACGCCGCCCATCTTGCCGAGGGCTTCGCCACGCGCGCGCTTGGCATCGGTGGCCTGCGCCGCTTCGATCGCCTTTTCGGGCGTGGCGATGATGAAGGCGTTCAGCGCTTCCTGCGCGGCGGCGACATTGGCGTTGAACGCGGTCGCCACTTCGACGGCGGAGAAATCGCCATTCGCAACGCCGTCACGGATCTGCGCGACGCCGAATTCGGTAAGGTCAGTCATTATTCGATCACCTTGGGCACGCCGAAGAAGCCGTGTTCGGCGGCGGGAGCATTGGCCAGAACGGCATCGCGCTTGTCGCCGCCGGTCAGCGGATCGGCATCGATCACGTCGTCGCGCAGGCGCAGCGTATTGGGGATGACGGCGGTCATCGGCTCGACTTGCGAGGTATCGACCTCGCCAAGCTGCTCTACCCAGGCGAGAATGCCGTTGAGTTCGGGGACCATCGCCTCGATTTCAGCCTCGCTCACCTTGATGCGGGCAAGGCTGGCGATCTTCGCAACGGTTGCGGTATCGACCGACATGGCTTTCCTTCAGATTTGACCGGCGGGCTGCGCGCCGCGCCGGAATGTCAGGATCGGGCAGCTAGCACCCGTCCGAATTTGCTTCAAGCGGGGACGCCTCCGTCAGGGAGCGTCCGCCAGGCGCATTACTGGCCGGTTTGCGCCGGTTGCGCCTGTTCAGCGCCCTGTTGCGCCCCTTGCTGCGCCCCTTGTTGTTGGGCGATCATCGCGTCCAGTTCGGCGCGGGTCTTGAAGTCCAGCAGGGTCACTTCGAAGACGAGATCCGAATTCGGCGGGATCGGCCCGCCGCCTTCGGCGCCGTAAGCCAGCTCCGAGGGGATCTCGATCTTGTAGGTGCCGCCGCGCTGCATCTGCACCAGGCCATCGGCGAAACCGGGTACGACTTCGCCCACGGCCATCGGCATCTGCTCGTTCTGGTCGAACACGGTGCCGTCCTTGAGCATGCCCTTGTAGTTCACGAGGACATAGTCATCGCGGGTAGGCTTCGCGCCCTCCCCCGCCTTGACGGTGGTGACGCTGACCTGACGTGCGGGAGCGGCAGCGGTGGGCGCAGCCGGCTTTTCCTGCGCGGCGGCAGGAACCGCCGGCAGGACAGTCACCGGAAGGGCGAGAGCCAGCGCGAGAAGCGCGCCGGGCGTCTTGCGGATCATCCTGGCCGCGGCGATCAGCGGGCCGGACCTTCGGCGGGAGCAGGCGCGCCGCCCGGAATCCCGCCCGGCATGGCTGCGCCCGGAGCGCCGCCGCCCTGCATCTGCATCTGCTGAAGCTGCTGCATCATGCGCTGCTGCTGTTCGATCTCTGCGCGGCTCTTGAAGTCGAGCAGCTCGATCTCGAAGTTGAGATCCGAATTCGCCGGGATCTGCCCCACGGCCTTGTCGCCGTAGGCGAGCTTGGCGGGAATCTCGACCTCGTACTTGCCGCCGCGCTGCATCTTCACGAGCGCCTTGGTGAAACCGGGGATCACTTCGTTGAGCGCCATCGGCACCTGCTGTGCCTGGTCGAAAACCTTGCCGCCGGGCAGCGTGCCCTTGTAGTTGATCAGCACGACATCGGCCACCGTCGGCGACTCGCCCGACCCTGCGGTCAGCGTCTTGATATGGACCTGCGGCGGCAGCGCCGCATAGGCGACGCCGCCCGCGGCCAGCGCGACCGCGGCAACGCCCAGCCAGATCTTGCCCAGCGAGCCCTTGGCAATCGGCTGCAGCGGAACGCGAGTGATCTCAGTCATGGTCTAGGGCCTCGTTCGGATTCGCCCGGCGTCAGCAGCTGTACGGCGCGTCAGCGGCTGTACGGCAGATGCACAAAGGGCGCGGATGGAATTTCCGCGCCCTCATGGCTCAAGCCGAAGCGGTGTTCAAGCCGCAAGCAGAGCAATTTAAGATGTGCCAATCACAATCGTGCCTGCATGTGTTCCCAGCGGCATTCCTGCAATTGAAACGCGCTGCTTCCCGTGCCTCCGATCGAACGAACCTGCCCGAAAGAAGAGGGAAGCACCGCTGCCCCGCCCGAGGACGGGGCCGACGTCGCCTTACTTGGCGCCGTCACGCTCCATGCGCTTGCGCTCGAGCTTGCGAGCGCGGCGAACGGCGGCAGCCTTTTCGCGAGCGCGCTTTTCCGAGGGCTTCTCGTAGTGGCGACGCAGCTTCATCTCGCGGTAGACGCCTTCACGCTGCAGCTTCTTCTTGAGCGCACGAAGAGCCTGATCGACGTTATTGTCGCGGACGAGAATCTGCATAAACCGACACACCTCACAAATCGAAGGTACGAATTCCGCATTCCGACGCGGAAGGCACCCTGAAAGAAAACACGAAATTGCGCCGAATCCCATGTCGGGGTCGGCTCGAAGTTGGGGGCCGCTAGCACTGCCAGCGCGGGAAGGCAAGCAATCTTGGCCGATTTCTTGGCCGGGAATGCGCTCTCCACCGGGTACGAAGCCCCGATGGAGAGCAGTTATACACCGATCCGCGCCGTCAGGCCAGTTGATCGACGATCAGGCCGGAAGCCGAAATCGCAGCCGATGTCGCAGCGGACGATGTGTAGGTCACGCCCTCGGCCTGCTGCGCCTTGAGGTTCTCGAGAAAGGCCTGGACCGCCGCGAGGGTGGCGTCGGCCTCATCGGTCTCTTCCGTCTCCTCCGCGTCATCGGTCTCGTCGGTCGAATCGGTTTCGTCGGTTTCCTCCGTCTCGTCGGCCTCCTCGACCGACGAAGCGCCCGGCGGCGGCCCGCCCGCACCGCGCGGCCCACCCGGGCCGCCTGCGCCGCCCGGACCACCGGGACCACCGGCCGCTTCACCTGCCTCGCCCGCTTCTCCCGATGCTCCCTGTTGAGCTGGGCCCTGGGCGAACAGCGACTGGAGCGCGCTGGCCTGATCCTCGGTCAGGGTGCCGTTCTCGACCTGATCGGAAATCAGCGAATCGAGGCGGTCCTTCATCTGCGAGGGATCGAGTCGGCTGCCGGAACCGTCCGTGGCCAGCGCGTCGTCGATCGAATCGAGAGCCGATTCGAGCGCCGAAGCATCGCTGTCGCTGATCGCACCCTTGCCGACAGCGGTGGAGATCTTGTCGTCCATGTCCTGGCGCGGATCGAAAAGAGCGCTCAGCGCGCTCGTCGACGATGATATCTGCATCATTATGTCTCCTTGCGGAGTGGGGTCGCACCCAGAGAGCTTTATAGAACGGCAATGCGCCGCCCGGTCGGACGGAACGATTGGAAATCCGCGCGTTCGCGGCTAAGGCGGCGCGATGCCCCAACCAACTTTCCTTGCCGCGTCGGCCTTCGTCGCGCTGGGCGGCGGTTTCGGTGCCTGGCTGCGGTTCCTCACGGGCCTCGCCTGGACCGCGCTGCTCGGCCCTGTCCGCACCGGCGCCTTTCCCTACGGCACGCTGACCGTGAACGTGCTCGGCAGTCTGGCCATGGGCCTGCTCGCGGGCTGGTTGCTGTCGCGCGGTGCAGAGGGCGAGAATGCGCGCCTGCTGCTCGGCGTCGGCGTGCTTGGCGGCTACACTACCTTTTCCTCGTTCAGCCTCGATACCATGGCCCTCGTCTCGCGCGGGCAGGTCGGTCTTGCGGCTTTCTATGTCGCGATCTCGCTGATCGCGGGCTTCGCCGCGCTGTTCGCCGGCCTTTCCATCACGAAGGGAGTCGCCGCATGAGCCGCGACAATTCAGATTCCGTCCGCCAGTTCACCGTCGGCCGCGACGATGACGACATCCGCCTCGACCGCTGGTTCAAGCGCCATCTGCCCGACGTGGGCTTCGCGATGGTCTCGCGCTGGGCGCGTACCGGCCAGATCCGCGTCGACGGCAAGCGCGCCGATGTCGACACCCGCCTTGCCGCAGGCCAGGTCCTGCGCGTGCCGCCGGGCGGAGAGGCCAAGCCTGGCCTCGGCGCACCGCGCCCGCGCCGTGAGCTGACCGAGGAAGAGATCGAGCGCGCCGACGCCATGGTGCTGACGCAGGACCGCGCCGCGATCGTGCTCAACAAGCCTCCCGGTCTCGCCACGCAAGGCGGCTCGGGCATGAAGGAGCATGTCGATGGCCTGCTCGACGCCTATGCCGAGAAGGGCCCGCGTCCGCGTCTGGTCCACCGCCTCGACAAGGACACCTCGGGCGTCCTGCTCGTCGCCCGCACGCCGGGCAGCGCCGCGTTCTTCTCCAAGCGCTTCTCCGGGCGCACGGCCAAAAAGATCTACTGGGCGCTGGTGGTCGGCGTGCCGAGCATCAACGACGGCATGATCGAACTGCCGCTCGCCAAGCAGCCGGGCAGCGGCGGCGAGAAGATGCATGTCGACGAGGAAGGCGGCCAGACCGCCAAGACCCGCTACCGCGTGCTCGATCGGGCCGGCAACCGCGCCGCCTGGGTCGAACTGCATCCGCTGACCGGCCGCACCCACCAGCTGCGCGTCCACATGGCGGCGATCGGCCACCCGATCGTCGGCGACGGCAAGTACGGCGGGCAGGAGGCATTCCTCTCCGGCACGATCAGCCGCAAGATGCACCTTCACGCGCGCCGCCTGATCATCGAGCACCCGGACGGCACCCCGCTGGACGTGACCGCCCCCCTGCCCGAACACTTCGCCAATTCGATGGAATCGCTCGGCTTCGACGAAGCTGACGGCGCCGAATTGCCCGAAAGCGCGCCCGAGTTCACCAAGGACGACGAGAAGCGCGCCGCCAAGGCCCACGCCAAGCAGTACCGCAAGGAACGGCGCGGCGAACGCCGCTCGCGCCGCGACGGCGCCTCGGAGCGCCCCGGCTCGCGCGGAAAGCCTTCCGGCAAGCCTGGCAGCAAGGCCAAGGCCGGCCCCGGCAAGCCCGGCGCTCGGTCGGCCCGCCCCGGTGCCAAGCCCGGCACCAAACCCGGCGGCGCGCGCCCTGCCACGGGCCGCCCCTCCGGTAGCCGTCCCTCGGGTCCGCGAGGCAAGCGGTGAAGCTTGCCGTCTTCGACTGCGACGGCACGCTTGTCGACGGCCAGGCACCGATCTGCGAGGCCATGGAGGCGAGCTTCGCCGCCTTCGACCTCGCAGCGCCCTCGCGCGGGCTGATCCGGCGCGCCGTGGGTCTCTCCCTGCCCCAGGCGATCCGCCAGCTCCTGCCGGAAAGCGACGAAGCGCAGCAGGAGGCCATGGCCGAGGCCTACAAGGTCGCGTTCCGCCAAGCGCGCGAGGAAGGCCGTGTCTCGCAGCCGCTGTTTCCCGGCATAGAGGACTGCCTGCGCACCCTTCACGCGCGCGGCTGGACGCTGGGCGTGGCCACCGGCATGTCCGATCGCGGCCTCGCCCACTGCCTTTCCGCCAACGGCATCGCCGATCTTTTCGTCACGCTCCAGACCGCCGACCGCCATCCTTCGAAGCCCCATCCGGCCATGCTGGAAGAGGCCCTGATCGACGCCGGCGCCATGCCCGAAGAGGCAGTCATGATCGGCGACACCGCCTATGACATGCGCATGGCCAAGGCCGCCGGAACCCGCGCTGTCGGCGTGGACTGGGGCTACCACCACCCGCGCGAACTGGTCGAGGCCGGCGCGGAAAAGGTGGTCGAGGCGCCGAACGAACTCATGGAGTACCTGTTGACGTGAGCGATTCCGACCCCGCCAAGGCCCGTTTCGCCATCATCCAGCTCGTGCGGATCCTCGGCGTGGCCTGCGTCGTCGCGGGCATGGCCATCGGCGCGCGCAAGTGGGACCTGCCGCTCTGGCTGGGCTACCTGTTGATCATCAACGGACTGGTCGACGTCTTCGTCATCCCCAAGGTCCTTGCCCGCAAATGGCGGAGCCCGAAATGAAGCGTTTCTACAAGCACGTCGCGGCAGAAAAGATCGAGGGCGGAGAGACCGAAAGCGGCTGGCGCGTCCTGCTCGACGGCAGGCCGATAAGAACCGCGGGCGGCCGTGCCCAGATCGTCCCGGGCAAGGCGCTGGCCGAAGCCCTGGCGGCGGAATGGGCGGCGCAGGGCGCGGAAATCGACCCGCAATCGTTCCCCTTGCGCGACCTTGCCGACTTCGCGGCCGATGCCGTCGCCCCCGACCGGGCGCTGGCCGTTCGCGACATGCTGCCTTATGCCGAGACCGACACGCTCTGCTATCGCGGCGATCCCGAGGATGCGCTCTACCAGCGCCAGCTCGCCGTCTGGGAGCCGCTCCTTGCCGAGGCCGAAGCCGTCCACGGCGTGAAGTTCGCCCGCATCTCGGGTGTGGTCCACAAGCCGCAGCCCGCGGAGACCATGGCCCGCCTGGAAGCCGCCCTTACCGCCGAGAGCGATTTCGCCCTCGCCGCCCTGAAGATGCTCTCCAGCCTCGCCGCCTCGCTGGTGATCGCCCTCGCCGCGATCCGCCCCGGCGCCGACGCGCAGGCCCTGTGGAACGCCGCCAATCTCGAAGAGGACTGGCAGATCGAACTCTGGGGCGAAGACTGGGAAGCCGCCGAACGCCGCGCCGCCCGGTTCGAGGCGTTCAAGCTCGCGATCCGCTTCGCGGAACTGGCGCGGCAGGGATAGGCATAGCCTACAAGCCGCTCGTACAAGCTTCTCGCGCCCCGTGGCGGCATATGCTATGGCATATGCCAAGGAGAGAACATGGGTATCGAGCGCCAGGTAAAACTGTTCAAGAATGGCCGAAGCCAGGCGGTGCGTATTCCTCGTGAGTTCGAACTGCCCGGGGAAGACGCGATCATGCGCAAGGAGGGCTCCCGCATCATCATCGAACCGGCGCCTGCGCGTTCCCTGCTGGCACGGTTGAATACCCTTCAACCGATCGAGGATGATTTCGGACCGATCGACGATCTGCCCGCCGATCCTGTCGCGCTCTGACATATGTTTCTGCTCGATACGAACATCCTGTCGGACCTCATCCGAAACCCGCAAGGTGTGATCGCCGAACGGATAGCCGAAGTCGGTGAGAGCGAAATCGCGACGAGTATCATCGTGGCAAGCGAATTGCGCTACGGCGCCGAGCGGCGCGGGTCACCTCGCCTGACGGCGCAGTTGGAAGCCGTGCTGGAGCTGCTTCCCACCCTTCCCTTGGAGGATGGTGCGGACATTCACTATGGGCGATTGCGCAAGGACCTTGAGCAGCAAGGCAAACCTATCGGCGCAAACGATATGCTCATCGCCGCCCATGCACTGAGCCTGGGCGCGACTCTGGTGACGGACAATGTGCGCGAGTTCGAACGTGTCGCGGGCCTCGCCATGACGAATTGGCTCAGAGAGGTCTGAATACGGGATCGGGTCGCTTCAGTAGCCGAAGCATCCGTCCCGCTTTCCTTGGATGTACGGCTCCCACTTCCCTGCCCTGAGCCCTGTGTTCGGCGCACCGAACATGCGCTCAGAATGACTCGCGCGGTGTCCGCTGCACTATCCTCCCCGCTCAGCCTGAGCCTGTCGAAGGCCCCGAGGTGTAGCGCGAGGGTTCCATGCTTCGACAAGCTCAGCATGAGCGGGTGAACGCGGGAGATGAGGCAGGATGGCACGGGCAGGCTCAGCCCGCCTCCCAATCCCGTCACGCCAATCCCGCCACGCCAATCCGCGCAGCTCCCTCAGCCGCCGGTTTTCACCCAGGCGGCGATCTGGCCTGCCACGTCGTTGGCGGCCTTGTTGAGCGCCGGGGCGACCGAGGCGGCCTCTGCCTTGACGCCGGGCACCACGGCCTCGAAGCGGTGGGTCACCAGCGGGCCGCCGCGTTCGGTGCGGATGGCGTCGAAGCGCACCACCACCGACGAACTCGGCACGTCATAGCCCATCTGGAGCAGGCGGCCGCCGATCAGCGTCTTGCCGGTGACTTCGAAATCGCCGCCCTCGACCACGAGCTGGCCGGTCTGGGCGCGCAGGGTCTCGGCCAGCAGCGAGCGGAACTGGCGGGTGGGCTTCTCGATCCACCAGCCGTCCTTGAGGTAGGAGATGGTCGAGCCGTCCACTTTCACCGGCACACGCAGCACGTCGAGGCTGCGGTCGGACTCGGGATCGAGCACGACGATCGCATCGGCGATCTTGCCGGTCGCCTGCGCGCCTGCGGGCGCGGTCTGGTCCGGCGTCAGGCGCAGCAGCAGGTCGGGCGTCTTGGGGGCCAGGCTGATGCAGCCCGAAAGCGTGCCCGTAAGCACCAGAGCCGCCATGGCCGCGCGCGCGCCGCCGGAGATCGGGGTCTTGTGCCGAAGCTTCATCGCGGTTCCCATCGTGGTTCTCGTCTTCATCTGGCCGCTCATGGCCGACCCCTTCAAGGCTTGTAGGTGGGCAGTTTCTGCCCCTTGATCAGCGCGCCCGCGCCCTGCTCGTCGATCTTTTCGGTGACGCTGCGCAGCGCCTTGCTAGTGGCGCGAAGGTCGCGGATCGCGGCCTCGGCGGCAGGCAGGGTCTGGTTCGAAACCTGGTCGAAGGCGGGCTGTGCATGCTGGAGCGTCTGGTCGAGCGTCTCCATGGACTTCTGCGCCGCGCCCAGCGTCTTGCGAAGCTGCTCGGCCAGCGAATTACCCTGATCGCCCAGCAGGTTATCGGCCTTTCCTGCCACGCCCTCGAAGGCCACCAGCGTCTTCGTCGCCTGGTTCAGGGTTACCTGAAGCTCGGCCAGCGTGTCCCGCACTTGCGGCGTCGCGGCCGAAAGGTCCTTCGTCATCTTGTCGGTATTCCTGAGAATACCAGTGATGGAGCGGCGGTTCTCGTCGGAGAGCAGCAGGTTGAGGTTCTCGGTCAGCGTCGCCAGGCGTTCCAGCAGCAGCGGTGCGTTGGACAGGATTTCACCCAGGCCGCCGCGCTTGGTGGGAATCACCGGAACGCCTTCCGGGCCGGGCTCGGTCAGCAGGGGTGCATCCTTCACCGCGCCTTCCAGCTGGATATCGGCAACGCCGGTGAAGCTGCCCTGGATCGTGGCGGTGGTGCCCACCGTCACGGGGACTTTCTTGTCCACCTTTACGCGCACGCGGATGAAGCTGGGATCCTGCGGCCAGAGCTCGATCTCCTTGATCTGCCCGACCGGCACGCCGTTGTAGTCCACGCCGGAACCCTTGGCGAGCCCGTCCACCGACTGCTTGAAGAAGATGTCGTACTCGTTGCGCGCGGTATCGTTGATCCGCGCGATCCAGATGATGAACGCCGCCAGCGTCGCCAGAAGCACCAGCGTGACGGCTCCGACCCATACGTGATTGGCCCGTGTTTCCATGCTGTATGCCCTATGCCCCGCTTTCTTGGGTGTTGGTGAACGGTTCCCGGGGTGCGGAACCGTCCTGCGCGACCGGCGCATCGTTCTTCATCGAAAACTCGTCCTTGGCGCAGAGCGCCGCACGGCCGCGCGGGCCGTTGAAATATTCCTGTATCCACGGATGGTCGAGCGCCAGCAGTTCCGGGATCGTGCCCACCGCGATCACCTGCTTGTCCGCCAGCACCGCCACGCGGTCGCAGATGGCATGGAGCGTGTCGAGATCGTGGGTGATCAGGAACACCGTCAGCCCCAGATTGTCCGCCAGGCTGCGCGTCAGCCGGTCGAAGGCAGCGGCGCCGATCGGGTCGAGACCGGCGGTCGGCTCGTCGAGGAACAGCAGTTCCGGGTCCAGCGCCAGCGCGCGGGCGAGACCGGCGCGCTTCTTCATGCCGCCCGAAAGCTCGCTGGGATACTTGTAGGCGGCCTCTTCCGCCAGCCCGGCCAGGCGCACCTTGAAGCGGGCGATCTCCTCGCGCAGGGTGTCTTCGATCTCGGGGTAGAACTGCTTGAGCGGCACTTCCACGTTCTCGCCCACCGTCAGGGTGGAAAACAGCGCGCCGCCCTGGAACAGCACGCCCCAGCGCGAGCGCATGTCCCTGCCCTCGTCGTCGGTGGAGGCGCCGATATGGTGGCCCAGCACCGTGATCTCCCCGGAATCGGGCTGCTGGAGGCCGATGATCGAGCGCATCAGCACCGACTTGCCGGTGCCCGAGCCGCCGACGACGCCCAGGATCTCGCCCTTGCGGACCTTGAGCGAGAGATTGTCGTGGATCACATGATCGCCGAACGCATTGCGCAGGCCTTCCACGACGATCGGATATTCGTCCGATTCCGGGGCGGCCTGGGGCGCATCAAGGGTTTCGACTTCGGTCATTGCCAGCCGATCTTGGTGAAGAAGATCGCGAAGAAGGCGTCGAGCACGATCACGGTGAAGATGGCGGTGACCACGGCTTGCGTGGTGCGCGCGCCCACTTCCTCGGCGTTCGAGGTCACCTGCATGCCCTGATAGCACCCCGCCAATGCCACGATCAGCGCGAAGACCGGGGCCTTGAGCAGGCCCACCCAGACGTCGGTGATCGGCACCACTTCCTGGGTGCGCTGGAGGAAGGTCCAGAACGGAATGTCGAGCGCGAAATTGGCGATGAAGGCGCCGCCGATGATCGCCAGCACCGTGGAGTAGAAGCCCAGCAGCGGCATCATCAGCATCGCCGCCAGCACCCGCGGCACCACCAGCGCCTGCATCGGCGAGACGCCGATGGTGCGCATGGCGTCCACTTCCTCGGTCAGCTTCATCGTGCCGATCTGCGCCGCGAAAGCCGAGCCCGAACGGCCCGCCACCATGATCGCGGTCATCAGGATGCCCAGTTCGCGCATGGCAAGGCGGCCGGTGAGGTTGATCGTGTAGATTTCCGCCCCGAACTGCGCCAGCTGCACCGCGCCCTGCTGGGCGATGACGATGCCGATGAGGAAGCTCATCAGCCCGATGATCCACAGCGAATTGATGCCCACATGCTGCATGTGGTGGACCAAGGCCGTGCCGCGCAGCCGCGAGGGATGCCGCAGGGCGGTGCCGAGCGACGTGATCAGTTCGCCCAGGAACCCGACCATGCGCACCAGCCCGTACCCCCAGCCGACCACCAGGTCGCCCAGTTCGCCTACGGTGCGCACCAGCAGCGGCTTGACCGGTTCGATCTGCGCCTCTTCCTCGGGCACGCCGCCGATGGCGGCGAAGAGGCGCTTGGCCTGCTCGCTCTGGCCTACGACTTCGAGATCGTGCTCGCTGGCATAGCGGCAGACGAGCCAGGCCCCGGTCGTGTCGATATCGGTGACGCCCGCCATGTCGATCCGCGCGAAAGGACCGTTCAGTGCGGCCAGCTTGTCGCCCAGATTACCCAGCGAATGGACGCGCAACGGCCCCTTCAGCGCCACGGTCTGGACGCCGTCCTGGTCGCTTTCCGACAGAGTGAATTCAGCCCATTCCCGCATGTGCGCTCGTATTGGGGGAAAATGCCTGTACCGGCAAGGGGTTCCCCGGGTGCGACAGATTGTTGATTTTGCAAGGAGGGGTCTGGAAACATACCGTGGCAATTTGATGGCAGCATTCCGCGCAAGCCCTACGCGCACTTGCGCGCGAAGCGCCGCGCTGGCAAAGCCCCGCGCCATGACCGACACTCCAGAAACCGCCCCCGAAGCCGCTCTCGACAAGACCTTCGACCCCGCCCAGATCGAGGCGAAGTGGTACCAGCATTGGGAAAGCGAAGGGCTGTTCCGCCCCGAACGTGCCGACGCGCAGCCGTTCACCATCGTGAACCCGCCGCCGAACGTCACCGGCTCGCTCCACATCGGCCACGCGCTGGACAATACGCTGCAGGACATCGTGATCCGTCACGAGCGCCTGAAGGGCAAGGACGCGCTCTGGGTGGTCGGCACCGACCATGCGGGCATCGCCACCCAGATGGTGGTCGAACGCCAGATGGAAGCCAAGCAGGACAAACGCGCCAACTACACGCGCGAGGCTTTCATTGAGAAGGTCTGGGAGTGGAAGGCCGAATCCGGCGGCACCATCACCGGCCAGCTGCGCCGCCTCGGCTGCTCGATGGACTGGAGCCGCGAGCAGTTCACGATGGATCCGCACTTCACCAAGGCCGTGGTCAAGGTCTTCGTGGACCTGCACAAGCAGGGCCTGATCTACCGTGACAAGCGCCTGGTGAACTGGGACCCCAAGTTCCGCACCGCCATTTCCGACCTCGAAGTCGAGACGCGCGAGACCAACGGCCACTTCTGGCACATCAAGTATCCGCTTTCGGACGGTTCGGGCCATATCCACGTCGCCACCACCCGCCCCGAGACGATGCTGGCCGACATGGCCGTCGCGGTTAATCCCGAGGACGCGCGCTACAAGGAACTGCTGGCGCGCGGCGCCACCGTCACCCTGCCGCTCACCGGCCGCGAGATTCCCATCGTCGCCGACGAGCATGCCGATCCCGAACTGGGCTCCGGCGCGGTGAAGATCACGCCCGGTCATGACTTCAACGACTTCGAGGTGGGCAAGCGCGCGGGCTTCAAGGCCGGCGACATGCTCAACATGCTCGATGCCGACGCCAAGGTCTGCCAGACGCAGGATGGCCTCGTCCCCGCGCAGCTCATCGGCATGGACCGGTTCGAGGCGCGCAAGGCTATCGTCGCGTTCCTGGAAGACGACGGGTTGCTCGAAAAGGTCGAGGACCGCGTGATCCAGACCCCGTTCGGCGACCGCAGCGGCGTGGTGATCGAACCCTGGCTGACCGATCAGTGGTACGTCGATGCGCAGACGCTGGCCGGCCCGCCGATGGAAGCCGTCCGCTCCGGCGCGATCGAGATCGTTCCCAAGACCTGGGAAAAGACCTTCTTCAACTGGATGGAAAACATTCAGCCCTGGTGCGTCTCCCGCCAGCTCTGGTGGGGCCACCGCATCCCGGCGTGGTATGGTCCTCGAAAAACAGAGCTAGGACTCGAAGTCGTTCATCGCGAAGAATTTGGCGTCGAAAAGCCCAATTTTGTTGCAGAAACTGAGGAAGAAGCGATTGCCATCGCCGCCGAATATTACGGCGTTGAAGCATCCAGAATTTGCATCGTTGCCGGCGCAAATGAAGCCGCTGGCTTCCCTCCTCATTCGGAAACTCCCGCATATCTTATCAGCGAGGGAATCTCCAACAACGGCCCGATTCCAATTTATCGCGACGAGGACGTGCTGGACACCTGGTTCTCCTCCGCGCTCTGGCCTTTCGCCACGCTCGGCTGGCCCGATGAAGATGCCCCGCTGCTGAACAAGCACTATCCGAACGACCTGTTGGTTTCCGGCTTCGACATCCTGTTCTTCTGGGATGCGCGCATGGCGATGCAGGGCATTCACTTCATGAAGGAAGTGCCGTGGAAGCGGCTCTACCTCCATGGTCTGGTGCGTGCCGCCGACGGCCAGAAGATGTCGAAGTCCAAGGGCAACGTGGTCGATCCGCTGGGCCTGATCGACAAGTACGGCGCCGACGCACTGCGCTTCTTCATGGCCGCCATGGAAAGCCAGGGCCGCGACGTGAAGATGGATGAAAAGCGCGTCGAAGGTTACCGCAACTTCGCCACGAAGCTGTGGAACGCCGCGCGTTTCTGCCAGTCCAACGGCATCGTCGCCAGCACCTCGATCAAGGCGCCCGCCGCTACCTCCGCCGTCAACAAGTGGATCATCGGCGAAGTCGTCGAAACCGTCGCCGCGCTGGACAAGGCCATGGCCGACCTGCGCTTCGACGCGGCTGCCAACGCGATCTACCACTTCGTGTGGAACCAGTTCTGCGACTGGTACATCGAACTGATCAAGGGCAACTTCGACGAAGAGACCAAGGCCGTCGCCGGCTGGGTGCTCGACCAGATCCTCGTCATGCTCCACCCGTTCATGCCCTTCGTCACCGAAGAGCTGTGGAGCAAGATGGGCGCGCGCGATCAGGACCTGATCGTCGCCGCATGGCCCGCGCCGGACGCTGCGGTGGACGCCGAAGCCAAGGCCGAAGTCGAATGGCTGATCGCGCTGATCGGCAACCTTCGCGGCGCCAAGTCGGAACTCGGCATCGCGCCGGGCGCGCGCCTGACCGCCTATGTCGCCGATCCCTCGGACGCGACGCGCGCAGTGATCGGCCGCAACGGCACCGTGATCGACCGTCTGGCGCGTCTGGATGCGATTCTGTTCGAGGCTGCTCCGGCCGGCGCCGCCATGCAGGTGGGCGCGGGCGACGCGACGCTGGCGATCCCGCTGAAAGGCGTGATCGACATCGCCGCCGAGAAGGCCCGTCTGGAAAAGGCCATGGCCGCTTCTGTCAAGGAACGGGACTCGCTCGACAAGCGTCTGGGCAACCCGGCCTTCGTCGAAAAGGCCAAACCCGAGGCCATCGACAAGGCGCGTGCGGATCATGCGCACCACTCGGCCGAAGCGGAGCGGCTGGCTGCGGCGCTGGCGCGGCTGGGTTAAGAAGGGGGAAAAGCAGGGGGTAAACACCCCCTGCACCCCCAATACCGTCTAGGGCACGCGCGCAGCCTCGTAGTGCGCTCCTTGCTGCCGCAGGCTATTTTGTCTCCCGGCTCTCGGTGGGCGCAAAACGGCTAGGCGGGGCGCAACGCAGACGTTCCGAGGGTCTGGGGGATCTCCTGAGCTTGTCGAAGGGCCCCAGGACTTTTTTATTTTCCTACACCTCACGCATCTGACACTTTCCCGCGCGTGACCGCCCTGCTCTTTCCTCACGGCACCAGCCACAAGGTGACACCCTCGACACAAGGTGACACTTTTCCCTCTGGACCGTGTAAACTGTGTCAACTTCGCCCCTCAAAACCGTAACCTTGTACCGAGACGATCCGTGACGCTTGCGCTTGCCACCACCACTCCCGGCGAACCTGAAGTGTTCGCTTCACTTCAGGGCGAAGGCGCCAGCATGGGGCGGCCGAGCACGTTCGTGCGGCTGTCGCGCTGCAATCTCGCCTGCCAGTGGTGCGACACGGCGTACACATGGCGCTTTACCGGCGACAACCGCTTCCACCGCGACGATCTGGCCTTCGAGCGCAAGGCCAATCAGGTCATGGCCGAGGAAGCCGAGGTGGCGCGCATGGTGGCGGACCTGCCGCCCGACCGCCTTGTCATCACCGGCGGCGAGCCGCTGCTTCAGGGGCCGCAACTGGCGCGGATGCTGGCCGCGCTCGACGAGGCACGTCCGGGGATGCATGTGGAGATCGAGACCAACGGATCGGTCGCGCCGCATGCCAGCCTCGATGCGCGGGTGCAGCAGTACAATGTCAGCCCCAAACTCTCCCACAGCGGCAACCCGGCGGAACTGGCGCTGGTGCCGGAGCGGCTCGACGCCTGGGCCGCCGATCCGCGCGCGTACTTCAAGTTCGTGGTGGCGGAGCCTGCCGACGTGGACGAAGTCCGCGCGCTGAAAGAGCGTCACGATATTCCCGCCGAGCGGATATTCCTGATGCCGGAGGGCCGCTCCAGCGATGTCATCCGGCAGAGGTCGCCTTGGCTCTCGGATATCTGCACGCAGGAAGGCTATCGCTTCACCGACCGCCTGCACATACATATCTGGGGCGATACGCGCGGCACCTGAGGGGCATGTAAGGGGACACATGAACGAAGCATCGCCGATACCGGCCGGAGAGACCGAACCCGAGGAAGCCCCTCCGCCGCAGCAGATGGCGCGGATGAAGGGTGACCTCACGCAGGGCCCGATCCTCAGGACCCTGCTGATCTTCTCGATCCCGATGCTGATCTCGAACGTCCTCCAGACGCTCAACGGCTCGGTCAACGCGATCTGGGTCGGGCGGCTGCTGGGCGAGAGCGCGCTGGCGGCGACCGCCAATGCCAATATCATCATGTTCCTGCTGATCGCGCTGGTGTTCGGCTTCGGCATGGCGACCACGGTGCGCGTCGGCCAGCACTTCGGCGCGCGCGACATCGACGCGGCGCGGCGCACGTTCGGTTCCGGCGTGGGCTTCTGTCTCCTGCTCTCGGTGATCTGCGGGCTGGCCGGATGGCTCGGCGCGGACGCGCTGCTTCATGCGCTGGGCACGCCGGGCCAGAGCCGGATCGAGGCGCTGGACTATCTGCGCGTGATCTTCGTGACCCTGCCGCTCGGCTCGCTCTCGCTGATGGTCTCGATGGGCATGCGCGGCGCGGGCGATTCGAAGACGCCGCTCCATGCGATGATCCTGACGGTGGCGCTGGACGTGATCCTGAACCCGCTGCTGATCATCGGACCCGGCCCGCTGCCCACGCTGGGGATCGCCGGATCGGCGGCGGCAACGGCCTTCGCGAACTTCGCCGGCCTCGTGTTCCAGCTCTGGACGATCTACCGCAAGGATCTGCCGATGCGCCTGCGCGGCGCGGAACTGGGCTACATGATCCCGCGCGGCAACGAGCTGCGCTACGTGATCCTCAAGGGCCTGCCGATGGGCGCACAGATGCTGCTCGTCTCTTCGGCGGGCCTCATCATGGTCGGCCTGGTCAACCGCGAGGGACTGGATTCGGCGGCAGCCTACGGCGCTTCGCTGCAACTGTGGAACTATCTCCAGATGCCCGCGATGGCGATCGGCTCGGCCGTCAGCGCCATGGTCGCGCAGTCGCTCGGCGCGCACGACCATGCCCGCGTCGGCAAAGTGACCGAGATCGGCCTCGTCACCAACCTCGCGCTCTCAACGCTGCTGGCGGCAGTGATCGTGGTGTTTGACCACCCTCTGCTGGCGCTGTTCCTGGGCGGGGACAGCCCCGCCATGCCGATCGCCCGGCATATCCAGCTGGTCTGCACCGCCTCGTTCGTGATCGTGTCGATCACCATGATCCTCACCGGCACCTTGCGCGCCTATGGGGCCGTGGTGGTGCCGCTGATCATCATGTTCCTCGGCCTCTATCCGGGACGCCTCGGCTTCTACTATCTGGCCTATCCGCTGATCGGCAGCGAGGCTCTCTGGTGGGCCTACCCGGTCGGCTCAGCGCTGACCGTGGCCCTGACTCTGGCCTACTACCGCTGGGGCAAGTGGCGCGCGGCGTTTGATCTTTGAAAATCCGCTGAAGGCGGATTTTTGGTGGGGGCGTGGGCCGGCGCCGCTACGAAAATGGCCAAAAGGCCATTTTCCAGAAAACTCTACCTTCCCTGCGCGCGCCAACGCTGGACCGTGCGCAGGACCATCTCCTCCTCCCCGCCCGAACTGCTCCACAGCTCGGTGAAAGAGGGATCGCCGGAAGCAGGACGCCGGGATTCCTCCAGATCGTCGAACGAGGCGCGGATCGGAATCGCCACGCCTTCGCCGCAGATCACGCATTCGCGGTTGCGCAGCGCCGGGATGGAATCGAGGAAACCGCGCGCCCCTTCCGGCATAGCCGCCCGCACGAAAGCCTGGTCGCGCTCGTTGTTGAGGCGCATCGCGATGATCGTCCCGCACTGCGAGAGCACGCCTTCTGCAAGGTCCGAGGGGCGCTGGGTGACGAGGCCGAGCGAGATGCCGTACTTGCGCCCTTCCTTGGCGATGCGCGAAAGGATGCGCCCGACCGAGGACCCGTCGGCGTTCTTCTCGCTAGGCACATAGCGATGCGCCTCCTCGCAGACGAGCAGGATCGGCCGCGTCTTCTCCTCGCGCGCCCAGACCGCGAAGTCGAAGACCATGCGGCTGAGCACGGCGACCACCGTGCTGGTGATGTCGGACGGCACGCCCGAAACGTCGATGATCGAGATCGGCCGCCCGCGTGACGGCAGGCGGAACAGCTTCGAGATGAACTCCGCCATCGTATCGCCCACCAGCATACCGGAGAACATGAACTGATAGCGCGGATCGCCCTTCAACTCGTCGAGCTTGTTCTTCAGCCGCATGTAAGGGGCGCTGGAGTGCCCCTTGTCGAGCTTGCCCATGTGGTTGTTCAGGATCGCGGACAAGTCGGACAGCAGATAGGGAATCGGCGAATCCACCGTGATCTTGCCGATCTGCTCCGCCAGCCGGTTCTTGCCGCGTGCTTCCAGCAGGCACTTGCCGAGGATCTCGCAATCGAGTTGCCGCTCGTCCCCGCGCGTGGTGACGAGGACCTCGCAGTGCTCCTCGAAGTTCATCAGCCAGTAGGGCATCTGCAAGTTCGAAACGTCGAGGATCACGCCGCTGTCGCGGAAGGCCGTGCCATATTCGCCGTGCGGATCGACCATGATGACGTGGCCTTCCGGCGCCTGCTCGCAGATCCGGTGCAGGATCAGCGCGGCGCTGGTGGACTTGCCGGTGCCGGTCGAGCCGAGCAGCGCGAAATGCTTGCCCAGCAGGGCATCGATATAGAGAGACGCGCGAATGTCCCGGGTAGGATAGACGGTGCCGATCTGCACCGCCTTGCGTCCATCGCTGGCATAGACTTGCCGCAAGTCCTCGGTGCCGACGGGATAGACCAGCGCGCCGGGTATGGGATAACGGGTCACGCCGCGCCGGAAACCGTGGATGCGGCCGGTCAGGCGCTCTTCCAGCCCCTCACCCAGGAAATCGGCTTCGGCAACGATGCCGCCGGGCACGGTGGCATCGCTTTTCTGGCTGCGTATGCTGGCCAGCAGCCAGCCACGGCCGACACGGATCCTGACCTGGCTGCCGACCTGGCCCGACATCGCGACCGAAGGGTCCGGGTCCTGCGCCGAGGCCTCCAACCGGCGAAGATCGAAAGCGATCCGTGCGCCTGCACCGGAGATCTCCAGAATCGCGCCGACCGGCTCGTGATCCGTCCGATCCTGCGGCGCCCGCGCGGCATCGAAGCCTTCCATTCGCAACTCGTTCATTGTGCCCCCGGAGCAAGTCCTCGTGCGAAGAGCTAGGCGAGCGCGGTTAATTTCCGGCTAAAAGCTCCGCCTGGCAAGATCAGCGCAGGGCAAAAAGGCGACCGGCTAACCAGCCCATGCCGATCGAGACGGCCACGGCCAGCAGGCCATAGGCGAAGCCGTAGTTCTCCGCGAAATTGGCCGTGGCGCGCTCAAACCCCAGCTTACGCACTTCGACCTGGCTGCTGGCCGAAGCGACCACCCGTCCGCGCGTCACCGCATAAGTCTCGGCGGTATAAGTCCCGGTCGGCACTTGCGAGGGCAGCCAGATCCGCGCCTGGTAGAGGACTTGCTCGCTGACCTTCACCCCGCCCGCATCCTCGCGGTAGAGCCCGTTGCGGCGATTGAGATCGACAAGACCGTCCGAAAAGCGCGTCTGCTCGGCAGGGTCGATGGCGCCGATCGGGGAAAGCTGCAGCCACTTGAGGCCGAGTTCGTAGATCGCGGCAGTCTTGTCGTCGACGATGTCGCTGATCGGCCGGGTCGAGGCAAGCGCGTAGTAGGACGGCGCAGAGCGCAGCTCCGTGCTGTCGGCATTGATCCAGATGCCTGCCACTTTCTGCTTTTCGCGCAGGACGATGGACTGGGTCGGCCCCTTGAGGACGACGACGATGTCGTAATCCTGCGCGGCGCGGGAGCCTTCCGGGGTCAGGATCGCACCGAAGAGCAGCAGTTCGGTGCCGGTGAAGCCCTGCCGCAGGTCCACTTCGTGCTGCGAGACTTCGGGAACGAGGATCGGATCGCGCGCGCCGCCGAGCAGGATCGCGGCGGCAAGCGCGCAAGCCGAAAGCCGCAGGCGCTTCACAGGGGGGAGACCGTGTAGATCTCGTCCGGGCGATAGCCGAGGCCGATCGCCATGCGCCCGGCCACCAGCAGGACGATGATCGCCAGTACCAGGCGCAGCTTCACGGGGCTCGCCTTCTGGGCGAATTGCGCGCCGAGTTGTGCGCCCGTGACCGAGCCCAGCAGCAGCAGCGAAGCGAGCACGATGTCCACCGCGTGGGTGGTCATCGAGTGCATCATCGTCGTCGCCATGGTGACGAACAGGATCTGGAACAGCGACGTGCCGACCACGACATTGGCGCTCATGCCCAGGATGTAGAGCATCGCGGGAACGAGAATGAACCCGCCGCCGACGCCCATCAGCATGGTCAGGATGCCGGTGCCGATCCCCAGCAGCAGCGGGGCGAGCGGGGAAATGTAGAGGCCCGAACGGTAGAACCGCCAGCGCAGGGGCAGGCTGGCTACCATGGGATGGTGGCGCCGCTTGCGGGCCGCGATCGGAATGCCGGATCGTTCGGCGCGGATCGACTGGATGCTCTCGCGGGCCATCAGTCCGCCGATGCCGCCCAGCATCAGCACGTAGAGGATGTTGATGACCGTATCGATCTGGCCGAGCCGCTGGAGCAGACTGAACAGCCCTGCCCCGATGCCGGTCCCGATGATGCCGCCAACCACCATCACGCCGCCCATGTGGTAGTCCACGCCGCCGCGCCGTGTATGGGCGAACACGCCGGATACGCTGGCCCCCGTCACCTGGCTGGCAGCCGAAGCCGCCGCCACCGTGGGCGGAATGCCGTAGAAGATCATCAGCGGGGTCGTCAGGAAGCCGCCGCCCACGCCGAACATGCCCGAGAGCAGGCCGGTGATCGCGCCCAGGCCGACGATGATGAGACCGTTGACCGAGAGGTTGGCTATGGGGAGATAGACATCCATTCCACCCTTCTCGCTACCGCAGCATCTCCCAGTAGGAAAGCGGCGAATCAGAAACCTGCGGATAGTGTGACCGCCGGACCGGAGCCGGGCTCGGCATCGCCGCCGACCCGAAACCGCCAGTCCGCGGCAAGTCGCCCGAAACCGCCGCGCCAGAGCGGGAACGTGACGGTCGCGGATGGTCCCGCATCGAGACGCTCCGCGCCCTTCTGCGCGCCGCCCCAGAGTCCTCCGCCGAGCCGCACTTGCGTTCTGCCCCGCGTGAGAAGCGATCGGTCCATGCGCAACTGGCCGTCGGCAAAAGGCGTCGCGAAGCGCCCGCCGACATAACCGGCCTGGGCATAGGCCTCGCCGCGCAGGCCGCCCGGCAGCCGGAAATAGGGAAGCTGGGTCACGCCCATGACCGCCGGTTGCACCCATGTCATGCCGCCCTGCTGCGTGAGCCGGGCCTCCATGGCGGCGATCACCGGCACGGCCGGGAACGGGCGCGCCGAAAGCCCGGCCGCTGCGGAAGTTTCTCCTCTGGACGCGCCGAGAGTGGCGGTCGTGCGCAAATAGGCGGTGACCTGCCGCGCGTCACCGGGATAGAGCCGGTAGCGCAATATCGCACCGCTCTGGCTGGCCCCGTAGCTTGCCGGAAGCGCCCCGTTGGTAAGCGGCCCCGCGCTGCCTTGCCTGACAAGCGCCCAGGCGTCCATCGACCATCGCTTCGGCTGTGTCACCGGCGCAGGCGGCGGCGTAATGCTGGACGGCGGATAAGGCTGCGCCGCGAATTGCCCCAGCGGCGGCAGGCCCGGAGGCAAGCCCCCGTTTTCACCTTCACGCGGCATGAAGCCGAGAGACGAAGCATCCTGTGCCGCCAGAGGCCAGCCAGCCGTCGAAGCATAGCGGGGCGCCCGACCGGGCGATGGCGGAAAGTCTCTCCCGCCTAGTTCGCTATTACGCGGATAGGCCGGGGCGCCTGCGGCCCAGACCGGCACTTTCACGAAGACGGGATAGGCCTCCCGCACGACGGGTCCTAAACCATAGGGGGCGCCATAGGGCGGACCGTAAGCGGCATAGAACCCCGATCCCGCCGGAGACAGCGGACCGGGATAGGCCTGCACGCCGTCAGTCCCGGCAGCGCCTTGCCTTCCGGCCGGAGCAAGCGCCATGGCCTGCACCGCTGCGGGTCGCACCGGCAGAGGCGTTTCCCAGGTGGAAATCCGGCCGCCCATCCATCCGGCAAGGACCGCGAGCAGGGCAACCAGTGGTTGTCCGCGAAGACGCTGCACCGCGCTCATGCCGATGCTCCTCCGGTGGCCGAGGCAGGGTGCGCATCGTGGCGGGTCTTGTCCCAGGTCACCTGCCCGCCTCTCAGCGTCCTGATGTAAGACGCCAGCGCATCACGCCCGGCCATGATCGCGATATAGTTGGCTACGGGAATCCGCAGGATCGCCCAGACGCCCTCCGCCAGACCATATTCGCGCGCGGTGAGCGTCGCCCTCAGCAGGCTGCGCCAGACGAGGCTGAACAGGCCAGCGGCGATCAGCCAGCGCAGCAGGGGCGGTCCGGGCATCGTGCCGATGTCCCAACCCAGGATGCGCGGAATGCCGAGGACGCCTTCCACGACGACCAGCGCATAGCTGCTCGCCAGCACGATCGCGGTCAGCGGCCCGCGTCGGTCGCGCAGGGCCATCCAGGTGTCCGCCGGTTTGCCCTCCCAACCAAGGCGCTCCCAGCCCTGAAAGGCGATCCCGTGGATCCAGCGCGTCTTCTGCCGGATCGCCTCCCTGAAGCGCGCCGGGAAATAGGCGCGCGTGGCGACGAGTTCGCCCTTCTCGTCGCGGACGCGAAGGAAGCGGGCGCGGCCGCCTTCGCGCGAAACCAGGACGCCCAGTTCGTAGTCCTCGGTCAGGCATTCGGCGGCGAAAGGCCCCGGATTGCCCTCGCGCTGGCGGCCGACGGCAATGCGTTCGAGCATGTCCCTCGCAAACCCGCAGCCCACGCCCGCGGCCGGGATCGCCGCGCCGAGCGCATCGCGCACCACCAGCGACTTGGTATGCGCTTCGGTGAATTCGTCGAGATAGTGCCCGCCCACCCAGCGCGAGGCGGGCTGCGGTTCGGGCCGGACGGGAAGCTGCACGAAATCGGCAGACGTCAGCCCTCTGTCGATCACGGCGAGTTCGGCCGGGTGAACCATGTCTTCCGAATCGTGAAGGATCACGCAGCGATAGCGCTGGTCCGTCTGGTCTTCGTCGGCGCAAAGCGCGCGATAGAGCCGGTTGAGACAATCGGCCTTGGTTGTGGGCCCGGCCCGCTCGTGAATGACCACCCGCACGCGCGGGTCCATCCCCGCCCCCTCCATCGCCGCACAGACGGTAGCGGCATCGTTGCCGTAGCAGCCGACGTAGAGGGTGAAATCGTCCTGCCTCCAGGCGGACAGAGCATGGCGGATCGTATGGCCGATCACCTGCTCTTCCTGCCAGGCCGCGATGAACACGGCTGCCTTCCCGCGCAGCGGCGCATGGGCGGCGGCCTGGGAAATGCGCCCGGTTCCGGCACTTCCGCGAAGGCGAAACCACAGCCAGCAGCCGTCAATCACCAGCTCGTCGAGAGTGCCGATCAGAACCCAGAAACCGGCAAATATCAAAAGCTCCTGCTCGACAAACAGCAGGCCGCTCAATCCCAATTCGGTTAGCTCACCCATTCCCATTTCAGCCCCCGCCGGAAATCGGATCGAATCCACGCCGTGAAAGTCGAAAACCCCTTCAGGGCTGCCGACTTTCACGACGACTCATTGCGGGTGGCGGAATATTGCGCTGAAGCGAGACGCACCAATGAACATGCGTCTATTTCATAAAGTTAACTAACGCACTTGCGGAGAAACCGCCGGTCCCGAGACCGGGGACCGGCGGCGCTTCATTTACCAGCTGCCGACATTCGGCATCGAGGCCCAGGGTTCCGCCGGATCGAGGCGGCCGTCCTGCAGGAGTTCGACGGAAATGCCGTCCGGGGTGCGGATGAAGGCCATGTGGCCGTCGCGCGGGGGGCGATTGATCGTCACGCCTGCATCGGCAAGGGTCTGGCAGGTCGCGTAGATGTCATCCACCTGGAACGCGAGATGCCCGAAATTGCGGCCGCCGGTATATTCCTCGAACGATCCGTCCTCGGCGGGCCAGTTGTGCGTGAGTTCGACTTCGGCCTCTTCACCCGGCACGGCCAGATAGATCAGCGTGAAGCGCCCCTCTTCGCTGGAGAAACGGCGCGTTTCCCGCAGGCCGATCAGTTCGAAGAAACGGATCGTCGCATCGGGATCGGTCACGCGGATCATGGTGTGGAGGTACTTCGTCACGGGGCATTCCTTCAATTCATCGCGCAAGAAAAACGGTTCATCCCTGAGAAAGTCGCCGGAGAGCATTGTCCCGAAGACTTCAGGGAGAAGCTGCGATGTCCAACGATAGCCCAGGAAAGCGCCATCACTCCACCTCCTTCTTGCCAGGTCCGGCAAACCGGCGCTGGCTCTTGCCCTCGGCGATCATCGCCATCGGCCTCGTGGCAGGCGGCTACCTTCTGGGCGACGGCCTGAAGCGCGCCCACCGCGCGGATCGTTCCGTCACCGTGCGGGGCCTGGCCGAACGGGACGTGACGGCCGATCTCGCGACCTGGACCATCGCCTACTCCTCCAGCGCGGGCGATCTGGCCACCGCGCAGTCCGGCGTGGAGAACGACACGCGCGCGATTCAGGCCTTCTTCGGGGAGCTTGGGTTTCCGGCCGATGCCTTGCAGCCCACCGGCGCAAACGTCCAGCAGAGCAAGGACAACGGCGTCGTCACCTTCACCGTTCGCCAGCGGATGACCTTGCGCAGCCAGGACATCAAACGGGCGCAGGACGCGGTGCGCCGCCAGTTCGAACTCGTGCGGCGGGGCGTGATCCTGGAGGAAGGCTCGGGCATGGCTTTCACGTTCACCCGGCTCAACGATATCAAGCCGCCCATGGTCGCCGCCGCCACCAAGGACGCCCGCGCCGCCGCCGAACAGTTCGCCAAGGATAGCGGAGCCGAAGTGGGTGCGATCAAGAGCGCGACCCAGGGCTATTTCACGATCGAGGCGCGTGACGGCGATTCCGGCGGCGGCTGGGGCGTGTCCGACACGCCCTACAAGAAAGTGCGCGTGGTCACGACAGTCGATTTCTACCTCAAATAGCCGCGCAGGCTCGATCCGGCGCGGCCATGGGAGGACCGGGCGAAACTGCATCGCGTCCGGCTTGTCGGCATGCTTGCGGGTTTCTATAGTCCGCCTGACGCAATGCTCGCGAAGATCAGAAACCTCCTCGGCCGCGCTCCCAGCGCCCGCCCGCCCGAATTGCCCGCAGGACAGCGCGTCTATGCGATCGGCGACATCCACGGGCGGCTCGACTTGTTCGAACGCCTGATCGAGGCGATCGAACGGGACGATAGCCAGCGCGCGGTCGCCCAACCGGGCAATTCACGCGGCCTCGTGATTCTCCTCGGCGACCTGATCGACCGGGGGCCGGACAGCGCCGGCGTTCTCGCCCGCGCCAGCGAACTCGCCCGCCAGCGCGAGGTCGAATTCATCCAGGGCAATCATGAGGAAATGCTGCTGGTCTCCCGCGAAAAGCTGGACGCTTTCCGCAGCTTCCTCAAGTTCGGCGGGCGCGAGACGATCCTGTCCTACGGCATGGATCCCGACTTCGTGCGAGAGGCCGAACTCGAAGACCTGCACGGCGCGGCCATGGAAGCCATCCCGCAGCAGGATTTCGATTTCATCGACGGCTTCCAGAAGATGATCCGCTTGGGCGATTATATTTTCGTCCATGCCGGGGTTCGTCCGGGCACGCCGCTGGAAAACCAGCTCGGCCACGACTGCCGCTGGATTCGCGAGCCGTTTCTTAGCCACAGCGGCGAATTCGGCGGCTTCGTGGTTCACGGGCACACGATCACCGAGGAACCGGATGTCCGGGGCAACCGCGTCGGCATCGACACCGGGGCCTACATGCACGGGCGTCTCACCGCGATCGCGCTGGAAGGCAGCGAGCGCTGGTTCATCCAGGCGTGCGAAAGCGATGACGGCATAACCGTGCAGGTTGCCGACGAGGGGTGAACTTTACCCGGCGTTTGACGGTTAAACGTCGTCCCGGACTTGATCCGGGACGACGTTTAACCGTCAAGCTTGTTCCAAAAATGCACCGGGGAGCCTGTAAGCCGGGTTCTGTTCCTGGCGTGGTCTCCCCAAGGAGGGACCTTACGCCGCGGCGGCAGCCATTCCTCTAGGCGACGCATTGCTGCGCCGCTCAAGCGACCAACCCGGACTGCCTGGGTCTGAAACAGACCCGCCATTCAAGATGGCGCGCAGTCCCTATTCGGTCTTGCTCCGGGTGGGGTTTGCCATGCCGCTTTCCGTTACCGGAAGCGCGGTGCGCTCTTACCGCACCCTTTCACCCTTACCTGCCGCGAGGGACGAACCCTGTTGGCGAGGCGGTCTGCTCTCTGTGGCACTTTCCCTAGGCTTCGCCGGGCCTGAAAACCCGACTCGCCCGGCGGATGTTATCCGCCACCCTTGTTTCGTGGAGCCCGGACTTTCCTCGCGCATCGTAAGATGCCCGCGGCTGCCCGGCCCCCCGATGCGGGCGGTCACCTAGCACGACCGTTGTCGCGCTCCAACAGCAGTTCCAACAGAATCGCGCCGATTTCTCCATCGATCTCGCCGTCGATCAGTTCGGGTCGCCATCGCCGCTGGAATGCGGTGACGGCGGCGCGCCCATCGGCTATGTCGTAGCCGAACCGTTCGAGCGCCAGGTAGAAGGCGCCGGGATTGTCGTAGAACAGGTTCATCTTCGCGACGGGAATCTTCAGCGCCAGGCCCAGTTCGCCGAGGCGCGCCCAGTCGAAATATTCGCCGGGGTCCTGCTTGCGCGCGGGCGCGATGTCGGAATGACCCACGACATTGCCGCGCGGAATGTCGTTGCGCTTGACGATGTCCGCAAGCAGCGGCAGCAGCGCTTCCATCTGCGCCTCCGGGAACGGACGGTAGCCCCATTCGTGGCCCGGATTGACCAGTTCGATGCCGATCGAGGCCGAATTCACGTCCGTCACCCCGCGCCAGTACGAACGTCCGGCGTGCCAGGCCCGCTTGCCTTCGGGCACGAGCGAGGTCACCACGCCGTCCTCGTCGATCATGTAGTGCGCCGAGACTTCCGCCGCCGGATCGCACATCCGCTCCAGCGCCTCGGCGGCCGATTTCATGCCGGTATAGTGCAGCACGACCATCGAGATCGGCAGCTTGCGCTCGTTGCAATTGGGCGAGGCGACGGTCCGGTTGACGAGCCAGCGGTTCATGCCGCGGCGCCTCCGCGCGGGGGCTTCAACAGGCTCGGAGCTGGAAACATCGCATCACCTCCGACCGAACTGGTCTGAAACATCAAACGAACTCACCCTGAGCCTGCCGAAGTGTCAGGCTCCCGGCAGGACCGCGCCCAGCACCAGCGCGTCGTCGGCCAGGGCATATTGCAACTTGCCCCCCTGCCCGTGCGCAAGCTGCTGGATCATCGCGGCGGGCGCGGTGCGGCTGGAAAGGTCGCCCTCCGGCAGCGCGCCTTCGAGAGCGCGGCCGATGTCCCGATCGAAAGCGATACGCGGGCCTGCCGCGCGCACCACGATCTCGCTCATGCCGTCGCGGAATTCCGCCGCAAGGTCCAGAGTGCCGCCGCGCGGGAGGGCCTCGATGCCGATAAGGCCGAAATTGAGCAGCGTCTTGACCGCGGGCTTAGGCAGCATGTCGCTGCCGAGCGCCCAGTTGAGCACGATGCGGGCATTGTTCGCCACCAGCGCATCGATCAGCGCGCGCGCCTCGCTGACAGGCACCATGTCGCCGAAGCCGCCCGCCGCGCCGAAGGCAAGGCGGAAGAACTTCAGCTTGTCGGCCGAGATCCGCGCGCTCTGGTCCAGCAGCTCGAAGCAGCGCTGGCGCATTTCGGGGTCTTTCTCGTCCGTGAGCAGTTCCAGCCCGTTGGTCAGTGCGCCAACGGGGCTGAGCATGTCATGGCACAGGCGCGAACATAGCAGACTGGCAAGTTCGAGCGAACTGGTCGTCATGGACTGGAGACTTCCCTTTTCAGTAATCATTCGGGCGAGGCATTCGGATGAACTTTCGGATGCCCATTCGGATTCAGGTCGTTACGGGCGACCGATCCAACGATATGGCATGTCAGAGGCGAAAATCCATTCCCGGTATCGCGCCAGAAAGCAACCTGCCCGTCCGCGATGATCGCCCAAACGCGCAAATCCCCGGTGGAATGTTCGCAATCGGTGGCCGACGGCACCGGACGGCCCACCGGGTGCGAGTGATAATAGCCCATGACCTTGCCCGCACCTTCCCGTCCCGCGCCCTGCCGCGCGGCGCGATGCGCGGCCAGGAGCGTCGCCGGATCTATCTCGAAATGCCGGGTAGGCTCTAAAGCGACGTTGGCAGCGGGAATCACCTCTTCGATGCGGTCTTCGTTCCCGATCAGTATGCCGCAGCATTCCTCTGGATGGGCCCTTAAAGATTCTTCATGCAATCTTGCGATCACATCACTTGTCACTGCGACATTCATCCCCAAATCCTACAGGCAATGGGGGCTTACGAAAACATCATCCAGGGTTTCATCGGCAGCGACGGCGGCCGTCTCGACAAGGCGCTGGCAGAGGCCAGCGGTCTTTCGCGCGAACGCATCAAGGCCTTGATGGGCGAAGGCCGGATTTCCCTGGCCGGCAAGCCCGTATCCCAGGCCTCGCTCAAGGTCTCGGGCGGCACTGCCTTCGCGATCGACGTGCCCGAAGCCGCGCCTGCCGAAGCGGTCGCGCAGGACATTCCGCTCAGCGTCGTGTTCGAGGACGAGTACCTGATCATCGTCGACAAGCCTGCGGGCCTCGTCGTCCATCCGGCGGCGGGCAATCTCGACGGCACTCTGGTGAATGCGCTGCTACACCACTGCCGCGGCCAGCTTTCCGGCATCGGCGGCGTGGCGCGGCCGGGCATCGTCCACCGGATCGACAAGGACACCTCTGGCCTGCTCGTGGTCGCCAAGACCGACAAGGCCCACGAAGGGCTGGCCGTGCAGTTCGCGGACCATTCGATCGCACGCGCCTACCGGGCCGTCGTTTCGGGAAGGCCCATCCCGCTGGCGGGGACCGTGCGCGGGGCGATCGCGCGCTCCAACGCCAACCGCAAGAAGATGGCGCTGGTCGAAGATGGTCGCGGCAAGCACGCGGTTACCCACTATCGCACGCTGGAATCGCTGAAAAACGCGAGTCTCGTGGAGTGCCGCCTGGAAACGGGACGCACGCATCAGGTACGCGTTCACATGTCGTCAATCGGTCATTCGCTATTGGGGGACCCTGTATATGGTCGTACACCTTCAGCGATTCGCCCGATTCTCCAGCGACTCGGTTTTTCCCGGCAGGCGCTTCATGCCGCGGAACTTGGCTTCGTCCATCCCGTTACTGGAGAGAACGTCCATTTCATCAGTCCGCTGCCCGACGACATGCGGACCCTGATCGATGAACTGCGACACTGAAATCGGATAATTGTGCTATCTTGAAAGGGTGGCCCCAAGCTAAGACGCCTCGCAAGGGTCTTCGACCGCGGGCCGACCGGAAAGGACGGATATTGTGAGCAAGGAACGTAATCTCCCGGCGGTGCCGGCACTGGGCGGTGAGCAGAGCCTCAACCGCTACCTGTCCGAGATCCGCAAGTTCCCGCTTCTCGCGCCCGAGCAGGAATACATGCTCGCCAAGCGCTACAAGGAGCATGAGGATCCCGCAGCCGCGGGCCAGCTGGTGACCAGCCACCTTCGCCTCGTCGCGAAGATCGCGATGGGTTACCGCGGCTACGGCCTGCCGGTCTCGGAACTCATCTCCGAAGGCAACATCGGCCTCATGCAGGGTGTGAAGAAGTTCGAACCCGATCGGGGCTTCCGCCTCGCCACTTATGCGATGTGGTGGATCAAGGCTTCGATTCAAGAGTACATCCTGCGTTCGTGGTCGCTCGTGAAGATGGGCACCACCGCCGCACAGAAAAAGCTGTTCTTCAACCTTCGCCGGATGAAGAAGAATCTCGACGCTTACGAGGATTCCGACCTTCATCCCGACGATGTCGCCAAGATCGCAACCACGCTCGGCGTTTCCGAGCAGGAAGTGGTCAACATGAACCGGCGCATGATGATGGGCGGCGATGCCTCGCTGAACGTCTCCCTGCGTGAGGAAGGCGAAGGCCAGTGGCAGGACGTACTGGCGGACGACCGTCCGCTTCAGGATGAAACCGTCGCGGATGCGGAAGAAGCCACCGTTCGTCACGCCATGCTGGTGGAAGCCATGGACGGCCTCAACGAACGCGAGCGCGACATCCTGATGGAGCGCCGCCTGACGGACGACCCGAAGACGCTCGAAGAGCTGAGCCAGGTCTACCACGTCAGCCGCGAACGCGTCCGCCAGATCGAGGTGCGGGCGTTCGAGAAGCTGCAAAAGGCGATGAACCGCATCGCCAGCGACCGCAAGCTCCTGCCTGCGGCCTGAGCTTCGGCTTCCGAGAAAAAAGAAACGGGCCGTCCGAAAGGGCGGCCCGTTTTCGTTTGGGCGAAGGGTTGGGTGCTTCCGGCGAAGGACCCGATAACGCACCTCCAATCCCCAAAACCTGCGTCATCCTGAACTTGTTTCAGGATCCATCTCGCCGAACAAACTGCCGCTGATGGCCAGGAATGGATCCTGAGCCAAAGGCCAGCGAAGCTAAACAAGTTCAGGATGACGTGTGCGTGATGCGCGGCTCGTCCTTTCCCCCAACCTCGTCACCCACTAGCGTAGCGAAGCAATCCAGAGTTGCGCAGAGCCGCCCTGGATTGCTTCCCTACGCTGGCAATGACGCAACTGGGCGCGCGCGAACTAAGTCCGGCTCGCATCCCAGGCCGCGCGTTCCTCGGCGGTCAGGTCCAGTTCCACCGATCGCCCTTCCTCAGCGGAGCGCTCCGCCGCCTCGATCACGGCCATCACTGCCAGCGACTGGATCGGCGGCACGGGATTGGGCGCCCTGCCCCGCACCGCTTCCCCGACAAGGCGGTAGAATTCGCGCTGGTCGCCCGGCTCGGCGGGCAAGCGGCTGGCATTGCCCTGCGCGTCGTAGAGCACCAGCGGGTCGCCGTCCTCGCCCCAACCCGGCGCGCCCGGCATCATTCCGGCAAGCAGCTGGCTCTCCTGCACGTCCATGCCGTGCTTCACCGCACTGCCGCCCGTACCGTGGACGATGAAGCGCCCCGAGCCGCCCGCCACCAGCATCGAGGCATGAAGGATCGCCCGCTTGCCATCGGCATATTCGATAACGACATGAGCCCAGTCCGTGCTCCGCCCACCCTCGCGCTGGAGCGCCAGCGAAGCCGTGACCCGGTCCGGCAGGCCCATCAGCAGGAGGGCGTGATCGACCAGATGCGGCCCAAGGTCGAACCAGATCCCGGCGCCCGGCCCATCGCCCTCGCGCCAGCGATCGCGGACTTGCGGGCGGAACCGGTCGAAATGGATCTCGAGGTGGGCGGGATCGCCGACGAGGCCCGCCGCGATCGCCTTGCGCACGCTGAGGAAATCGCTGTCCCACCGGCGATTGTGGAATACCGTGAGCAGGCACCCATTGGCTTGCGCCAGCGCGATCAGCGTCCGCGCCTGGGCAAGATCGAGCGTGAAAGGCTTATCGACCACGACATGCTTGCCCGCTTCCAGCGCCGCTTGCGCCAGCGGGAAATGCGTATCGTTGGGCGTTGCCACCACGACGAGATCGACTTGCGGATCGTCGATCAGGTCTGCGGGTTTCTCATGGACCATGGCATCGGGAAACCGGACGAGGATCCTGTCCCCGCTCCGGCTTCCAAACCGGGAAAGTTCCAGCCCCTCTACCGCGTCCATCAGCGGCGCATGGAACGTGGCCCCGGCATAGCCGTAGCCGAGCAGGCCTGCCCCGACAGTGCTATCGGCTCCGGTCTCGTCCATACCCTGTTCCTTCCGTTCAGGCGTAGCGCGCCTGCCACATGCTTGCGGCAATGCTCTCGCGCGTCAACGCCTCGGGTTCGGCGGTGGCGAGCCCCTCGGCCTGCGCCTGCGCCGCCACGGCAACGGCGATTTCCAGCGCCACATCCCGCAATTCGGTCACCGCAGGCAGAAGTCCGCCCCTGCCATCTTGCGTGCCGCCGCCCAGCTCGCCCAGACGGCGCGCGGCGGCCATGAACATCGCGTCGCTCACCGCCGTGGCCCCGCTGGCCAGTGCGCCAAGGCCGACGCCCGGGAAGATGTAGACATTGTTGACCTGCGTGACGCCCGGCGTGCCGAAGGGGCTGCCGGTGCCGACGATCGCCTTGCCGCCCGTCCATTCGAGAATGTCCGCCGGATGGGCTTCGGCGCGCGAGATCGGGTTGGAGAGCGGGAAGACCACCGGCCGCTCGACCGTCTCCGCCATCGTGCGGATGGTGCGCTCGTCGAACGCCGCCTTCTGTCCCGAGGTGCCGATCAGCACGGTGGGATGGACGTTGGCCACCACTTCCTGAAGCGAGATCATGTTCTGGCCGCTGACGTTCCAGCCCTCGATCTCCGCCGGATCGCGCGCCAGCTTCGCCTGCTGCTGCGGCAGGCGCGGAATGTCGGAAAGGATCAGCCCGTCGCGGTCCACCGCCCAGATGTTCGCGCGTGCCGCCTTCTCGTCGAGCCCGTCCGCCATCATCGCCTGAACCAGCATCTCGGCCACGCCGCTGCCTGCCGCGCCCGCGCCGAACAGCACGACACGCTGTTCGGTGAGCGGCACGCCGGTACGGCCGATCGCCGCCAGCAGTGTGCCGACGGCCGTGGCGGCAGTGCCCTGGATATCGTCGTTGAAGCTCAGCAGGCGATCGCGATAGCGCACCAGCAGGTCATAGGCGTTCTTGCCCGCGAAATCCTCCCACTGAAGCAGGACACCGGGGAAGCGGTCGTTGACGGCCGAAACGAACGTCTCGACGAAATCGTCGTAGTCCTGCCCCCGCACGCGTGGGGCGCGCCAGCCCACGTAGAGCGGATCCTCGCGGCGGGCGTGGTTGTCGGTGCCGAGGTCCAGCAGGATCGGCAGGACTTCCGAAGGGTGGATGCCCGCGCAGGCGGTGTAGAGCGCCAGCTTGCCGATCGGAATGCCCATGCCGCCCGCGCCCTGGTCGCCCAGGCCGAGAATGCGCTCGCCGTCGCTGACGACGATCACTTTCACCCGGTCGTAGGCGGGGTCCGCGAGAATGTCGGAAATGCGGTCGCGGTTGGGGTAGCTCAGGAACAGGCCGCGCGGACGGCGCCAGATCTCGCTGAAGCGCTCGCAGCCCTCGCCCACCGTGGGCGTGTAGACCAGCGGCAGCATGCGCGGCAGGTCGCTCTGCACCAGGGCATGGAACAGCACCTCGTTCGAATCCTGAAGCTCGCGCAGGAAGGCATAGCGCTGGAAGTCGCTTTCCTTTTCTTCCAGTGCCTTGCGGCGGCGTTCGATCTGGCTGTCGAGCGTTCCGACATGCGGGGGCAGCAGGCCGTGCAGGCCGAACGCGTCACGCTCCTCGGCGGTGAAGGCGGTCCCCTTGTTGGTCAGGGGATCGGAAAGCAGTGCGCGGGCGGCGGCGTGACGCGTGGAAGACATCAGTGACCTTTCATCAAAAGCGTAGACTCAGCCAGCCCGCGAGAAAATCGGAGCTGCGGTAACCCGCATCGGTCAGCGCGGGGCCGGCTTCGAGATGCTCGTAGCGCCCGGTGAACGAGACGCGGGGCGAGATCTGCCAGACCGCCTGAAGGCGGGCGAGTTCGGCGATCTTGCGCGCCCGGCCGTTCTGGGTGCCGGCAAAGGGTTGGCCGTTGGCCCGATAGACCGCATCGGTGACACTGTCACGCCAGGCGAAGCGGTATTCGGCATTCACTTTCACGTTCTTGAGCGGCGAGAAGCTGAAAGTCGGTGCCAGGGCACGAAGGTTCGAGGGCGTCAGGTAGAGCTGGTAGCTGTAGTAGATGTTGTTGCCGAAGGGCGAATAGGCATCGCGCAGCTTGCCGTCTCCATAGCCGCCGCCGCCGCTGGCATAGTCGGCGCTAAGGCCGATGCGCGGTGCCGCCTTGTCCTTCCCGAGGCGCCAGGACTGCGCCAGCAGCACCTGCCAGGCGTCGATCTTCTGGTCCATGAAGGTGCCCCACTGGTGGTTCACCGTCCAGTCGAGCTGGAGCGGCCCGGCATCGCCGTAGACGTGGACCCCGCCATACCAGCGCGTCGCCGGGCCGATCCGCCCGCCCCAGGTGCCAACGCCGTTGCGCCGCCGCCAGAGGAAGGGATCGACGAAGAGTTTCGAATCGCCAAGGACCGTCTTCGGCACGGCATAGCCCAGCGTCACGCCGGAAAAGCGGCGTTCGGGATCGCTCTTGTCGTCACCGATGCCGTCCTCGCCATAGGCGGTGGGGCGCAAGTCGAAGACGTCGGCGCGCACCGCCTTGCCGCGCACCCAGGCGCGCACGCCGTTCAGCGTGTAATGCAGGGTATTGTTGTCGCGCTGCGAGGTGAGCAGGTTGGGTCCATCCACGAACTCCTGGCGGCCATAGCGGATGCCCACGTCGAGACCCGCTATCTGCCCGTTTGCCTCGGCGAAATACTGCTGGGCGGCAAGGCCGTTGCGGAAGTTGCTCGAAGGTGCGCCGAGGTTGCGTCCGCCGAGGCCGCCATGCGCCAGCTCGCCGTAGAAGCGAAGGTGCGGGCCGATGTGCAGGTCGGCGCCCGCCACCATGCGGGAAATGTCCTGCCGCTGCGCCTCCGCCTCTCGCAGGTTGGGATTGGTGGTCTGGTTGACGCGGAGGCGCAGCTCGCCCGAGAGCGTGACGTAGATGTCACCGTCTCCATCGAGCGGAAGGAACTTGAGCCGGTCGAGCGGATCGTCCCGCTTCTTCTCGTCGGCCATGACCCGCCAGTCCTCGGCCCAGCGGGAAATGCTGTAGCCGTTGGTGACGGCACCGTCGCCGTTCGAGGAAACCGGGTAGACCGGGGTCTTCGCCTCTTCGGCATGGGCCGGAAAAGAGGCGCAGCAAAGGGTGGCGGCCAGCAGCCGCGGCAGGGAAATCTTCATGTCCGTGGTTCCTCTGCGGGGCTTTCGCCCCGCGCAGGTCAGGTCGGGCGGTCAGGTCAGACGAGCACGGGGCTCGCGGTGACGGCGGGCTCGCGGTTGGCGAGCACGGCCTTGAAGCGCTCGGTGTCGAGCTTACCTTCCCACCGCGTGACCACCACGGTCGCCACGGCATTGCCGATGAAGTTCGTAAGGCTGCGGCATTCCGACATGAAGCGGTCGACGCCCAGGATCAGCGCCATGCCCGCGACCGGCACCGAAGGCACGATCGACAGGGTCGCCGCCAGCGTGATGAAGCCCGCGCCGGTCACGCCCGCCGCGCCCTTGGAAGAGAGCATGGCCACGCCCAGCAGCAGGACCTGCTGCCCCAGGGTCAGTTCCACGTTGCAGGCCTGGGCGATGAACAGCGCCGCCAGGGTCATGTAGATATTGGTGCCGTCGAGATTGAAGCTGTAGCCGGTGGGCACGACGAGGCCGACGATGCTCTTGGGGCAGCCCGCGCGCTCCATCTTCTCCATCAGCGAAGGCAGCGCGCTTTCCGAGGACGAGGTGCCCAGCACCAGCAGCAGTTCGGCCTTGAGGTAGGAGATCAGCGAGAAGATCGAGAAGCCCGCAAGCCGCGCGACCACGCCCAGCACCACCACCACGAACAGCGCCGAGGTAATGTAGAACGTCGCCACCAGTCCGGCGAGGTTGGCAAGGCTGCCTACGCCGTACTTGCCGATGGTGAAGGCCATGGCGCCGAAGGCACCGATCGGCGCGGCCTTCATGACGATCGAGACGAGCTTAAAGAACACCAGCGAGACGTCTTCGAGCAGGGAAAGCGGACGGGCGCCCCGGTCACCCAGCATGGCGAGCGCGATGCCGAAGAGAATGGCGATCACCAGGACCTGAAGGATATTACCCTCGGTCATGGAGGAGAGGAATGTGTCCGGGATCATTTCCATCAGGAACCCGGTGATCGACGTTTCGTGTGCCTTCTCTGAGTAGGTTGCGACCTTCGAGGCATCGAGCGTGGCAGGATCGATATTCAGGCCATGGCCGGGGCGAACCACATTCGCCACGATCAGCCCGACGATCAGCGCCAGGGTCGAGAAGAAGAAGAAGTAGCCGAAAGCCTTGCCCGCGACGCGGCCGACCGAGCGCAGGTCGCGCATCGAGGCGATGCCGGTAACGATGGTCAGGAAGATGACCGGCGCGATCACCATCTTTACCAGCTTGATGAAGGCATCGCCGAGCGGCTTGAGCGCTTCGCCCGTACCCGGTGCGAAGTGGCCCACTGTCACGCCCGCCGCGATGGCGATCAGCACTTGCACATAGAGGTGCCCATACCAGCGCTTCGGCTTGGACGGTTCGTGCGTTTCGGACAACGTGGCATGCATGGGTAAGGCCTTTCTTCCTCTCTCTGGCACACGCAAGACTTATGCTTATCGTGTGCTGGCCACAGACTCTTCCATTCCACGCTGCGGCCAAAGACATTTTTGCATTCGTTTAAAACCGCCGATTTCTGCCATTCCTGAAAAACCCCTCCTATTCCCGAGCGCAGGAATCGGCACATTGCACTGCAGCGATGTGCCGAAAGTTGCACATCATGGCGCACCCGCCTAACCTCCCGCCGTGACTCGCCGTCAAACCCTATACTGGCTGCTCGCCGCGCTTGCCGCCGCCGTGCTTTTCGGCAGCGTCGGCGGCGAGATCGTGCGCAGGCGCGCAACCGCCGCTTTCGCCGCTTCCGTTTCCGCCGACGCCCGGCTGCGACAGGCGCTGCTCAACAGCGAGATCGCCCGCTTCCGCCTGCTGCCCCAGACCCTGGCCGACGACCGCGACGTGATCGCCGCCGCGGACGGCGAGGAAGGCGCCGAGCGCCGCCTCAATGCCAAGCTAGAAGCCTTCGCAGGTCAGATCGGCGCCTCGGCCATCTATCTCGTGGGCGAGAACGGTTTCGCCATTGCCGCCAGCAACTGGCGCCGCGCCGACAGCTTCGTCGGGCGCGACTACCGGTTTCGCCGCTATTACCGCGATGCCCTTCGCCACGGCGACGGCGCCCAGTTCGCGCTCGGCACCGTCAGCCACCGCCCCGGCCTCTACCTCGCACGCAAGGCAGCCGGGGACTGCGTGATCGTCATCAAGCTAGAATTCGCCCGCATCGAGGCGCAGTGGCGCACGGCGGGCGGCGAGACTTTCGTGACCAATCGCGACGGGGTGGTGCTCGTCTCCAGTCGGCCCGCCTGGCGCTTCGCCATGACCCGCCCGATCGATCCCGCACGGCAAAAGGAGATCGCGGGCGACATCGGCATTCCCGGCCTGAAACCGGCGCCCTACGGGGCGGACAGCGACGGTTTCCTGCGCATGCCGGGGCGGACCGAGCGGCTTCAGCTTGCCACCAGCCCGCCCAATCGCGACGCATGGCGCGTCAACCTCGCCCTGCCGATCCGCCTTGCCGTGACCACCCCCGTGCGCAGCGCCCAGGCCGTGGCGGCAACGCTGGCACTGGTCGCTGTCGGCGCGCTCTGGTGGCTGGCCCAGCGCAATCGCCGCCGCCGCGAACGCACGGCCCTGCTCGAAGCCGCCGTCACCGAACGCACCGCCGAACTGCGCCGCGAGATGGAAGAACGCACCGCGCTGGAACAACGCGCCGCGCTCCTGCGCGAGGAACTGCGCCTCGCCAATCGCCTCGCCACATTGGGGCAGGTCACCGCCAGCGTCGCCCACGAAACCGCCCAGCCGGTCGCCGCGATCCGCAACTATGCCCGCAGCGCAGGCCAGTTGCTGGACCTTGGCGAGGCGGGAGAAGTGCGCGAAAATCTTTCCGCCATAGACCGTCTTGCCGAGCGCATCGGCGTGATCACCGCCCAGCTTCGCGGCTTCGCCCGCAAGGCGAGCGGCGCCGAAAGCGCCGTTTCTCTGGCCGAAGTGGTGGATGGCGCGCAGCTCCTGCTGAAAGAGCGCCTTGCCGCCCTGACTTTCGAAAGGCCCGCGATTGCGGCGGATCTCAAGGTCCGGGGCGACAAGGTGCGGCTGGAACAGATCCTCGTGAACCTGCTCCAGAATGCCACGGAAGCGCTGGCCGGGCGCCCCGATCCGCGCATCCGCCTTTCCGTGGAAGCGAGCCACGATGTCCTGTGTCTGCGGGTGGCCGACAACGGCCCCGGCATCGCACCGGAAATCGCCGATCGCCTGTTCACCCCCTTTGCCACCAGCCGCGCCGAAGGCCTCGGCCTCGGCCTCGTGATCGCGCAGGATATCGCCCAGGAATTCGGTGGTTCCCTGCGCCTCGTGCCGGACAGGACCGGCGCGGTTTTCGAACTGGAATTGAGACTGGCCCGATGACTACTCAGAATACTGGCCAGACCGTCGCCCGGGTCGCGCTCGTAGAGGATGACGAGGATCTTGCCCGTTCGACCGCGCAACTGCTCAGGCTTGCCGGATTCGACGTGCAGCATTTCCCCGAGGCCGCCCCGGCGCTCGCCGCCATAGCGCAGGACTGGCCCGGCGTCGTCGTTACCGACGTGCGCATGCCCCATGTCTCGGGCATCGACCTGTTCCGCCAGCTTTACGAACGCGATGCCGAACTGCCGGTCATTCTCGTCACCGGGCACGGCGATATCGAAATGGCCGTGCAGATGCTCAAGGCCGGGGCCTGGGACTTCCTGACCAAGCCTTTCGCACCCGATGCCCTGATCGCCGCCGTCAACCGTGCCGCCACCGCCCGCGCACTGACACTGGAGAACCGGCGCCTCCGCAGTCTGGCCCAGGCCGAGGATGCCCCGGTCTTCCTTGGCGAAAGCCCGGCGATCCGCCACCTGCGCGAGATGATCCCGGTCCTTGCCAATGCCGATATCGACCTCTTCATCGAAGGCGAGACCGGCACCGGCAAGGATCTCCTCGCCCGGCTGATCCACCGCTCCGGCAAGCGCGCGCGCCACAGGTTCCTGCCGATCGCTTGCGCCGGAATGCCCGAGACGCTGGCGGAGCCCCTGTTCACCGCCAGCGGCCATGCCGAACCCGGCCTCGCCGCCGCGCATCGCGGCACGCTCTACCTCGACGATATCGACCGGGCGCCCGCGCACTTGCAGGAGCGCCTGCTGCCCTTCATCGAACAGCGCGCGCTGCGCCGCCGCGACGAGGCCATGCCGGTGGACATGCGGGTGATCTCCACCAGCCAGAACGCTGCCGAAGGCCCGCCCCCGTCCCTGCTGCCGCCGCTGTTCTACCGGCTGGCCGCCATGCGCCTCTCCGTGCCGCCGCTACGCGAGCGCCGCGAGGATATCGCCCCCCTCTTCGCACGCTTCGCCGGAGATGCCGCCGGACGCACTGGCCGGGACTTGCCGCCGGTGACCGCAGCCGTGCGCACGATGCTCGAACGCCACGACTGGCCGGGCAACGTCCGCGAACTCGCCAACTTCGCGGAACAGTTCGTGCTGGGCCTGGGCGGATCCTCGCCCACGCCATCCCCTTCCGCAGCCAGGAGCCTGACCGAACGCGTGGACGCCTTCGAACGCGAGGAAATCATCGCCGCCGTGCTCGCCGCCAACGGAGAGATCGGCGCCGCCATCCGCTCGCTCGATCTGCCGCGCAAGACGTTCTACTACAAGGTGAACAAGCACGGGATCGATCTGGGGGCGTTGCGCCAGAAGGGGTGAAGGCGCGAGGGGAAGAAGAAGGAAAAGCAGGGGAGCAAAGCCCCCCTTCACCCCCGTTACCGTCTAGGTCACGCCCTGCCTGTTCGTTGTGCGCCCATGGCTGCGGCAGATAATTAAGGCCTGCGGCGCCTCCCCCCTTTCGTCATTGCGAGGAGGCGAAGCCGACGCGGCAATCCAGAGCTGCGCAGAGCCGCCCTGGATTGCTTCGCTACGCTCGCAATGACGAAGGGACGGGTAAGATAACGACGAGAGTAGGGTAACACTACGCCGCGATGGCCGAGAGTTTCAAACCAGTTCCGTCTCGATCCCGAGCCCCGACTTCAACGTCAAGGTCACCGGCGTCCGCTCGGCAATATCCGCAAGCCGGGCCTTCTGCTCGTCATCCAGCCCGACGATCGAGAGCTTCCGCTCGATCCGCATCTCTTCCTTCGAACCCTTGAGCCGAAGATCGACATCCACCGAGACCAGCGGCCAGCCCTTGCGCGCGGCGTACATCTTCAGCGTGATCGCGGTGCAGGCGCCGAGGCTGGCCAGCAGCAGGTCGTAGGGGGCAGGTCCGGCGCCCTGCCCACCCAGAGCTTCCGGTTCGTCGGCAGTGATCGCGTGGCCGCCGACGAGGATGTCGGTGCGCCAGGGGGTTTCGCCGATATGGGCGGTTCCGTGTGCCATGGTCCGGTGCTCCTCAGGCCGGGAGGGGGATGAATTCGTGCTCTTCTGGCACGCGGGCGAAGCGCTGTTCTCTCCAGTCTTCCTTGGCCTGCTCGATACGGTCGAGCGAGGAGGAGACGAAGTTCCAGAAGATGTGGCGCTTTTCCGGCAGCGGTTCGCCGCCCAGCAGCATCAGTCGGGTGCCGCCCTTGGCCCTCAGGATCACTTCGGCGCCCGGCTTGAAGACCACGAGTTCGGTCTCCTTGAAGCTGCCGGTCTGCCCTTCCACTTCCACTTCACCGCCGACGACATAGATCGCGCGTTCGACATGCTCGGCCTTCACCTGATAGCGCGCGCCGTCGAGCATGACGATATCGGCATAGACCATGTCGGAGTAGGTCTTGAGCGGCGAGGTCAGGCCGTCGGACGTCCCCGCGATCAAGGTCAGGCGCGTTCCGGCGTCTTCGGTTACCGGAATCTCGTCGGCCTTGTGGTGGGCGAAGGCGGGGGCGATCTCTTCCGCTTCCTTAGGCAGCGCGATCCAGGTCTGAAGACCGAACAGCTTGCCGCCGCTGGCGCGAACTTCGGGAGAGGTGCGCTCGGAATGGACGATGCCGCTGCCCGCCGTCATCCAGTTGACCTCGCCGGGACGGATGGCCTGGGCCGAGCCGAGCGAATCGCGGTGGAAGATCTCGCCTTCGACAAGGTAGGTCAGCGTGGAGAGGCCGATGTGGGGATGCGGGCGCACGTCGAGGCCTTCGCCGCTGCGGAACACCGCCTCGCCCATCTGGTCGAAGAAGATGAAGGGACCGACCATGCGGCGCTGCGCGGTAGGCAGCGCGCGGCGGACCTGGAAGCCGTCACCGAGATCGCGGACGGGGGGAAGAACGACGAGGTCTACGCCTTCGATATCGGATGAATGGACGGTCATGGGGCAATCCTTCCTTGCGCTTCTTTTGTGCGATTGAGCGCCGGAGAGGAAAGTCGGCGCCGAAAAGGGAAAATGCAATCGGGGAAGAGTTGGGAGCGGACGGATTTCCGCCCGCTCCCGGTTTTTACGTCAAGCCCGTTCTTCTCAGGCAGCGTCGACCAGAACGATCTCGCTGTCCTCGAGCGCGGTGACCCGCAGCACCTCGAGGTCGCTGATCGCCACGCCGTCACGGGCATTGGCGCGAACGTCCTCGATCTGCACCGCACCGATGGCGGGAACGAGGTAAGCCTTGCGATCCTTGCCCAGCGGGTATTCGGCGGTTTCGCCGGCCTTGAGCGTGGCGCCCACGACGCGGGCATTGGTGCGGATCGGCAGGGCGTCGTTGTCGTTCTCATAGCCCGAGGCGAGCGTCACGAACTGGCCCGAACGGTCGCCCTTGGGGAAGGGCTTGGCGCCCCAGCTCGGCTGTTCACCGTCGCGGGTGGGGATGATCCAGATCTGGAAGATCTTCGTCGTCACGTCCTCAAGGTTGTATTCCGAGTGGGTGATGCCGGTGCCCGCGCTCATAACCTGGACGTCGCCTGCTTCGGTACGGCCCTTGTTGCCCAGGTTGTCCTGGTGGGTGATCGCGCCTTCACGGACGTAAGTGATGATTTCCATGTCGCGGTGCGGGTGCGGCGGGAAGCCGGTCTGCGGGGCGATCGCATCGTCGTTCCAGACGCGCAGGTTGCCCCAGTGGACGCGGGCCGGATCGTGGTAGCCGGCGAACGAGAAGTGGTGCTTGGCGTCGAGCCAGCCGTGGTTGGCACCGCCGAGGCTGTCAAAGGGGCGAAGTTCGATCATGTCCTGTCTCCGGGGAGCGGCGGGGTGAGGTGCCGTCCTGTTGAAACCCATATAGACTTCGCCTCATTTCAAGTTCAGAGGGATAAAATCGACCTGACTGTTCGAGGAGATTGAAAAGTGAGCAACCCCGGTACGCCGACGCTGGACCAGCTGCGTATCTTCCTGGCCATCGTCGATACCGGCAGTTTCGCCGCCGCCGGACGCAAGCTCAACCGCGCGGTCTCGGTCATCAGCTACGGCATCGCCAATCTCGAGGCGCAGCTCGGCGTGACCCTGTTCGAGCGCGAAGGCACGCGCAAGCCGGTTCTGACTACGGCGGGCCGCGCCGTCCTTTCGGAAGCGCGCGGCGTGGCCGAGGGAATCGACGGGCTCCGCGCCAAAGTGAAGGGCCTGCTCGACGGGCTCGAGGCCGAAGTGGACCTGGCGGTCGACGTCATGTTCCCGGCCGAACGGCTGGGCGTGATCCTTCGCGCCTTTGCCGCCGAATTTCCCACCGTCCAGCTTCGCCTCCATGTCGAGGCCCTGGGTGCCATCACCGCCATGGTCCTCGACGGGACAGCGGTGATCGGCCTGTCCGGCCCGCTCTTTGCTGGCGTGGAGGGGCTTGAAAGCGTGTCGCTCGGTTCGGTGGCCATGGTGCCGGTGGCCGCGCCGGACCATCCGCTTGGCCGCATGGACCCGATCCCGCCCGGCGCCGGGCGCGAATATACCCAGCTCGTGCTCAGCGACCGCTCGCGCTTCACCGAAGGCAAGGACTTCTCGGTGATGAGCCCCAAGACCTGGCGCCTTGCCGATCTCGGCGCCAAGCACGCGCTGCTGCGGCAGGGCATCGGCTGGGGCAACATGCCGCTGCCGATGATCGAGGCCGATCTCGTATCCGGCACGCTCATCCGCCTTTCGATGCCCGACCATCCGGGCGGCATCTATCGCTTCGGTGGTATCTGGCGCCGCGACACCCCGCCTGGACCGGCGGCGGCATGGCTGCTCGATCGTTTCGCCGCCCAGTGTGAGCTGGATACCAACCTGAATTCGCTTCCCGACATCTGAAAATAGGGAAACGCCCCCGGGCTTATAGTAAAAACCCTCCATTCCCGGACAGAAGCAAGACTGCAATCTTCATACCTCATGTATGGGATCTCGAATCGCGCGAAAAATCGGTTTGTCGCAGCCAATTACTATGCGACACTCCGTGACATCGCGATTTTCCCATTGTCGCGATTGGTTCGATCACCCGGGTCGAATCGATCGTCGGTCTGGAGAGTTGATCATGCTTCATGACGCCCTGAGCACCACGGCGAGCACGACAACGATAAATACGGGACAGGATTCAGAACATACTTATACCCCGCCCCTGCCGATCTCATCATCGGCAAGAGGCCACGCTGCAATGTGCAGGCAGGTTGCCGCGAACGACCTCCTCGTGCCGGGGTCGCCCCTGCCCGCCGAGGAGAACGACACTTCGGCAAAAGGCGGGCTTGCGGGATGGCAATTGCGCAAGGTCATCCGCCACGTCGAGGACAACCTCGGCCATTCGCTGCCCTGCTACGATCTGGCCGCCGTCGCGCGGCTGAGTACCGGCCACTTCTGCCGTGCGTTCAAGACCAGCATGGGCGAACCCCCGCATGCCTATGTCATCCGCCAGCGCATCCGCCGCGCACAGACGCTGATGCTGCATACCGAGGATACCCTCTCCGAAATCGCCTGCATGTGCGGGTTGACCGATCAGGCCCATCTCACCCGCCTGTTCCGGCGCATCGTGGGCAGCACGCCGAAAGTCTGGCGAACCCGGTGGCGCGCCCAGCTCGGCTGACATCACCGGCCTTTAGCGGGCAATCACCACCTCTTCACATCGAGATCCCGGCCATGATCGTGCCGGGACCGCGTTCGAAGCGCCTGCTCCTGCTGGACTGGCGCTATCGAACCGCCTTGGGGACTGGCGGCCTTCCCTCCCCCGCCACGTCGCCAGTCCCCTTTCTTCCGACACGGCTTTTCAATTATCTGGAACAAAACCCGCGATCTTATCCGTATTCCTGAAAGGCCGTTCCTGCGGCATTTCCTGGCCATCGAGGTTCCACGGCCCTGCGGAACCCTCTCCAGCAAGGACAATGCCATGAACACCGCAACTGCACAGCTTACCCCTGCCGCTTCCAGCGAAGGGATCATCCGTTTCCTGCCTCTGGTGGGACGCATCCTGATTGCCGCCATCTTCATTCTCAGCGGCCTCTCCAAGCTTTCCGACCCGGCCGGCACGATGGCCTATATCGCCTCCGTCGGCCTCCCCCTCCCCGCCGTCGCCCTGGCCGGAGCCGTTGCCGTCGAAGTCATAGGCGGCGCCCTGCTGATCTCCGGCTATCGCCTGCGCACCGTGGCAGCCGCCCTCGCCCTGTTCAGCCTGGTCACGGCCGTCTTCTTCCACGCCCAGCTCGGCGACCAGAACCAGTTCATCCACTTCTTCAAGAATGTGGCGATGGCTGGCGGCCTCCTGCAGATCGTCGCTTTCGGCAAGGGCCGCGACTGAACTTTCGGGATTGCACCGAACCCTCAGGAAGGGCCGCCGCGAGGCGGCCCTTTTTGCGTTTCAGATCCGCACAGACCCTACATACATACGTTTTACGGAGTTGCCGAAACCCGTTTCGTAAGGGTCGAACGCCCGAGTTTATTGAGCCTTAAACTCTCATTATCTGCCTACCCTTGACCGTCAGCCTGTCACAAAGAATACATATATCCGTTATACCTGCCGCCCTCAACAAGACAGGAAGGACTCCGTAAATGCGCAAGATCGCCCCCATTGCCCTCGCCCCCATTGCCCTCCTGGCCGCGCTGGCGGCAGCATCACCGGCCGCAGCCCGCGAACTGGCCACGCTGACCCGGCTGGACGATGGGACCGTCGAACTGAGCCGCACGGACACCGCCTCCGCCACCGTCTGGATCAGCGCCGACACCGCGCTCGACCGGCAGGACCAGCGCTTCGCCGCCTCCAGCAGCGCGGCCAGGCTCAAGTTGCCGATCCCGGCCGGAACTCGCAGCTACGTCATTCTCGAAGGCAAGGACGGCAAGACCACGGTGGTCGCCGAGCGCGTGCTGCCGCTTCAGCAGGGCAGCAACTTCCGCGACATCGGCGGCTACGTCACCAAGGACGGCCGCACCGTAAAGTGGGACAAGGCCTTCCGCTCCGGCGCGATGCCGCTCCTGACCGAGGCCGACTACGCACTGCTGGGCCAGCTCCATCTTGGCGCGGTGGTGGACCTGCGTTCGATCGAGGAGCGCGAAGTCGCGCCCGACACGCTCGACGACCGCACGGGCGCGCTGTTCCTGGCCAACGATTATTCGATCAAGCCGCTGTTCAAGGATATGGCCAAAAGCGGCGGCGAGAACATGTACCAGGGCATGGAGATCATGCTGGTCCCCCAGTTCCGCGCTTTGTTCAACCGCCTTCTCGCGAACGAGGGCGCGGTGGTCTACCACTGCTCGGCAGGTCAGGATCGCACCGGAATCGCCACGGCGCTGATCTATGATGTGCTGGGCGTCGATCGCGAGACGATCATCAAGGACTATCACCGCTCCACCGAGCTGCGCCGCCCGCAATGGGAAATGCCCAAGGTCGACCCGGCCGACTATCCGAACAACCCGATCCTGAAGTACTACGCCGCGCGGCCCGACGGTCAGCCCGCCAAGGCCGAGCCGCTCTACACGAAAAGCGGCGCCTCGCACCTTGCCCAGTTTTTCACTTATCTGGACCAGCAATACGGCGGAACCGAAGGTTATCTGAAGGCCAAAATCGGCCTTACCGACGCCGATATCGCAAAGCTGCGCGAAACTATGCTCGACTGAATCGAATGCCCGCCCGGCGGATCGTTACCGATCCGGCCGGACGGGCCGAGCGAAGCCGCCCTCGGGTCGCAATCGAAGGCAGCCGCGATGAAGGCCGGAGCAATGCCCCCCAGCTTGCTCCGGCCTTTTCGCGCTCAGGGTTTGCGCAAGGTCACCGCATCCAGCGGCTGCCCCGTCGCCGTGAAGGCGCGATAAGTCAGTGCGCCCTGGCTCACGTCTATCACCTGGTACGCCTGCGTGCGCGAGGCCGACTTGCGCGCCCAGGGCAGGCTGCCGACATCGTACATCTTCGGTCCTGCCACCGAGACGGCATACGTCGTCCCGGCATCGTCGGCGGAAGGTCCGTCCTTGCCGATCGCCCCGCGGGCATAGCCGTGATCGTGGCCCTGCAGCACCAGGTCGACCCGGTACTTGTCGATCAGCGGCTTGAGCGCCGCACGCAGCTTGGGATTGTCACGGCCGGGTTCGCTGGAAAACAGCGGGAAGTGCAGGAACATCACGGTCCAGTGGTTGGGATTGCTGGCCAGTAACCCATCCAGCCACTTCACGATGGCCTTGCGCGCCGCTTCGTCGCGGTCGACCTGCATGGAGTCGATCGAGATCAGGCGAAGGCCCTGATAGTCGGTGTACCAGCTCGTCTCGCGACTGGCGGGAACGCCGGCCGGACCATTCTCGGGCAGCGTGAACTGGCGGCGCCACTGCCCGTTGATCGAGGAACCGGCCCGCGCCGCCTCGTCCCGCACGTATTCGTGGTTGCCCGGCGTCGGCATCTGCGGCGTCTGGGCATAAAGGAAACCACCGGCGGCGAACCACTCGCCCCATTCGGCATCGCTGTCGTGGCGGTTGATGAGGTCGCCGGCATGGATCGTGAAAGCCGCGTCCCCGGCCTGCCGGAAAGCCATGCGCAAGGTGCGGGAAGCCTCCGACAGGATCTGGTTCTGCATGTCGCCCATGTAGATGAAGCGGAACGGCTTCGCCTCGCGCGCGGCGGTGCGGAACTGGAACCATTCGGACCAGTTGGCGCCGTCACCGACGCGGTAGGCATAGACGGTATCCGGTTCGAGCCCCTTGAGGACCGCCGAATGGTAGGCCGCGCGAAAGGCCGGGTCCTCGCGCACGGCCAGAGTGGCATCGTCGGTCCTGGCCGCCACCGTCATGGGCGCCTTCACGAAATCGGGACCATCGGTCGCCCGGGCGTACTGGACCTGCCCGGAGCGACCCGGCGCCGAGCGCCAGGTCACGGCCATTTCCGTCGCAGGATCGGCAGTGAGGTTCAGGATCACGCGCTCGGGCCTGACGGTGGCGGGCGCCAGCAGCTCCTGCTGCACGGCAGGCGCATCGGCGGCGATTGCAGGAACCGCAAAGCCGAGCGGCATAGACAGGGATTGGGACAGGGACAGCGCCCCTAGCAGGATGCGGGTTTTCATCGTCATGTCACTGCCCCTCAGAAGATCAGGTTGACGCCCAGCGTGATGCTGCGCCCGTTCTTGATGTAGGCGCGGCTCGCACCCGTCCCCGACGAGACCGTTTCCCAGTAAGTATGGGAATCGAAGAGGTTCTGGACCTGAAGCTGTACGGAAGACTTCTTCAGGAAGGTCTTGCGGAAGGTCAGGTCGACGAAGCTATAGGCCTGTTCGTAGGGGTTGTTGCCGAAGTCCTGGATCCCGCCCATGAACCGCGACTGATAGTTCCAGGCCCCGTAGATTTCCCAGCCCTTGCGCTCCCAGAACAGCTGGAGGTTGGCGATCGTCTCCGGCGTTTCCATCAGCGGCAGCTTGTAGCCGTCGGGATGCCAGGAAAGACCGGTCACCGCTTTCGAGCGCTGCAAGGTCAGGTTGCCGCCCACGCCCAGCGAGCCCAGGATCCCCGGCAGCCAGTGCAGAAGCTGCTGGCCGCTGATTTCCATGCCGTAGACTTCGGCGGACTTGCCGTTGTTCGGCATCGAGATCGCCACTCCGGTCGGGTCCACGTTCTCGCCCAGCGTTCCGTCGCGGATATTGCTGGAGGAGGAGCGGAACAGGAAATTGGTGATGTGCTTGTAATAGAGCGCGATCGAATAGGCCCCGGTGCGCCCGGCATAGTGCTCCAGCGACATGTCGAGGTTGAGCGAGCGCATCGGCTTGAGATTGGGGTTGCCCTGCTGGATCGCGGTCAGCACCCATTGCGAGACGGGGTTCTCCTCGCCGTCGCCATCGGGGTCGGTATCGTAGCCATATTCGCGCGCCGAGCTCATGCGCGCGATGTCGGGCCGCGCAAAGCTGGTCCAGACGGCGCCGCGCAGCTTGGTGCGATCGTCCAGTTCGTAATTGACGTGAACGGACGGCAGGACGTTGACGAAGCTCGAGGTGTCCGAAACGAAGCGCTCGCCCTGAACCAGGTCCATGTTCCAGGCATCGATCTTGTTGCGGGTGGCCTCCATGCGCAGGCCCGCGATCACTTGCGCCCGGCCGAAGCGGGCCGTGCCCATGGCATAGGCGGAAATGACCCGTTCGTTGAAACGGAAGCTGTCCTCGTTCGAAAGCTCCGCATCGTTGGGATCGACCGCGAAACCGTCGAAGATCTCGCTCTCGCCGTCCTCGGCACGCTGGAATTCGGCCAGCATCTTGCGGTTGTCGATGGTCGTGCCCAGGCGGTAGAGCCCGCTATAGGCCCCGCCGAACAGGCTGTTGACGTCCTTGCCGTAGAACTCCGAGAAATCGGCCATCGTGCCGTCCGCTTCCAGGTTCAGGAACGAGCCCTGATAGGTGCGGCGGCGTGAGTTGTAGAACTTGGCGCCGGTCTTGAACGATTCCAGCCAGGAATCGACCGGCTTCCATTCGAGGTTGAACTGCGCCTGCCACAGCTTTTCGCTGCTGCCGCCCACTTCGCCTTCGAGACTGCTGAAGTCGTATTGCGACGGGTCCTGCACCGCTGCGAGGCCTGCCGAATTGAGCAGCCACTTGGGAAAGCGCGAATCCTCGCTACTGCTGAACAGCACGCCCTGGTTGCCCAGCCAGCCATACTTGTCGCTGCGGAATTCCAACGTGTAGCCGTCGTCGAGATTGTCCTCGGACTGCGAGTAGGAGACGTCGTAGTCCACCGTCACTTCGCCAAGGCGCGATACGCCGCCGAGGTTGGCCGAAGCCAGGCTGCCGGTCTCGCGCGAGCCTTCCCAGAACCGACGCAGGCGGAAGCCCTGCGGGTCCCAGGTGCCCGAACCGCCGTTGAGGCTGTAGAACGACCGGGTCGAACGGTCGGCATCGGTGATGAGTCCGTCCCCGTCACGGTCGACGATCTGCCCCACCGTGTAGCCATAGATGCGGCCCAGCTTCGCGTCGTAGCCGGTGACGTTGTCGTCCGGCTGCAGCAGCGTGGTATCGTCCGTATCCACTTGCGAGAGGCGGGCCGAATTCTTCGAGGTATCGTTACGGAAGTTCAGGCGGTTGAGGAATTCGTCCTTGCGGTACTTGTTGTATTGCCCGCGAAAGTGAAAATCGTGATCGTCCGAACGGTAGTCGATGCTGGTGTTGGCGCCCCAGCGCTTCACGTCGGTCTCACCGAAGCCCAGGTCCATGCCACGCATGACGAAGCGGTTGGGATCCCAACCAAGCGTCTCGCTGTTGTCGTACCAGGTATCGGGCTGGTTATCGCCGTCGACCCCGTTCTGTTCGAACTGCGACTTGCGGCGACTCCAGCTGCCCGAGACATAGATGCCGAAATGATCGCTGAACTGCCGCGAAAGCGCGCCGGAAACCTGCCCGGACTTGCGATCGTCGTACTTGTCCAGCATGCCGCCCTCCACCGAGAGGCGCGCATATTTGGGCGTCTGGTCGAAGGCGGTGGGCGTGGAGATGTCCACCGATCCGCCCAGCGCATCGCCGTCGCGGTCCGGGGTCAGGGTCTTGTAAACGGTGATCTGTTTGATGCCGTCGGGCGGCAACACGGAAAGGCGCACGCCGCGATAGAAGTTGTTGTCGCGCGAACCGGCACCGCCAAGGCGCACGCCGTTGATCGAGTAGTTGTTCAGTTCGGTGGAAAGGCCGCGCACGGTGATGCGGTCGCCCTCGCCCGTCGTCGGGCTGCGCACGGCATTGACGCCGGGCAGGCGTGCGAGCGCTTCGGAGACGTTATTGGCGGGCAGCTTGCCCATGTCGTCGGCGCTTACCGTGTCCGAGACGGTGTCGTTCTTGCGCTTGATATCGAGCGAACGCTGGACGGCCTCGATATACCCGGTGACGACGATCTCGCTATCGCCTGCCCCGCCCCCGGCAGGTTCTTCGGCGACTACAGCCGCTACCGGCGCGGCACGGCGCGTCGCGGACACGGCGGCAGGGCGCGGCCTGGCGGTTCGCGCCTTCAGGATCACGGTGCCCCCGCGCATCTGCACATCGACATTGGCACCCCGCACCAGCTGCGACAGGGCCTGCTGTGCGCTCATCTTGCCCGAAAGCGCCATGCTGCGGCGCCCCCGCACCGCGTCGGGCGCCGCCGCCACCTGCATTCCGGTAACGCGCGAGAACTCCTGAAGCGCGCGGCCCAGGTCCTGCGCCGGAATGGTGAAGTTGTACTGACCCGTAGCCGCCTGCGCGGCCGGTACGGCAAGGCCGCCCCCGACCGTTGCCAGTGCTATCGCCAGCGCCGAGGCACAGGCCACGGCTTTATGGGCCAGGGCTTTATTCGAACGAAACATCATATCCCCCGTTGGATTAGGCATTCGGGGGGAAGACGCGCGCACCCGGCCGATCCCGACAAATATTTTTTCTTACATTTTCATGTCGTTATCAAGTAATCTTGATGACAGGTATTCCTGGCGACAGCGCGTCAAAGTCCGGCCTGAACTTCGTAGGGATATTCTAGCGCGGCGCCGCGCCTTTTCGGCGTTCGCCTTGACGGAAATTTCTCTGAAGAATCCTCAACGCGAAAGGACGTAGCGCGCCTTTTCGCGGCGCCAGTGCAGGTCGTGGATCGCCGCCAGCGCTTCCAGCACCATTTCCGGTTGGGATATCTGGAAGCGACCGGTCACCGGCAGCGTGCCCAATGCCGGATCGTCCAGCACCACCGGCAGATCCGATCCCCGGTTCATGCGCTGAACCAGCCGCTGGACCGAAGTGTCATCGGCATCGAACCAGCCGTCGATCCAGCCGGGATGATCCCCCCGCACGTCGCCCAGGCTGCGCACCCGGCCTCCGCCGACCTCGATGCCGTTGCCCGCCGGCAGGCGCCATTGGCGCCCCGCACCGGCATCCACGCTGACCAGGCCGCGATAGACGCGGACCACGCGGGTTTCGCGGTCGACCATGTCAATGTCGAAGGCGGTCCCCAGCACCGTCACGCTGGACGTCCCGGTATGCACCGAGAAGGTGCGCAGTTTCTCATGCGCGACATCGAAGAAGACCTCGCCCGACTGCAACGCCACTTCACGCGACCATGGCGTCAGGCGCACGCTCATCCGCGCGCCCCCGCTCATGCGCACCTTGGACCCGTCGGGCAGCAGCACATCCCGCGTCGCGCCCCGCGTCGCGGCATAGTCCGCCTCCGTCACCAGCGCGCGCGCGCCGAACGAGACGAGCACCACGAAGCACAGGGCAACCGCAGCGAAACCGGCGAACTGCCGCCAGGCCTGCGCCGCCCAGTTCGGAACTTCCGTGTCTTCGGCATCCCCGGAATCGAGTTCCCCGGCCGCCGCCGCGTCCAGCGCGTTCTGCAAGCCGCCCGACTGCCAGAGCGCCTGGAACCGGGCATAGCTTTCGACATGGCGGGGATCCTGCATGATCCAGCGGTCGAATTCCGCGGCCACTTCGGCATCGTGCAAAGGCCGGTTCATGCGATCGACCCACTGCGCGGCCTCGCGATCGATCGCGTCGAATTCCTGAGGCCGGGCGTTCATCGGCCTTCCCCGGAGACGTCCACACCGGCACGCTCCAGCGCCTGGCGCAAGTCGAGCAAGCCGCGCGTGATGTGCTTCTCCACCGCCTTCGCGCTCATCGCGAGGTCGTCGCCGATCGCGCGGCAGCTTTCATGGTTCAGGCGCCTGCGAATGAGAACTTCCCGGCGTAGCGGCGGCATCCGCCGCAGGCAGAGGGACAGCACATCCAACGCGCGGCGTGAATCGAGAACCCTGTCCAGCGAGGGATCATCGCTTTCCCATTCTTCGTCCACGTCCCCGAATAAGCGCGTCTCGCGGCGCTTCGCATCGACGATCAGGTTGTCCGCGATCCTGAAAGCCAGCGCGAAAAGGCTGCCGATCTGTTGCGTCTGGCTGAGAGCGATAAGGCGCGCAAGCGTTTCCTGCGCCACGTCGTCGGCCAGATCCGGCGCGGCCCCCTTCGCACGAAGATAGCGCAGCAGCGTGACCCGCACCGCATCCCAGTCCTGCGTCACCGCCGCAGGACGATCCATGGCATTAGAAAGCACGATTTTTTCGCCCTGCGCCCGCCGTCTCCTGTCCGGCGCAGGGCGCCCTAGGGCCAGTCCGTGACGGTTTGAGGAATACGACAGCATTGCTAAAAAAATTATGCCGGTTTGACTGCGCGCCGCAGACGGATTTGACCGCACCAGCCCGTACCGAACCTTCTGAATCATTGACTCAGGCCCGCCCCGAATCTACCGGCGATTTTTGCGATTGATTTGCAATATCCTGCTCTCGGGGGTTTATGAGCATGGCCAAGAGTGCCGCCAATGTCGGAGGAAACAGACGCGGGATCGGCCGCTGGAACGTCGCTGCGCGCATAATCGCGGCGATCCCGGCGAACTATCTCGTCACCTCGCTGGCTGCAGCCTGTCTTGCGCGGCTGCTGGCGCACGGCCTGTCGGTCAATCCCGCCGAGGCCAGCGTCACCGCGACCTTGCTGTCCTTCGCCATCTTCGCCACGATCGCCCTCTTCGCTTTCGGTCTTCGTTCCGTCACCCGGCTCTGGCTGTGGCTGACCGTGACCGCTGCGATCTGCGGCGGCATTCTCTGGTTGTCGCTGAGCATGGGAGAGCGGCTGTGAAGGAAGGTCTGCGCCAATCGATGGCGCTGCTCCATACCTGGACCGGGCTGCTGCTCGGCTGGTTGCTCTTCGCCATGTTCGCCACCGGCACCTCGGCCTATTTCCAGGACGAGATCACCCGCTGGATGCAGCCGGAGATCACCGGAAGCGCCGATCCGGTCGCCTCCGCCGAAGGCGCAGTCCGCTTCCTCCAGCGCACGGCACCGGATGCGGTAAGCTGGTACATTTCGCCCCCCAACAGCCGCAGCGCCACCACCCAGGTCTACTGGCAACCGGGCGACGGCAAGAAACCCGCCAGGCGCGGAGAGACCAGCGCCGTGCTGGACCAGTCCGGCAAGGAAGTTTCCACCCGCGAGACCCGCGGCGGCTTCTTCCTCTATCGCTTCCATTTCGACCTGCATTACATGCCGGTGATCTGGGCCCGCTATCTGGTGGGCGTGGCGGCGATGTTCATGCTGGTGGCGATCCTTTCTGGCATCATCACCCACAAGAAGATCTTCACCGACTTCTTCATGCTGCGCTTCGGCAAGGGCCAGCGCTCCTGGCTGGACGCGCATAACGTGACGGCCGTGATCGCCCTGCCCTTCCACCTGATGATCACCTTTACCGGGCTGGTCACGCTGGCGGTCCTCTACATGCCCTGGGGCATCGCCGCGAACTATGCCCAGACCTCCACCTACCAGGAGGCCGTCTTCGGCAAGACCGAGGAAGTCGCCCGCAGCGGCCAGCCCGCGCCTCTCGCGGCGCTCGGCCCGGTCATGCAGTCGGCTTCGGCGCATTGGGGCGGCAAGCGCGTCGGCTATCTGCGCGTCACCAATCCGGGCGACACGACGGCGATGATCAGCGTGACCCGCGCCCCGGAAGGCGCGATCGGTTCGCGCGGCGAGGAAGTGACCTTCAACGGCGTCACCGGCAAGCCCGTAGGCCAGAGCATGGCCAAGGGCGCCGCCCTGGCCACCGAAAGCGTGATGATCGGCCTCCACGCCGGCCGCTTCGCCGAATATGGCCTGCGCTGGCTCTATTTCCTGTCGGGCCTCGGCGGCACGATCATGGTCGGCAGCGGGCTCGTGCTCTGGACGGTCAAGCGCCGGACCAAGCTGCCCGATCCCAGCCGCCCGCACTTCGGCTTCCGCCTCGTCGAAAAGCTCAACATCGCGACGATCGCAGGCTTCCCCGCCGGTATCGCCGCCTATTTCCTGGCCAACCGGCTGCTGCCGCTGGACCTTGCCGAGCGCGCCGATCATGAGATCAACAGCCTGTTCCTGACCTGGCTGGCCGTGTTCGTCTGGGCGCTTGTCCGCCCCTCGGCCCGTGCCTGGCCGGAGATGCTGGGCCTGGTCGCAGTCCTCTTCGCCGCCGTCCCGCTGGTGAACGCCTTCACGACCGCGCGCGGTCTTCCCGCCAGCCTGCTCGCGGGGGACTGGCTGTTCGTCTCGTTCGATCTGGTCATGCTGGCGCTGGCCGCCGGTTTCGCCAAAGGCGCGCACAAGGCTGCCCGCAAGCGCGTGGAAGCCCCCCGAACCACCCGGCGCAAGCCGCAGGAGGCCATGACCGCATGACACATCTGTTCTGCACCCTGCTGGCGATCGCCGCCTTCGCCGCGCTCGCCGTCTCGATGAAACGCCACCAGCGCGATCTCGCCGGACGCGCACTGACAGCGCGTGAGACCAGCCTGGCGCGGGCCGGTGGATGGTCGCTCATCGCGGTGATCCTGGCAGTCGATGTCGCGGTCTTCGGCTTCGGCTATGCCCTGGTCGCCTGGGCCGGACAATTGACCATGGGCGCGTGGTTCAACGTTGCCTGGCTGTGCTGGAAAACCGCGCCTTCGCGGAAGGGCCGCTAAGGAACAATCGCCCGCGCAAACCTATGCACTCTTCTCAAGCAAGGGAGCCTGCTCATGGGAATGCTCGTCGACGGTCAGTGGCATGACGTCTGGTACGATACGAAGGCGACCGGCGGACGCTTCATCCGCAAGGATTCGGCCTTTCGCGACTGGATCGGCCCGGACGGCCAGTTTCCCGCCGAGGCGGGGCGCTACCATCTCTACGTCAGCCTCGCCTGTCCCTGGGCCCACCGCACCCTGATCGTGCGTGCGCTGAAAGGGCTGGAGGCATTGGTTTCCGTATCGGTCGTCAACTGGCTCATGCTCGAAAAGGGCTGGACCTTCGATCCCGCGCCGGGCGTTATCGCAGACCCGATCAACCATGCCCGCTACTTGCACGAGGTCTATACCGCCGCCGATCCCACCTATAGCGGCCGCGTTACCGTGCCGGTGCTCTGGGACAGGAAGACCGGCCGGATCGTCAACAACGAATCCTCCGAGATCATCCGCATGTTCAACCAGGCCTTCGACGATCTCGGCGCCCGGCCCGGTGACTTCTACCCCGAGCCCTTGCGGGAAGAGATCGACGCGGTGAACGCGCGCGTCTACGACACCGTGAACAACGGGGTCTACAAGGCCGGGTTCGCCACCAGCCAGGAGGCCTACGAGGAAGCCGTGGGGCCGCTGTTCGATTCGCTCGACTGGCTGGAAGAACGCCTGTCGCGCAGCCGCTATCTGGTCGGCGACACCCTGACCGAAGCCGACATCCGCCTTTTCACCACGCTCGTGCGCTTCGACGCTGTCTATGTCGGCCATTTCAAGTGCAACCTGCGGCGGATATTCGATTATCCCAATCTCCAGGGCTTCCTGCGGGACATCTACCAGACGCCCGGCGTTGCCGAGACCGTGAACTTCCAGCACATCAAGGGTCATTATTACCAGAGCCACCGGACGATCAATCCCACCGGGATTGTACCGTCCGGCCCGATACTTGATCTGGACACCCCGCATGGCCGGGATCGCGGGCGAGGCTGAAACCGGACTCGGCGCGTCGCATCAGGGTAACTCGGGTGTTTCCTGTTACGGGAAAACAGGTAAGCTGACCCTCGATCAGTACCCTTCCCTTACGGTTTTCGAAGGAGCCGCCCCCCATGCGCAAGGATGCCTCTCTCTACTCGATCGACGGTTCATCGCTCTCCAGCCCCGCCACGGAGGAGTCGCTGACCGACCGTCTCAATCGGGTTCTGGAGATGCTCCATGCGGAGTTTCCGCATGCGGTGGACATCGGCCTGGAATTCGACGGCAAGCTTCACGCCCATATCGACGTGCGCGGCGGCGAGGAAGTTTGCGGCGTTGAATCGAAGCTGCCGAACCTGGGGGACGGCATGTTCACCCAGGTCGCGCACGGCGCCACGCCGCATCATCCCTTCTTCCACCGGATCAGCGCTATCGTCGTCGGTTGAATTTTACTGCAGGCGCAGCCCCGCCGCCTCGGTGCGGCAGGACTGCGCATCCGGTGCATTTCTGACTTTGGCCAGTTCCGCGCGCGCGGAGGCCAGATCGCTGCGGAACTCGGCCGCGCCGTGCAGGCGGGCCACCGTCGCGGAGGCCATGAGGCGTCCGGCGTCCACGTCGCTGGCCCAGTGTACATTGCAGACCAGCCTGCTGTCGCCGAAGTCCCTGCCGCGCTGCAGGATCGCGTCGGCCCGCTCGGGGATCAGTTCGGACAGGATCAGCGCCCAGCCCCAGCCCAGCGCGCTATGGCCGGAAGGATAGGACCCGTCGGTACGCAGCACGGCTTCGTCCTGCGGAGAGCAAGTCGCATCGCCGTGCATCACGAAGGGCCGCACCCGGCGATATTGGTCCTTGGCCTTGTAGGTCGAGAGGCCGACGTCGATCATCGCCTTGCCCATCAACCGGTAGAGCACCGGCGTAAGCTTGAGATCGGGCGTCACCCCGGCCGCGCAGGCGAAGGCCTGGAAGGCATGCGCGGGCTTGAGGTCGGCATCGCTTGCGGCCTGCACGAAGCGAGGACTGCCGAGGGGCCGGGCCATGGCCTTGCTCGCTTCCTCGTCCCGCGCAAAGGCCGACGATCCTGCTGCGGGAGGCGCGGGCAGCAGGGCGAGGCTGTCCGGCAGTTGCGACAGTTCGAGGTAGCCCTTGGGCATGCCCGGCGGCAGTTTGGCGGTGATGCTTGGCGGTCCCGATACGGCAGGCTGTTTCGGGGGATCTGTTTCCGGCACCTGGGCCGCTGCGGATACGAAGATCGCAGCGGCGCCAAGGGCAGCAAGGTAGACCGGATAACGGCTTTCCGGCATCAACTCGATCCCGAGACGGTATCACTCATCTTGGAGATGGCATCGTCGATCGTGAAGCTGTTGGGGCGCTGTACCGGCGGAAACTCTCTGAACGTCTCCGCAAACATCGCAGCGCCAGCCTGGGCCGCATAGATGAAGTAGTCGTTGTGCAGGAACCAGTCGTAGTAGGTATTCGAAGTTATATCCGCGAACTCATAGGGATCGGTTCGCAAGTTGAATAGCTTCGGCACGCGCAGGCGGGTAAACGGCTCAGCCCAGACCTGGAGAGTTCCCTGACATCTCTGTTCGAGAAATACGATCTTCCAGTTATCGTAGCGCAGCGCAAGAATGTCGCCGTCATCACTGATATAGAAGAAGAAGTTTCGCGGGCTCTTCTCTTCCTTGCCAGTAATGTGGCCAACGAGGCTCATGCCGTCGATGTGGTTCTTGTAGGTGCGTCCGATCGCCTCGTAACCGGTCTTGAGCTTTTCGACGACGTCCGGGGCGCCTGCCATTTCCAGGAAAGTGGGCAGCCAATCATGGTGCTGGACTATGCCGTTCGAAACCGATCCGGCTTCCACCTTGCCGGGCCAGCGCACGATGAGCGGAATGCGGAAAGCGCCTTCCCAATTCGTGTTCTTCTCGCTGCGGAACGGCGTCATCCCGGCGTCCGGCCAGGAATTGCGGTGCGGGCCGTTGTCGGTCGAGTACATCACGAAGGTATCCTCGGCCAACCCCAGTTCATCCAGCATGTCGAGCATCTGGCCGACGTTCTTGTCGTGATCGATCATCGTGTCGTGATAGTTCGACTGCCAGCGTCCGGCCTGCCCCTTGCTCGACGCCTTGGTATGCGTGAACATGTGCATATGCGTGGTGTTGAGCCACACTAACCACGGCTTGTCGTCGGCTTCCTGGCGCTTGATGAAGTCGATGGCGGCTTCCACGAACTCGTCGTCGCAGGTCTCCATGCGCTTCTTGGTGAGCGGGCCGGTGTCCTCGATCTTCTGCTTGCCGACCCGGCCCCAGCGTTCGTGCTCGGTGGGATCGTCGGTATCGGTAGCCCAGCTGTGGATCACCCCGCGCGGACCGAAGCGGGCCTTGAACTTGGGCTCCTCCGGGTAGTTCTCCATCTCCGGCTCTTCCTCGGCATTGAGGTGATAGAGATTGCCGAAGAATTCATCGAAACCATGGTTGGTCGGCAGCATGTGGTTGAGGTCGCCCAGGTGGTTCTTGCCGAACTGCCCGGTGGCATAGCCCTGCTCCTTGAGCAGCGCCGCCGCCGTGACGATCTTCTCGTTCATGCCGATCGGCGCGGCGGGAATGCCGACTTTCGAAAGCCCGGTGCGCAGCACGCTCTGCCCAGTGATGAAGGAAGACCGCCCGGCCGTGCAGCTCTGCTCACCGTAGGAATCGGTGAACTTCATGCCTTCCTTCGCCAGCCGGTCAATATTGGGCGTTCGGTAGCCCATGAGACCATCGGTATAGCAACTGAGGTTGCTGATCCCGATGTCGTCACCCCAGATTACGAGAATGTTCGGCTGCTTGCTCGACATGTTCGTCATCCTTTTTGAATAATTCAGGACATTCATCGATAATGGCGGACGATTCGACCATCGGGGTTTGACCTGATCGGGATGGACTATCGCCCTGAGAATTTCTTCACCGGCCTATTTCTTCGCCATCCCGTCAGCATTGATCGGAGAGAGCGCCTTCAATTCGGTCAGTCCATTGGCGCTCAGCTTGGCCCAGCGCCCGAAAAGGTCCTCGAAGTCGGCCGTATTGGTCACGCTGTTGCGCAAATAGACGCGGCTTTCGTCCATGTTGCGGGCATCGACCGCCCGGCCGAGCAAGGCCCCGGTGCGGGAATCGCGCGCCTCGATCACCATGGTTCCCCCGCCCGCATCGCGCGAGAACGTCCAGGACCTGCCCGCCGTCATCGCATCGGGCGCCACGACATCGAGATTGGCGATGCCGGTGGAAAGCCTCAGGACATCGGGGCCGGGCTGATCGACGACCTGGTAGCCCGCCTTCTGGTAGGCCTCGACGAAAAGCTTGTGAAAACCGGCCTTCGCCTTCTCCAGGATGTCGCGTGCATCCTCGTTGGAAATCGGACGGCCCGGATCTTCCGCAAAGCCGTGCTCGCGCTGCCAGTTCTTGCGGAAGGCGATATCCGGCGGATCGATGATGACCTTGGTGTAGACGCGGAAATCCGCGTCCGGCAGCAGGTAGACCGCCTGAATCTTGTGCGACTTGACGTGCATGAGGCCGTCCCAGGTATCCGGCGCCTTGGCCGCCAAAGCAGGCTGGGCCAGACAGAGCAGCATCGGCGCGCAGAGTATCGGTAAGGCAGCCAGCTTGACGCGCATCTGCGGTCTCCTCGGTTCCCGGTGTTGCATCCCGGTTGGAGCGCGAAGCTAGCCTTTCCCGTCACCCCGCCACATCAGGGCGATTCCCGGCTTTCACGGGAATGATCCCGAACCCGCCTCCGACGGCTGGGATATTCGTGGGGCAATCCGGGGGTAATCCCCGATTCAGCCGGCCCGTCACCTGTCGCACCCTCATGCCGCCGGACAGGGCCATGAACTCGCCGCGAGAGCAGGCCTGCCCCACCACCCGAGGATGATGCCGATGGACCTGATCAAGCACCTGATCCCGCTGCTGCTGACGCTGAGCCTGGCGCTGCTGGTCGTCTCCGCAGGCCTTGCTTCGTCACGCGGCGACTTCGCCTATGTGCTCACCCGCCCAAGGCTCCTGGCCCGTGCCTTCGCGGCAATCGTGGTGATACCGGTGGTGGCTGCAATGGTAATCATCGCCCTGTTCCCCGTCTCACCCGCCGTGAAGGCAGGCATATTCCTCATGGCGATCTCACCGGTGCCGCCGCTGATGCCCGGCAAGGCGCTGAAGGCGGGCGGGCATGCTTCCTACGTCTATGGCCTGATGGCGACCGGCGCGGTCTTCGCGGTGATCTTCGTGCCGATCCTCGGCGCCCTTGCTGCCCGCTTCTACGAGGTTCATGCCCAGTTCCCGGTCGGCGTGGTGGCACGCAATATCGCCGTGGGCGTGGCCGTGCCGCTGGTGGTCGGGCTGGTGCTGGGCCGCGCCCTGTTCAAGGCGCCGAAGCCGGGCCTGATCAAGGCCGTCACGATCATCGCCTATATCCTGCTGGTCCTCGCCGCCGTGCCGATCCTCATCAAGGTATGGCCCGCGATGATGACCCTGGTGGGCGACGGTACGGTCGTGGCCATGCTGCTGGTGGCCGTCGCGGCGATTGCGGGCGGACACTTCCTGGGCGGAGACACGATCGCCGATCGCAGTTCGCTGGCCATTGCCGCATCGATGCGCCATCCGGGCATTGCCCTGGCGCTCGCAGGCGCCAACCACGCCAACAATGTGATCTCGGCCGCCGTGCTGCTGTTCCTGATCGTCGGCTTCCTTGCCCTCATCCCCTACCAGATGATCGTGCGCAAACATAAGGAACCCGAGGATCGGACGTGATCCTCGGGTTCCTCGGTAACCCTGAAACAGGTTTGCGGTTCAGCCCCGGAACACCGCGCGAAAACCGACATGGGACGTCGAGGTATCGACCGGCTGCGCATGACGCGCCGCAGGGCGGTAGCGCTGGCAATAGTTCGGCGCGCACAAGTGCGACCCGCCCTTGAGCACGCGGCGGGGAATGCCCGAAGGATCGTTCGGATCGATGCTGTCCTGAAGGGCCTTTGCCCGTGCCGTGGAGCAGCAGCTTCTGACCGGCGCCGCGCCCGGTCTGTCGGACCACCAGTCGGCCGTCCATTCCCAGACGTTGCCGATCATGTCATGGAGGCCATAGCCGTTGGCGGGGTAATGGCCGACCGGCGAGGTGCGCACCCAGCCGTCCTCGCGCAAGTTCGCATAAGGGAATGCGCCCTGCCAGGTATTCGCCTGATGGACGCCGCCGGGAACCAGCTCGCTTCCCCAGGCGAATTCGGTGCCTTGCGCGCCGCCCTGCCCCGCGAACTCCCATTCCGCTTCGCTCGGCAAGGTCAGCCCGGCCCAGTCGAGATAGGCCTCCACGTCGGCAAGCGCGACATGGACGACGGGGTGATCGCCAAGCTCGTCGATCGAGCTGCCCGGCCCGGTGGGATGGCGCCAGTCCGCTCCCGCCAGGAACGACCACCACTGGCTCACCGGCCCGCGCAAGTTGATCGGCTGCGTGGGCTGCTGGAACACCAGCGAGGATGCTACCAGCATGTCCGGCAGGGCACCGGGATAGTCGGCAGGGTCGGGCGCCTGCTCCGCAACTGTGCGGTATCCGGTCGCCTCCACGAAGCGGGCGAATTCCCGGTTGGTCACCGGCGCACGATCGATCCAGAATCCATCGACGGAGGCCGGCCTTTCGGGCCGTTCCTCCGGGTAGTGGCGGTTCGATCCCATGACGAACTTGCCGCCCTCGATCCAGACCATGTCGCGGTCCCGATGCGGGACGGCTTTCGATGCCTGCGTTGCCACGTTTCAGTTCATCCCGGAGAGATTGAAGACGATGCCGACGATCGCCGCGATCCCCAGGATCGCCAGCAGCACCGCGACGATCAGCGTCAGCGAGATCGGGAACACCGTCTCGCCGTGGATCAGGCCGTCGTCGGTCATGGATCGGCGGTTGCCGCGCAGTTCCTGTGCGAACTGGAGGTGGCGCCCGATCCCGCCGAACAGCAGCACGATGCCCAGAAAGATCAGGGCCACCCCGAAGTTTCGCGGCGCGGTGCTATGGGCGATCACGCCCGCATCGTGCAGCTTCGCGAAAGCCTGATGGATCGTGAACCCGAAGCCGATCAAAGAAAGCGCGGTGCGGATCTCGGACATCAGCGTACGGTCTGCGCTCATGCGGGTCCGGTGGAACGACATGCCGGTACGCCGCATCGACATCTCGGTGCGGTTCTCGGAAAGCCCCGTGCGATGCTGCGAAAGATCGGTACGGAACTCGGACAGATCGGTGCGATGCTCCGACAGGTTCGTGCGAAACCGCGAGAGATTGCTGCGAAAGCGCGAAAACGTCGTGGAGGCCACGTCGGAATCGAGCCCCACCACGTCCGGGAGGTCGGGCACGGCAGGAAGCTCGATCCGATCCGGGCGCGGCGTCGCGATGCCGTGCTCCTTTTCAAAAGTCGGCGTGGTCACTTGGCCGCTCCTGCCGGCGGCGGGAAGTTGGCAAGGACGGCCGTGACGACCGCGCTGACCTTTTCCTGGCTTGCGGTGCTGCCGCTCACTTCCTGGGTGGCCGTTCCGTGCCAGACGGGGGCCTTGCTGCCGCTGTCGTAGACGTCGACCGTCAGGGTGCCGTCGGTGATGTTGCGCACATCGACCTGATTGAAGCCGCCCCAACCGCCCCAAGGACGGAAGTAGGGACCATAGGAACCGAGCGAGGAGACTTCCACGCGGTCACGCGAGCCCAGGGTAAACCCTATGGCGAAATCGCCCGTGGCGGCCTGCGTATAGCCTCGCGACGCCAGGGTGCTTTCCACGGCGGTCTTCACGCGCTGGGTCAGCAGCGGGTTCACCCCTTGAGGGGCGGACGTATAGGCCCAGCTATAGGTCTTGTAGCCCGCGAAATTGGCCGAAGGATCGGCATCGAAAGTCACTTTCGGCGTCGTAGCGCAGGCGGCTGTCAGCAAAGCACCACAGACCAGGGTCACGGCTTGCGATTTCATGGTCTTCTCCTTGTTTGGGGCCTTCGAACTATCCGGTCACGGACGGCTTCAAGCTATCGGGATTCTCCCTGATGCAGTGCGTGGCGCGTCCCTGAGCGCGGCGCCTTCGGGGCGCTGGGCAAACGCAAGTCCGCCAGGCAATAACCAAGACGAATTGGGACCAAGGCGAATTCCGGCCCGATCAGAGGGATTCCCCGGATGGGAGGAGGCCCGCGAAACTGGAATTGTCCTCGCGTAGACCCGCTAGAGGAGTGATCCGATGCCCGTTCCGCGCTTCCGGCCCGCCGCCAGAGCCATGGCCTCCCTGGCCATCGCCCTTTGCCTGACAGGTCCCTCCGTACCGGCATGGGCCCAGAGCGCGCCTACCGCTCCCGAACCGGCGGCACCGAAGACCGCCGCCAATACGCTCGATCCGGTCGCCGTCCAGGCTCTCACCGGCATGGGCAACTACCTGAAGTCTCTGAAGACTTTCGAATTCCATTCCAAGGCCACGGCAGAAGCGGCCTTTGCCGATACCGACCTGCTGGTCCACCTCGATTACGAGGCCACTTACAAGGTCATGCGGCCCACCGCCTTCTACGTGGAGATCAAGTCGGACCGGGCGGTTCGCGAATATTTCTATGACGGCAAGTCGCTGACGGTGAACGTGCCGCGTCAGAACTACTACGCGAAAGTGGCCGCACCGCCGACCATTCGCCAGACCGTCGACAAGATCTACCTCGACTACGGCATCGACCTGCCGCTGGCCGACATATTCTACTGGTCCGAAAATCCCGTAACCGAGGGTATCACTTCGGCCGTGCGCGTCGGCTTCGCCCGTGTGAACGGCAAGGAAGCGGACCAGTTCGCCTATCGCGGCGACACGCTCGACTGGCAGATCTGGATCGCGCGCGGCAAGGCGCCGCTCCCGCTGAGGATCGTCATCACCGACCGGTCGGATCCCGTCAGGCCTTCCTACAGCGCCGATCTTGACTGGAACACCGCCCCATCGCTCACAGCCAAGGACTTCGCCTTCGTCCCGCCGAAAACGGCCAGCGCGATCCAGCTCGCGGCCCTTTCGGGAGGCAACTGAGATGAACGGCAACCAGATCGCCCGGCTCACCACTGCGCTCGCAGTGATCGCCGCCGCGGCCACGCCGGCCGAGGCCCAGCGCCGCTTCGGCGGCGGCGGCATGCACATGAGCGGCGGCCTGCGCGGCGGCGGCTTCCAGGGCCGCACCAATTTCCATGCGCCGGGCAGCGGCGGAGGCGGCATCCACAACCCCTCCATACCGCGCGAAGGCCCTCCTGCCCCGCATCCCGGTGGAGGCGGTGGAGGCGGTGGTGGTGACCGGCCAGGACCGCACCCGGGCCCTGGGCCTGGGCCTGGCCCCGGACCCGGTCCTGGCCCCGGACCTGGACCTCATCCCGGGCCTGGACCTCATCCCGGCCCCGGGCCCGGCCCGCACCCCATGCCGCCACCGCCGCCTCCTCCACCGCCCGGTTGGGGATGGGGTTGGGGATGGTATGACGACCCCTTCTGGGATGCCGCGGCAGTGGGCATCGTGGCGGGAACGACCGCGGCTGTCGTCGCCAGTTCGTCGCAGCCCGATACGGTCGTGATCCAGAGCACCAGTGTCGGCTCGGTGGTCTACACCCTGCCCTCGAACTGCCCCAAGGTCGTTCGCGGCGATGTGACCTACTTCAGTTGCAACAATGTCTGGTATCGCCCGCAGTACCAGTCCTCCGGGGTTACCTACATCATCGTCAATCCACCGGGGTAAGGCTCATGTACCCCCTCGGTCCTGCACCGGTGGAACAGGGTCGCCGGAGTGGTCCTTCCCGAAGGACTGCTCCGGCGACTGCCGGTCGGAAAGACAAGGCGCTCTTAAACCCCCGTCATCGGAGAAATATTACGAAGTTTTTCCAGCGATTTCGTACCACCGCTATCCACAGCGACTGGCATTTGCCCAATGGACATATCGGGTGATTTTGCGCAGCAAATTCGATTTCGTGCCGTCCTAAGGATTTATGCCCGCCCGCACCGTGATTTGTGGAGCAGATATGCCGGAATGCTAGGGAAACTCCCGATTGAACGGGGCTCCATCGCAGCGAAGATGAAGTTCCGCAGCCGAAGACACGACCTGCAACGCCGCAATAAAAAGGGGGTAGAATGCGCCCGACGACAAGCAGAATCCTCATCGCCGACGATCACCAGGCGATGCGCCAGGGCGTAAAGACCCTGCTGGAATCGCATGCCGACTTTCAGGTGGTGGGGGAAGCGTCAGACGGGCGCGAGGCGCTTAACCTTGCGGTGGAGACCAAGCCGGACATCGCCTTTCTCGACTATTCGCTACCGCTCATGAACGGCCTAGAACTGACCCGCGCGATCAAGCACGAACTGCCGCGCACCGAGATCCTGATCTACACGATGCACGACCGCGAAAGCATCCTGATCGACGTCCTGCGCGCCGGGGCGCGGGGCTATGTCCTCAAGTCGGACAGCGCCATTCATCTCGTCTCGGCGGCCAAGGCCCTGGCCAAGCGCAAGCCCTACTTCTCGGGCGCGATCTCGGAGACCCTGCTGGAGCATTTCATCGAGACCAATCTGGCCGCCGACAAGGGCATCATGCTGACCGCCCGGGAGCGCGAGATCGTGCAACTGATCGCGGAAGGCAAACTCAACAAGCAGATCGCCCACATGCTGAACATCAGCGTCAAGACCGTGGAAACGCACCGCGCCGCCGCGATGCACAAGCTGAAGCTCAGGACGACCGCGGAACTCGTACTTTATGCGGTTCGGAACAATATCGTTGAGCCTTGACCGCTTCGGCGGCCGCGTCGTTCTGGCGGCGCTGCGGAAAAAAGGCGCCTATATGCGTGCCGTTCGGACGGCGTTCGACGCAGAAGATGCCGCCCAGGGCTTCCACCCGCTCCCGCATTCCCGAAAGCCCGACGCCAACCGCTTCCCGCCGTCGCCCTTCCGCGATATCGCTGGGAATGCCGACGCCGTCGTCCTCGATCTCCAGCACGATATGCTTTGCCACCGTCGTCAACCGAACGTCGACCGTGCGCGCGAAGGCATGCTTGCCCACATTGGCCAAGGCTTCCTGCGCCACACGGTAGAGCGCGATCTCCAGATCCGGTGAGGGCCGCAGCCTTCCCGCCAGATCGTGGAAACGCACGTCCAGCCCCGTTCTTCTGGCAAAGCCCTTCAGAAAAGCATCGAGCGCCTCGGCTATGCCGCCCGAGGACAGCTCAGGAGGGTGGAGGACATAACTGAGCGTGCGCATCTGATGCTGCGCCGTGCTGAGCGCCGCCTCGATATCGAGGCAGGCCGCCTCGATCGCATCGAATGTGCGCGCCTTGCGCACCGTTTCCAGCATGACTTGCGCCAGTGCGAGATGCTGCGAAGTACCGTCATGAAGATCGCGCGCAATGCGCCGGCGCTCCTCTTCCTGCGCCAGAAGAATCTGGGCCTGCTGCGCCCGGCGGGATACAAGGTCGCCCGCCTTCTGCCGCCCCTGCAGAACCACCAGCGTCATACCGACGGGATCGGCAACCCTGGTGATTTCCACGGAGAGTTCTTCCGCGCCCGAAGCCCGCATCGGATAGCTGCGGGTGACCGAAATCACCGCTCCGTCAAGAACCCGGGCAAGATGGCCGCCCATATCCGACCGCGTTTCGACTTCGACCGGCAACCTGTCCAGCACGGCGTGGAACGAAGATCCGGCCGCGGTTCTCGAAAAGTCGGATCCCAGAATTGCAAGCATGGAATCGGAAATATTGGCCGCCACGACATTACCGTCCGGCCCCACGACAAACATGTCTAACGGAACCGCCTCGAAAAGACCGCGAATTATATCCGTCCGACCTGTATTGTGGCGCTGATTTGCTATCATCGGCATCGCTATCACGACACCGCTGCAATCGTTTATCGGGTTCGTCATCCGCACAGCCCCCGCTGGATCACACCAATTTTTACATCGCTTCAATAACGTAACTAAGTATGATTCTCTAGATGTATTATACCGATGACACGACTAGCCCCTATGAGCCGGTTTTTATGCATCAGTAATTTTCCCTATAGACCATTACTCATTTTGCTATTGTTCAAATGAAAGATGATTAGCTAACGTTCGCCGACATGGCATTCGGTCGTGCAACATGAAGGGCCTCGCATCGCAAGGCATGGATTTCCCTTTGATTTAGCTGAATTTTTTCAAGATCATCGTCTTTGCGGGTCGCAGCACGCATTCCGCCATGCTGCGTCGCACTAAAGCACTCTGCAACGCAGCAGAGCCAACCTGGCCATTTCATCCCGCTGATATGCCTCACTGGCTGCGGCAGACATGGGCCCAATCCTTCTTCGATTTGATTTCTTCACTCGAGCCCCTCGCAATCGATGACGCGGTCCAGCATCGGGGCCGCCAGCGCCGTATCGATCGCCATGCCGTTGGAGCGGGAGCGGAATAGCTTGAGCACCGCCACACTCAAGGAAAGCAACCGTCATATTGCTATTGCGTGTCATTATTATCTCAAGTAGCAGCAGCCCCGCGAGCTTGAGGGGAAGAACATTGAGGAAAATCTGCCGCCATCTGACGGTTAGCGTCGCCGCGTTTGCATGCATCGCGCCTGCCATTGCCCAGGCAGCAGAAGACCAACCCGCCGAGGAGGAAGCGCGTGACGGACGTACCATCGTCGTTACGGGTCAGCTCGCGGCGGCGCCGGTTGCGGCCAAGGCAGACATTCCGATGCTCGAGAATATCCAGCCCATCTCCGTCCTGCCCGAAGAGCTTCTGCGCGATCAGGGTGTGCGCCGCATTTCCGAAGCACTCTACAACGTTGCGGGTGTTTCCCGGTCGAACAACTATGGCTTTTTCGACGGTTTCAACATCCGCGGCTTCAACGCCAGCGCTGGTGCTACCTATCTCGACGGATTGCTGGACGACACCGGCTACGGCACCTCGGAAATGACCGCGCTCGGCCGGGTCGAGGTGGTGAAGGGTCCGGCGTCGGGTCTGTTCGGACAGGGGCCGATCTCGGGTATCGTCAACCTGGTCAGCAAGCGCCCGGAAAAGGAGGCTTTTGTCGACGTCGGCATCGCGGGCGGCTCCTACGCGTTCAAGGAACTGACCCTGGATGCCAACCTGCCCCTCAACGCCAGCGGCACGCTGCTCGCACGACTGACCGGCGTGTATCGCGATCAGGATTTCTTCGTCCACGCCTCGGGGCAGCGCCGCGTGTTCCTTGCCCCGGCGATCACATGGGCGCCCGATACGAACACTACGCTGACGCTGCTCGGCCGTTACGTCGACGATCATATCAACCCTTGGTCGCCGACCACCGCTTACGGCACCGCGCTAACCAATCCGAACGGGCCGATAGACATCAAGCTGTCCATCAACGATACCGAGTATCCAGCGGTGCAGGACAACGACTACTGGAACGCAGGCTACGTCTTCGATCACAAGTTCAGCGATGCGATCGCAATCCATCAGTCGCTGCGCTATCAGGACTTCCGAAATACCTGGGACAACTGGCTGTTCGTCACCGGCATATCCTCCGACTACCGCCGCGTGCGCCGCGCCTTTTATGGGCCTTATGCCGAGAACGGCGACTACTTCCGCGTAGACACCAATGCCAGTGCGCGCTTCGATACGGGGCCGCTCAACCACTACGTGCTTGCCGGACTGGACTATGGACGGCGTTCGGCCAGTAACGTCAATCTCTACGATTCCAGCATGCCTTACGAACTGGACCTCTACGATCCGGTCTACGGCACACTGAGCACGCACAATCCCGCGGTGCCCGCCACCACATATGCAAGCCGCACCCGTCAGCGCGGCTTCTACGTGCAGGACCATATCAAGCTGGGGAACCTGCTGACCGTCACGCTGGGCGGGCGCTGGGACAAGGCGACCAGCCGGGTGACCAACAACGGCATCCCTAACGCCACGGTCAGCGACAATGCCTTCAGTCCGCGGGCCGGTGCGACGGTGGCGCTAAGCGACTGGATTTCGCTCTATGCGAACTACGCCAAGTCCTTCAATCCGCAGGGCACTTATCGCGCCGCCGATGGATCGAGCCTGCCGCCCGAACGCGGCGTGAATTACGAAGGCGGCATCAAGCTGGCGCGCAAGGACGGCTCGCTGACCGGCATGTTCACCGTCTTCGAACTGACTCGTACCAACGTGGCAACGGCAGACGCGGTCATTCCCAACGTCTATGTCCTGACCGGCGAGCAGCGCACCCGAGGCGTCGAGGCCGAGGCAGGATGGCGCCCGCTTCCGGGCGTTGAACTGACCGGTGCGTTCACCTACCTCGACGCCAAGGTCACCGCAGACAACCGCCTGCAGGTCGGCTCGCGCCTGGGATCCATCCCGCGCTACATCGCGAACCTGTGGGCGCGCTATACCATCCAGGACGGCGCCCTGGCCAATCTGGGCGCCGGGTTCGGCCTGCACCACGAAGGCGATCGCATGGCCAGCACCGCTTCGGCCGTAGCCGGGGCGACCGCGCCGTTCCGGCTCAAGGCCTATACCCTGATCGACGGATCCCTGTTCTATGAGCTGGACGAATGGTCGATCCAGGCCAACATGCGCAACATCCTGAACAAGCGCTATTTCCCGACCGCCTCGCTGACCCGCACAACGCCAGGCGAGCCGCGCACCTTCATGATAAGTCTGAACCGGCGGTTCTGATGCGGCTCAGGTAGCGGTTGAGTCTGTCGCTAGTGCGTGATGGACATTGTGCTCATCTTTGCATGAAGAACTCGACCGGGACGACCAGTTCGATGGTGTCGCCCTTCACGTCCTCGGGCGGCCGTGGCAGCGGGGCGGCGCGCTTTGGAAGGCTGACCGCCTCGTCGTCCAGCGATCGGATGCCGGAGGAGCGTTCCAGCCGCACCGACACAACCTTGCCCTCACGGCTCATCACGAAGCGGATGTAGGGCACGCCCTGCTGGTGGCGGAACGCAGCCTCGCGCGGATAGCGCTTCGCCTTGTTGAGCGCGGCCAGTACCTGCCCTTCCCATGTCGGCCGGGCATCGCTGGCCTTCTGGGCAGGTGGTGCGGGTTTGGTTTCGGGTGCGCTGGTCTTTTCGATCGGCGGCCCCGGATCGATGACCGGGTCGGACGCCTCCTGCGCGACCGGGATTTCGTCGGGAGCCCGGATCTGGGCGATTTCGATCTGCGGCCGATCGGGATGGGCCCTCGCCGTCTCCTTCCGAACCTGCTTCGGCCCGGGCGGGATCTCGTTGGCGGGTTCGGGCGGGGCTGCGGGCATGGCGACATCGAAAACGGCAAGGTGCGCCTGCGGCTGAAGGGCCGAATAGACCTGCCACGACAGCAGCGAACATGCCGCGATCACCAAGGCGATGAAGGCGGTGCCGAACAGACCGAAGAGCCGCGCGTTCGGGTCCGTCGGCAAGTCCCCATAGCGCAGCGCCGAACGCCCCGGAACGCCATCGGTCGCGCGGCTCGTATTGATGGTCATGTGGCCTGCGCCCCGCCGTTCATTCTGATCACATATTTGTCCGTGCCCGGACGACATGCGCCCGGGCACGGGTCCATCACAGCTTGCCGCGCAAGGTCAGGCGGAAATTCCGCGGCTCTCCGTAGATATTGTAGAAGATCGCGTAGCCGGGAATGCGCAGGTAGGTCTTGTCGAACAGATTGCTCACCACCAGCGAGGCATCCCAGTTCTCGGAGATTGCATAGCCGAGCTTGGCATTCACGACCGCATAGGCGCCCTGCCGGATGAGGTCGGTATACATGTTGCTCTGCCACTGGACGCCGCCGCCCACCTGTATTCCTGATGCCCAGCCCTGCACGCCCGCCTTGGCGAGGTCGAACTGGGTCCATGCCTTAAGCATGTGCTCCGGGCTCTGGGCGGGGAGGAAACGCTTGCCGACGTTAGCCGGATCGGAATCGCTCAGATACTTCTGCTGGTTGTAGGTATAGCCGGCCGTCACCTCCCAGCCCGGCAGCAGGCTGCCGTTGACCTCCAGTTCCACGCCCTGACTGCGCACCTTGCCCGAAGCGCGGGAGCAGGTGCCGTCGACTGTGCCGCCGCAGCCGATGTTTTCCTCATCAATGATCGCGCGGTTTGAATCGTGGATGCGGAACACCGCGATCGAGGCGTTGAGAGCGTCATCGAAGAAGCTGCCCTTGATACCCGATTCCAGCTGCCACCCGACCCGCGGCGCAAGAGTTCTGTTGTTCACGTCCTGCGCAGTCTGCGGCACGAACGTGTCGGTGTAGCTGGCATAGACGGTCAACTGGTCGGTCACATCCAGCACGGCCCCGGCATAAGGCGTGAAGCGCCGCTTCGTCGTGGCGCTGCTGTCGATCCAGGGAGTGACTTCGGGGAAGACGTCGCGATCCTTGATCGTGAAGTTGGTCAGGCGCCCACCGACGATCACCGTCAGCGGATCGGCCAGACGGATGCGCGCCGAGCCGTAGAAGCCGGTCTGCGCCGTCACTGTCTCATAGCGATAGGTGATGTTCTCATCGATCACGGCGGACAGGTCGTGATCGTTCAGGGGATCCCACGAGCCGGGATTCACGAATTTGGTGCCGCCGATGAAATCGTAGCGCGAACGGTTGACGCCGAACGTCAGGTCATGCGTCATGCCGAGCAGATGCACCGGCCCCGTCACATGCGCGTCGAAGCTGTGCCACTTCGTTTCCTGCTCGACCCGGCCCGCCGACATGCCGCTGACCAGGCCGGTCTCGCGGTCGATGGCTTCATAAGGGAACACCGAATAGCCGCCGTAGTTCAGGCGGCGCAGGCTATAGGCGCTCTTGAACGTCCAGCCGCCTCCGAAATCGTGGCTCAGATCGACCACCATCTCGCGCGAGCGGGTGCGCGACGGCGCATCGGAACCGGTGAAAGACCCGCGCGCCGGAACCGTACCGTCGTCATAGAGCGGCAGGCCGAAGGAATTGATGTAGGTGCGCTGCGAATAGATACCGCTCACGCCCAGCGTGGTCCGGGGCGTAACGTCGTATTCCACCACGCCATAGACCGAACGGTCGTGGTTGTAGCCGACGTCGTAGAACTTGTCTTCGTCCTGAAAGACGCCGACCACGCGGGCGCGCAAGTTGCCCGAGGCGGTGAGCGGGCCGCTTACGTCGACTTCGCCGCGATAGCGATCCCATGACCCCACCGAAGCAAGGCCGGATACCGCGAGCACGTCGGTCGGCCGCTTGCGCACGTAGTTCACCGTGCCGCCCGGCTCGCCGCTGCCGGTCAGCAGGCCCGAGGGGCCGCGCAGCACCTCGATACGGTCGAAGAACGCGAGGTCGTCGGTATTGGAGCTGGCCTTGTCCGAGCCTTCCTGCTGCGGCACGCCGTTGTACTGCGCATTCGCCGCATAGCCGCGGATGATGTACTGCTCCTGCCGCTCGTAGCCGAAGCTGCGCACGCCGGTTACCTGATCCAGCGCCTCGCTGACAGTCGTGAGGTTCTGGTCGTCCATCCGCTGGCGCGTGATGACGCTGACCGACTGGGGAATCTCACGAAGCGACTGCGCGCTCTTTCCCACCGTGACCGTATGTGCCGCGTAGGAACCGGTGCCTTCGGTCACGCCGGGATCGGACGAGGCGAATGCGGCACCTTCGCTCGCGCCCTCGACTTTGACCGGTCCGAGTTGCACGGCAGCGCCCGAGGCCTGCGGTGCGGGCTCCAGAACGGCGGTGGTCCGGCTCGTGAAACGGAAGGTCAGGCCGGTACCGCGCAGCAGGATGCTCAGTGCCTCGGCGGCGGGGTGCGTGCCGGATACACCGGCGCTGCTACGCCCTTCAACGAGCGTAGTGTCGACCGTTATCTGCAACCCGGATTGCCGCCCGAACTGCATGATCGCCTCGGTCAGCGGCTGGGCGGCGATATCGAAATTGCGCTGACCCGCCGCCTGTGCCTGGGCAGGCACCGCGCTCAGCACCAGCGGCGTGGATGTGGCCAGCGTAATCGCCAGCGTCCTCAGCCCGATCGCCCGCACGCCGATCGTACCGCGAAATGTCTTGCCCCCAGTCATGCATGCTCCTTCGAAAGCGATAATCCGGCGCGGACCATTTCGATAATGCGTCGCAACAGCCGTTATTAGCTCCACGCCGAGCGGGGCGGTTTTTCCAAACAGATGGCGAATTATTTTTCGTCGCAGGCGGAAATGGCGGAAAGACGAGGCTAATTTCCAGTCACGATCATCAGCCACGGGGTGATCTGCACGATCCCACCGCCGTGTGGCTGGACCAAGGCGCGCAGCGCATCCTCGGGGTCCGAAAGGCGGAAGATGCCGGTGACTCGCTTGCGCCCGATTGCCTCGTCGGCAAGCACGATGCGGCCCTTGTACCAAGGGCGCAATTCCTCGATCGCCTCGGCGACGGTGCGCCCTCGAATAACCACGGAACCGGTCCGCCAGATACCGGCGAGATCGCTCGCCTGATGACCGGTGACCGCCGCCCTGCCGGACGCTGCGCTCACCCAGTCACCCGCCCCCAGCACGGACGACGCAGCGCCTTCCACGCGGACGCGCCCATGGCCCACCGCAACGCTGCGGTCGGGGCCGATCATGCGCACGTCGAAGGCGGTGCCCAGCGCGGTGGCGGCGATGCCTTCGGCCTCCACGCGGAACGGCCTTGCGGGATCGGGGTGAACCTCGAACCATGCCTGTCCGCGCAACAGGCGGATGTTGCGGTGGCCCGGCGTGTAAGCGACGGCGATCGCACTGTCCGGGCCGAGCCTGACCCGGCTGCCGTCATCCAGCGCAACGTTCGCCATACCGCCCGCCGGGGTCAGATGGTCCGCCCGCAGGCGCAGGATGATCTCGGGACCGCCAAGGACAGCGATACAGGCAATGACCGCCGCCATCGCCGCCACGCGCCACTTCGGCAGCGCCCTGCGAACTTGTGACGGCGCGGAACGGCCATCGGCAGCAGGCGCGAGGTAGTCAGGGTGGTTCGCCTCCACACTGCCGATCATGTCGAACAGCGCCTGCATCTCTTCCCAGGCCCGCACATGCGCGGCGTCGGCATCGCACCATGCTGCGAACGCGCTGGCCGCCTCGCGATCGCCGGGACGTTCGCGCAGGCGCACGAGCCAGTCCGCAGCCTCCATGCTGATCCGTTCTGCGTCACCCGACATGGATATTCTCCCCGGCCGGATTGCAGCCGACATAACGGATAGACGTTCGTGCCGACTGATTTTTCAACGGCAGAGCCATCATCGCCCGTCTCCCGCCAGATCATTGGGGCGGCAGAGGCGATGGCATTCGGCCAGCCCTTTCACGATCAGAAGATGCGCCAGCGACACCGAGATGTTCAATCGTTCCGCAATCTCGCGCAGCTTGAAGTCTCCGAGGCGATACATTTCAATGGCGATGCGCTGGCGTTCGGGCAGCGACGCCAACGCCCGCTCCACGCATCGTAATTCGACCTGCGCACTGACGACCACGTCCGGCGAAGGCGCATCGTCCGCGATTTCGGTAAGGTCTGCCGCCGCTTCGTCCGCCACATGCCGCGCCTGCCTGCCGGCCCTGCGGCGGCCATCGATGGCTAGATTGCGCACGATCCGGTAAAGATAAGGGACCGGGTCGCGGAGCCTGTCACGATCAAGAGCCTGTCGCAGATGCAGCCACGCATCCTGAACGACGTCCTCCGCCTCGGCGCGATTACCGGCGATACGCTCCGCATAAGCGATCAGCGCCCTGCGGTGTGCGCCATAAATCTCGCCCCACAGGCTATCGGAACGCAAAATCGATCCTTCTATCAACCGGCTGCGGCATCACCCGATCTGCCATGCAGAGCCGTGACATCTCAGCAAATGATAATCATTCGCAGCCCGTATCGATAAGCAGCCCGCGATGCAATGCGGCGCAGTATTGCCTATCGGCAGTCACGTGCCCTGACCAAATCTTGGTTTTCGAAGGGTCTTTCCCCCTCAGCATTGCGCAGGAAAGCCAGCCCCGCGCAACATTATGCTACCGCGCATTTACTCAGACTAATTTATGGTTGCGGAGTCGTCGGTGTGACGATAAATCGAAGCGATACCAATAAATAATCACTGTAGATTCGTGGCTTATGAAAACGCCCCGATCTGCCGAGTGAAACACTGGGGGAGATATCTGTGCTTAAAGTCAGACTGTACTTGTCGTGCGCATGTGCCGCGCTTGCGACGCCTGCATGGGCTCAGGACACTGTCGGAAATGCGGGCGATGGCACCGAAACGACGGCTGCCGACACGACTGCCGACAAAGCCTCGGCAGAAGACATTATCGTCACCGGTTTCCGGGCCAGCCTTTTCAACGCCGCCCAGATCAAGCGCGATTCAGACGCTATCGTCGATGCCGTTGTGGCCGAGGACATCGGCAAGTTGCCCGACAACAACGCGGCGGAATCGCTTGCGCGCGTATCGGGCATCCAGGTCAGCCGGTCCGGGGACGAAGCCAACCAAGTGCTGGTTCGCGGCCTGCCCGACCTGACCACGACGTTCAACGGCCGCGATATCTTCACGGCGGAATCCCGCGGCGTCGCGCTCTGGGACTTTCCTCCCGGCGCCCTGCGGGCGCTGGAAGTCTACAAATCGGGCACGGCGGATCTGGTCGAGCCGGGTCTTGCGGGCCTCATCAACGTGCGCACCTGGCGGCCCTTCGACTTCAAGGGCTTCGAGATCGCCGGCGCCGTTCGCGGCACTTACAACGATCAATCGAAGAAGAACGACCTGGCCAACGCCAACCTCCAGATCACCGACCGTTGGCAGACCGGCATCGGCGAAATCGGCGCGCTCATCAACTTCGCCTATACGCAGCAGCAGTTTCGCAATGCCGCGCGGTGGAACAGTGCCGACGTGCTGGCGCCCGATGTCGCCAATACGGTAGAGCCGGAATCGGTGGGGCGTGATTTCGTCTTTCCCGAGGCCGTCGGCGTCTTCTACAACAGCGGCATCCGCAAGCGTCCGTCGATCAACGCCTCGCTGCAATGGAAACCGGCGCCCAATCTCGAGATCTATGCAGACGGCCTGTGGCAGGCCTATCGCGGCCGTGATGCGAACGACTTCTTCGCGACCTCGCTGCGCTTCGCTGGCGCGCAGCTCAGCAATGTCGTGCTCGATCCAGACGAACCGAACAAGGTCGCCAGCCTGACCAAGACCGGCGGCTGGCGCCCGGATATCTACCGCTCCACGGTCAATGGCGATACCAACACCTACCAGGGCGCGATCGGCGCGATCTGGACCACCGGCAAGGCGACGATCTCGACCGATTTCGCCTATACCAACAGCACGTTCAAGCAGACCGAGTGGAGCCTCGACTCCGCCCTGACGTCCGCGCCCACGGTGGACGCGGCGTTCGACGTGAAAGGTTCCGCCGCCTTCTCGCTGCCCGGTTTCGATGCGACCGATCCCAGCCACTACCAGTTCCGCGGCTTCTTCGACCGTATCTATATCGGCAAGGGCAACGGCATTCAGTGGCGTAGCGACATCTCGCTCGAGACCGACATTCCCTTCCTGCCGCTGTTGCAGGTCGGCAGCCGGGTGACGACCCGCAACTCCTCGGTTCGCTCGGGCTCGCGCTATGCCTATCTCATGGACCTGGGCATCGGCATGAACGATCTTGGCCTGGGCGAGATGTCGCTGGTGGACAACACCTTCCGGGGCGGCGTGCAGGGCTTCACGCAGTGGCTCGCGCCCAGCCGCGCGGCGGTTCGCGGCAATATCGACGGCTTGCGCGCGATCTCTCTTGCCGGGTTGCAGCAACTTGCGGCGCTCAATCCCAACGATGTCGGGCTGGCGGACAATGTCGCGCGCTGGTCCAGCGCCGAAGTGCCGCTCGATCCGCTAGCGTCATGGGATGCGCGCGAGAAGACATATGCCGCCTATGCCCAGGGCAAGTATGCGTTCGATATCGGCGGCGTGGAGATCGGTGGCCTCGTGGGTGTGCGCATCGTCAATACGGACGGCGTCTATTCCGGCACTTCGCTGGTGGACGGCGTCCAGGCCCCGGAAGAGACGCGGCAGAACTATGTCGATATCCTGCCTAACTTCAGCACGCGCATCCGCTTTACCGACAAGCTTCAGGTCCGCCTGGCCTATACCAAGACCCGCACCCGGCCGACATTCGGGCAGCTCAATCCCGCGGTGAACATCACCCGCGCGCAGAACACCGGCGGTTCGCCAGGGCGCTATGACGCCTTCGGCCGCGCCGGCAACCGCGACCTCGCGCCGCTGACCTCGCGCAACTACGACGCCACGATCGAATACTATTTCTCCCCGCGGGCCGCGGCAGGCATTTCGATGTTCTACCGCAACCTCAACGGCTTCATCAGCGACTATACGCGGGACGTGCAGGATCCGATCTATGGCCTCATGCAAGTCGTCCGCCCGGAAAACGCAGGATCGGGCCGGATCAAGGGCGTGGAAGCGGGCTTCCATAGCTTCTTCGACTTCCTGCCGGGCCTGCTGTCCGGGTTCGGCGTGCAGGGGAACGTGACCTATCTGGACGGGAAGAACCAGCTTCCCAATGCTCTGGGCCAGGATACCAGGATGGTGGCGATCCCCGGCGTGTCCAAGTGGAGCTACAACGCCGTCCTGTTCTACGAGCGCGGCAAGATATCCACCCGGCTTTCGTACAATTACCGTTCGAAGTTCACCAACTTCTACTCGCCCAATGCCGCCGGTGAACTCTATGTCGGCGAGGGCACCAAGCCGATCGGCCGACTGGACTATTCGCTGTCCTATACCGTAATCCCGGCGATCACGATCACCGCGGACGTCAGCAACATCCTCGGCAAGCCGTTCAACAACTACCGCTATTTCAACGAAACGCAGACCTACCCTCGCGATATCCGGTACGAAGGCCGCTATTTCGGACTGGGCACGCGCTTCCGCTTCTGACGACCTTGCAGACGCAGATCAACCTTCCGCGTCTGCAATCACTGACCCGTCCGGCTATTGTTCCGGGCGGGTACTTTGTATTTTGTCTGCCCTTTCCAGAAAGCGGGATCATAGACCTGCCTTCCTGCGATACAGATTGACCTGTGAAACGACTACATTTCCGGTTCCGATCCAAGACAGGTCAGGGAGGAGATTATCGCACCTGTCCCGCTTGCGACTCTAGGACTTGATCCACCTCGATTGGAAGTGCGTAGGAGAAAAGGCCATCATCGTCGAAAAGACCGGCAAGCGCGGCGGTAGCACCGTCATTCCGATCTATGACGATTTACCGAGTGGCGCGATGGACGCGATGACGAGCGCACGGGTACTGTCTTGAAGAACAGCCGCAAGACCGCCCAGACAGAGAGCAGCCTTGAAGCCGTGTCGCAACGCCGCAAGTCGGAAGGCTTTGACCGCGTGGTCCACAACCTGCGCGGCACGTTCGTGACCCAGCTAGCGATCTACGCTCAGGACTCATTGATTGAGCCAGAAGATGACGGTTGCGGCGATGCAGATGGCTGACATGAAGGTGTGGGCGCATCGGTCGTAGCGGGTGTGGATGCGTCGCCAATCTTTGAGCCTGCCGAACATGTTCTCGATGCGATGTCGCTGGCGATAGAGCACGGCATCGTGTGGGATCGGAATGTTTCGGTTTCTCTTTGACGGGATGCAGGCCGCGATATTGCGTTCGGTGAGCGCCTTGCGGAACCAGTCGGCGTCATAGCCTCGGTCGCCGAGCAGGGCTTTGGCGCGGGGCAAGGCGTCGAGCATCAGGGCGGCTCCCTTGTAGTCGCTCATCTGGCCCTCGCTCAGCAGCATGACCAGCGGCCTGCCCTTGCCGTCGCACACCGCATGGAGCTTCGAGTTCAGGCCGCCTTTGGTGCGTCCGATACGTCTGGGAACAGCCCCTTTTTGAGCAGACTGGCGGCTGTCCGGTGTGCCTTCAGGTGCGTCGCATCGATCATCAACTGGTCGGGCTTGCCGCCTTGTGCGGAAAGGGCGGAGAAGATCTTGTTGAACACCCCGAGCCGGCTCCACCGGATGAAACGATTATAGATCGTCTTGGGCGGACCATAGTCGGCGGGCGCATCGCGCCATCGCAAGCCATTCCTGATGACGAAGATGATACCGCTGATGATCCGACGATCGTCCACCCGCGGCACGCCGTGAGACAGCGGGAAATATGGCTCGATCCGGCGCATCTGCGCCTCCGACAACCAGATCAGATCACTCATGCCGCCACCTCCTCGCGCCGCCATTGAATCAACCAATCACCCGCTCGGCAAGAGATTTAATAGGTCCTGAGCCTAGGGACTGACAAACGAGGAGATTACAAAGATCGTTGGTTGGAGCGCAAACGGCCGAAATGCGGGCGCGCTACGTCAACGAAGAAAGGGTTATCATCAGCCTTGCTGAGCGCCTCTCCGCCTGAAAAGTTTACAGCACTTTGTAAACCGGCTCTTTCAGACGGCAAAAAGGCTCCGGAGGGCCTAGCGTAAACTACTAGTTATATGGTGTTTTTTGGTAGCGGAGGAGGGACTCGAACCCCCGACACGCGGATTATGATTCCGCTGCTCTAACCAGCTGAGCTACTCCGCCAAACCAGGGCCTCCGCATGGGAGACCAGATCCGGTGCCCCGCATCGCTGCCGGGCAGGTGGCGTCCTCTAGGGGGAAGGTTCGCATCGGTCAACACCCAAAAATGCGTTCAGCCTCGAAAAGATAGCGAACGGATCGGGCGCCACAAGCCATCCTCCCAGGCATGGACGCCGAAGCCCCGAAAACGGAAGGTCGCGGCTGGCAAGATCGGTCCGAGTTGCGCCTGCAGGGCCCGCGCGGCGGCGGGTTCCACCTTGTTCTGGATGGTGATGTGGAGGCGCAGCGGGCGATTGTCCTGATCGGTGAGCAAGCCGTGCATGCGCTCGGCAATCTCCGCGCGCAGTTCGGCCATGCCGGGCGATTCGAGCGCGATCGCGGTACCGTTGCCTAGCTTCATCAGTCCGGCGATTCGCGCAGGCGGCGGTTCGCTGCGGGCGAGTTCCCCCAGGACCTGGAGCAGTTCGCCCTCCACGCTCGGCGGCAGCGCATGGAACAGGGTAACATGGGCTTTAAGGTGATTGCGCTCTGGCGGATAATGGGCGCGGCGCAGGCCGTCGGCCCATTCGAGCAGGTCTTTCGGCAATTCCGCAGTGACGAGCAGCGGGGCGCCTCGCTTGCGCCGCGGGGCAAGGACCTCACCCTCGCGGTTCATGCAGATGCTCCTTCATTTCCGCCCTCTCCTCCGCTCGCCCGATTGCCAGGCGCCTGAGCGCAGGGCAAAAACCGAAATCTGCCAGTGCAAAGGGAAGTGGCCATGCGAAAGTTCCGTGTCATCGCCGTTCTCATACTCCTGTGGAATATCCTGGGCGATGCCGCCTACCTGATGCAGGCCACCGCCGATCTGGATGAGATCGCCCGCCGCGATCCGGTGCAGGCGCAGGCCTTCCGGGAAATGCCCGGCTGGGCTTGGGCGGCCTATGCCGTGGCCGTGACCAGCGGAACCATCGGGGCCATCGTGCTGCTGATGCGCCGGGGTTGGGCCTGGGCGCTCTTCGCCCTGTCGTTCCTGGCTGTGATCGCCCAGTTCGGATGGACTTTCCTGGGCTTCGACCTGCTGGGCGCCAAGGGCCCCTCTGCCGCGATATTCCCGCTGCTCATCGTGGCTATCGCGCTCGCCTCGACGATCTATGCCCGGCGCAAAAAGGCGGACGGCACGCTGAAATAGCGCGCGCCCTTCCCCGCTTCAGATCTCGCCCCGCTCCCGACGGATGGCGAACCACTTCTTCACGTTCTCGTTATGCTCGTCCAGCGTAGCCGCGAAGACGTGACCGCCGGTGCCGTCCGCCACCATGTAGAGCGCATCGGTCTTCGCCGGATTGAGCACGGCGGCAATCGATGCGCGTCCCGGATTGGTGATCGGATGCTTGGGCAGCCCCGCCATGGTGTAGGTATTGTAATCGTTGACGGCACGGATTTCGGACTGGCGAATGCGGCGGCCGAGCGGTTTGCCCTTGGTGATCGGATAGATGATCGTCGGGTCGGCCTGGAGCGGCATGCCGATGCGCAAGCGGTTGGAGTAGAGGCCCGCCACCATGCGGCGCTCGGAAGGCTTGCCGGTTTCCTTCTCCACGATCGACGCGAGAATGAGCGCCTGCTCGGGAGTCTTGACCACCAGACCCGGCGAACGCTTGTCCCAGAGTTCCTTCAGCGCCTGCGACATCGCCAACTGCATGCGCCGCAGAACGGCGGCGCGCGGCTCACCGTTTTCATAGGCGTAACTGTCCGGCAGGACCGAGCCTTCGTTCGGCGTGGAGATGTCGCCGCTGAGGTGCTCCTGTGCCTTCAGGCGCTCGAACACCATGATCGAGGGCATGCCTTCCGGCACCATCACGAAGCGGCGCACCATCTCGTCGCTGGAAAGGATCGCCAGCACGCGCGAGGGGCTGGCATGGGCGGGAATGGCGAATTCGCCTGCCTTGATGGCACTGCCCCCGCCGAATACGCGGGCGCGCAAGGTAAAGCCGCGGGCGCTGCGCACCATGCCCTGCTTTTCCAGCCGCTCGGCCACGGCCGATAGCGAGGCGCCCGCCGGAACCAGGAAATGGCGGTCCTCCTTGAGGGGGCCGGAACCGTACCAGCCCCCCACGAAGGACCACAAGGCGATCACAGCCGCCAGGCCGATGGCCGCGACGAGTATCCAGTTGCGCCGCGACATCATCGCCCCAAATCCCCGCTGATCAGTCGATCTTGCGCATCACCAGGCTGGCGTTGGTGCCGCCAAAGCCGAACGAATTGTTCAGCACGGCGCGCACTTCGCGCTTCTTGGCGACATGCGGGACGAGGTCGACACCCTCGCAACCCTCGTCCGGGTTGTCGAGGTTGAGCGTGGGCGGAACGATCTGGTCGCGCATCGCCAGGATGCAGAAGATCGATTCGACCGCACCGGCGCCGCCCAGCAGGTGGCCGATGGCCGACTTGGTGGAGCTCATCGAGACCGTGCCGATGGCATCGCCGAACAGGCGGCGCACGGCGCCCAGTTCGATGGTGTCGGCCATGGTCGAAGTGCCGTGGGCGTTGATGTAGTCGATGTCGGCGGGGGTCAGCCCTGCCTTCTTCAGCGCCATCTGCATCGAGCGATAGGCACCGTCGCCGGTGGGTTCCGGGGCGGTGACGTGGAAGGCATCTCCCGAAAGGCCGTAGCCGATCACTTCGCAGTAGATCTTGGCGCCGCGTGCCTTGGCGTGTTCGTACTCTTCGAGCACGAGAACGCCTGCGCCCTCGCCCATGACGAAGCCGTCACGATCCTTGTCGTAAGGACGGCTAGCCTGTTCCGGGCGGTCGTTATAGCTGCTATTCAGAGCGCGGGCCTGTGCGAAGCCGGCAATGCCGATCGGGCAGACGGTCGATTCGGCGCCGCCGGCCAGCATGATGTCGGCATCGCCGTCCTTGATCATGCGCGCGGCATCGCCGATCGAGTGCGCGCCGGTCGAACAGGCGGTGACGACCGCGTGGTTCGGGCCCTTGAGGCCGTACTTGATCGAGACCTGACCCGAGATCAGGTTGATCAGGCGGCCATGGACGAAGTGCGGCGAGACGCGGCCAGGGCCCTTCTCGGCCAGCACCAGGGATTCGCTTTCGATGCCCGGCAACCCGCCGATGCCCGAACCGATCGAGCAACCGGCCATGAGCTTGTCTTCCTCGCTCATGTCGGTGAGACCGGCATCCTCGAGGGCTTGCCCGGCGGCATCGATGCCGAAGACGATGAAGGGATCGACCTGGCGCTGGATCTTGTGATCGACGCGCTTGCCCGCATCGAAGCCGTACTCGTGATCGGCGGGCTTCACTTCGCAGGCAATCTGGCACTTCTGGTCCGAGGCATCGAACTTGGTGATCGGGCCCGCCCCGCTCTTGCTGGCAAGGATGTTGGCCCAGGTAGTCTCCACGTCTGCCCCAAGCGGAGTGACAAGACCAAGTCCGGTGACGACAACACGACGCATTCATGCTCTCCGAAAAAGCAATTTCGCCGAAAACGCGGCTGGCGCAAACCAGCCTGCAGAAACGGCAACAGGCCCGCCCCCTTAGAGGTCGAGCCTGTCGAGTTCAATCCGGTTATGAACCGGGATCACAGCCGCCCGCGACCCGGCCCATGGCCGGAGGTCGCGAGAGTAGCCGAAAAGCCGGGCTCAGCCCTTGTTCTCTTCGATGTACTTGATGGCATCCGAAACGGTGCTGATCTTCTCGGCAGCATCGTCAGGGATTTCGACGCCGAATTCTTCTTCGAACGCCATGACCAGCTCGACGATGTCGAGCGAGTCAGCGCCCAGATCGTCGATGAAGCTTGCTTCTTCCGTCACCTTGTCGGCTTCGACGCCCAGGTGTTCGACGACGATCTTCTTAACCCGATCGGCGGTATCGCTCATTGAATAAACCCCTTCAAAAATTCGCGAGGTGTGGAATCTCGCCTGTCGCCCTAATGACTGGGCGGCGCGCTGGCAAGCCTCGCACACAAGATAGGATCACGACGCACAAGCGCCATGTCCCGTTTTATCCACGCCCCGGCCATGTTTCCCGGATATTTCCGAGCAGACACCGAAGATAGCGTGGGAAGGCCGCCCCGGCAAACCCATGGCCTGCCGGGACAGCAATGACGATTCAGGCCTGAAATCAGGCCCCGACTTAGGCCTTCTGCGGTTCCACCACGCGCATGTGCAGTTCGCGCAGCTGCTTGGATTCGGCCAGGCTCGGCGCGCCCATCAGCAGGTCTTCGGCGCGCTGGTTCATCGGGAACAGCGTGATTTCACGCAGGTTCTGCGCACCGCAAAGCAGCATGACGATGCGATCCACACCGGCTGCCATGCCGCCGTGCGGCGGGGCGCCGTACTGGAAGGCGCGGTAAAGGCCGCCGAAGCGATCTTCCACGTCCTGCTTGGTCAGGCCCACCATCTCGAAGGCCTTGACCATCAGTTCCGGCGACTGGTTGCGGATCGAACCCGAAGCAATCTCGTAGCCGTTGCAGACCAGGTCGTACTGGAACGCCTTGATCGTCAGCGGATCCTGTCCTTCCAGCGCTTCCATGCCGCCCTGCGGCATCGAGAACGGGTTGTGCGCGAAATCGACCTTCTTGTTGTCCTCGTCCCACTCGAAGAACGGGAAATCGACGATCCAGCACAGCTCGAAGCGGTCCTTGTCGATCAGGTCGAGCTGTTCGCCGGTACGGATACGGGCGAGACCGGCCAGCTTGGCCGCCTGCTCTTCCTTGCCCGCAGCGAAGAACACGCCGTCGTTCGGGCCGAGACCCAGCGCCTCGATCAGCGCGGCGGTCTTTTCCTCGCCGTGGTTCTTGGCGATCGGGCCGCCCGGGACGCCGTCCTTGATGTTGATGTAGCCAAGGCCGGAGTAGCCTTCGCCGCGCGCCCAGTTGTTCATGTCGTCGAAGAACTTGCGGCTCCCCGCGCCCGCGCCGGGCGCCGGGATCGCGCGGATCGTGCCGCCGTTCGCGACGATGCCCGCGAAGATGCCGAAGCCCGATTCGACGAAGTGCGCGGTCACGTCCTTGATGATCAGCGGGTTGCGCAGATCCGGCTTGTCCGAACCGTAGTCCAGCATCGCCTGGGCGTGCGGAATGCGGCGGAACTCACCGGCGGGCGTCACCGGCTTGCCCTCGGCGAAGTCTGCGAAGACGCTCTGGAGCACCGGCTCCATGGTTTCCCAGACTTCTTCCTGCGTCACGAAGCTCATTTCGAGATCGAGCTGGTAGAACTCGCCCGGCAGACGGTCGGCGCGCGGGTCTTCGTCGCGGAAGCAGGGCGCGATCTGGAAATAGCGGTCGAAACCGGCGACCATCAGCAGCTGCTTGTACTGCTGCGGCGCCTGCGGCAGCGCATAGAACTTGCCGGGATGGATGCGGCTCGGCACCAGGAAGTCGCGCGCGCCTTCGGGGCTGGAAGCGGTGAGGATCGGCGTCGAGTATTCGGTGAAGCCGATGCCTTCCATCTTGCGGCGCATGTCCGAGATGATCTTCGTGCGCTTGACGATATTGGCGTGCAGCGTGTCGCGGCGCAGGTCGAGGAAGCGATAGCGCAGGCGGATATCCTCGGGATATTCCTGCTCGCCGGCCACCGGCATCGGCAGTTCCTCGGCGCGGCTGATCACCGTGGCACTGCGGGCGTAGACCTCGATCTCGCCGGTGGCGAGATTGGCGTTCACGGTCGATTCGCTGCGGGCCTTCACGGTGCCCTCGATCGTCACGACCGATTCGAGGCGCAGCGAATCGAGCAGTTCCAGTGCCGCGCTGTCGGTATCGGCGACCACTTGGGTCATGCCGTAGTGGTCGCGCAGGTCGACGAAGAGCACGCCGCCGTGATCGCGCTTGCGATGCACCCAGCCCGAGAGGCGGACGGTCTGGCCGACCTCGGCAGCGGTCAGGGCACCGCAGGTGTGGGAGCGATAGGGATGAGTCATGGCGGGCTCGCGCTTCTTCTGGACTGAATTGGGTTGCAAGCCGTGCCCCCTAGTCGAGTGGCGCGGCGATTTCCAGAAGAGATAGGCGGGAAGCGCGAGAGAGGTTGAAACGGGCGCCGCGATAACGCGAAATAAACCATTCTGGCCCTAACGTGCTCCGCAAAACGGGTTTCGCCGATGGAGCACATGGAAAACGCGCAGATTTCGGGAACCGTCACGATCGACGGCGCACCTGAGAATCAGTTCCGCCGGGCCATCGAGGCCATGCTGCGTGAAGGGCGCGCGGACGAAGCCGCGCGCCGCCTCAAGGACGAACTCGTCTTCCTTTGCGGCGAGGGCCTCCCCCTGCCCGCACGCTTTCGCTTCATCTCGGCGCAGGATGTCTCCGTCACGGGGTGGCCACGCATGCTGGAGCGAATCGCCGAGCTCGACCGGCCCGGCGATCCGATCACGGCACTGAGCCTCGACATCTGCCTGGCTCCGCTTGCCGCAGCCGATGCGGAAAACCGCAGGCCCTTCTACGAAACCTCCTACTACACCGACAGGGCATGGCCCTTTTCACGGGCAGCTCGCGCCGATCTAGCCCTCGCCTGTGGCAGTCCGGCCTGGCAGGGCAGCGCCGAAGACAATGACGACCGGCTCCAACTTTCGGGCCTTGAGGATCTCCACATCGTCATTGCCGCGATAGAAGCGCTCTGCCTGCGCGGCATGGCGACGATCGAGGAGCAGCGGGCCTTCATCGTCGGCGCCTGCTATCTGGCGGTGCTCAGCCATCAGGCCGTCCGCGATGCCGCCATGGCCGAAGGTCTGCCCCGCTCCATGGCCGTGATCGTCGGCAGTGACGGCACGTATCCGGCCTTCGAGGCGGCGGCACTGGCGGCAGGCGAAGGACGCGCGCATGGAACCGGGGTCGAAGACGCATCCGCGCCACCTCATGGCCCGGCCCATACCTCACTCGGCCATCACGAAGTCACGGAACCTTTCGCCCCGACTCCGCCCACCGAGGCCTGGCATCTGCCGCCACCGGGAATCCACGTCACCGGCACCCAGCTTCGCCACCGCCTGGTGACACGCGAAAGCATCGCCGAACTGGAAGCGGAGACCTCGCCCAGCCTGCTGAACCGTGTCTTCGGGGGCCTGCTGCGCAAAAAATAGGCAGATTCGTCATTTGTCAGAGAATTTGACGGCCCGGAAACATTGATCCTCCGCCGTCTTCGCGTTACCGCCACGGTCGAAATGAAAATTCACCCGCTGATAACGAAGACCGACGACCTCGCCGCGCTGTGCGAACGCCTTGCGAAATCCGATTTCGTGGCGGTCGACACCGAATTCATGCGCGAGAACACCTATTGGCCTGAACTGTGCCTGGTGCAGATCGCCAATACCGAGGAAGCGGCCGCGATCGACCCGATGGCAGACGGGCTGGACATGACGCCCCTGCTCGACCTGCTGACCGACAACGAGGAGGTCCTCAAGGTCTTCCACGCGGGCGGGCAGGATGTGGAAATCATCTACAACGCCACCGGCCGAACCCCGCATCCGATCTTCGACACCCAGATCGCGATGATGGCAATCAGCCAGTCCGAGCAGATCGGCTATTCCAACCTGGTCGAATCGTGGATGGGCCTGACCATCGACAAGGGCGCGCGCTTTACCGACTGGTCGCGCCGCCCGCTGACCGAGCGGCAGATCGAATATGCGATCGGCGACGTCACCCATCTTTCCAAGATCTTTCCCAAGATCCTGAAGCGTTTGATGAAGACCGGGCGCGGCGAATGGCTCGACCAGGAAATGGAAAAGCTGGCCGATCCCGAACACTATCGCAACGATCCAGGCCAGGCCTGGAAGCGGATCAAGGCAGCGGGTCGCAATCCCGCAATGCTCGGCCGCCTCAAGGCCATCGCCGAATGGCGGGAGCATGAGGCCCAGGGCAAGAACATCCCGCGCGGCCGCATCGCCCGTGACGAAACCCTGGCCGATATCGCCAGCCACCCGCCCAAGCAGCAGGCCGACCTCGCCAAAGTGCGCGGCCTCTCGCAAGGGTGGAAGGACAACGACATCGGCAAGCGGCTGATGAACACCATCGCCAAGGCACAGCCGCTGGCCGAGGACGAACTTCCGCCCCGCACGCCCAAGGGCGCGCCTCTGGGCAAGGAAGGCGCTCTGGTGGCGGACCTGCTCAAGCTGCTGCTCAAGATCCGCGCGCGCGAGATCGACGTGGCGGCCCGCCTGCTCGCCCGCAGCGAAGACCTCGAACTGCTGGCCGCGGGCGTGCGCAAGAAGCTGCCGATCCTCGAAGGCTGGCGCTACGAAGTGTTCGGCAAGGATGCGCTCGCGCTCGTCGAAGGCAAGTTGGCTTTCGCGGTGGAGAACGGCAAGCTGAAGATGACGCGGGTCGAGGATGAGGTGGCTTCGGTGGAATCCGATGGAGCCGAACCCGACGAGGCCGCTCCTGATGGGGTTACGCCTGATGAGGTCACGCCTAATGAGGTCTCGGGGGACGAGTGACCGTCTACCAGCCCACGCTCAAGCAGCTCCAGTACCTCGTCGCCCTGCACGAGCACGGCCACTTCGGCCGCGCCGCCGATGCCTGCTTCGTCTCGCAGTCCACGCTTTCGGCAGGGCTTCGCGATCTTGAGGCGCTGCTAGGCGTAACCCTGGTCGAACGCACCAAGCGCGCGGTGCGCTTTACGCCGCTCGGCAATGCCGTGGTCGCCAAGGCCCACCGCATCCTGCGCGAGACCGAGGAACTCTCCGACCTCGTGCAGTCCAGCGGCAAGCCGCTCTCGGGCGAAGTGCGCATGAGCGTGATCCCGACGATCGCCCCCTTCCTGCTGCCCCGCATGCTGCCCCGCCTGCGCCGCGAACGCCCGAACCTGAAGCTGTTCCTGCGCGAGGAACCGAGCCAGGCCGCCATCGAATCGCTGCACCATGGCCGCGCCGATTGCGTGCTGCTGGCCCTCCCCTACGCCACCGGCGAGGTCGAGAAGGAGACGATCGAACTGGACGCCTTCTTCGTCGCCTTCCCCAGCGACGATCCGCGCAATCCGCCGGAAGAAGTCGGCCCCGAGGTGATCGACGAGCACCGCCTGCTCCTGCTGGAGGACGGCCACTGCCTCAAGGACCATGCGCTGGCCGCCTGCAACCGCCCCGAACTGCGCGCCTCGGCCACCATGATCGGGACATCGCTGCATACTCTGGTGCAGATGGTCGACAATGGCCTGGGCCTGACGATGCTGCCGGAAATGGCCATCGACGCGGGGATTCTCAACGGCACCAATGTCGTCGCCCGTCCCCTGCTCTCGCCCAATGCCAACCGCGAGATCGCGCTGGTCTGGCGCAAGAACTCCCCCCGCGCGGAAGAATTCCGCATGCTGGCGGATGAACTGCGGGCGGGTTGAAGGTTCAGGCTCGACGCAGCGTCTGAAGTCCTAGCCCCAACGCCGCGATCGCGGTGCCCAGCACGACCACACCGGTCCAGCCCCAATTGTGCCAGGCCACTGTCGCCGCGCCCGAACTGGCGGAACCGGCGAAGAACATCGAGGCCATGTAGACGGTGTTGATCCGCGAGCGTGCTTCGGGGCGCAGGGCGTAGATGATGCTCTGGTTGGAAATCTGGCTGGCCTGGATCGCGAAATCGAGCAGCAGCACGCCGACGATCAACCCGATCAGCGACGTCCAGAACCCGAAGACCAGCCAGGACACCAGCGTCAGCGCGCTGGCCGCCACGATCACCGGATGGGGACCGCGCCGGTCGGCGATGCGTCCGGCAATCGGCGCGGCGAGAACACCGGCAGCGCCAAGCACGCCGAACAGGCCTGCCGCTTCTGAACCGAGGCCATAGCGCGGCTCCTGAAGATGCAGCGCCAGGATCGTCCAGAACACGCTGAAGACGCCAAACTGCGTACACTGAGTCAGCGTCGCCAGACGCAACGCGGGGAATTCGCGCCAGAGATCGCGTAGCGAAGACATGAGCCCGAGATAGCCGAGCCCGCCCGAAACCGGGCGGCTGCGCGGAAGCTGCCAGGCCATGAGCCCCGCCGTCAGCAAGGCCAGCGGCACCGCCAGCCAGAACATCGCCCGCCAGCCGAAAGTCCCGCCGACGAAGCCCGCCAACGTCCGGCTCAGCAGGATGCCGCAGAGCAGCCCGGCCATGACCGTGCCAACGACGGCGCCCCGTTTGTCCTCGGGTGCGAGATTGGCGGCGAGCGGAACGATCTGCTGGGCCACCGAGGCCAGGAGACCGACGAGCAGCGACGCGGCCAGCACCGTGGCCCCGGTCGGCGCCAGGGCGACCAGTGCCAGCGCTACGGAAAGCGCGAGGCATTGCATGACGATCAGCCGCTTGCGCTCGAGCAGGTCTCCCAACGGCACCAGCAGCAGCAGTCCCGCTGCATAGCCGAGCTGGGTCGCGGTCGGCACATAAGTGATGGCCGTGCCGGAGATCTCCCGCTCCATCAGGCCCAGCATGGGCTGGCCATAATAGATATTGGCCACGGTCAGGCCAGCCGAGGCTGCCAGCGCGAAGACCATCGAACGGCCGAACGCGCGCTCCCGGCGCGGCTCGCCCGATGGCGAAGGCTTGCGGAACTGGGCGGCGAGAAGGCAGAGCGAGGCGGTGATGGGATTATCCTTGATAGAGAGTCCCCCCGAACCTGCGGGCGCACTGCCGCGCCATCACGCTTGTGCCAAACGCAACGAGTTCAAGCTCTGTCGCCAAAATTGCAACAGGCTCTTTAGTCAGTCCATATGCTTGAGGCCGACCCGCAGGTAGTCCCAGCCGGTGATCAGTGTTAGCGCCGCAGCCGCCCAGAGCGTGGTCAGGCCGACGGTGTGCGGCACATTGACCTCCAGCGCGCCCAGATCGACGTTCCACCAGGGCATCGCCGCGCCGAGCACGAGCGCGCCCAGCGAAATCATCTGGAAGGTTGTCTTCCACTTGGCCAGACGGCTCACCGGGACGGAAACCTGCAACCCGCCGAGAAATTCCCGCAGGCCCGAAACCGCGATCTCGCGCACGAGAATGATCAGCCCGGCGATGACATGCATGTCGCCCACGAAAGGCCCGGTCAGGATGCCCTGCGCCGTCAGCACCAGGATCACGGTGGCGACCATGATCTTGTCGGCAATCGGGTCAAGGAAGACGCCGAGCTTCGAAACGGTACCGCTGGACCGGGCGAGATAGCCGTCGAAATAGTCGGTGATACCCATCAGGCAGTAGAGCCCGAAAGCCAGGCCATAGCCGAATTCCCATCGCGGCCACCACAGCAGGAAGGCCAGAAGGGGCAGTGCGACGATCCGCGAGAGCGTGAGGATATTCGGCAAGGTCAGCATGTTCCCTAGCCCATAGCCCCGATTCTCCCGTTTGAGAATTGGCTTGTGAAGCGGCGCGACGTTTGTTGCCGGACGATTTCCAACAGCGGCGCATTGGTGCGCCTGCCGCCTGCGCGGGCGGCAAAAAAGCCTTACGGGGCTTGTGCCCTCGCCCCACCGCATTAAGTGTCCCCGCAACGATGAAGCGAGGCCGCCGAATTTTTCCGACATGACCACGACGACCCAACTCATCCGGGCAAGGCGATTCCTGCCCCTGTTCGTCACTCAGTTGCTTGGCGCGTTCAACGACAACCTGTTCAAGAACGCGATGGTGCTTTTCGTCGTCTACGGCGTCTACAATTCCGAGACGGCCGAAGCGCGGTTCAGCGCCCTGGCCTCCGGCATTTTCGTGATCCCGTTCTTCCTGCTTTCGGCGCTGGCCGGGCAGATGGCGGACATGCGCGACAAGTCCCGCATCATCCGCATCGTCAAGTTCTGCGAGATCATCATCATGCTGGTGGGCGGCACCGGACTGGCGCTGGCCTGGCAGGGCATCGCGCTGCACCTGGTCGCGATCCCGCTCATGCTGCTGGCCCTTTTCGCGATGGGCATCCATTCGACCTTCTTCGGACCGATCAAATACGCAATCCTTCCGCAGCACCTCAAGGACAACGAAGTGCTGTCCGGCACCGGACTGGTGGAGGCAGGCACGTACATAGCAGTGCTGGCCGGGACGATCGTGGCCGGGTGGATCAGCGTAGACACCGCCGCGGCGATGGTCGTGGTCATCGCCGCGATCGGCTATTTCGCGGGCAGGCAGGTTCCTCCGGCCCCGCCGCTCGGCAAGCCGGAACCGATCGACTACCACGTCATCCGCTCCTCGATTAACCTCGTGCGCACGACGATGCAGGATCGCCGGGTCTATCTGGCGATCTGCTCGATCAGCTTCTTCTGGGCGATCGGCACCGTGCTGTTCGTCCACTTCCCCCCGCTCGCCAAGAACATGCTCCACGCCAGCAAGGAAGTGGCCAGCCTGTTCCTGGTGATCTTCTCGGTGGGTGTCGCCATCGGCTCCGTGGCGATCAATGCCCTGCTCAAGGGCTCCGTGTCCGCCCGCTGGTCGCCGCTCTCGGTGATCGGAATGGGCCTGTTCCTGCTCGCCTTCCAGGAAGTCTGCGCGATCTGGCCGCCGCACGGCGGGCCGGAAAAGCTGATGAACGTGGGCACGTTCGTGGTCCAGCCGCTGGCCCTGCCGCTGCTGCTCACGCTGCTCGGCATCGCCGTCTGCGGCGGCATGTTCGTGGTGCCGCTCTACGCCTTCCTCACGACCTTCGTGGACAAGTCGCAGACGGCCAGAACCATCGCCGCCAACAATATCGTCAATTCGGGCGCGATGGTGGTGGGCGCGATCGCTACCGGCATCATGTCGCTGCTGGGGCTAGCGGTCGTGACCCAACTCATGGTCGTGGCGCTCTGCTGCGTCGCCTCCGCCTGGCTGGGCCTGCTGCTCTACCGTGCCGAGCGGGCCGCCAAGCGGCCCTGAATTCAGATGATGAAGGCCGCCACAGCTAAAAGCGAGACGCAGTAAGCCGAAAGGAAGCTGCGCCAGTCGCCGCCGGTAAGCTGCCAGTCGGTCCTGGCCCGCGCATCTTCGGCCGCCTCTACAGCGGGCGGCCTGGCGCCGCGAAAGACCCGGCTTGGCAAGGAGCGCCGGAACGGATGACCGGCCTGCTCATGGGTGAGGACAAGTGCGCGTCGTGACATGGCGCACAGATTAAGACTTTGTTTACGTTTGACCACTCGTCCGAAAGAGGCATCCCGATGCGGGACGCTATGCGGTCATAAAGGGGCATAAACGAGATTTAACGCCGCGCCTCGGCGCAGCGATACCCATGAAAAAAGGCCGCCCGAAGGCGACCTCTTTCAACGTTTCAGCATTGCAGAAACGAACGGGCAGAAACGAACCGTCAGATCCGGTCGCCCAGAGCGCCCTTGACCTTGCCGACGCCCTGCTGGACTTCGCCCTTCTTTTCCTGGGCCTTGCCTTCGACCTGCTGCGCCGGATCGTTGCGCAGCTTGCCTGCGGCCTGCTTGGCATTGCCGGCAATCTCGTTGCCCAGACCCTTGATGGTGTCCTTGAGCTCACCCATGATCGATCTCCTTATCTGTAGCGGCGATAATCCGCCGTCTGCACAGTCATGAAACCGGGATGGCGCGCAGGAAGTTGCAGGGTGCTGCGCCGAAACGTTGCCTGCCGGAGACGAATCAGCCACCTGCCAGCGAAACGATGTAGTCCCAGTCTTCCGCCGTGACTTCGGCCACGGAAAGACGCGAAAGCCGGATCATCTCCATGTCGGCCAATCTGGGATCGGCCTTGATCTGCTTGAGCGTGACCGGGCGCTTAACCTTGCGCACGGGCTTGACCTTGACCGCCGCCCACTTCCCGTCGGGGTCGGACGGATCGGTAAGCCCCGCCTCGCTGATCGTGACGATCCCGACGATCTCCTTGCCGATGTTCGAATGGTAGAAGAACGCTTCATCGCCCACCTGCATGGCGCGAAGATTGCCCGCGGCGCGGTGATTGCGCACGCCGTCCCAGGTGCCCTCACCTTCCGCGACGAGATCGTCCCAGCCGTAGGCATCGGGTTCGGACTTCATGAGCCAGTAGCGCTTCGCCATCTCGTGCCTTTCGATTTCGCGTTGGAGCAATAAACTTCTATAGGGGCGGCATAACGATTCAATCGGCGGAGACAACACCCGCGATTCGGCGCTTCCTCGCAGGCGGCGAGTCGCAATCTGCCGATCCTGTTTGGAAGACTTTCGATGAACCTTGCCCAGATCCCCGTCCTCAGCCTCGAAGCCGATCGCGCCGATTTCTCGCAGCGTATCGGCGAGAGCTTCCGCACTTTCGGTTTCGCCATGGTCCGCGACCACGGCATCGACCAGGCCCTGATCGACCGCGCCTGGGCTCTCACCGCAGAGTTCTTCGCCCTGCCGGACGCGGTCAAGCGCGGCTATTTCATCGCAGGCCAGGGCGGCGCACGCGGCTATACCCCCTTCCGCACCGAAGTGGCCAAGGGCGCGACCGAGAAGGACCTCAAGGAATTCTGGCACATCGGCCGGGACCTCCCCGCCGGTTCGCCGCTGGCCGCCTCGATGCCCCCCAACATCTGGCCCAGCGAAGTGGACGGCTTCCAGGAAACCTTCACCGAACTCTACGCCCAGTTCGACAAGGCCGGCGCCGAGATCCTCGCCGCGATCGCCGTCTATCTCGGCCTCGATTCGCGCTGGTTCGATCCGGCGATCGAGGACGGCAATTCGGTGCTGCGCCTGCTGCACTATCCGCCCGTGGCCGAAGGCGCCGGCGGTGCGATCCGTGCCGGTGCCCATGAGGACATCAACCTCATTACCCTGTTGCTCGGCGCGCAGGAAGCGGGTCTCGAACTGCTCGGCAAGAACGGCGAATGGCTTTCCGTCGCTCCGCCCGAAGGCGCAGTGGTCATCAACATCGGCGACATGCTCCAGCGCCTGACCAACCACGTCCTGCCATCCACCACGCACCGCGTGCGCAACCCCGCGGGCGACCGCGCGGCGCATAGCCGCTATTCGATGCCGTTCTTCCTGCACCTTCGCAGCGACTTCCCGTTCAAGACGCTGGACCAGTGCATCACCGAGGAAAACCCGGATCGCTATCCGGTCAGCATCACCGCCGACGACTACCTCCAGGAGCGTCTGCGCGAAATCGGCCTCAAGATGTGATCGACAACAGGCCGCCGCGCTCCTCTCGGATGCGCGGCGGCCTGTTCGATTTAACCAATATTTCAGTCCACTGCGTTAGGTAACCGCCCGGGGATCTAAGCAGGGGGACATTGAGTGAGCAGAACTGGGGCTGCACGGGTGGAGACGGATGGCGACGGGGATCGCCAGGTCGACATCGTCGCGCTCGGCATCGTCACGGCCGCCATCCTGCTGTTCATCGCCACCGGCGCCGCGATCGGCCCGGCCGTCGTCAAGTCGCTTGCCGGACGCGGCCCCGGGCCGGATCGCTTCCTGCTCAACGCCTTCCTGCTCAACATCGCCATCATCATCTTCGGATGGAGCCGCTATCGCCAGCTTTGCGACGAGATCCGGCAGCGCAAGCGCGCCGAACAACATGCCCGCCACCTCGCGGAAACCGATCCGCTCACCGGGTTCCTGAACCGCCGCAGCTTTCACCGCGCCGTGGACGAACTGGTGCTAGGCGCGGAGCGCCGTGAACGGGCCGTCGTGCTGGCGATGATCGATCTCGACAATTTCAAGCAGGTCAACGACTGCAACGGCCACAAGACCGGCGACCGGCTGCTTCAGGAATGCGGACGCCGCATTTCCGGTTGCCTGCCCGACGGCGCCCTGATCAGCCGCATCGGCGGTGACGAATTCGCCGTCGCCATGGAGTTCGTGCCCCATCGCGCTGACCGGATAGACCGTATCGCCGCATCGCTGGTGGAAGCCATCGGCCAGAGCGCCTCGGTCAATGCCATCAACATCGATGTCACGGCCTCGATCGGTCTCTCCCGTTCGGACCTGCTCCCCCCCGTGCCGGGTGAGGAGGGGGGCAACCCGGACTCCCGCGTGCTGCTCGATAGGGCGGACATCGCCATGTATCATGCCAAGCGCCAGGGCCGGAACAGCTTCCACTGGTTCGAGGCACCGATGGCCGAGGAAATGCGGCTTCGCAGCGAGTTGGAAACCGGCATTCGCCAAGGCATATCCGCTGGCGAGTTCGTGCCTTTCTATGAGCGGCAGGTCGATCTCCAGACCGGCGAACTCACCGGCTTCGAGATGCTGGCGCGCTGGAATTCCCCGCGCTTCGGCATTGTCGCGCCCGATATCTTCATCCCCGTCGCCGAGGAGATCGGCGCCATCGCCGAACTTTCGGAACGGCTCATCGCGCGCGCCTTGCAGGACGCGCAGGAATGGGACGCCCGGCTGACCCTGTCGGTCAATATCTCGCCCGTGCAGCTGCGCGATCCTTGGTTCGCGCAGAAGCTGCTGAAACTTCTGCTCGAAGCCAGCTTCCCGCCGCAACGGCTCGAGATCGAGATCACCGAATCCTGCCTGCACCAGAACATCGCCCAGGTCCGCTCGCTGATCGCCAGCCTCAAGAACCAGGGTATCAAGGTCAGCCTCGATGATTTCGGCACCGGTTTCAGTTCGCTCGCCATGCTGCGCAGCCTGCCCTTCGACCGCATCAAGATCGATCGCTCCTTCGTGTCCGGCCTGGCCGAAAACAAGGACAGCGCCGCCATCGTCCATGCCATCGCGCTGCTGGGCAAGGGGCTCGGCCTGCCGGTAACCGCCGAAGGGATCGAAAGCGGCGAAGTGCTCTCCCACTTGCGGCAATATGGTCCGATCAAGGGTCAGGGCTATCTCTATGGCCGCCCGCGTCCGGCGGACCAGCTTGCCGAATGGCTCGAAGGCGTCGAGATCGTGGCCGATGCCGAAACGATCAACGATCTCGACATCCTGCGCCGCAGGATCGAGGCCCGCCAGGAACAGGAACGGCGCCAGGAGGAACGGGAAGCTGCTGCCGGCACCCCGCACGATCCGCTGCCCCGCAGCGCCTGACAGCCGGGTCCTCGCGGCTTTCGCTGGACCTGACGCCGCCTAGCGCATAAATCGCCGCCATGCGGATCGAATTCACCAAGATGCACGGCCTGGGCAACGACTTCGTCGTGCTCGACGGCCGCACCGACGCTCTGCCGGTCGTGGATGCCGCACTGGCGGCAGCCCTCGCCGATCGCCACACCGGCATCGGCTGCGACCAGCTGGTAATCCTCGCCCCTTCCGACCGGGGCGACTTTCGCATGCGCATCTTCAACGGCGACGGCAGCGAAGTGGAAGCCTGCGGCAACGCCACCCGCGCCATCGGGTTGCTCCACGGCCGTCCCGCCCTGATCGAAACGCTGGGCGGCATGGTCTCCACGACCCCCACGGACGGCGGCATCAGCGTGGAGATGGGCAAGCCCCGGTTCGACTGGAACGCGATTCCGCTCGGCTATCCGATGGACACCTACAAGATGCCGGTGGCCTGGGAAGAACTGATCAATCCCATCGCCGTCAATGTCGGCAACCCGCACGTGATCTTCTTCGTAGAGGATCCCTATGCCATCGACATGGTCCGCCTCGGTCCGCTGATCGAGAACGATCCCCTGTTCCCGGAACGCATCAACGTCAACGTCGCCGCCGTCACCGCGCGCGATGCGATCACCCTGCGCGTCTGGGAACGCGGCGCCGGGCTCACCCGCGCCTGCGGCACCGGCGCCTGCGCCACGGCTATCGGCGCGATGAAGCGCGGCCTTGTCGACCGCAAGGTAACCGTCACCCTGCCCGGCGGCCCGCTGACCATCGAATGGCGCGCCGACGACGAGATCGTCATGACCGGACCCGCCACCGAATCGTTCCGGGGCTCTTTCGCGGCGGCGGACTACGGGATCGCAGATTGACCGTCGAAGTCCATTCGCTCGGCTGCCGCCTCAATATTTCCGAAAGCGAAACGCTGCGCGGCCTGCTGCGCTGCGCGGAAGATTTGGTCGTCGTCAATTCCTGCGCGGTCACTGCCGAGGCGGTGCGCCAGACCCGTCAGGCCATTCGCCGCGCCCGCAAGGAACGGCCGGATGCGCGCCTGATCGTCACCGGCTGCGCAGCCGAAGTCGAACGCGCAATGCTGGCCGCCATGCCCGAAGTCGATGGTCTTGTGCCGAATACCGCCAAGCTCGACCCGCGTGCCTGGAACGTGCCCACCACCCCTGCTCCCGTCGAGCGCCGCGCCTATACGCGCGGCTTCGTGCAAGTGCAGAACGGCTGCGACCACGCCTGCACCTTCTGCGTGATCCCCCAGGGGCGCGGCCCCAGCCGCTCGCGCAGCGTGGCGGAAGTGCTGCGCGACGTGGCGGTTCATCTGGACGCAGGCGTGAACGAGATCGTCCTGACCGGCGTGGACCTCACCTCCTGGGGCGGTGACCTCGAAGGCGCTCCCCGCCTGGGCACCCTCTGCGAAGCGATCCTCGCGAACTATCCTGCCCTGCCGCGCCTGCGCCTTTCCTCGATAGACGGCGCCGAAGTGGATGATGCCCTGTTCGCGCTGCTGGCGGGCGAGACGCGGGTCATGCCGCATGTCCACCTCTCGCTCCAGCACGGGCACGACCTGATCCTCAAGCGCATGAAGCGGCGCCACAGTCGCGCCGATGCCGTGAACCTCGTCTCGGCCCTGCGCGCGCGCCGCCCGGAAATCGCTATCGGCGCCGATCTGATCGCAGGCTTTCCGACCGAGGACGAGGAGGCCCATGCCGCCAACCTCTCCATCGTCGAAGCGCTGCAGGTCGTCCACGGCCACGTCTTTCCCTATTCGCAGCGCCCCGGCACCCCGGCGGCGCGCATGCCGCAAGTCGATGCCGCCGCCATCAAGCACCGCGCCGCCGAACTGCGCACGAAAATCGCGGAAACACGGGCAAGCTGGCTGGCCGGCCTTGTCGGCAAACCGCTATCCGTGCTTGCCGAAAGAGGCGCGAAAGGCCATGCGGAAAACTTCGCGACCGTAAGCCTGCCCGCCGACGTGCAGCCCGGCACGCTGATCCGCGTTACGCCCGCAAGGGTAGTCGAAGGAATACTGGAATCATGAGTACCGAAGGCCAGCAGGCTGAGCGCGACTGGTCCGACCGCCTGTTCGGCGGCTTTCGCAAGACCTCCGAACGCCTGAGCGAGAACCTGTCCGGCATCGTCGGCAAGACCAGGCTCGAAGAGGCGCAGCTCGACGATATCGAGGATGCGCTGATCATGTCGGACCTCGGCCCACGTGCCGCCGCCCGCATCCGCGCCCGCCTTGCCGACGAACGCTTCGAGCGCGATGCCGATGAACGCGCGATCATGGAAGTGGTCGCCCGCGAGATCGCGGAAATCCTCCGCCCGGTGGCCAAGCCGCTCGACGTCGTCGCCTTCCCCCGCCCGCAGGTGATCCTGGTGATCGGCGTCAACGGTTCGGGCAAGACCACGACGATCGCCAAGCTGGCGCACTTGTTCCAGGAGCAGGACTATTCGGTCATGCTGGCGGCGGGCGACACTTTCCGCGCCGCCGCGATCGGCCAGCTCGGCGTCTGGGCGGACCGCCTCGGCATTCCGCTGGTCAAGGGCCCGGAAGGCGGCGATCCTGCCTCGATCGTGTTCGATGCCGTGAAGGCCGCCACCGACCAGGGCATCGACGCCCTGATCGTCGACACCGCCGGTCGTCTCCAGAACAAGCGTGAGCTGATGGACGAACTGTCCAAGATCCGCCGCGTTCTGGGCCGCCTCAACCCCGAGGCGCCGCATGACGTGGTGCTCGTTCTCGACGCCACCAACGGCCAGAACGCGCTTTCGCAGATCGAGATATTCAAGGAAGTGGCCGGGGTTTCCGGCCTGATCATGACCAAGCTGGACGGCACCGCGCGCGGCGGCGTCCTCGTCGCGGCGGCCGAGCAGTACGGGTTGCCCATCCACGCCATCGGCGTCGGCGAGAAGATCTACGACTTGCGCCCCTTCAACCCGGACCTCCTGGCCCGCGTGATCGCAGGGATCGCCTGATGAACGCCGAAACCGCACCCGCCCAGAAGCCCAAGAGTTCCTGGGTCAATCTCGTCGTCGATTTCGGCCCGCTGCTGATCTTCTTCCTGGCCTATCGCCACTTCTCCCCTGCGGGCGAAGGCGACACGATCGGCACCGTATCCGCCGTGATCAAGGGCACGATCGCCTTCATGATCGCGACCGTGATCGCGCTGGGCGTGTCGAAATGGCGGCTCGGCCACATCTCGCCGATGCTCTGGTTGACAACGGTTCTGATCGTCGGCTTCGGCGCGCTGACCGTGGTGTTCCACGATGCCTTCTGGATCCAGATCAAGCCCACGGCCGTCTACCTGATGTTCGCCGCCGTACTTTTCGTGGGCCTCATGCGCGGCAAGCCCATGCTCAAGTACCTGCTCCAGTCCGCCTTCGAAGGGCTGAACGAGGAAGGCTGGATGAAGCTCTCGCGCAACTGGGCGTGGTTCTTCGTCCTGCTGGCGGTGCTGAACACCGCGCTGGTCTTCACCGTAAGCTTCGACACCTGGCTTCAAGCCAAGCTCTGGGGCTTCACGGTGCTTTCGTTCGTCTTCACCTTCTCGCAGCTTCCCATGGTGCTGAAGCACGGCATGGGCGAGGCCGCGAAGGAAGAAGTGATCGAGAACCCGCCGCACGACTGAACCGATCCGGGCGGCGGACCTACCGCCGCCTGAACGGGATCAGCCGACCGAGCGGCAATCCTTCAGCAGCAGGATATGATCCGTCGGGCTGAAGTTGTCGTAGACGCCGCTCATCCTGATGCTTTTGCCCGGCTTGAGCTGAAGCGTGAACGCTGCCTGCCCCTTGGCCATGACGCAGGCGATATCGGTCTTGAACGCGGCTTGCCCCGGCAGGCGGATGGCTTGTTCGTAGGGGTGCGGGATCTTGTAGGTGACGATGTAGTCGCCGCGATCCTTGGCGATCTCTCCCACCATGCCCTTGATGATGAACGTCTTGTGCTCGTAGCGCAGCGGGATCGCGGCGGCATTACGCTCGGTGTCCTTGGAGATCTGCTGCGATAGCGAGAGCGCGTCCATCTCCAGCGCCGGCGCGGTGCTCACCGCCTTCATCCCCGCATTCGCCGCCGCAAGCCCCGCCTTGCCGCCCTTGAGGCCGCCCAGCATCTCGCACATCTCGGTCTTGGCGGCTTCCGAGGGGACGGTCTGCCCGCCGCGCAGCTTGGCCTCCATCTGGACAGTGCCCTGCCCGCCCGCGTTCGTCGCCGTGATGGTGATCGGGAACGCCCGCGCCTTGCCGGTCTGCGGCTGCTCGATCAGCATCGAACCATCCTCCGGTTCGGCGACGATCACGTCATAGCCCTTGGCCGCGACGATACCGCGCATCTGCCCGATCGCGCTGGCGGGCGTCAGATCGGGCACCGTGACCGTTGCGGTGAAGCGCATGCCGCTCAGGATCGAGCCGGCCTTGGCGAACGTCTCGTCACAGGTCGCCGCCTGGGCGACCGAGGGCAGGAACAGGGCCGCACCGGCGACCAGAACACAGGAACGCATGATTTCCCCCTAACTCAAGAAGCAAAGTTGCGTCCTATCAGAGGGATATGTTCAAAACCGATGACAAATACCGTCAGCAGGGCAACAACCTGCCCTGCCGAGAGGCTCAGATTTCCAGCTGGCTGCCCAGTTCCACCACGCGGTTGGTCGGCAGGCGGAAGAACTCCATGGCGCTGGCGGCATTGCGCATCATCCAGGCGAAGAGCTTCTCGCGCCAGATCGCCATGCCGGGCTTGGCGGAGGGGACCAGGGTCTGGCGCGAGAGGAAGAAGCTGGTCTTCATCATCTCGAAGGGTCCGCCGCACATTTCCGAATGGGCCAGCGCTGCGGGCACGTCGGTCTCCTCCATGAAGCCGTAGCGCAGGGTCATGCGATAGAAGCCCTGCCCCAGTTCGGTGACCGAATAGCGTTCGCCGGGCTCGACGTAGGGGACGTCCTGCACTTCCACGGTCAGCACCACGACGCGCTCGTGCAGCACCTTGTTGTGCTTGATGTTGTGCAGCAGCGCCGAGGGCACGCCCGCATTGCTGGAGGCCATGAAGATCGCCGTTCCCGGCACCCGCGCGGCCGAACCGTGCGCGCTCTTGGCGAAGACGTTGAGCGGCAACGCGGCCTCGGTCATGCGCTCGCGCATGAGGCGGCGGCCCTTGTTCCAGGTGGTCAGCAGGGTGAAGGCGATGCCGCCGATCAGCAGCGGGAACCAGCCCCCATCGGGCACCTTGGTGGCGTTGGCGGCGAAATAGGCGCCGTCGACCACGAAGAAGGTGACGATGACCGGTATCGCCAGCCACAGCTTCCAGCGCCAGAGCACGATCAGCAGCACCGCCATCAGGCAGGTGTCGATCAGCATCGCCCCGGTCACCGCGATGCCGTAGGCCGAGGCGAGGTTCGAGGAATTCTGGAACACCAGCACCAGCACGATCACGCCGGTCATCAGGGCCCAGTTCACGAAGGGAATGTAGATCTGGCCCACCTCGTGCTCGCTCGTATGGCGGGTCGAGAGGCGGGGAATGAAACCGAGTTGCATCGCCTGATGCGTGATCGAGAATGCGCCGGAAATCACCGCCTGGCTGGCGATGAAGGTGGCGCAGGTCGCAAGGATCACCAGCGGCAGACGCAGGCTTTCGGGCGCGAGGTTGAAGAAGGGGTTCTTCATGGCTTCCGCCGCGGCCGAATCGTCCAGCCCCAGGATCATCGCCGCCTGGCCGAAATAGTTGATCAGCAGGCAGGGCATGACCACCCCGAACCAGGAAAGGCGCAGCGGCCCCCGGCCGAAATGCCCCATGTCGGAATAGAGCGCCTCGGCCCCGGTCACTGCCAGAACGACCGAACCCAGCGCCAGGAAACCCAGCACCTTGTCGGTCATGAAGAACTGGACCGCGTACCACGGGTTCAGCGCCACCAGCACGGACGGCATCTGCACGAGGTGATAGATGCCCAGGATCGCCAGCACGGCGAAATAGACGATCATCACCGGCGCGAACAGCGCGCCCACTTTGGCCGTGCCGCTCTTCTGGATCACGAAAAGCGCGATCAGCAGCACCAGCGCGATCGGCAGGACCAGCGGCGCCAGACGCGATTCGACGACGGTAAGGCCTTCCACGGCCGAAAGCACCGAAACGGCGGGCGTGATCATCGAATCGCCGTAGAACAGCGAGGTCGCGAAAACGCCCAGCAGGACCACCAGCGGGCCATAGCGGCTTTTGCGGATCACGCCGGAAATCAGCGCCACCAGCGCAAGGCTGCCGCCCTGCCCCTTGTTGTCCGCACGCATCAGGATGCCGACGTACTGGACGGACACGACCAGCGTCATGGACCAAAAGATCAGGCTGACGACGCCAAGGATATGCAGTTCGTCGATCGCCAGCGGATGCGGGCCGACGAAGGTTTCGCGAAAGGCGTAAAGCGGGCTGGTGCCGATGTCGCCGAAGACGACGCCGACCGCGCCCAGAGCCAGCTTGGTGATGTTCCCCGAACCGTGTCCGGGTTCATATCCACCTGCGGCCGGGGCTTTTCGCCCCGTTGCCGGATCGATTACCGTCGGGACGATAGCCGTGTCCGAACCTGTGTCACTCATTCCAGCGCCCCGTAATGGCTTTGCCGCGTCGGCATTCACCCCCGCAACAAGCGCCCGCCGTTAGCAGCATGGCAGGAGCCTAGCAACGACCGTTCGCGTCAGGTTCATCGAGGCGCTGCCATGGGCCGAGGATTCTTGCCTTCGACCCTACCCGAAATCTGGCCTCCCGAATCTTGCCCTCCCGCATTCTGACTCGCCATGAAAGCATCCAGCCTCTGCAACTGCTGGGCGAGCGGCAGGCGCCATTCGGCATCCTCCGGCGCTTTCTTCACAAGATCGACCCAGATCTCGCGCGCCTGCTTGAGCTGGCCCGACTGCGCCATGGCCAGCCCAAGGAAATAGGGCGGCCCCGGCGCCCTGGGATCGGCATCGGCAGCCTTGCGATAGGCATAGAGCGCGGGCGCCGTCAGCACTCCTTCCGAATGGGCCACCAGCACATTGCCCAGCGCCAGCCAGGACTCGGAGTCCCTGGGATTGTCCTCGATCGCGCCGCGCAGAAGCTGCGCCGCATCCACGTAGTGGCCGTTACGCGCCAGACCGTCGGAAATGATGAGCCAGCGGTTGCCGGTGGGAATGCCTTCCTCGCGGAACATGGAGCGCGCTTCCACGAAAAACTGCCCCGCTGCCGGATCCTGCCCCTCCAGCGCCCGCTTCGGCGCACCCGCCTCGCCCGGACGGCCTTGTGCGGCATAACCCGCCAGCCCGAGCATGAGTGCCGCCGCGACGATCTCCCGCCCGCCTTTCGGCACCTTGAACAGGACGACGATGCCCACGAAGGCCAGTATTGCCAGCAGGGCGACGAGAACCCAGGTCATCGTGCTTCTCCCCGGCGGAACCGCTTGCGCAGCAGCAAGGCTGCCAGCGCCACGATGACCAGCGGCACGGCAAAGAGCGGCCAGGTGAGCGTGGTGAGTTGCGGCGCATAGCTGACGTAATCGCCGTAGCGTTCGATCAGCCAGCCGCGAATTGCCTCCGGCTCCTCACCGGCAGCGATTCGTTCGCGCACCAGCGAACGCATCGACCCCGCGATCGGCGCATCCGAATCGGCGATCGACTGCCCCTGGCATTGCAGGCAGCGCAGCGTTTCCATCAGGGCCTGGGCTTCGCGCTCCTGAGCCGGATCACTCAACTGACGATAGGCGAAAGGTGCGGTGGACTGCTCCTCCTGCGCGAGAACCGGCACGGCGAACCCAAGCGCGGCCACGAGCGGTACTAGCGACAGCAGCCGAGTCATTGCGACGCCTCCCGAAGTTTTTCGAGGATCATCGGCACATGTTCGGGCCGGATCTCACCGATGTGCTGATAGCGAATCACGCCCTTGCCATCGATCACATAAGTTTCCGGCACGCCCGAGGATCCCAGCGCCAGTTGCACCTTGCCGTCGTCGTCGGCGCCGATGCGCTGGTAGGGATCGCCGTTTTCCTTGAGAAAGCCGGTGAGGGCCTCGCTGCTGTCGCGCACCGAAATGCCCTCGATCGCAACGCCCGCGCGGGCCAGCGCGCCAAGCTGCGGCGCCTCGACGCGGCAGGGTATGCACCAGGAGGCGAAGATGTTGACCAGATGCGGCTTGCCCGAGGCAATATCGGCGCTCCTGAGCCCCGGCCGATCCGACAAGGCGGACCGCAGCGCGAAAACCGGCATCGGTTTGCCGACCAGCGTGCTGCCCACTGCCCTGTCCGCAGGCCGATAGAGCCCGATCGTCACCAGCGCGACGAAACCCACGAACAGGACAAGCGGCAGCCAGATCGCCCAGGCGGGCGCCTTGGTGCGTGACGGCGCGTTCATGACGGGTCTTCCGATTGCGCGCGCTCCAGATCCGCCATGCGCCCGCGGCGATAGGCGATCTTCTCCCGCGCGAAGATGCGGCGCAAATCGCTGGCGACGCGGCCGATCAGGGCAAGCAGTCCGCCCAGGGCGATCAGTACGCCGCCCAGCCAGATCAGCGGCACGAACGGCTTCCACCAGAGGCGCAGTTGCCAGCGCCCGTCATCCGCCTCGCCGCCGAGCACGGCGTAGAGCTGCCCGTTCCAGCGCGTCAGCAGCGCCGATTCGCTGGTCTGCTGCGGCGGGGCCCAGAAGCTGCGGGACTGCGGGTCGATCTGCACGACCCTGCCGTGGTCGCCGTAGCGCACCAGCAGGCGCGCTTCGAGCGCGGTCCAGTTGGGACCCGCCATTGGCTGAACCGCGTCCAGCTTGATCTGCCAGGGGCCGACACCCGTTGCATCGCCGGTTTTTATCGCGACCAGCTTCTCGACCGAAAAGGCGCTTTCGCAGCTCATGCCCAGCAAGGAAACGGCAATGCCGAAATGGGCGATCACCATGCCCCAGACCGGCAGCGGCGTGCGGCGCAAGTTGCGGCCCTTGAGCGGCAGAACGCTGGCCCAGCCCAGGCCGAGTGCCAGTGCGAAGCCGAGAGTCGGCAAGATTCCCACACCGCCGATCGCCACCATGGCGATCAGCCCAGCGCCCACCAGCATGGTCGGGATCACCAGTTGGCGTCCGATGCGCGGAAACGAATCGCGCCGCCAGCGCAGCATCGGTCCTATGGCGAGCACCACCAGCATCGGCACGGCGAACAGCGCGCCCATGGGATTGAAGTAAGGCGGCCCGACCGAGACTTTCGCGCCCATGGCTTCCGCAACCAGCGGATAGAGCGTTCCGAACAGCACGATGCCGAGAATGGCCGAGAGCATCACGTTGTTGAACACCAGCGCGCCTTCCCGGCTGACCAGGGCAAAACGCTCGCCCTCGGTCACCGTGCCCGCGCGCAGGGCGAAGAGCGTCAACGCACCGCCGATGTTGATCGCCAGCAGGGCAAGGATGAACGAACCGCGCTGCGGATCCACGGCAAAGGCATGGACGCTGGTGAGGATTCCCGAGCGCACCAGGAAGGTGCCGATCATCGACATCGAGAAGGCCACGACCCCCAGCATGACCGTCCAGGCGCGAAGAGCGTCCCGCGCGGCCAGCACGCTCACCGAATGGAGCAGCGCCGTTGCCGCCAGCCAGGGCATGAGCGAGGCATTCTCGACCGGGTCCCAGAACCACCAGCCGCCCCAGCCGAGTTCATAATAGGCCCAGTAGGAACCGGCGGTAATGCCCAGCGTCAGGAAGATCCAGGCGCCCAGAACCCATGGCCGCATGGCGCGGGCGAAAGCCGGTCCGACCTGCCGGGTCACGAGCGCGCCGATGGCGAAGCTGAAGGCCACCGACAGGCCGACATAGCCGAGATAGAGCGTGGGCGGATGGAAGGCGAGACCGAGATCCTGCAGCAGCGGGTTGAGTCCGTTGCCCTCCTCCGGCACCGGAAACAGGCGTTCGAACGGATTGGAAGCGATCAGCAGGAAGGCATAGAAACCGAGGCTGACGAAGGCCTGTCCGGCCAGGGTCGCAAGGATCGTCGGCTCCGGCAGGCGCCGCTCGACCAGCGCCACCACGCCGCCCGCCATGCCCATGACCGTGACCCAGAGCAGCATCGAGCCTTCGTGATTGCCCCAGGCCCCGGCGATCTTGAAGACCAGCGGCTTGAGCGAATGGGAATTCATCGCCACCAGTTTCACGGAGAGGTCCGTCTCTGCGAAGACCGCGATCAGGCAGAGGAAAGCAACCAGTGCAAGCACGCCCTGCACGACCGCCACCGGCCTGACGATTCCGGCGAGGGAGGTCCCCCGCCCGGCCAGCGCCAGCGCGCCGGCCAGCAGTTGCAGCCCCGCCAGCGCCGCAGCCAGCCACAGGGCGGCAAGTCCGAGTTCGGCCGTCATCGTGTCGTTTCGCGCATGACTTTTTCGGCCTGCGCCCTGGTCATGTCCTTCATTTCGCGCGGCACATAGTTCTCGTCATGCTTGGCCAGGAGATTGTCGGCTTCGAAAACGCCGCCCGCGCCCATGTGCCCCTCGGCCACGACGCCCGATCCTTCGACGAAGAGCGAGGGAACGATCCCCTTGAACCGCACGGGCACGCGGGCCTTTCCGTCCTCGACCGCGAAAGCGATGGTCACGCCGTCAGCCTCGGTTTTCAGCGAACCTTTGGCCACCATGCCGCCAAGCCGCACGGCCCGCCCCGATTCGGGAGGATGGGCCTGGATCTCTGCCGGGACATAGAAATAGCTGGCCTGATTGCGCAGCGCCCAAGCCGCCAGCAAGGCCGCGCCGATCAGCACGACCAGCGCGATCACCAGCAGAATGAGCCGCTGGTGTTTCGCCTTGATCGTGCCCTGAACCGTACCTCTCGCCATTCTCTCCGTCTGCGCCATGTTTTCAGCGCTTCCTTGCATCGTCGCGGCGCTTCTCGGCGCGCTGCATCGACAGTAGCGACCAGAGCGTCATCGCCAGCGTCGCGCCTATGCCCACGGCATAGGCCGCCGCCACGAATGTCCATGCGTCTAGAGCCTCGCGCATCGGATCGCCCCCGCTTTCATGGTTTTCAGTACGCCGCACCCAGGGCCTTGCGGCGCAGGCGCGCTTCGGCCTGCTGGTTCGCAAGGATCGCCCGCATCCGCGCCAGCACGCAGCCCGCGAACAGCAGTGTGAAGCCCAGCATCGCCAGCAGCAGCGGCCAGAGGAAGGCACCCGCCATCGCCGATTTTCCCACGGTGATGCTGGGGGCCTGATGCTGGCTGTTCCACCAGATGACCGAATAGTGGATGATCGGAATGTTCACCGCGCCGACCAGCCCGAATATGGCAGGCGCGCGGTTCCTGCCGCCGTCGGAGGCTTCGCTCGCCTGCGAGAGAGCCATCCAGCCGAAATAGAGGAACAGCAGCACCAGCATGCTGGTCAGCCGTCCATCCCAGACCCACCAGGTGCCCCAGGCCGGACGGCCCCAGAGCGAACCGGTGATCAGGCAGACGGCGGTGAAGACCGCCCCCGGAACCGCACAGGCCCTTGCGGCGATCCCGGCCAGTGGATGACGCCAGACCAGCTCCGTGAAACTGGCCGCGGCGATTCCCATCCAGCCAGCCATGCCGAGCCAGGCGGCAGGAACATGAAGATAGACGATTCGCACGGTTTCGCCCTGGAGGCGTTCTGCGGGTCCGAAGAACAGGCCCCAGCCCAGCGCTCCGAACGCGACCACGAATCCGGCGCCCATGCAAAGCGGCATCAGCCAGCGGGCGATGCGTAGGAAGCGGGCGGGATTGGCAAATCCATGCATGGCAGTGCTTCTATCGCGGGCAGAGCAGGGAGCAAGGCCTTGCTCGGCGCCCGGCAGCTAATAATGGGCAAAGCCGCAAGCGCGAGGGCGATCAACCTAGCGATGGAAAAGGAGAGAAATGGGGCGATTGATGGGGTTCGAACCCACGACCTCCGGTACCACAAACCGGCGCTCTAACCAACTGAGCTACAATCGCCACACGGAAAATGCGAAGCCTGCGCCGCATCTTCCGAAAGTCCGCCCTGCCTCGCTATCTTGCGATCAGTGCGGAGGGCGCCCTTTGCACAAGGTTGAGCGACTTGAAAAGCAAAAAATTGCCCTGGACCGAAACTCATGCAATTTTCCCGCCACGATCGCCCCGCTAAGGGTGCCACATGAAGGCTCCAGGCGAATCATCAACGGACATCCTGCTCGCCCATCCGGGCGTAAAGCGCTTCCCCTCCTCGCGTCTGGACCTCTTCGTCCTGCGCGACTTCCTGTCAGGTGAGGAATGCGAGACCCTGTGCGCGATGATCGAGACGCAGCATCGCCCCTCCACGATCGCCAACTACAATGGTGACGATGCCTTCCGCACCAGCTCCACTTGCGATCTCTACCGCGACGATCCGATCGTTGCCGCCCTGGCAGACAAGCTCGCCGCCCTGTCGGGAATCGACATCGCCCATGCCGAGCCGCTTCAGGGTCAGCGCTACGCCGTGGGCCAGGAGTTCAAGGCGCATACGGACTATTTCGAGCCGAACAACGCGGACTTCGAAAAGTACTGCTCGGTCGCCGGGCAGCGCACCTGGACGTTCATGATCTATCTGAACGATGTCGAAGCGGGCGGAGCGACGCGCTTCAAGGTGATCGACAAGCTCATCCAGCCTGAACGCGGCAAGCTGGTAGCCTGGAACAACCGCAGAACCGACGGCTCGCTCAATGCCGCAACGCTTCATCACGCCATGAAAGTCCGCAAGGGATTCAAGTACGTGATCACCCAGTGGTATCGCGAACGCCCCTGGGGATGAACCGGGAGAGGTTCGAAGCCCCCTCCCGGTCGAATCAGCGAATCACGCTCACTTCGGCGCGCTGATCACCGCGCAGGCGATTCGGCCACCGGCGTTTCCGGCAGGCTGGCTGGTGTAGTCGTCGGGATCGGCATGGATGACGAGCGCGGTTCCGTCCGCGTCGCCCAGCGACTTCGCCCCGGCGCCCAGCGTCACGCCGGTATTGAGCACTTGTGCCTTGAGCACGCCGTCCGCACCGACATGCTGGTTCGGCATGTCACCGCCATGGGGGCCGCCCATGACCATCAGGCCGTGCTTGTGATCGCCGCCCGTGAAATGCCCTCCGGCCGTGGTGAACTTCTGCGCCGGCTCGCAAATGCCCTTCTCGTGGAAGTGGAAGCCATGATCGCCGGCCGGAATGCCCTTGAGATCGGTGGTGACCAGTACGCCTGCCGGAGTTTCCTGCAGTAGGACCGTGCCCAGCGACTTGCCGTCGAGGCCGACGACCTGGGCCTGGAGCTTCGGCGCGTCAGCGGCAACGGCGGGAGTCGCAGTCGACTGTGCCAGCGACGATGCCGGAAGGGCCGCTCCGGCCATGAGCACGGCACCGCAAGCGATCAGGCCGCGGAAAGTATGTTTCATTGCGCTTCTCCAACTGCGCGCCGATTGCCCGGCGCCTTTATGGTCCCGGCCGGTGCCGATAAGCCCGAGCCAGGGTTTTTAGTCGCTGCGGCCTTCCGCGGTGACTGTCCGTTAACGATAATGACGGAAAATGGCTCCGAATTTCCAACGGTACGCCAAGGACATCGCATAGTGACCGCCCCGCTCGCAAGGCTCATGGCCACCCCGCCAAGGGTTCGTGACGATCGGCGCCGCGAGCAGCGCCATGCCGTCCGCTACGACGCCGTTCTGGAATCTGCGCGAGGCGAGAGCATTCCCGTGCGATTGGCGGATATTTCGCCGCACGGATGCAATGTGCGCGGGCTTACGGACTGGCTTCGCCCGGGTGCCTTTATCGCGATCCGTCTTGGAAATGATATCGGCGACGATGAACCCGCCCTGCAGGCGATCGTCCGCTGGGTTCGCGGCGATGCCGCGGGCATGGAGTTCGTCCGCCCCGTCCCTGCCGCCCGCCGCGACTGGCACGACCTGATGGATCTCGGCATCGAGGCCTGAACGGTCCGGCGCGGGTCGCCCGATCCGTCACGTTTGCTTCAGGCAACAAAAAAGGCGGCCCGAAAGGACCGCCTTCTTCGCGTTCGTGACCGGATTCGCTCAGTTCTTCTTGAGCGAAAGACCGCCGAAACGCTTGTTGAACTGGGCAACGCGGCCGCCGTCCTGCAGCTGCGCCTTGCCGCCGGTCCAGGCCGGGTGCGACGTCGGATCGATGTCGAGAACCAGCGTGTCGCCTTCCGAGCCCCAGGTCGAGCGGGTCTGGAAAGTCGTGCCGTCGGTCATCTGGACGGTGATCGTGTGGTAGTCGGGATGGATATCGGCCTTCATGTCGTATCTCTCTTCGCATATGGCCGGTTCCGACCGGCCTGCTTCGGAAAGCGGCGCCCTTACATCGCTGCCCTTGAAAATGCAAGGGTCAAGGGGAAGGCACGCCCTTCCCCCGGGATCAAGCGTTCCCGCTCAGGCGTCCGCAATCATGGCGGTGAACTGCACTTCGCACGTCACCTTGTCGCCGATCGAGGCCTTGCCCCAGAACTTGCAGACCCGCGAGCGCTTCTGGATGAAGCCTGCGCGCAAGTCGAGCAAGTTGCCGGGCGTCACCGGGTTACGGAACTTCGCTTCCTCGATCGCCATGAAATAGACCAGCTTGCCGGTCCCGGCGAGACCGAGCGATTCGATCGCCAGGATGCCCGCCGCCTGCGCCAGCGCCTCGATCTGAAGCACGCCGGGCATGATCGGACGACCGGGGAAGTGCCCCTGGAAGAAGTCCTCGTTGAAGCTCACGGCCTTGACCGCGTGGATCTCGTTCTCATCGAACGAGACCACACGGTCGACCAGCAGCATCGGGTAGCGATGCGGCAGAGCCGCCAGGATCTTCGCGGTGTCGTAGACGAATTCGGTCGGCTCGCTCATCGCTCTACCCGCCGTGCCTTAGCGGCCCGAGGCCGCCGGAGCCGGCTGCTGCTGCTGCTGCGGCGCCGGAGCCGTCGTGTTGATCGAGGTCAGCGCGCCGTTGAGCGCGGTCAGGACGTCGGTGGTGATGTCCAGCGAGGGATCGTAGGCCAGCGTCTGGCCCATTTCGACCAGCATGTTGGCGCCGCGCTTCTGCATCGCGGGCTTGTAGAGGTTCTGGAGCTGCGCCTGGATCTGCTGGCCGACATAGGCCTGGTTGCGCTGGATCTGCTGCTGCTGGCCCTGCAGTTCCTGACCGGCCTGCTGTTCCTTCTGCTGGTAGGCCTGGATGCGGGTCTGCAGCGCGGCGTCGGGCTGCTTGCCGTTCAGGGCCTTGACGGCGGTTTCAAGGCTCTGCGCGTCGGGCTGCAGCGAGGTCTGCAGCTGGTTGCGGCGGGCTTCGAAGGTCTGGATCTGCTGCTGCAGCGCCTGGTTGGCGGTCTTGCAGGCGTTGCACTCGCGGGCGACGCGGTCGAGATCGACCACGGCCACCTTCGACGCGGGCACGGCCTGCGCCAGCGCGGGCTGGGCCAGAGCGACAAACGCCAGGCCCGAGGCCAGAGCGGCGGACTTGAGAAGCATGTTCATCAGAATTGAGTTCCCACGTTGAAAGTGAAGGTCTTGGTATTGTCGCCGTCGTACTTGAGCAGCGCCTTGGAAATGTCGATGCGGAACGGGCCGAAAGGCGAGTTCCAGTTCACGCCGAAACCGATCGCCACGCGCGGCTTCCAGGTATTGCCCAAGAAGGTTTCGGTGAAATAGTTGGTCGAACCGATCGCGACGTTAGCCGCGCCGGTAGCCGAGTTGGTCGGGCTCGTGGTCGTGGACTGCGTGCCGTCTGCGGCGGTCTCGGTATAGAGCTGGTTGCCGTTGGAATCGCGAGAACCGATGAAGCAGCCTGCCTTGCAATCGTTCAGCGCAGGCGCCTTGACGGACCAGACGGCACCCGCATCGACGAAGATCGAGGGACGCAGGCCCATTTCACGCGCGCCGGAGCCCAGCGGAATTTCCAGCTCGGCGCGGCTCATGTAGTAGTAGCGGCCGCCCACTGCGTCATCGTAATCCTGCGCTTCGACCGTGTAATTGCCGTCGCTGTCCGCCGTGTAATACTGCCGGACCACGCGAGGCCCGACGCCGCGGATACCGAAGCCGCGCATCTGGGGTTCGCCCAGATAGAAGCGGTCGGTCAGTCGGATGTCGTCGCCGGCCCAGCCCTTGATCAGGCCGCCCTCGCCCTGGAGCGAGAAGATGAAGCCCTTGCCCAGCGGCCAGTACTTCGCGGCATTGGCGCGGAGGCGATAGTAGTTCACGTCGCCGCCGAGGCCCGCGAGGTCGGCGTTGAGCGAGATGGTCTCGCCGCGGGTTGGCCGCATGCGGTTGTCGAGGTTGTCGTAGATCAGCGATCCACCCAGGATCGAGCTCAGGCGCTTGCCGATGGCATCGCAAAGATAGCGACTGCCGCGCAGCGGATCGCAAGTATAGTCGCCGTTGGAATCGATCGAATAATAGGTGTTCTTGTCCAGGGTCACGTCATCGTAGTTGAGCGTGTAGCGCGCGATCGCCGTCAGATACTCGGTCAACGGAACGCCTGCGCGGACCTGGAAGCCGGTGGTCGACTGTTCGTAAGTCGTGTTGCGGTCGTTCGAGTTCAGGTACTGGAAGCTGTTGTAGTCGCGGCGGTAGATATCGACGCCCAGCGACACGTTCTTGTCGAACAGGTAAGGTTCGACGAAGCTTGCCTCGATCGACTTCGAATAGGACGAATAGCTGCCCGACAGGCCCACCGTCTGGCCGCGCCCACGGAAGTTGCGCTGCCGGATCGATGCCTGGAAGATGAAGCGTTCGAGGCTGGAGAAACCGGCTGAAAGCTGGAGTTCGCCGGTCGGCTTTTCCTCGACGTTGGCTTCCAGCGCGATGCGGTCTTCAGCGGTGCCGGGCTTCTGCTCGACCTCGAACTTCTCCTGGAAGTAGCCGAGCGACTTGATGCGGTTGGTCGACCGCTTGACCTGGAGCGAGTTGAAGGCGTCGCCTTCGGCAAGACGGAACTCGCGGCGGACGACCTTGTCCTGCGTCAGCGTGTTGCCGTTGATGTCGATCTTCTCGACATAGACGCGCGGGGCCTCCTGGATCACGAAGGTCAGCCCCATGGTGAGGTTTTCCTTGTCGCGATCGTACTGCGGGCGCACGTCTGCGAATGCGTAGCCGAAGGCACCGGCGGTGTCGTTCAGGCCTTCGATCGTGTCTTCGACCTTCTTTGCGTCGTACCAGTCGCCCTGATGGATCGTCAGGTTCTTCGCCAGCTTCTCGCCGTCGAAGTCGCGCAGCTGGCTCTCGACCTTCACTTCGCCGAACTTGTAGCGCTTTCCTTCCTCCACCACGTAAGTGATGATGAAGTCCTTCTTGTCCGGCGTCAGTTCGGCCACGGCGGAGACGACGCGGAAGTCGGCATAGCCCTGCGTCAGGTAGAACTGGCGCAGCTTCTGCTGGTCGAACGCCATGCGGTCGGGATCGTAGCTGGTGCCGGAGCTGAACAGGCGCGTGAAGCGGGCCTGCTTGGTCACCATCTGGCTGCGCAGGTCTCCGTCGGAGAAATGCTCGTTGCCGATGATGTTGATCTGGCGGACCTTCGACTTATCGCCCTCGGTGATCTCGAAGACGATGTCGACGCGGTTCTGGTCAAGCATGACCATTTTCGGCTCGACGGTCGCCGCGTAGCGCCCCTGGCGCTTGTAGAGTTCGATGATGCGGGCAACGTCGGCGCGGATCTTCGAGCGGGTGAAGATCTGACGCGGAGAAACCTTGATCTCCGGCAGGATCTTGTCGTCCTTGATACGCTTGTTGCCTTCAAGGATGATGCGGTTGACGACCGGGTTTTCCTTGACCTGGATGGTCACGACGCCCTTGTCGTTGCTGACCTGCACGTCCGAGAACAGCTCGGTCGCGTAGAGATCTTTCAGGGCAGCGTCGCCCGAAGCCTTGGTATAGGGCTGACCGACGCGAAGCTGGATATAGGACAGCACGGTCTGCGGTTCGAGGCGCTCGGCGCCGGTGACCTGGATCGTCTGGATCGTTTCGCCGGCTTCGACTGCAGGTGCGGCAACGGGGGGCGCAGCGACAGGGGCCGGAGCAGTGGCTGCGTCCTGCGCAAGGGCAATGCCCGGCGCGCCTGCAAGGATGGTCGTCCCCAAGAGCACTGCTGCAAGGTGCGGCGCACGGCGAGCGTCAGTGCTGCGGCCCATTTCCAATCCGATCATTCTACGCAAATTCCTGTATTCGCTTTCGCGAGGACTTCGACCGACCCGCCAGGCTGCCCATCATGATGACGGACAATCGCGCCCATCTGCCTGATGGACGACGTCCAATCAAGCAGCCAATCCCGGCGGAAATGTGATGGCTGACGAATTCTCCAGGCTATCCCCCGAAAATCGGGAGCGATGCCAGATCGTTGACAGTGACAAACAGCATCAGGGCCAGCACGAGTGCCACCCCGGTGCGGATCGCCCATTCCTGACTGCGAAGACCAAGAGGCTTACGACGGACCAGTTCAGCCGCGTAGAAAGCCAGATGCCCACCGTCCAGACCAGGAATTGGCAGGAGATTGATGAATGCCAAGTTAATCGAGATCATCGCCACGAAGCCCACGAAAGGCTCCCATCCGAGCGAAAACTGTTCGCCCGAATACTTGGCGATCTTGATCGGCCCGCCGAGTTCGCGAACGGACCGATCGCCGGTCAGAATCTGGCGAATACCCGTGACGATGGTGCCCATCAGGGCAAAGCTGCGATCGACGCCGATACCCAGCGCCTGAACCGCGCCCACGGGTTCGAGACGCCCGAAACCCGATTCCACGCCGATCCGGCCGACGGTTGCCTTGACGCCCTTGGCATCCTCCTGGACGGCCGATCCTATCGTCATGGGCAGGACATGGGCCTGACCCTCGCGAACGACGGTTATGGTGGTTTTTGCGCCCGGCCGGGGCATGATCAGCGGCGGCACCTCGCGGAAGCTGCTGATCGGGGTTTCACCGACTGCGACGATCCGGTCGCCCAGCTTCATGCCTGCCAGCTCTGCCGGAGAATCTGCCGTGAAGCCGCTCACCACCGGCACTGCGAAGTCGGCGCCAAGATCCCCGATCCTCGCCTTGTTGCCGAAATCGTCGCTGACTTCGTCGTTCGCCAGCTTGACCGGCAGAACCACGGTGCTGCCTTCGCGCTGCACTACGACTTCCACGGTCTTCCCGGGATAATAGACCGTATGCTCCGGTATGTCCGTGACGCTGCCGATCCGGTTGCCGTCGATCGAGACGATGTGATCCCCGACCTGCATCCCTGCCGCCTTGGCGGCCGAGGTCTCGGAAAAGCCGACCACTTCGGGGTCGGCGATCAGCCGCCCATGGGCGTAGACGAAGCCCGCCAGGATCAGCACGCAGAGCACGAAATTGGTCAGCGGCCCGGCAAAGACGATGAGCGCACGCTGCCACAGCGGCTTCACATGAAAGGTCTTCGCGCGTTCCTCGGCCGTCAGCCCGTCCTCCCCGGCGCCGGGCGCCGAGGCCGGGTTCATGTCGCCCGCGAACTGGACATAACCGCCCAGCGGCAGCGCCGAGAGCTTCCAGCGGGTGCCGCGTCTGTCGGTCCAGCCTGCAATCTCCTTGCCGAAGCCGATCGAGAAAGCGTCCGCCTTCACGCCGAACAGCCGCCCGACCAGATAGTGGCCAAGCTCGTGGATCAGCACGAGCGGCCCCAGCACCAGCAGGAATGCGAAAATCGTCGTCAGCAGGTTCGGCGATGCGGTCACTATTCAGGGAATCCTCTTCGGACCGCGTATCGTCACGCAGTCCCGGCCAGCATGCTTGCCCTTGCTCGCGCCTCGCCGTCAACCGCAAGTACGTCCGACAGGCTCGCAGGCGCGGGCGGCGAGTAGGCGCCGAGCACGTCCTCGACTTGTGCAGCGATCCGCGTGAACGGGATCTGACCGCCGAGGAAGGCCGCCACGGCCACTTCGTTCGCGGCATTGAGCACGGCGGGAATGCCGCCGCCGGCCTCTGCCGCCTCACGCGCGAGACGGGTTGCAGGAAAGCGCACTTCGTCCGGCTTGCGGAACGTCAGTTCACCGATTTCGGCGAGGTCCAGCGGTGCGCAGGGCGTATTCATACGCTCCGGCCAGGCCAGTGCCGAAGCGATCGGCACGCGCATGTCGGAAGGCCCGAGCTGCGCCAGAGTGGACCCATCCCGGTACTCGACCATGGAGTGTACGACGGACTGCGGGTGGACGATGATCCGCAACTTGTCGAGGCCGACCGGGAACAGGTAATGCGCCTCGATCAGCTCGAGGCCCTTGTTGAACATCGTCGCCGAATCGACACTGATCTTCGCGCCCATGTCCCAGTTCGGGTGCTTGATCGCCTGCGCGGGCGTCGCCAGGGTCAGCCGGTCGAGCGACCAGTCGCGGAACGGCCCGCCGCTGGCAGTCAGCGTGATCCAGCGGACATGGTCCAGGCTGTTGCCCTGAAGGCACTGGAAGATGGCGTTGTGCTCGGAATCGATCGGCAGCAGCGTCGCGCCGTGGCGTTCCACCGCCGCCGTCATCACTTCGCCCGCCGAGACGAGCGCTTCCTTGTTGGCAAGCGCGATCACGCCGCCCTGCTCGATCGCCGCCATCGTCGGTGCGAGACCCGCACAGCCGACGATGGCCGCAACGGTAACATCGGCGCCGCGCGCTGCCGCTTCCACGAGCGCCGCAGCGCCGCCCGAAGCCTCGATGCCGGTTCCGGCAAGAGCCTCGCGCAGATCGGGAAGACGCGCCTCATCGGCGACAACGGCGAGTTCTGCGGAGAATTCGACGGCCAGCCTGGCCAGTTCGGCAACATTGCCGTTGGCCGTCACCGCGACGACGCGCCAGTCGGCGGGATTGCGGCGAACGAGGTCCAGCGTCGATGCGCCGATGGAGCCGGTGGCTCCGAGAATGGAAATGGTACGCATGGTCGTCATCGCGGCTGGAAAAGGATCATCAGGCCTAGCACGAAAAGCACGGCCAGCAAGCCGTCGAGACGGTCGAAGAAACCGCCATGGCCGGGAATGAAATTGCCGGAATCCTTGACCCCGGCACGGCGCTTCATCCAGCTTTCGAAGAAATCGCCCGCCTGCGCGCAGACGGCGACCAGAATGCCGGTGAGCAGGCAGGTCAGGAAGAGCGGCAGCGCGTTTGCGGTGAGATACCAGCAGGGCTGCATGCCAAAGCAGGCAGGCGCATCGGCGGCATTGCCTTGCGGATGAACCGAGAGCAGCCCTTCCTGCCAGAACCGTGCCGCACCGAAGAGCACCAGCGTGGCGCCAAGCACCCCGCCCAGCAGGCCCGACCAGGTCTTGGACGGGCTGATCGACGGCGCGATCTTGGGGCCGCCGAGGCTACGCCCGGTGAAGTAGGCGCCCACGTCCACGCCGATTACGGCCAGCAGCACCGTCAGCAGCGGCGCCAGACTGAAGGCCGGATTGCGCAGGAACAGCAGCATCGCTGCACCGATGCCGACATAGAGCATGCCGCCGAAATTGAAGGCAGCGCGTTCGCCGGGATGCTGCGTGCCGCCGCGCGCCAGGCGGACCCATTCCCACAGGACGCCAAGCGCCACGGCACAGACGAACGCGGTCCAGACCACGCCGCCGAGCCAGAGGGCTCCACCGGCCACGACCAGCATGACCGCCGCAGAAGCCGTCCGCACCCCGAGGTCGGACTTCTTCCTGGCCGGATCAGCGTCCGCCATAACGCCGCTCGCGGGAAATGAAGTCTTCGAGGGCCTGGCGCAGATGTTCGGCAGTGAAGTCCGGCCAGAGCACTTCGGTGAACATCATTTCGGCATAGGCCGCCTGCCAGAGCAGGAAGTTCGACAGGCGCACTTCGCCAGACGTGCGGATCAGCAGGTCGAGCGGCGGCAGGTCCGCCGTGTCCAGCTCGGCCGCGATCGTCTCGGGCGTGATCGGTCCCTTGGCCGCAGCCTTGGTGGCAGCACGGGCGATCTCGTCCTGCGAGCCGTAGTTCAGCGCCACGGCGAGCGTCGTGCCGGTATTGGCGGCGGTCTTCGCCACCGCACCCTCGACCAGTTCGACGACATCGGGCTTGAAAGCCTTGTAATCGCCGATAATCTTGAGCCGGACACCGGCGGCCGCGAACTCATCGAGATCGGAGAGGATGAAGCGCTTCATCAGGCTCATGAGGTCGGAGACCTCTTCCTCGGGCCTACGCCAGTTCTCCGTGGAGAAGGCGTAGAGTGTCAGCGCTTCCAGCCCCATCTCGCGTGCCCCGCGCACGACGCGGCGCACGGCTTCCACGCCGCGCTGGTGGCCCAGCGCGCGCGGCAAATGGCGCTTTTTCGCCCAGCGCCCGTTGCCATCCATGATGATGGCAACGTGGCGCGCGGAAACGGGTTCGCTCTTGGCCATCAGGCGTTCCTCGAATCGGGGCCGAGAGGCCTCACTTGCCGAGGATTTCCTTTTCCTTGGCGCCGAACACGTCGTCGAGCTGCTTGATGATGTCGTCGGTCAGCTTCTGGACTTCGGTTTCGCCGCGCTTGCGGTCGTCTTCCGAGATTTCCTTCTTCTTCTCGTCGGCCTTCAGGTTCTCGATGCCGTCGCGGCGCACGTTGCGCACGGCGACGCGGGCCTTCTCGGCATAGGAGCTGGCGAGCTTGGCGAGTTCCTTGCGGCGTTCCTCGGTCAGATCCGGGATCGGCAGGCGCAGCGTGTTGCCGTCGTTGATCGGGTTGAGCCCGAGACCGGCCGAGCGGATCGCCTTTTCGACGGGGCCGATGTTCGACTTGTCCCAGACCTGCACCGAAAGCATGCGCGGCTCGGGCGCCGAGATCGTGGCGACCTGGGTGATCGGGGTGTTGGCACCGTAGACGGTGACCATGATCGGCTCCAGCAGCGCGGTGTTGGCGCGGCCGGTGCGCAGGCCCGAAAGATCGTGCTTCAGCGCTTCGATCGCGCCGGTCATGCGGCGTTCGAGGTCCGCCTTGTCATACTTCGCCATGTGTCAGGCTCCTTTCTGGACGACCGTCTTGGTGCCGCCGCCCGCGAGAACGGTGGCAAGATTGCCCTTCTCGCGGATCGAGAACACGACGATCGGGATTGAGTTGTCGCGGCACAGGGCCACGGCGGAAGCGTCCATCACCTTCAGGTTGTCGGCGAGGACGGTGTCGTAATCGACCGAATCGTAACGCTTGGCGTCCGGGTTGGTCTTGGGGTCGCTGTCGTAGACGCCGTCTACGCTGGTGCCCTTGAGCAGGGCATCGCAGCGCATTTCGGCGGCGCGCAGGGCAGCGCCCGAATCGGTGGTGAAATAAGGCGCGCCCACGCCTGCCGCGAAGATCACGACGCGGCCCTTTTCAAGATGGCGCTCGGCGCGGCGGCGGATCACCGGCTCGCAGACCTGATCCATCTGAACGGCAGACTGCACGCGGGTTTCGACGCCGAGCTGCTCGAGCGCGTTCTGCATCGCCAGGGCGTTCATGACGGTGGCCAGCATGCCCATGTAGTCGGCTTGCGCACGGTCCATGCCGCGCGCCGCGCCGGCCATGCCGCGGAAGATGTTGCCGCCGCCGATGACGAGGCAGATCTCCAGGCCGGTTTCCTTGGCGGCCTTCACTTCCTTGGCGAGCTCGGTGACGAATTCGGGGTCGATCCCGAACTGCTGGCTTCCCATCAAGACTTCGCCCGACAGCTTGAGCAGGACGCGCTTGTAGGGGGAAGAACTCATGGCCGCACAATCTCCTCTGGGCACGTTGCCCAATTCCAGGCCGCCCGGCTTTAGGAGCGCAGGGGCGGCTTGCCAAGGGGCGAGCTTGTGGAAGAGCGCGGCCGAGCAGCCCGATCCTTCGGACTACCCTTTCAGAGGTATGGCTTAAGAGCAGATCGTCCGGGAGGATGCATCACGGAAGACCGATCCATACTTGCGCCAACAACGCCTCTCAGAGAAAGAATTCCGCCAGTTCCCGCTCCCTCAAGTCATAGGCGATCTGCGACCGGGCGACCTCGGCCATGCGGCGCTCCGCCCAGTCGATCATGGCCTGAAGCGCATCGAGCAGTTCGCGGCCCAGCGGCGTTATCGCATAGCCGACCGTTACCGGAACCGTCGGCACGACATGGCGCGTAACCAGCCCATCCCGTTCCAGCGAACGCAGCGTCTGGCTGAGCATCTTCTGCGAGATGCCGTCGATATGCCGCTTCAGGGCATTGAAACGCATCTCTCCGCTACTCGTGCCTAACGTCGTCAGGATCAACACACTCCACTTGTCGGCAATGCGGTCGAGCAACTGCCTGGTCGGGCAATTGGCCGCATAGACGTCCGGCGTCCTTTGCGCGGTTTCCTCAGGGTAACCCGGTGCGATGAAAGTGCCTTCTTGCATGGATGCACTCCATGACACACCTGGTCACTATTGGAAACCACTGGAGAATTCTCGCAATGAAGATCGCAGTCCTGGGCGCCAGCGGCCGTGCCGGATCGGAAATAACCAAGGAAGCCGCCGCACGCGGTCATGAAGTTCTCGCCATAGCACGCAACCCCGAGAAAATCGCCGCAGCACCCGGCGTAACGGCACAGGCGGGCGACGCCTCCGCCCCCGCAGCGCTGAGCGCGCTCATCTCCGGCGGCGATGCCGTCATCAGCGCGCTGCATTTCGACGTTCCGGCCGAAACCCTGCTTTCCGCGATCCGCAAGGCCGGCGTTCCGCGCCTTCTCGTCACCGGCGGCGCAGCCAGCCTAGAGGTAGCACCCGGCCAGCGGCTCATCGATTCGCCCGATTTCCCCGAGGAATGGAAGCCGTTCGCCATGGGCGGCATCACTTTCCTCGACGCGCTGAAGCAAGTCGATGACGTCGACTGGACCTTCTTCTCCCCCGCCGCCCTGATCTTCGAAGGCCCGCGCACCGGCACCTATCGTCCGGGCACAGACCGGCTCGTCACCGACGATGCGGGCGAGAGCAGGATCAGCTTCGCCGACTACGCCATCGCCATGATCGACGAACTGGAAGTCCACAAGCACAGCCGCGCGCGCTTTACCGCAGCCTACTGAAGCCGCGAAAAGCCATAGAAAAAGGGCCGGGAAGCCATAGCTCCCCGGCCCTTTTCTTATTGCGGTATCCGTGAAGGATCAGCCGGCGACAGCAGCAGCCACTTCGGCTGCGAAGTCGGTGACTTCCTTCTCGATACCTTCGCCGAGCTGGAAGCGGACGTAGTCCTTCAGCACGATCTTGGCACCGGCTTCCTTGCCGGCCTGGTCGACGACCTGCTGGATCGGGGTCTTGTTGTCCATGACGAAGACCTGCGAGAGCAGCGCGTTTTCCTTGGCGTACTTGGCGATCGCGCCTTCGACCATCTTGGCCTGCACGGCTTCGGGCTTACCCGATTCGGCAGCCTTTTCCTGGGCGATCTTGCGCTCGCGCTCGATCAGCTCGGCGTCGAGATCGTCGGCGTTGAGGGCCAGCGGGAAGGCAGCGGCGATGTGCATCGCGATCTGCTTGCCGAGCGCTTCGAGAACGTCAGCCGAAGCTTCCGATTCGAGAGCGACCAGAACGCCGATCTTGCCGAGGTTCGGCGCGGCAGCGTTGTGCATGTAGGGAACGACGAGGCCCTGAGCGACTTCGACGGTCTTCAGGCGGCGAACCTGCTGGTTCTCGCCGATGGTCGCGACATTGTTGGTCAGCGCGTCGCCGACGGTGCCGCCGGTCGGGTAGGCAGCAGCCTTGAGCGCTTCCACGTCGTCACCCGAAACGCCGAGAGCGACTTCGGTGGTCTTGCGGACGAAGTCCTGGAACTGGTCGTTCTTCGCAACGAAGTCCGTTTCCGAGTTCACTTCGACGGCAACGCCCTTGGTGCCGGTGACGGCAACGCCGACCAGACCTTCGGCAGCCGTGCGGCTGGACTTCTTGGCGGCAGCAGCCAGACCGCGCGCGCGCAGTGCGTCGACGGCGGCTTCGAGATCGCCACCGGTTTCGTCCAGGGCCTTCTTGCAGTCCATCATGCCGGCGCCGGTGCGCTCGCGCAGGTTCTTCACGTCAGCGGCGGTGTAAGCCATCGCTCAAATCCTTTTGCTTGGTGGAGCCACGTTCCATGGCCTTAAAATTTGCAGAGCCGTACAGTGGCCCAAAAATTCCCCGGGTCGCACAGCGGCCCAAAAATTAACGCGCGCCAGGCCCATTGGACCCGGCGCGCGACAATTCCATGACGAAAGAGTCGTCGCCGGACCTATCAGGCCTCGACAGCAGCTTCTTCGGCAACCGGCACGTCCATGGCACCGATGTCGGCACCGCTGTTCACGATCGCGTCACGACCGCCCTTGGTGGCAGCCTGGGCGACGGCTTCGCAGTACAGGCGCACGGCGCGGCTGGCGTCGTCGTTGCCCGGGATCGGGAACGAGATGCCCTGCGGGTTGACGTTGGTGTCGAGCACGGCGACGACCGGGATACCAAGAACGTTGGCTTCCTTGATGGCCAGGTCTTCCTTGTTGGCGTCGATCACGAACATCACGTCCGGGATGCCGCCCATGTCGCGGATGCCGCCGAGCGACAGCTCAAGCTTGTCGCGCTCGCGGGTGAGCTGAAGGACTTCCTTCTTGGTCAGGCCGGTGGTGTCGCCCGAAAGCTGCTCTTCAAGAGCCTTGAAGCGCTTGATCGAACCCGAGATCGTCTTCCAGTTGGTGAGCATGCCGCCCAGCCAGCGGTGGTTGACGTAGTGCTGGCCGCAAGCGCGGGCAGCCTGGGCGATCGGCTCCTGAGCCTGGCGCTTGGTGCCGACGAACAGCACCTTGCCGCCAGCCTGGACGGTGGCCGAGATGAACTCGAGCGCACGGGCCATCAGGGGCACGGTCTGCGACAGGTCGATGATGTGGATGCCGTTGCGCGCGCCGAAGATGTACGGCTTCATGCGCGGGTTCCAGCGGTGGGTCTGGTGACCGAAGTGTGCGCCGGCTTCGATGAGCTGCTGCATGGTGACGACGGGAGCCGCCATAATATAATTCCTTCCGGTTTGAGCCTCTGGAAAGCAGGAACCTGGCGGAAGTCCGAAGACCCTTGTCGCCAAAGCACCGGTATGTGCGCTTTCCATGTGGATTGCCCGAATCGGTAAAGTACCGCGAATTCGGCACTGTCCTTTCAAGCGGGGCCGCCCTTAACGCCGTTTCACGAAAAAGGCCAGCCCCAATCCAGCCCCCGCACAAGGCAGTTCGTCGCAGAGCCGCCATTCCCGAGGAATTGCGCAGGAAACGAAGCCTATTCCACTGCTTTTCCACAAGGTAGTCCCCACGGTTACACACCGGGAAGCACTTTCCATCCTGCGATGGAAAATCGGGGACTTGGAACCTCAATTGCCCATGGGGGTGCGGCAAGTACCAAGGACGCAGTCGATGAATGCGGTTTCATCCATCCTGTTCGGGATCGCCGCCACTTTCGCAATGATGACGATCTGGACAAGCTACCGGACCGCCCTGCCCGCTTTGCTCAGCCTGAAACGGAAACTGGACCAGCAAGGCGCTTCCCGCCCCGCATGCCACACCAGCCAGAGTGCGGGCCGACGGAAATCGACTCCCGCCCGATCGACCGGTGCCCGAATGCACGCAATCCCCGCAGCCCTATCAGCATCTCGTCAATGGAGACGGCGCGAGCCTTCCAGTCCGAAAGCCTGATCGATGGTGCGGTCGTCCGCATCCATCTCTCGTTCCACGACATCTTCGAGAAGTTCGCTCGTGTGATCGATGATCGCCTGCATCTGCATGATCGCCTCAGCCACGGCAGCCGCCGACCGGCAGGACGGCATGAGATCGACGATGATGACGAGACCGTGCTGCGAATCGATCGAGAACCGGCACCCCAGCAGGCGATCGTGAAGCCGCGCGAGCGTGAGGCAAAGGGCTGAACCGGGCTCGACTTCCTCCAGAACCAGACCCTTGATCTGTATCCAGTCGTCCACTCCGAACACCGACCATACGCTGCCGGTCTCGCGATCGGTCAGCACCAGTTCGGCCGCATCGATTTCCTCGATATCGAACTGATTGGCATCGCACCAGTCGCGCAGCCCTTCCAGTTCCAGCAGTGCGTCGCCGCTCATCTCGAAGCCGCTCATTTCGAAACCTGCCGCATCATGCAGACGGCCAGCTGCGAACTGACGGTTTTCCGCTTGACAGCATGAGAACAAATTGAGAACAACAACATCACAGGAACATTAATAGAACGATTCTCGATTTTCCACAAGCTCTCCACAGGGCTCGCGACTCTCCGCCCCGCAAGGACTGTGGATGTCGGTTCGAAAGGAAATGTCATGACTGCTTTCGCCGCCTGCCTGTTTGCCGTGGCCGCATATGTCTCGGCCCATGTCATTGCCGCAAGCTGGCTGCGCCATGCAGGCGCGGCGCGCGCGCTGCAGGCACAGCTTCGCGAATGCACCGATACGGTGGCGCTGGGCTGGAAAGTGGTGGAGCGCGTGCCCCTGCCCGCGCTCTCCATGCTCAGAAAGGACCGTTCGGTGCGTCCGCGTCGCCAGTCGCAGTGGACTGTGGCGGAACGTCCTGGCCTTGAATGGCCCGAGTATGGCGCGGAGCTCGCCGCCTGACTTTCGCATAAGTGGCGATCCCGATAGGGATCAGGATCAAGTAGGCTATGGTGATGACGGCCAGGGTGAACCAGGGCTCGGTCAGCAGCGCCGCCACGGTCAGGCCGACCAGAGCGATGACACCTAGGCGCAGGCTTGGCGGAGGACGCATGCGCGACCAGCTGAGCGTGGGCAGGCTCGAAATCATCAGGAAGGCGATCATGACCATCCAGATGCCGACCGCGATCGGATTGGTGAATTCCGAAAGCCCGGTCGCGATCCACAGGTACATCGGCAGAAACGCCAGCCCCGCACCGATCGGCGCGGGTACGCCGGTCAGGAAACCGGCCTGCTTGTGCGGCTGATCCAGCTCGTCGAGACGGGAATTGAACCGCGCAAGGCGCAGCACGCAGCAGATCGCGAATGCAAGCGCCGCAATCCACCCCATGCTCGGAAGCTGGTGCAGCGTCCACAAGTAGACGATCAGCGCGGGTGCGACGCCGAAGGAAATCGAATCGGCCAGACTGTCCAGTTCGGCGCCGAAGCGCGTTTGGGCCTTGAGAAGACGAGCGGCGCGGCCATCGATGCCGTCGAGCAGTCCGGCCAGGATGATGGCTTGGACGGCTCGCTCATAGTCTCCGCCGATCGCAAACCGGATGCCGGTCAGGCCGGAGCAGAGCGCGGCCGCGGTAATGGCGTTGGGAACGAATACGCGCATCGGCAGCCCGCCGGCGATGCGGCGACGCACGGGAGAGCCTTCGCCCTCGCGCCCGCCGCCCGGGACTCCGCCGGGCTCGCCGCTCACTGCGAAATGCCCTCGATCACGGGCGCCGATCCCAGTTCAGCCAGTACCGTCTCACCCGCGACGATCCGCTGGCCCATGAGCACTTTCGGTTCGACCCCGGCCGGAAGATAGACGTCGACGCGGCTACCGAAGCGGATCAGGCCGATTCGCTGGCCCGCAGCAATCATGTCGCCCGGCTTCACGAAAGGCACGATACGGCGCGCCACAAGCCCCGCGATCTGCGTGAAGCAGATGCGCAGGCCGTCGCCGCGCTCGACCAGGATATGCTGGCGCTCGTTTTCCTCGCTCGCCTTGTCGAGGTCGGCATTGAGGAACTTGCCGGGGATGTAGATCACCCGGCGCACCGTGCCGCCGATCGGGCTGCGATTGATGTGGACGTCGAAGACGCTCATGAAGATCGAGATGCGGGTGACCGGATCGGTCGGCATCGGCTGCGATCCGCTGCCGTCCTCGACCGTTAGTTCGCGCGGGGGCGAAACTTTGCCGATCAGCGTCACCAGGCCATCGGCGGGCGCGACGATGTAGCGATCGTCCTGCGGCGTCACGCGAACGGGGTCGCGGAAGAACGCCAGCACGCAGAACGTGAGCAGCGCCAGCGGCCAACCGACCAGCGGACCGAACACGATCCAGCCCGTCAGGGCGACGGCAGCGGCAATGGCGCCGAACTTGCGACCTTCCGGGTGAACGGAAGGCCAGCTCCAGGACGCTTCGCCGCGTCCCTGATTATCGAGAATTTCTCCGGGCATCACCGTCCTCTAGTCACTGTACACCACCCCCGCAATGCCGGGAGGGCGCACCACGTTCCCATTCGCCGAGACTGGCGGGGATATTTCATGACGGGGATAGTTTCCGGGGTCCCCGAAGGGAATGCTCTTTTGAAGAGAACCGGTGGTGGACAGGGCTGGATTCGAACCAGCGTACGCTTGCACGGGCAGATTTACAGTCTGCTGCCTTTAACCACTCGGCCACCTGTCCACACCAGTTACTGGCGGGGGTTCCTCTATCGAAGAACCCGTTGTGTTGAAGCTCCGAAACCAGAGCCTCGCTGCCGAGGAGCGCGCCTATGTAGAACCCGGCCTTGCCTGTCAATGGGGGGAATGGCAGGAGCGGCATAGTTTTTTCGAATAAGGACATTTTTAATGAGCAATCGTGGCGACCGGGAAGACGGCGACCGCGCGGGCGGACGCTCCGGCAAGCCCCTTCGGGGCCGTGCGGGCCGTATGAAGAACGGCCGTGGCAGCGGCAGGGCCAGTACCGGCATGGTTCGCCTTTGGGGCCGCCATGCCGTGGAAGCTGCGCTCAAGAACCCGAATCGCAGCCATCGCAAGCTCTGGGCCACTCGCGAGGGCGTCGAATCGCTGGACGGAGAGCTTCCCAGCGATTTCCCTGTGGAATGGGCCCAGCCCGCCGATCTCGCGCGCTTGGTCGCGCGGGACGCGCCGCACCAGGGCCTCGTGCTCGAATGCGCCCCGCTGGACGATATCTTCATCGATGACGTTCTCGAAGGCGATCCCTCGCGCCCGGTGGTCGTGCTGGATCAGGTAACCGATCCACACAACGTAGGCGCCATCATGCGTTCGGCCGCCGCCTTCAACGCCTGCGCCATAGTGACGCAAGACCGCCATGCGCCGCCCGAATCGGGAACGTTGGCCAAGAGTGCATCCGGGGCGCTGGAAATTCTCCCCTGGGTTCGCGTCGTCAATCTCGCCCGCGCGCTCGAAGAGATCGCCGAAGCCGGATATTGGCGCATCGGCCTGGACGGCGAAGCGACGACGACCCTGGGCGAGGCTCTCCCCACCGGGCCGGTCGCGCTGGTTCTGGGCGCCGAGGGTGACGGCATGCGCCACAATATCGTCCAGCACTGCGACGCCATCGCCAAGTTGCCGATTAGCGAGGCGATGGAAAGCCTCAATGTCAGCAACGCGGCCGCCATCGCGCTCTACGCTGCGGCGACGCGCCCGCTGTAACGCGGAACATCGAAGGGGCACTCATCATGAACCGAATAGAACGGCGTCCTCTGGGGCGCCGCTTGGTCGCCGGCCTGGGCGTCACAGCCCTGGCCCTGCTGGCCGCAGCCTGCATCTTTGCGCCGGGCAAGTTCACGTCCACCCTGGACTTGCGCAAGAATCGCACGTTCTCGTTCCGCTATGCGGGCGAGATCGTGATGGTGCCGCTCCAGATGTCCAAACCCAAGGCCTTCGAGCCCGAAGCCTGTCACGATGAGGATTACAACGATCGCCCTTGCACCGAGGAGGAACTTGCCCAGCAGAAGACCGACTGGGAAAAATCCACCGAGGAAAAGCGGAAGAACGACGCCCAGGCCGCGCAGATGCTGACTGGCGGCCTCGATCCCAGCGATCCGAAGGCCGGCGAGCAGATAGCCGAAAAGCTGCGCCGCCAGACGGGCTGGAACAAGGTGGTCTATGTCGGCGACGGCAAGTTCGACGTCGATTTCGCCACGACCGGCCGCCTCGACCACGATTTCGCGTTCCCGACGATTGAAGGCTTTGCGATGAGCAACAGCTTCGTCCAGCTCACGCTGCGGCGCGACGGCTCGGTGCGGATGGATGCACCTTCATTCGGCCCTCAGGGCGGTGCAGCGGGCATGGGCGCGATGATGAGCGATCTCGCGCAGGAAAAGGGCGGTTCGGATGCGACACCCGGCACCACCGCTGCGGACGGCACATTCACCCTGACCACCGATGGGGAAATCCTGGCCAACAATACCGACGAAGGCCCCCGGACCGCTCCGGGCGGCAAGGCGCTGGTCTGGACGATCAATGCCCGGACCGCGGCAGCCCCCACGGCGCTCGTCAAACTGGCACCCTGATCGCGAGATCCTGCGGGTAGGCACGACCCGCCCGCAGGAACCTTCCCGCGCTCCAAAACGAAAAACGCCGCGCCGACCCGAAGGTCAGCGCGGCGTAATCATGTTCAGCCTGCGAGGCGTAGCAGGCTGCAAGGATGCTTAGTTGACAGCGTCCTTGAGGCCCTTGCCGGCCTTGAACTTCGGCTGAGCCGAAGCCTTGATTTCCATGGGTTCGCCGGTGCGCGGGTTACGGCCGGTCGAGGCCTTGCGCTTGGCGACCGAGAAAGTGCCGAAGCCGACGAGGCGAACTTCGTCGCCAGCCTTCAGCGCGCCGGTGACTGCGTCGAACACGCTTTCGACAGCCTTGGTGGCATCGCTACGGGTAAGACCGCTCGAGTCTGCAACGGCGCTGATAAGATCGTTCTTGTTCATTATGGGTACCCCCTAACCTTTCATTTGAATCGGATGTGACGGGATATTCGGATTCGCCTCTAAACGCGACGGAATTGAGCCGTTTTTACCCGCGCTGTCAAAGGCTAAACATGGCGGAAACGGGCACTTTATCGCGTTTTTCCGCCATTCAGATGACAAATGCTGATTTGTGCAGCGCAGCATCGGCCATGCAACCGCCGTTCTGCGACGAGCCGTACGCTGCTGGAGCTTCCGATATTTCCGCTTCGTCGGGCCTCTCGGAATCGCATAGCAGAATCAATCGCCTACCGATCGCGGCCGCGAGGCACAAAAAAGGCGGTTCGAAAACGAACCGCCTCTCAAGTTGCCCGGCCCTGACGAGCCGGACACATGGCCGCAGCTTACGCCTGGGCGTCGTTGACACGGCGCTCGGCGATGCGGGCGCGCTTGCCGGTACGACCACGCAGGTAGTACAGCTTCGCACGACGCACGACGCCGCGACGGACAACGGTGATCGAATCGATGTTCGGCGAGTAGAGCGGGAATACGCGCTCCACGCCTTCACCGAAGCTCATCTTGCGGACGGTGAAGTTCGAACCCATGCCACGGTTCGAGCGCGCGATGCACACGCCCTCGTAAGCCTGGACGCGGGTGCGGGTGCCTTCAACCACCTTCACGCCGACGCGGACGGTGTCGCCCGGACGGAAGGTCGGGATATCCTTGGCGGCCTTGGCAATTTCCTCGGCCTCGATCTGCTGAATCAGGTTCATGAACCTAAGTCCTCGTTTTTGCGCCGCGCACCAGAGGCAGACTGGCCCCGAACGTCACTGCGACGTTCCCAAAGGTCCGGCCTGCGTGACCGTGTATCTTCCTCCGCCTTTTGTTTCCGCCAGGCGGCGATCTTCGCATGATCCCCCGATCGCAGCACTTCAGGGATCGTGCGCCCTTCCCATTCGGTGGGCCGGGTATATTGCGGGTATTCGAGAAGACCGTCCTCGAACGATTCCTCGGTCCCGCTGGAAGCCGCGCCCATTACGCCGGGAAGCAGCCGAATGCAAGCGTCAAGCAGCAGGATTGCCGCGGGTTCGCCGCCCGAGAGCACCGCATCGCCCACCGACATCTCTTCCACCTGACGGCCCGCGAAGATGCGCTCGTCGAAACCTTCGAAGCGGCCGCACAGGATGGTGACGCCGGGGCCGTCCGCCAGTTCGCGCACGCGTGCCTGCGAGATCGGCTTGCCGCGGGGGGTCATCGCGATGATCGGCGCATCGGGATTGATCGAACGGGCGTGGTCAATTGCAGCGGCCAGAACGTCCACCTTCAGCACCATGCCCGCACCGCCGCCTGCGGGCGTATCGTCCACGGTGCGGTGCTTGTCGGAGGCGAAATCGCGCATGTGGACGGGGTTCATGGCCCACTTGCCCTCCGCCAACGCCCTGCCCGCAAGGCTGACGCCGAGCGTGCCGGGGAACATCTCCGGGTAGAGGGTGAGGACGGTGGCGTTGAAAGTCATGCCCCCGCGCAAAGCCCAAATTGGGGCCGGCGGCAAGGGGAAAGCACCGAATTTCGCCGTTCAGAGCGGTTCCCAGACTTCCGCCGGCAGGAAAGCCCGGTCGATCGCGATCTCTTCGCGCAGCCATTCACGCAGACGCTCGATCTTGCGGACGCCCGCGCGGCTTTCCGAATGAACCAGCCATTGCGCCGGACCAGGATAATAGAGCGTCCCGAAAGGTTGCACGAGGCGCCCTGCGTCCAGTTCCGCACGCCAGAACAGCGGAGACATCAGCGCAATGCCGAATCCTTCGCGCATCGCCGTCGCTTCCTGAAGCTGGTTGTCGAAGACGATCCCGGTACGCGGCGGCGGCGGTGTGCCGATGCCGTTAACGGCGAACCAGCCGGCCCACCAACGGTCGTTCGGTGCGAATCGCTCTACGGACAACAAGTCTTCCGGTTTTTCGATGGCGTTCCTTTCGAGAAAAACCGGCGCGCAGATCGGGGAGAAATGCTGACGAAACAGGAAATCGGCGCGCAGCCCGTCCCACTTGCCGTAACCCACGCGGATTGCCACATCGTAAGGCGAGGTCGCCAGATCGACGACTTCGTTGCTGAGCGACATGCGCACCGCCAGATCGGGATGGCGCAACTGGAAACGGCCGATCCGCTCGCTCAACCAGCTCGCGCCGATCGAAACCGAGGCATTGAGCGACAGCACGTCTTCATCCTCGCTCCACACTGCGGCGAAGGCGTCGGTCATCGATGCGAAGGCACCGGTGAGTGCAGGCAACAGGCGCCGCCCGACGTCGGAGAGGCGCACCCTGCCCTTTTCACGCACGAACAGCGGTTTGCCGACGCGATCCTCCAACTGCCGGATCTGGTAGGAAACCGCCGCCTGCGTCATTGCCAGCTCTTCCGCCGCGCGCGAGAAATTCTCATGCCGCCCTGCCGCTTCGAAAGCGCGAATGGCAGTCAGGGGAGGAAGCCGATCCATCGCGGGATGATAAGGCAGCCTTATAGCTCATGCCAGAGGCTTTGTTGGCCTGGCGAAGGTCGATCCGGCACATTCCAACCATTGGATGGAGGAACCGGACAATGCAGGATCAACACTTCATGCAGCAGTGGAATGCCGGGCACGACCGGTTTTCCGAAGAACTCGATCGCGGCCTTGCCAAGAGGGCCAGGAAGATCGCGGCCCGCCTTCGCCGCCGGGCGCCGCAGCAGCCCCGCTCGGAACAGTGCGGCCCGGAACGGTGCGGACCGGAAACGCAGCTGGCCCGCAAGGCCCGCCTGACATCGCTCGGCGTCATCGGCGGCGTTCTTGCCGGGGCAAGCCTGGGCATGGTGGCGCCGCTGGTGCTCGCGATAGACTGCCCGCAGACGCCCTTCGAAGCGGCCCGCTTATGTACCCGGGCTGCCCTCACCTGAAACAAAAAGGCCGCCCCGAAGGGCGGCCTTTCGTTCATTCTTCCGCAAAGACGGCGGTGATGACCAGGCGTTCGTTATCCCATTCGGGAACGGCGGCGGAGGTCATCGGCACCATGAAGCGGCGCCGCTTCCCGGTCCCTTGGCCAGCCTCGCCCACCGGACGCTCGATCTCGATCACGTCACCCGCGCCGAAGTTCTCGACCGCGACGCAGATGCCGAGTTCGTCACCCGCGTCAGAGACGGCGCGCAGCCCCAGCAGGTCGGCGTGATAATACTCGCCTTCCTCCAGTTCCGGCATCGACGCGCGCGGGACGGTAAGCGCGGTCCCGCGCAGCTTCTCGGCAGCCGTGCGATCCGGCACTTCCTCGAAACGCGCAATCGCGCCGCCCTTCCCGTCATCGCGCAGCTTGGCGAGCGTCAGGGTGGAATCGTTAAAGGCGCGGTAGCGCTTGAGCGCCGCCACGCCTTCACCGAACAGCTTGAGGCGAACCTCGCCCGTCACGCCGTGCGCGCCAGTGATGGCAGCGAGCGTGACGGGGCGGTCTTGACCTGCCATCTGGATCCGACCTGAAGCTTAGGCTTCGGTCGATTCCTCGGCAGCTGCTTCAGCAGGCGCTTCTTCAGCGGCCGGAGCGGCAGCAGCAGCGGCGGCAGCTTCTTCAGCTTCACGCAGCTTCTCGGCCTTTTCCTCGGCGCGGTCCTTGGCCTTCTGGCCCGGCTCGCCCTTCTTGGCGTTCACGGTAGCAGCGCGTTCCTTGATGCCGGCCTTGTCGAGCAGGCGGGCAACGCGGTCGGTCGGCTGAGCGCCAACGCCGAGCCAGTAACGCACGCGGTCTTCGACCAGACGGACGCGGTTTTCGTCGTCCTTGGCGAGGATCGGGTTGTAGGTGCCGACCTGCTCAAGATACTTGCCGTCGCGCGGAGCGCGCGAGTTGGAGACGACGATCTTGTAGTAAGGACGCTTCTTCGCGCCACCGCGCGACAGACGGATCGAAACGGACATTGCTCTACCTTTCCTTCAAATCTTCAAAAATTACTTCTTAAGAAACTTGCCGAGATCGGGGCCACCGAGGCCCGGCATACCGCCGCCTCCAAGACCGCCGCCGCCCAGGCCCCCACCAAGGCCGGGCATGGCGGCATCGAGACCGCCCTTTCCGAACATCGCGGCCAGCCCCTTGAGGCCGCCCATCTTCTTGATCTGCTTCATGGCCTTGGACATCTCCTGGTGCATTTTCAGCAGCTTGTTGACGTCCTGGACATTGGTGCCCGAACCGTTGGCGACGCGGATCTTGCGCTTGGCGTTGAGCAGCGCGGGGTTGATGCGCTCCTTCGGGGTCATCGAACCGATGATCGCATCCATGCGCAGCAGCACGCGGTCGTCCATGCCGGACGCCTGCATCGCCGCCTTGGCCTTCTTCATGCCCGGCATCATGCCGGCCAGAGCGCCAAGGCCGCCCATCTTCTGCATCTGGCTAAGCTGCATGCGCAGGTCGTTCATGTCGAACTTGCCCTGCTCCATGCGCTTGGCCAGCGCTTCGGCTTCCTCGACCTTGACCGCTTCGGCCGCCTTTTCGACGATCGAGACGATATCGCCCATGCCAAGGATGCGGTTGGCAACACGGCTCGGGTGGAAGACCTCGAGGGCCTCCATCTTTTCGCCGGTGCCCGCGAACTTGATCGGCTTGCCGGTGACGGCACGCATCGACAGCGCCGCACCGCCGCGCGCATCACCGTCCATACGGGTGAGCACAACGCCGGTAAGATCGACTTCGCCGGCGAACGACTGCGCGACGTTAACCGCGTCCTGACCCGTCAGCGAGTCGACCACGAGCAGCGTTTCACGGGGGTTCGAGATGGCGGCAACCGCCTTCATCTCGTCCATGAGCTGGGTATCGACGTGGAGACGGCCGGCAGTGTCGAGCAGCAGCACGTCCACGGCCTGAAGGCGGGCGGACTGCATCGCGCGGGTGGCGATCTCGGTCGGCTGCTGGCCGGCGATGATCGGCAGGGTGGCAACGCCGACCTGCTCACCCAGAACGCGAAGCTGTTCCTGCGCCGCCGGACGGTTGACGTCCAGCGAGGCCATCAGGACCTTCTTACCCTGCTTCTCGCGCAGGAGGCGGGCGATCTTGGCGGTGCTGGTGGTCTTGCCCGAGCCCTGAAGGCCGACCATCATGATGACGACCGGAGGCGCGGCGTTGAGATCGAGTTCGGCGGTCTCTTCGCCGCCCAGCATCTCGATCAGCGCGTCGTTGACGATCTTGACGACCTGCTGGCCGGGCGTGACCGACTTCAGGACCGACTGTCCGACAGCCTTTTCGGTGACTTGGTCGACGAAGCGGCGCACGACGGGGAGCGCGACATCGGCTTCGAGCAGCGCGATGCGCACTTCGCGCATGGCATCGCGGACGTCCTGCTCCTTGAGCGCGCCGCGGCCACGCAGCTTGTCGAAAACGCCGCCAAGACGATCCGAAAGGCTGTCGAACATGCCTAACTCCACTTTCGGCGGGCCACAGGGCCAGCCAGAACGCCAAAAACGCCGGTGGGCGAAACCTCGCTGACCGGCGTGACGGAAACCTTATGCGAAAAACGCCGGCGGACGAAACCTCGTCGGCCAGCGTATCGCGTTTCCGCGAAACTGATATGTCGAAATAACCGAACGAAGAAAACTTTGAAAGGCTATCTCGGTGAAATGGTGGAGCCTAGCGGGATCGAACCGCTGACCTCCTGCATGCCATGCAGGCGCTCTCCCAGCTGAGCTAAGGCCCCATTCACTTCATCGGATCGACCTGGGAGGTTCGACCCGCTTCCCGCACTTTCGGCCAGTCGCTCTGACTTGCCTCCGCTTGGGAGGCCGCCCTCTAGATGGGCTGCTCCGGGCTGGCAAGAGGAAATTTTCACGGGTCTGTCATTTTTTGGATGAGGGGTGGAAAAGTGCTCCCGCACCTTTCCCCACTCACCCCGCTCATCCTGAGCCTGTCGAAGGATGGAGGCCTCGCGCCACGCCGCAGGGGGCTTCGACAAGCTCAGCCTGAGCGGGTTGAAAGCAATTATCCCAGAAGCGAGAAAGGGCGCGGCTGCCGAAGCGCCGCGCCCTTTCCTGAATTCGATATCGGCCGAGCCTTACTCGTCGCGGTCGCCGTCGTCGTCGCCGCCGCCGATGCCGAGATCGTCGTCACCGCCGAGGTCGACGTCGTTGTCCGGCGAATCACCGTCGTCGTCGATGTCCAGATCGTCTTCGGCGAGATCCGAATCCTCGGTCTCGACGGCTTCCTTCTTCTGGATTTCCTCATAGGGAATCGGCTGCTTGGACTTCAGCACCGGCTCCGGGTGCCACGAATGGCCGCACTCGATGCAGGTCACCGGGTCATCCTTGCCCAGGTCGTAGAAGCGGGTGCCGCATTTCGGGCAGCCGTGCTTGGCGCCCCACTCAGGCTTTGCCATGAAATGTCCTCATACTGCGCGCCCGAACGGTACGGGCGTGAATTCCGTGTCTTGATGGGAGGGCCGGCGCGCAAAATCAAGCGTCCCGGCTGCATCAGGGCGCGCGCCTTGCCATAGGCCGCCCCCGCTGTCAAAAGCCCGGCGATTTTGCGCCCCTCCAGTCTGAGAGAAGCACGCCCGTGAGCCACGACACCACCGCCCCCATGCGCCCCCGCCGTTTCCTGCCAGCAGGACCGCTGAAGGGCAGGATTCGCGTGCCGGGCGACAAGTCGATCAGCCACCGCTCGATCATGCTGGGCGCGCTGGCCGTGGGCGAAACCCGCGTGACCGGCCTGCTGGAAGGTGAGGACGTGCTCGCCACCGCCGCCGCCATGCGGGCCATGGGTGCGTCGGTCGAGCGCATGGATGATGGCGAATGGCGAGTGAACGGCGTGGGCGTCGGCGCCCTGCTCCAGCCCGAAGGCCCGGTGGACATGGGCAATTCTGGCACCTCGACCCGCCTCCTGATGGGCCTTGTCGCCAGCCATCCGATCAATGTCAGTTTCACGGGCGACGCCTCGCTTTCCAAGCGCCCGATGGGCCGCGTGATCGATCCCCTCTCGGAAATGGGCGCCAGCTTCGAAGCAAGCGAAGGCGGCCGCCTTCCCCTGATCGTGCGCGGCGCTTCGCCGGCCGTGCCGATCACCTATCGCCTGCCGGTCGCCTCCGCACAGGTAAAGAGCGCGATCCTGCTCGCCGGGCTTAACACGCCGGGCGAGACCACCGTGATCGAGCCGGTGCCGACCCGCGACCATTCCGAACGCATGCTCAAGGGCTTCGGCGCAGACCTCACCGTCACTGTTGAAGCCGACGGCACCCGCGTCATCACCATCAAGGGCGAAGCGGAACTGAAGCCCCAGGTCATCGACGTACCGGGCGACCCCTCCTCGGCCGCCTTCTTCATCGTTGCCGCACTGGTGACGCCGGGCAGCGAAGTCGTGATCGAGAATGTCGGCCTCAACCCCACCCGCGCCGGCCTTGTCGAGCTGCTGCGCCAGATGGGCGGCCAGATCGAATTCCTGAACGAACGCGAGGTCGGCGGCGAGCCGGTGGCGGACCTGCTGGTCAGGCACTCCGCCCTCAAGGGTATCGAAGTCGATCCCGCCATCGCCCCTGCCATGATCGACGAATTTCCCGTCCTCTTCGTCGCCGCCTCGCTGGCCGAGGGCGTCACCGTCACCAGCGGCCTCGACGAGCTGCGCGTGAAGGAATCGGACCGCCTCGCCGCCATGGCCGCCGCCCTGACGCTCGCCGGCTCGCAGATCGAGGAGCGCGAGGACGGCCTTGTCATTACCGGCACCGGCGGCACCCCGCTGCCCGGCACGGCCACCGATGCGCAAGTGACCACCCACCTCGACCACCGCATCGCCATGTCGATGGCAGTAGCCGGTCTCGTCAGCAGCGGCGGCGTGGAAGTGGACGATACCCGCCCGATCGCCACCAGCTTCCCCAATTTCGAGGACCTGCTGGCCAGCCTCGCTGGATAAGGGCATTCTCGAGGTGGGCGGTTCTCCATTCGGCCGCCCACTGATGTGGAGTGCGCATGATTCTCGACCTGCCGCAATGGCTCAGCAATGTCCTCGGCTTCACCGGCACGGCGCTTTGCATCGCCGCCTATGCCTACATCACATATGAGGACAATCCGAACCGCTACCTCCAGCACGGGATGAACTTCCTTGGCGCGGTGCTGCTGCTCATTTCGCTGATGGTGAACGTGAACCTGCCCTCGATCGCGATGGAAGGCCTCTGGGCGGTCGTCGCCGGATGGGGACTGGTGAAGGCCTTCCTGGCCCGCCGCCGCCAGCCCGCCACGGCGGAACAGCCGACCTTGCACTGATCGCGCCGAGCCGCCATGACCGCGCGATGATTATCGCCGTAGACGGACCCACCGCTTCGGGCAAAGGCACTATCGCCAAGGCCCTCGCCCACCATTTCGGACTGCCTCACCTCGACACCGGCCTGCTCTATCGCGCGGTCGGCCGTCAGTGCTTCCTCGACGGCGGCAATCCCGACGATCCCGTCGATGCCCTTGCCGCCTGCACCTTCCCCGAGGGCCTGCTGGAGGACGCCGAACTGCGCTCCGAAGCCAGCGGCGGCCTGGCCAGCCGCGTCTCGATCCATCCGGCGGTGCGCCAGGCCCTCTTCGAACGCCAGCGCGCCTTCGCCACCCAGTTCGGCGGCGCCGTGCTCGACGGGCGCGACATCGGCACGGTGATCGCCCCTGAAGCCGAAGCCAAGCTGTTCGTCGACGCTTCGGTGGAGGCACGTGCGCAGCGCCGCTTCCTCGAAATGCACGCGCAGGGCCGCGACATCTCGCTGGAGGCGATCACCGCCGACCTCGCCGCGCGGGACGAGCGCGACCGGGGCCGCAAGGACGCCCCGCTGGTGGCAGCGGGCGACGCCGTGCTGATCGACACCTCTGAATTGAAGCGCGAGGAAGCCATCGCCGCCGCCATCGCCGCCGTGGACGCCCTGCGGGTCGCCTGACCGACCGGGAACGACGACGAACGCCCCGTTCCGGCGCCAATTTCCTTGCATTTCGCCCCTCATGGGCGTAGGGGCCGCCGGTCTGGAGAACCGCAACGGTTCGACAGGCGCCGCGGACGGCATTCGGCCCCCGCGGCGGTCGGCCCTTTTGGCCCGTGCTTCGCAATGGTGCGACGTGCGGAGGAAAGACCGGCGGATTCAACCGCCTGGCCGGGAAAATCGTTACAAAGGAAAGTGCCTTAATGGCTTCTTCTGCCAATCCGACTCGCGACGATTTCGCGAAAATGCTCGACGACCAGCTCGGCGGCGTCGCCGACGACGGCTTTGAAGGCCGCGTGGTCAAGGGCACCATCACCGCCATCGAAAACGACAAGGCCGTCATCGACGTTGGCCTCAAGAGCGAAGGCCGCGTGCCGCTGCGCGAATTCGCGCGCGGTGAAGGCGAGCACGGCCTCAAGGTCGGTGACGAAGTCGAAGTCTACGTCGACCGCGTCGAGAACGCCGACGGTGAAGCGATGCTGTCGCGCGACCGCGCACGCCGCGAAGCCGCCTGGGACAAGCTCGAAAACGAATTCGGTGAAGGCAAGCGCGTCGAAGGCGTGATCTTCGGCCGCGTCAAGGGCGGCTTCACCGTCGACCTCGACGGCGCCGTTGCGTTCCTCCCCGGCTCGCAGGTCGACATCCGCCCCGTGCGCGACGTCACCCCGCTGATGGACGTGCCGCAGCCCTTCCAGATCCTGAAGATGGACCGTCGCCGCGGCAACATCGTCGTGTCGCGCCGTGCCGTCCTCGAAGAAACGCGCGCCGAACAGCGCAGCGAGCTGATCGACAAGCTGAGCGAAGGCCAGGTCATCGAAGGCGTCGTCAAGAACATCACCGACTACGGTGCGTTCGTTGACCTCGGCGGCATCGACGGCCTGCTCCATGTCACCGACATGAGCTACAAGCGCGTCAACCACCCGAGCGAAGTGATCGCCATCGGCGACACCGTGAAGGTGCAGATCATCCGCATCAACCAGGACACCCAGCGCATCAGCCTCGGCATGAAGCAGCTGGAAAGCGATCCGTGGGAAGGCGCAGCCGTCAAGTACCCCGTGGGCGCCAAGCTCACCGGCACCGTCACGAACATCACCGAATACGGTGCCTTCGTGGAACTGGAAGCCGGCATCGAGGGCCTTGTCCACGTTTCGGAAATGTCCTGGACCAAGAAGAACGTCCACCCCGGCAAGATCGTCTCGACCTCGCAGGAAGTCGAAGTGGTCGTTCTCGAAGTCGATTCGGACAAGCGCCGCATCTCGCTCGGCCTCAAGCAGGCTCAGCAGAACCCCTGGGAAGCCTTCGCCGAGAAGCACCCCGTCGGTTCGCAGGTTGAAGGCGAAGTCAAGAACGCGACCGAATTCGGTCTGTTCATCGGCCTCGACGGCGACGTGGACGGCATGGTTCACATGTCGGACATTGCCTGGGGCATCTCGGGCGAAGACGCGCTGGCTCTGCACCGCAAGGGCGAGCAGGTTTCGGCCGTGGTTCTCGACGTCGACGTCGAGAAGGAACGCATCAGCCTCGGCATGAAGCAGCTTGAGCGTGGCGCTCCGGCCGCTGGCGGCGTTGCCGCAACCGGTGGCAGCTCGCTGCGCCGTAACGAAGTCGTCACCGTCACCGTTCTCGAAGTTCGTGACGGCGGCCTGGAAGTCCAGGCTGGCGACGATGGCGCCACCGGCTTCATCAAGCGTTCGGACCTCGGCCGCGACCGCGACGAGCAGCGCCCCGACCGCTTCCAGGTCGGCCAGAAGCTCGACGCCATGGTCACCGGTTTCGACCGTTCCAAGAAGCCGAACTTCTCGGTCAAGGCTCGCCAGCTTCACGAAGAAAAGGAAGCTGTCGAACAGTACGGTTCGTCGGACTCGGGCGCTTCGCTCGGCGACATCCTTGGCGAAGCTCTCAAGAACCGTTCGTAAGAACGTTCAGAGCTTCACCGCACGGTGAACACGTAGAGGCCCGCCCGGAGCGATCCGGGCGGGCCTTTGCTTTTGGGCGCGCGCGAATCCAATCCCCTTCCCCTCACCACGCCGAGCGCCTAGATCCCTTCGCAAGGAGAGATCCCATGCTCGAAGTCCACCAGTTCCCATGCCTCAGCGACAACTACGGCTACCTGCTCCACGATCCGGCGAGCGGCCAGACCGCCTGCATCGACACGCCCGATGCCGACGAATATCTGCGCCAGGCCGCGCACAAGGGCTGGCAGATCACCCAGATCTGGAACACCCACTGGCACCCCGACCACGCGGGCGGCAACGGCGCCATCAAGGCCGCCACCGGCTGCACGGTCATTGCCCCCGAAGGCGATGCCGGGAAGATCGCAGGCGTGGACCGCACCGTCGAGCAAGGCGACGTGGCGTTGCTGGGCGACTGGAAAGCCCATGTCCTCGACGTAGGCGGCCATACCATGGGCCACTGCGCCTACCACCTTCCCGAAGCACAGATCGCCTTCGTCGGCGATTCGGTCTTCGCGCTGGGCTGCGGGCGCATGTTCGAAGGGCAGCCTGCGCAGTTCTGGGAAAGCCTTCAGCGCATCAAGGCCCTGCCGGTCGATACCATGCTCTACTGCGCGCACGAGTATACGGCCGCGAATGCCAAATTCGCGCTTCATGCCGATCCCGAGAACGAAGAACTCGCCGCTTATGCCGACGATATCGCCCGCGCGCGCGCAGCGGGCCTGCCGACCGTCCCGACCAAGCTCGGCCGGGAACTTCTGACCAATCCGTTCCTGCGCGCCGACGATCCGGCGATCCAGGCACGCTGGGCGCCCGAAGGCGCGCGCGGCGACGCCGTGGCGACATTCGCGGCACTGCGCGAGGCCAAGAACAGCTTCTGAAAAGCAATGAGGCGGGCGCCGCTAGCCCCCGCCTCATTCGATCATTCGTAGACGATGCGGACCTTGCCCGCCGCCTCGGCCGCGACGCGGCGCGCGGTGTCGGTATCGTCCGCGAGTGTCAGAGCGACGCCCATGCGACGATAGGGACGCGTCACGGGCTTCGCGAAGACCCTCAGGTCCACTTCCGCGCCCGGTGTCGCCAAAGCCTCTGCCTGCCCCTCATAGGCGAAGGAATCGCTGTCCCGGTCGGCCAGGATCACCGCCGAGGCGCTCGCACCGTGCAGGACCACTTGCGGGATCGGCAGGCCGAGGATCGCCCGGGCATGGAGATCGAATTCTGAGAAATTTTGCGAGATCAGCGTGACCATCCCGGTATCGTGCGGACGCGGGGAGAGTTCGGAGAAGATCACTTCCTCGCCCTTCACGAAGAACTCCACGCCGAACAGGCCGTAGCCGCCGAGATCGTCGACCACCTTGCGCGCCATGTCCTGCGCCGCGGCAATGGCGGCGGGCGCCATCGGCGTCGGCTGCCAGGATTCCTGATAGTCGCCGCGTTCCTGCCGGTGGCCGATCGGCGGGCAGAACGACACGCCTTCGCGGCTTCGCACGGTGAGCAACGTGATCTCGTAGTCGAAAGCGACGAATTCCTCGACGATCACGCGCTTGCGGTCGCCGCGCATGTTGGCGACGGCGTAGTCCCAGGCCTTCTCCAGATCGGCGGCATCGCGCACCGTGCTCTGGCCCTTGCCGGACGAGGACATGACCGGCTTGATGACGCAGGGCAGGCCCGTGTGCTCGGCGCCCGCCAGCACTTCATCGAGGCTTTCCGCATAGCGATAGCGCGAGGTGCGCAGGCCTAGGTCGACGGCCGCCACTTCGCGGATGGCGTCGCGGTTCATGGTCATCTGCGTGGCCCGCGCAGAGGGCACGACGCAGAAGCCTTCCGCCTCGACTTCGGCCAGCACTTCGGTGCGGATGGCCTCGACTTCGGGAACGATGAAGTCCGGCTTGTGCTTCTCGATGGCCGCGCGCAGACGTTCGCCGTCCAGCATCGAGAAGACCTCGAAACGGTCCGCCACCTGCATCGCGGGAGCGCCCTCGTAAGCGTCGCAGGCAATGACTTCGCAGCCGAGCCGCTTGGCCGAGATCACGAATTCACGCCCCAGTTCGCCCGAACCGAGCAGCAGGATCTTCGCGGTGAATGCCATGGCGGCGCTCCTTTCGTTTGATTGCCCGGCCCTAGAGCAATGTCCCCGAGAGTATGGCAAGGGCGATAGTGAAATAAATGACGAGGCCGGTGACATCCACCAAGGTCGCCACGAAGGGCGCCGAGGCGCTGGCCGGATCGAAGCCCAGCTTCTGGAGCAGGAAGGGCAGCATCGAGCCCGCCAGCGATCCGAAGGTCACGATCCCCACCAGCCCCGCCGAAACGGTGGTGGCGATCAGGACCCAGTGGCTTCCGTAGTCGTAAAAGCCCAGCGCCTGCCAGGCGGCGATACGCACAAATCCGACCGTGCCGAGTATCGCCCCCAGCACCATGCCCGCAGGCAGTTCGCGCAGTGCCACGCGCCACCAGTCGCGCAGGCGCACTTGGCCCACCGCCAGCGCCCGGATGATCAGCGAGGTCGCCTGGCTGCCGCTGTTTCCGCCCGAACTCATGATGAGCGGGATGAACAGGGTCAGCACAACCGCGCGGGCCAGTTCGTCCTCGAAGTGCTGCATGGCACTGGCCGTCAGCATTTCGGAGAGAAACAGCACGCTCAGCCACCCTGCCCGCTTGCGGATCATCGCCAGGAAACCGGTTTCGAGGTAAGGCTTGTCGAACGCCTCCACGCCGCCGAACTTCTGCACGCCTTCGGTATGTTCCTCGACCAGCGCGTCGAGCACATCGTCCACGGTAACGATGCCGATCGGGCACCTGTTCCGGTCAACGACCGGCAATGCGAGCAGATCGTGGCGGCGAATCAGGTCGGCCACTTCCTTGCGATCCGTCTCCGGCGCGACAGCCACCGGGTCGCGGCCGCGTCCGAGATCGAGCGCAAGGTCATCGGGTTCGGCAGCAATCAGCCGCCGAAGCGAAATCGTCGCTTCGAGCCTGCCTTCACGGCCGACGAGGAACACCGAATAGACCGTCTCGCGGCTGCGCTCCACGGTGCGGATCAGGCGCAGAACCTCGCCCACGCTGGCATAGGAAGGGGCAGCGACGAACTCGGTCGTCATCATGCCGCCCGCGCTGTCTTCCGGCCAGGCGAGCAGGCTGGAAAGCGACGTGCGCACATCAGGCGCCAGCGCCGCCAGGAAGCGGTCCGCCGTATCCTCGTCCATTTCCGCCAGGACGTCGGCCGCCCGGTCTTCCGCCATTTGCGATACCAGCTGTACCGCGCGCGGGAACGGCAGCATCTCCAGCACATCGGGGGCGCTGGCGAATTCGGGCCGATCGAGGGCCGCCACGGCGCGCACATCCGCCATGCGACCGAGCTTTGCTGCGGCCTCCGCGGGAGACAGCGCCTCCAGCTTCTCGACGATATCGGCAATATAGAGCCCGCGCGAGACGGGCTGGGGACCGGCGATCACGCCGGCGAGCAGGTCGTTCACCATCTTCAAACCTTTCGTCCGCACGACCCCGGCGGACGATGGCCAGCGAGAACTAGCCAGCGCCCTTGGGGCGTGCGGTCCTACTGGTACTGTCGCTTGACATGTCCTCGCTTCCTGAAACACCGCAGCAACAAAGGCTGCGCGGCCGCCCTGTGATCCCGAACGCGGCCAAGGTCAACACCCGATTGCAGTTGCCCCTTTCCGGCACACAAAAAAGCCCCCGTGCAGCGCACGGAGGCCTCTTTGCTTTGCGGCAGATCCGAAAGGATCAGATGCCGGCGATCGCCTGATCGACCAGTGCCTTGTCGGCATCGGCCGAGTGGTTGGCCTTGATCAGCCCGCTGGCGGCGGCGGCAGCGGCCGCAGCAGCCTGCTGGCGCAGTTCGGTCACGGCAGCGCGTTCGACGGCGCCGATCTTGTCCTGTGCCATCTTCTCGCGGCGGGCGATGACGTCGGTCGTGTCGGCCTGAGCCTTGGCGACGATCGTCTCCGCTTCGTGGCGAGCATGCTCGAGCAGAGCAGCGGCGTCCTTTTCGGCGCCGGCGATCTTGTCGGCATATTCCTTGCGCAGGGCTTCCGCCTCGGCGCGCAGGACTTTCGCCTCTTCGAGCTGGGCCTTGATCTCGGCGATCTTGCTGTCGAGACCGCCGGAGATCATCTTCGGCAGGCCCTTCCAGACCATGATCGCGATGAGCACCAGCATCGAGGCGCTGACGACCGCAACCGGCGGGGCGACGCCCAGCAGCAGCGGTTCGGCGTGATGCTCGACCGAGGCGTGTTCCTGCGTTCCAGCCATCTCGGCAGCCTCGTGGGACGTGCCCTCGGATACGGCGGCGTCGGCAGCGGTCAGCTCAGTGTTCTCAGCCATGGACCAGGTTCTCCTTCACGGCGGAACGAACCGCGCCGTCGTCGAGCGTCAGGCCGGCAATGCGGCTGACGATCTCGCGCGTGGCATCGGCGGCGACGTCCTCGATCTCGGCGGCGGCCGAACGGCGCGCCTGGGAGATGCGGGTTTCGGCTTCCGCGAGCGTGGCGTCGATCGCAACCTGGGCGGTCGCGAGACGCTCGGTCGTGACGGCAGCGGCCTGGGCGCGGGCTTCCGCGATCAGGGCCTGCGCCTCGGCGCGGTTGGCGTTCTCACGCGTGCGCCAGGCTTCCTCTTCCGCATCGGCCTGGGCGCGGGCGCGCTCGGCAGCGGCGAGGTCGTCGGCAATCTGCTTGTCGCGCTGCGCAACTGTATCCATGACCTTCGGCACCATGCCCCGTCCGACGACGAAGAAGGTGAAGCCGAAAAAGATCAGCATCCAGAAGATCTGGCTGGAATAAGTCGCGGCTAGCTGTGCGATCTGAGGCATGGGTCAGCCCTGTCTCGAAGTGGCCGGTAGAATTCTTGCGTCCTCTCCGGCCGCCCAACCAAAGGGTTCGGGCAGCCGGAGGGGATCAGTGCGCGCGATCAGGCGAAGATCAGCAGCGCGGCAACGACGAACGACAGCAGGCCGAGAAGTTCGGCGCCGGCGAAGCCGATGAAGAGGCGGCCCTGCTGGGCGTCAGCGGCGCCCGGGTTGCGCAGCGCGCCTTCGAGGAACTTGGCGAAAACGCTACCCACGCCGATCGAGGCGAGGCCGCAACCGATAGCAGCGAGACCGGCACCAAGCAGCTTTGCAGCTTCTGCGTCCATTTCAAAAACTCCCTTTGGAAAACTCGAGTGAGACTGAAAATCAGTGAAGGTTCTCTGCGTCGTTCAGATAGACGCAAGTGAGAAGAGCGAAAACATAGGCCTGGATGCCGGCGACGAGCAGCTCGAGAGCGCAGATGCCGACCATCAGGATGAAGCTGGGCAGACCGGCGATGGCGAAGAGGCCGATGCCGGCATTGCCGGAGCTGATGACGAAGCTCGAAAGAACCTCAAGAAGGACGTGGCCGGCCATCATCGCGACGAAGAGACGCAGGCCGAGGCTGAACGGGCGCACCAGGAAGGAGATCAGTTCCACGCAGAAGATCAGCGGGATCATGATCACCGGGGTGCCGTGCGGCACGAACAGCGAGAAGAAGTGCAGCTTGTGCTTCGCGAAACCGACGATGAGGACGATTGCGAAGGAAAGCACCGCGAGAACGCCCGTGGCCGAGAAGTGGCTGGTGAAGGTGAAGGCGTGGAGGCCGATCACACCCAGCGGCAGCAGGCCGAGGAAGTTCGCGAAAAGAATGAACATGAACAGCGAGAAAATGTACGGAACGTACTTCTTGCCGCCGGGGCCGACGTTGGCGGCCAGCATGCCGTCGATGAAGCCGGTGAAGCTTTCGACGGCCATCTGCCAGCGACCGGGCACGAGCTGGCGCTTCATGCCGCCTGCGACGAAGAACGCCAGCGTCACGGCGGCGATCGCCATCCACAGCGTGCTGTTGGTGAAGGCGATGTTGTAACCGGCGATGCTCCAGCCTTCCGAGCCGAACAACGGCTGGATGCTGAACTGGTGCATCGGATCGACCTTCGCTTCGGCTGCCACGCGAATATCCCTGTCGCCAATGAACGACAGCGCCCCTGCTTATCCCTTTCGGGTCAATCCGGGCGCCGGTTCGAATTCCTGATAATGTTCCTGAAGGCGACGAATATTCCTGCGAACAGCATCACCATCAGACCCCAGGGCGATGTTCCGGCGAAGTGATCGATCACCCAGCCAAGAAACAGACCACCGGCAACCCCACCGAGCAAGTCGGCCAGGACGCGGTTACCGGCACGATAGGCATCGTCGGTTTCCGCACCCGCGACCGGCTTCTGACGCTGCGCTTCCCGCTCGCGAAGGGCTTTCAGCCGATCGTCCAGCGAATCGAGGCGCGCATCCTCGCCGACAGGGTCCCGTGCGGACGGCTCGTCGTTCATGTCAGGGCTCCTCCTCAATCGAATAGGAACGAATGACGCGTTCAACGGCTGCCCGCCGAGGGCGCCGACCCCTTAGGGTGGGGGCCTTCCCGAGTCAACCATGGCAGGAAACGCACGGCCACAGTTGTTCACACGCCAAGCCGTGTGTCCAAGTGCCCGTCAGCGCTTCGAAAGTGGTAATGCTCCGACAATACCGCAAGGACGATGGCGAAGAAAAATCGTCGCCAGGCGCCCCGCCATCGATCGCCGCGTCAAGCTCCGGGGCGCCTCGTCGATTTCCGGTCATCGGTGCGTCAGGCTTTTGACATACAAAAGGAGCGGCCGGAAATTCCGACCGCTCCTTATTCAAACTTGCATTGATCGCCTGCCCGAAGTCTCGAAAAGTGGGCCGGGCCGGGAAACAGCTTGTCAGGGACAACGCGCGTCCCGCTCCGGCGCGCCGGCGCCGCGGGTCTTCCAGGAGCCGTCGGGTGCCTGGTACTTTTCGCCGGGCTGGGTCTGGGCGATCAGGCGGCAGGCCGTTGCGAAGGCATATTCCTCGATCGTGCTCTTGCCCGCGGCCTTTTCGGTAAAGATGGCGCGGCGGCGGTTGTTGATGTCGCGCACCATGGCGCGGACTTCGGCGGACGGGCTGCCGATCACGCCGAGATAGCCGTCCTTCTGTTCACCGACCTGCCCCGCCGCGCGCGCGGCGGCATAGGCCGGATCGCGGCCCTCCTGCGCCACCGCGCCGCCGCTGGCCGCCATCGTCAGGACCACCGCGCCGAGAACGGCCACCGGGTAACTGAAAAGGATCTTGGTCATCAGAATACGCCTTCGTTTTGCTTGATCGTGTTCTCCGCGTCCTGGGAGAGCCGATAGATCACTTCCTGCCTGATGTTGATGTTGAGTTCGATGACGATCGGCTTGTCCGGGGCGGATACGTTCACGCATCCTCCGAGGGCCGATCCGAAACCCAACGCCAGCATCGCGGCGCAAACGGCGCGCCCACCGAACCGGAAACCCTCGTGCTGCGGGTCGTGCTGTGCCTGGCTCATCATGGCCGGGCTTGTCGCAGCCGGAACGTTTCCGGTCAATTCCAGGGCCTTCATGGATTATTCTCGCTGACTGGAGGCTGAATGGTGTCTGGCACGGGACGAGCCGTTTCCGCCTTGCCCGAATTCATGCCTGAGGGAGATCCCGGCACGACCAGCGGCACACCTTTGTCGATGCCGAGCGCGCGGGGATCGGTAACGTATGTGGGATCATAGAGCGACCGCATCGAGCCGAACAGGCTGAAGAACGGCGCCTTGATCTTGACGACGAAGCGGATCGGCAGCTTGGCGATCTGCCGGGTAAGGAAGTTGCGCTGTGCCGTATCGCCCTGGCTCAGCCCGTCGAACGCCAGGCGCGTGAAGATATCGCCCGAGAGCGAACCGCCCAGGCCGATTTCCATGTGCCTGTAATCGACCGACTTGAGCGCCCCGAAGGCGAAGTTACCCATCGCCGACAGGTCCTTGTAGGTAAGCGCGCCGAGATAGCTGACGTTTCCGCCAGGATCGCGCGAGGCAAGGTAGCCGTCGACGATCCGTCCGCCCTGCTCGTCGAACACGATCGGCACCTCTCCGTCGAAAACGCCGGTGGCACTGATATTGGTCAGTTCGAGATGCTGCACGAAAGTCGCCGCATCGAGGCCGCTGACGTTGAGCTTGTAGTTCCGCGTCTCGGTAGCGCCGATTCGCATCGTCGCGGGGTCGAGCGTCAGCGTGCCGGACATGAAGGGCCAGCGCGCGCCGTTTATACGCAGCAGATAGCCCGGTTCCATCTGGAACCCGAGCACGCCGTCGTTCACTTCGATGCCGGGATTGACCGAGGCGATCCTGAGCTGCTGGTCCGGGGCCGTGACGAAACCGAGCAGGTCGGTGAAAACGACCTCGCCGCTCAGCCCTTTCACCGGGCCGAAGGCAGCTGCGAAATCCAGTCCTTCAGATGCGAACCGGCCATTGCTGGTCACCCCGCGCACGTTCCAGTCGATGCGCCCCTTGCCGTGCAACGAACCGCGCAAGTCCGAGACGATGCCAAGCAGCAGGGGCGAAAGGGTTTCCGCCTGCACGTCCTTGTCGAAAGTGACACCGGCAACGGCAAGATCGGCATGCCCGCTGGCGTCGCCCAGGTCATGGACGATATCTGCGCGCACCACCTCCCGGTCGCTTTTCGGCTCACGCAGCAGCGCCTCGGCGGTGATCACGTTGTTTTCCAGCCTGAGGGTAGCGTCGCGCGCGACGAGAGGCTGGAAACGCGGCACCTGCTGGCGGTCCACGAGCGTGAAATGCGCCTGGACGATCCGCAGCACGCCACCGCGATAGCTCCAGTTCCCGGCCGTCTGCCGCAGATCGAGGGGAACGGCGGCCAGGCCGATATCCGCCTCGTCGAAGGTCCCGGCGATTTCCTTGCCCACTTGCGCGTCGAGCCTTGCCAGCCGGAATCGCGAAGGCGCCTCGTCCGGTCCGAGCGCAACATCCACCGTCTTGGCCGTGAGACTGCCGGGGCGCCCAGCCAATTGGGCATAGCCCAGCGGCCCGCTGGCGATTCGGATCGGCGTTTCGCCGAGGCGCCCCGAAAGATCGAGCCCGGGAATGCCGAAGGCGATGTCGATACCGCTGCCCCGGCTGCGCAGGACCGCCCCGCCGGGTGCGGGACAGACCTGCAGGCTGCGGCGGTCCAGCGTGAGATTGGCCAGGGCGAGCCGTTCGAAACCGACCTTGGTGCAGGCGCTCCAGACGGCCAGCGCACCGTCGGCACCCCAGCGCCCGTCGATCGGCAGGACCAGCCCTTTCGCGCCGCCGCCCGGCAAGGCGCCGGATATCCGGGTTTCTCCGGTGAAGCGCATGGCGCCGTCCGGCGACTGGGTAAGCGCAAGGCGCGGCACCGCGAGGCGCGAATCGCCCGCCGCATATTCCTGCATCTCGACCTGAAGCGCGAGATGCCCCAGCGCATCGCTTTCCATGCGGCCCGAGACTTGCGGCAGCCCCTGCCCGCCGCTGGCGAAATTACCAGTCACGACGGCCCGGTTGCGGCCCTTTCCGCTAGCCAGCTGGGCCTGGACCCGGGAGAACGACAGCAGGGATGCGCCGCTGGTGCCTTTCACGTTGCCGCGCGGGACGACCAGCGACAGGCCTTCATCGCCGCGGCGCAGGACAAGGTTCGCATCGAGCGTGCTGCCGCGCGTTTCCCGCGCCAGGGCACTGCGGAATTGCCGCAGGAGCGGCGAAGCCAGTGTCCCCTCGCCGGTCCTGCTCCATTCGGCCAGCAGCGAATCGGTCGATTCGCCCGTCGTCAGCTGCTTGCCGGTCACATCGCCGTCGAGATCGAATCGCGCGAAACCATGGCTGGAGCGCATGCGCCCTTCGAACCCGATCACGCCCACGCGCACCTGATCCGTCACGACGCCATTGGCACCGACCCGGAAATTGGCGTTGAGAGCATCGCGGCGATAGGAAAACCGTCCCGACCCGGCGAGACTCTTGAGGGCATTGCGGCCCAGACGCGCCGCCCCGGTGTCGAGACCGATCCCGCCCTCGCCCCCGTCGAGCCGTCGATCCAGCGTGACATCGATCTGCGCGCTGCCCGCAGCAAGCCGCAAGTCCTGCTCTCGGCAATGCAGCGACGCCGTCCGCAGCGGCCCCTGCAAGCGGGGGCGGCCGCTCGAAACCGAGAGCTTGCCGTAAAGCGTCGTGCGTCCCGCCTCGCAGCCCGCAGCGGCCAGCCGGGGCGAGACGACCGCCAGTTCGCCGCCGAAACCTTCGGCCCCGAAGCCGCCGACGGAATCGCCTCGCAAGGCACCTGCACCCGTGAGGCTTGCAGCCAGTCGGCCATAGTCGCTTTCGATCAGCGCGCGGCCGTCGACAATCGCCAGATCCAGGTCCGGCAGGGCATAGTCCTTGTCCCCGCCCCCGCCTTCGAGCGCCTTGTCGAGTACCCCCAGTCGCAGTTTGCCGTCGTGGAACGAGCCGAACAGGCGCGGGCGAATCACCGTGATCCGCCCGATGACCGGCCATCCCCAGTTCAGCCGCGTTGCGATGTGCAGTTCTTCGATAGTGAGATCGGGCCGCTTCGGATCGCCGATCACCAGATTGCGGATCACCTGCTGCGAAGGTCCGATCTGGACGATCTCGTAACGCGCCGGAATCCCCAGCTTGCGCAGTTCTCCGGCGATCAGGTTTTCTGCAATGTCCTTGCGCAGAGCCCAGGCACCGGCAAGGCTGATCGCGACCAGTCCCAGCGCGCCAAGCGCCAACACGCGCCGCCTGCTGCGACGATCCGGCTGCTGCGGCATATCCGCCGAGGGGGTAGGCTGCTCATGATCCTGCGACATCCGGTCCATCACTTGCGCTTGCCTTCCGGGAAAGGCAATTGTCTGCGGGCGTTATGCCCGATCAGGACCGACTCTTCGATGAACCCGCCGAAGCGGGCACGCCCGTTGCCGGCGAGCCGGTTCCCGGCAAGGATGCCGGCAACGACCCCAGCGGCCATCGCGCACGCCTTCGCAAGAGGCTGATCGAAGGCGGGGCGGAAGCCCTGGCCGATCACGAGGTGGTTGAACTCCTGCTGATGCAAGCCGTTCCCCGCAGGGACATGAAACCGTTGGCCCGCAGCCTGATCCACCGATTCGGCTCGCTCGCAGGCGTGCTGCAAGCCGACCCCCATGCACTGGGCGGCCATCCCGGCATGGGCGAGGCAACCGTGGCGGCCTTGCGCGTGGTCACCGTCGCCGCCACCCGGCTCGCCCGCCAAAAAGTGCGCGAGGCACCGGTGATCGGCTCGTGGCAGGCGCTGATCGACTACCTGACGATCGACATGGCCCACCTCACGCTGGAACGCGTGCGCGTGCTCTATCTCAACACGTAAAAACGGGTTGTGCTGACACACGAAAGAAGCGCAATTGCGGGGGAAAGGAGCCTTCCGCAAATGCCATATGCTGTTCGCTATCACCGCTTTTCCACAAAGCGCCAGGACAAGGGTGTGTCGCTAGATCGGCAAAACGAACTGACCGCAGCCCTCTGCGAAAAGAATGGTTGGACGATCATCGACACCCTTGAGGACAAGGGCCGCTCCGCGTGGAAGGGCGACCACCTGAGAGTTGGTGAACTCGGGAAGTTCAAAGTCCGTGTTGATGCCGGAGAGTTCGAACACGGCACCTTCCTCGTCATCGAAAATCTCGATCGCCTCTCACGTCAGGATGTGAAATTAGCTCGGCGTTGGATCGAGGACATCACTGACCACGGCATCAAGGTGGCGGTTTGCTCACCGGAAATCGTTCTCGACTCGGAAGCCCTTTCCGGCAGCAACATCGTATCTATGGTGCAATATCTGCTCGAAGCGCAGCGCAGCACAGGCGAGTCGAGCCGCAAAAGCCAGATGTCGCAAAAGAACGTCGCTGAAAGCCTAAGAAAGGCACGAAACGGGATTGTCTACTCGGCGCGCGCACCAATGTGGCTGCGCGGCACCAAGGGCACTAAGTTCGAGGTCATCGAAGAACGAGCCGCACTCGTGCGGCAGATTTACGAATGGTCTGCCTCTGGGCTTGGCTATCACGCGATAGCTTCCAGATTAAACGGCAGCGTCGAACCATGGACAAAGGCCAGCAAGAAGGGAGATGGATGGAAGGTCGGGTATATCCGGGACATTCTGCTGCTTCCTGCCGCCGAAGGCGAATATCACGTTGAGGAAGGCGGGAAGCGAACGGGCGAGGTCATCCTAGCATACTATCCCCGGATCGTTGACGCCGATCTTGTGCAACGCGCGCGTGACGCGATTAGGCGACGAGATGGAACTGGCGGCGCCGGACGGCGTGAGGCGCGCAATTTGTTCGCAGGCCGTGTAAAGTGCGGTCACTGCGGCGACGGTATGGTGAGGATCGTTCAGCGCAACCGACAAAAAACTCAATATGAGTATCTGAAATGCACCCGGTTCAATGCTGCGGGTGCGCCGAAACCCGAGGACGATACTGCTGCTCGCAAGCGGCGCTGCACCAACGCCACGATGTTTCGTTATGACCTATTCGAAAAAGCTGCGCTGAAAGAAATCCTGCACCTTGCGTTGGACAACAGCTTTTTCATCAAGACTGACGATATAAGCCCGCTCGCCGGTAAGGTGGCCGATCTCAGCAAAACCGTCGAACTTAAAGAAGCAGAGCAGCGGAGGCTTCTCGCCTTCATTATGAAGGTGGATGACGCACCAGAGGCCGAAGAAATGCTCGAACAGCTACGGCCCGAGTTGCGGAAGCTAAAGGCAGAATTGGAAGCGGCTCAGCAGGACCTCGATGCAGCCAAAGGCAAGGTAAGCCCGGACGAGCATCTGCGCCGCGTCCTTGAGGTCAAGGAAGCGATCTACAGCAAAGACCCTGAGGAGCAGGAGCAAGCCCGTCGTAAGGTGCGTGACGCCATTCAATCCGTCGTTACTTCGGTCGTTTGCTACTCACGCCCTCCCCTCCCTGGCGTCAAGAGACCGGAGCGAGAAATTCAGATGGCGCTTGCGGGCGGCTACCTTGCTTATCAGTTCGATGGAGAAGGAAATCTCCTCAAGAAGATCAGCTTACAAGGCATACCTGACATGATGCGAGGCATCGCGGCGACTGACGGCGGCGCCTTGGTAGAGACTATTCGCCAGCGGCGCTTGCAAGCGGCTGATGCAGAAACGGGGCAATGATGCCCCGGCCCTGCCCACTCCGATAGGTTTCTCTTAGGGACAAATTAGATGCGGGGCAGGAACACCACGTCATCTTCGTGACCTACTTCGACCCGGAACTCATCGCGATAGCGTTCGACGTAGCAACGAACACCGCTGAATGTGACTGCGAACTGGTCATCTTCGTATTCAGCCGAGCAATCAATCTCACAAACAAGATAATCTGCGAGTGCGCTAAGTTCGGTGTTGTTAAGCAGCATCGTCGGGCTCCGTTGTCTTCGTTGCCCGCTCTATCAATAGCCAAGTGACAGCCGCGTCATCCTGTTTCTTGTCTGCCGAACCGCCTTTTATCTAATCTATTAACCCCTCTGTTCTTGCTCTTCTTGTCTAACGGCTTTTGATGCTCTTGGGCCACAACAAGGAGTTGGCTCATGATAGAGAGTTACCAAGCTGCTAGTCTTGAGACAGCAGCGTGTATTTGGGAGCATGTGCTCGACGTGCTTCACAACGGTGCTGGCTCTAAGGGCCTACGAGGGCAAGCAGAACGCATCCGCGAGGAAATGGGCACCAGCGCCCTCCGCATCACTGCAATCGGCTGGACGGCCCTTGCAGACGCAGATTGGGGATTGGTGAAGGACGACTACGACCAGCCGTTTGATTGGGCGTTCATTCCCGCTTGGGTGCGCGCCAACGTGGATTGGTCAGGTTGCACGCCCGAAGTGCGTTCCACTCGCCTCATTCCAGGGAGGGACGTATGACCGATTGGACGGAACTGCTCCGACCCGAGACGCGTATCCAGCTGCTCAAGAACCATAAGGAACAGGAGCCGCGCAAAGGCCGCGATGAGATCGACTTCAATCCTGTTGCGAAGCTGTTTGTGCCTTGGGGAGCGGCTACCTTCCTCATCAGCGAGTGTGATGGTGATGGCCTTGCGTTCGGGTTGTCGGACCTAGGGTTCGGAAGTCCAGAACTCGGATACATCTCGCTCGATGAGCTGGCCGAAATCACTGGGCCAGGAGGCTTGAGGGTCGAAGAGGACATTCACTTCCGCGCCGATAAGCCGCTGAGCAAGTATGCAGAGGATGCGAGGGCTCATGGCCGCATAAGGGCATAAGCTAAATAGGCAGATGCCCCGGTAGGTTTCTCCCTCCTACCGGGGCTTTGTCATGTCAGGCCTTTTTCTTGTCAGCACGGCGCTTGTATGCGGCGTCGATGTCTTCCTTGGTGAAGCCTTCCTTGAGCAATGCTTCACGGATTTCCTTTTCCGACTTGGGATTTGCGCCACGGCTCAGGCCGTTGATCTTGAAGCTGGCCTTCGTCACATTGTCGTAGACCCGCGCAGTGCCCGACTTGGTAGCCGACCTAGCAGGAGTAGCGGCTACAGGCCTCGTGCCCTCGTATGCTGCTTCGATCTGGTCGTCATAAGCACCAGCTTCCACGGCGGCGGTGAACTGCTCGACCAGAGCACCAAACTGCTGGGTGGTCGTCGGGAAATAGTCCGTCTTCTGAGCCGGGGAAACACGGATGGGCTTGCCATTCAGAACTGGCTTGTAGCGGATGCGCCCCTCGTGACCGATCACCCAATCTGGCTCACCACGAACGCCTACTTCTTTGTTCACCTGTCTAAGCGAACGAGCGGCATTCTTTACGAGGGTTGCGCGCCCCTCGCTGGGATCAAAAGGCTTGAAGTCAAACAATGCGTCTTCGCTCTCGTCCAGCATCAATGCGTCTAGGGGATTTGCCTGCTGTTCAGCCATTGATTGTCTCCTTGGGAATTTGGCGCTTGTTTACCGTGCTTCCGTTAACAAAGCTACACAGATAGCACAGACAAAGAAAAGGAGCCCCGAAGGGCTCCTGAGGGTGTTTGAGGTGTCCCGCTTTAAGCGGAGGGCTTTTCCTTTGCAGCCTTGTTCGCTGCCCGAGTAGCCTTCAATTTGGTCCGTCGAGCGGTAATCGCCTTGTCGGCATCCGCAAGCTGCGCGTCGAACGCTCCCTTTTCGATCTCGGCCTTGTAGTGGGTCATCGCCGCCTCGAAATGCTCATTCGGGACAGTGACCTTCGTTTCTTCACCGACGATCTTAATGGGCTTGTTGTTGACGCGGAGCGAAATAGCCGTCTCCTCCTTACCGACGACAAACCACCGCTTGCCCTCTGCCTTCACGTCCTTGCTTAGCTCAATCTGGCGTTTGATGCCGTCGATGAGGATGGTCTTTGCAGTCCGCTTTTCATCAGGGGTCGCGTTGAACTCCTTCGACTTGCTGGCGGGAACAATCATCGACGGGTTGAAGGGCTTGGTCATAGTCTGCTCCGATCTTTGTCGGGGCAAATTACCTCCGACTTCAATCGTCTGTTTCCAGACTATTCAAAGGACAAGAGTTGATTTGATCAAGGCCGCCAGCTTGGCTCAGGGCTATTTGACATTCTCACTTCGGCCTCGTCCGCTGCCGTGAATGCAACGCGAGTGACGTTGTTATTGGCCATGCCGCGCATCGCGTCCCAATGCCCATATATAAGGCGATGCCGCTTGAAGCGCCGGTTCGCATCAGCGTTCGGGAACTGGCTATCGTTAATCGTCCAGATGCTGTTTGAGAACTCTTGCTCGGAAACGTCCAGCACCTTGCTTTCGATGCCGTTCACGTAGAACCTCGCAAGCGTCAACCAGTGCTTTAAGTTCGCTTCCCAGTTTGCGTTGACGTTCTCCCAGCTGAACCAACCTGCCTGATCGTAGGAACCGCCCAAGTTGAGCTTGGCGTAAAGCGTTTCGGCATCTGCTTCCAACTTCGCCTCAAGTTCGAACATGTCCTCGCGAGCCCCAATGGCGTGAAGAGAATGTAGAACACGGCCATGCTGCTTCTCGACCTGTGCCTTCAGCTTCGCCAGATCGGCCTTGTTGATCTCGCCATCGACGCGCACAAGTTCGAGCTTTTGGGCGAACTGGTCGGTCTCCGCGGACGGCAAAGCAGGCGTCAGCGGCGCTTGAACTGGGACGTTGCGGCGAACGTAATCGAACAGCCCGGCGACCAACACCGCCTGTAGAACCAGTAGCCAACCCCACCAAGGCAAGAGGTTGCCGCTCGCGCCGAACAGCTTCCCCAGCTTGGGAAATCCAAACTGGCTGTCGAACGCATCGTAAAGCGGAACGAATGCGAAGATGGGCGTGACAATTCGCACCCAAACCGGCCGGAAGAATTCTTTGATTTGTGCCCCGATCATTCGGGAGGAATATCAAACAGCCTTTGTGCCGCAAAGGTCAGCCAGCTTAGATCCCTGCGAAATCCCCAGGGAACCGCGCCATCAGGTTGAGGTCCTATCCGTAGATCGCGGTCGCGAGCATCGCCGGGGTAGAGGACAGGTAGTGCGCCGTGGTGGCGAGATTGCTGTGGCCGAGAAAATCCTGGATCACCTTCATGCTGATCCCCCGGTCAACCATCTTGGTAGCCGCCGTTCTGCGTCCGCAATAAGCGGAGCCCGTTACGCCAGCGAGGCGGTAGATGCGCCTAATAGCCTCACTGATGCCGTCCCGTGTGAAATCTGCCCTTCGCGCTGTCGTGAACACTCGCCCGGTCGCGCCCTGCATATGCGCCTCGAACGCTTCAAGCAGTTCCGCGCTAAGCGGAAGGGTGCGTGAGGCATTGCCCTTGGAAGAGCCCTGAGGAATGCGGAGTTCGGAATGCCGGACCCAGCTGCTTTCCATGTTTGCTAGTTCGACAGGGCGCAAGCCGAGACGCTGAGTGAGAAGCAGCATAAGCCGATACATAGCGGGGCGCTCCCGCTGCGCGACGAATGCGTAGAGCTTATCGAATTGTTCGTCTGCGAGGATGGGGGCTTTCATGTGGGCTGTCCTTGTCTCTTTACTCTTCCATTCAACAGCCAGAACCAGACCAGAGCAACCAAAGACTATCCAGAGTGAGAACGCTTGGTCGCTCTCCTCGACTGACGAAACGGTCGTCCGAAAGGATAAGTAGATCGATAAGGGTTTTGAAGGGAGAAGTAGCTTGAAAAGCCCATCAGTTGTGGCTCAACACCCTCATGCTTGGATGGCCGTCGAAAGCCGATGGCTTTGCGACGGGGATATTTTCACGTTGAACGATTGGCTTCGTGGCATGACCAAGGAGGAATATGACATCACGGGTGGGAGACACACTCCCAACTGCGTCGTCGTCTATTTCGCCAGCAACGCCGACGCGATGTGGTTCAAGTTAGCATGGGGTGGCGCATGAGCACCGTCCTTCGCTCAAACCTGGCAGCTCGTTGGAACACTGGCGAACATCCACTAGATGATGCTCATAACTGCATCTGCCCACGAAGCTAGGGTTTCGGCGGCGCTTTGAGTGGTGGCTATGATTTCCGCCTGATGCCTTTCAACATACTCAAATGCTTTCTCACCCACTTTACTGAAAAAGCCTTCTGCTGTGGCGGTTACAGCGAAGCCGACCCCCGCTGCAAGAACCCCGCCGACCCAGCTAAACAGTTGCCTGAACCGTCCTTCTGCGCGCTGCACCACTTCGACGTTGGCAGTTACCTCGCGATCAGGCTTGGCAAGTTCGGCCTTAACCTCTTCGATACTCGCGAGGACATCTGCCAAAGACAAGACGTCTTCGTCAGGCGGTGGACCATTATGCCCAATCCCAGCCGGTTTTTTCTCGTCCTCCGCCTGCAAGGCCAAGATCGCTTCGACATGACTACGGACAGTGTCTAGCTGACCTGCAAGTTGATCCAATCGGATGCCGAGAGGGCGCCGCAGATTAAGGTATTCCTCTTCGTCGTAATCGTCATCAGGATAAAGAACTCGGCTTCCATTCGGAGCATAGTCCGGGCCGTCGGCGTCTAATTGATCGATGGCTGCCTGGTGCTCATCCTCAGATGCGTCGGGGAAAGCATATGGAATAAAATCCTGAGCCTCGAAGGGGCCGCCATGGATATAAAGATAGCCACCTTCCCGGCTGTTGTAAGGCGTCTCATTCACAGGGTCTTCGAAGTTCTCGAGGAACCATGTGACCATAGTTTCGACGCGCTCGTCGTAATCCATGCCTTCCAGCGAAGGTGCGTCAGAAAGCGGAGCCAAACCATCGTTTGCCATGCGAATTGTCCTCAATCCTACCGATCGCAAGCGCCAAGGAAAACGAGAATGCTGGCCGTCTGGTGAAGCTGGAAGGCCGCAAGGTGTTCAGGAATATCATTCGCCTGGTTGCCGGCTCCATGCCCGCCCTGCTTGTTCCGGGTAGTAGGAACACTGCTTTCCAGCATCGTTCTTAAGGCCCCAAACTGGGTCTGCATGTAGTCGGGGATGAATTTGTGCGTGAACGCCGCAGCTATCAGTTTGCTAGCTGGATCAGTCTCCTTGATTTCCCAACCGCGCTCGCCGCCTATTACCTTCAACACACTCTCAAGGGCTTTGCAGCAATCAACTAGGCAGTCAGCATAAGACCCAGCCCGGAACTCATCGAATGCTTTGCGGAACTCATCGTTGGCAGTGGCGAAACGAGATTTTGACAAGAGGTTCAGTGCTGGAACTACCGCCCCTTCATGAATGAACTCGTTAGCTGTTTTGACAACCCATTGATCAATAAACTGATATCCCACGCCAGCTTCTTTAAAGCGAGCATTGAGACGACTGACGATACTGTCACAATTTATAACGATAGCATCATACATTCTATGAGCAGAGTAGTAAGTCATCCGCAGATACAACTCGATGGCGTCGAGAGCCTCATCAGTGCTTGATTGCGCGGGATCTGAAAACCAGTTGTAGAGCTCTTCAAGTGTGTTTTGCGGATAGCCGCGACCGAGGGTCAGAACGCCAAGTTCCTCACGCATGATCTCGCACACGCCAGAAGCAATATCGCTATTTGAGCCAATCGCCTTCTGAAGGTCTGCGAAGATAAACAAGGTCTGGTGGCGCAGCTTCGGCGGGATAGATTCATACTGAAAAACGTCCTGGACGCCTGATGCCAATCGTTTGCGGCGTGACCAAATATCAGGAAGCGACATGCAAACTCACCAAATGTATTTCACAGACTGTGACTTTCTCGAAGCTCTAGGACTAGAGCAAGCCCGCCATAGCGGTTGTTTCAATTAATCCCCGGCGGTGTGCTGCTAAGACGCTCTATCAGAGCAGAACCGTTCTACTATGGGACGTAAACTGCGCCGCTGTTTGCGTTCACTGCTCCCACGCGGCCTTGACGGGAAGCCACCGCCTCTCAATCCACAGCGGGCGGTTCCTAAACTCGGCAGCGTCATTGGCGGGGATGACGAGACGAGCCCCGCCAATTGTTGAGACTTCCAGCCAGAGGTAATTCCGCTTAAAGACGTAGCCAATGACCTTGTTAAACCACCAAGCCTTCTTCAAGCACTTCTCCATCAGAGACGTTGATAAAGGAAACGATGTTGCTTCCTTTGCCTCTATTTTGAGTGGGAAGTTGCCGTCCGTGGGCTCAACGTATGAGAACGCATAGCGAGAGGCCTCAGTCTTCAAGAAATTACCCGTGAGTATTCGAGCTCTTTTAATATATGCGGGCATATCAGACCGGTTATGGACGGTTAGGTGTGGCTCCTCATTTAGTTGTCCATAATAATCGTGCACCCATTGCCACGTGACCGACCCATGTAGGGGTTCCTTGGACTTAAAATGATAAGTCACCAAAGCAATCACGGAGGCGATCACCGATGGGAAAATCAGTTGAGCGACCTTGGAGTTGGCAAGTGGCGTCAACACGTCAACAGTCTCTTTGAGCATCAGATCACCATTGCTGACGTAGTGGTATGTTGGAAACGTGGATGATAGGCGTTTCAAAGCCCATGCTGACCAGCTGATCCCTGAAAGCACGGAAGACAGTCTCGGGATAAAGGCAAGGCCCAATGATGATCCCAGCCAGTATGTCCTTCAAGTCCAGCTGAGGAAGATCGAATAGCGGACCCTTGTCGGGGTTGTGGAATGGCACCTCGTAGATGAACTGCGGAATGCCGCCCAGGGTGATGGTCTGCTGAACCACGTGAGCAGAGGCATATTCATAGGGGCGATGAATGAGCCGCCATTCCTGCTCCTCTGCAAAGCCAGGATGCTTGATCGACAAGGTAGCCATCTGCATTGCAGTCGAACAGCAATTAAGGACTAGGTCAGGATCGAGGGAGCCGAGGAATTCCTTCTCCGCCTCCAGCTTCTCAACCATCTCTGTGAACTCGGCACGGAAATCAGGTGTGTGACCATAGAGCACCGGACTTGCGTTGACGTTCAGGTCTATCTCAAGCTCAGTGGTGATGACGCTGTTCTTAAAGATAAGCGCGACGCCAGCGACGGGGCCACCATAAGCCCTCCACATAGACAGCCGCCCGAGAGTGTCGTCTTTGTCATGCTCGCATAGAGAAGACATGAAGACAGTTTCACGAGCGTGGGCGACATGGTTAGTATGACGCTGGAAGAACTCACGCGAGAGGCCTGCCTTTAAGCTATCGAGAATGGCAAAGAGCCGGTCGCCAATTTCCTCTGACATGACTGGTGCGATGACATCACGGCCGTATGCAACTTCCGAGTAGTCGTTCATGACAGCTGCATTGCGAAGCCAGAGGCACCTGTTGGTCAATATCTTCATGGCAGTGTCGGCAGTAGTGTAATGAGCAAGGAGCCTACCGCTATCTAGGATAGCGTCTGTGCGCTTCGCATCATAGCTGAACATCAGGCGCAACAGCTTCTTAGTATTCTCGTCTAACGCCACTCGTGCCCCCACGGGAATATACCGGTCGGTCAGTAACTCAGATATCTATGAACTTACCTGCAAAGGCTGTGGCTGCTTCGTCATCCTCAATGAAGACGAAGAAATCCCCTAACACCATTTCAGCCGTTTGCGTGAGTAAGCGAAACTCGATACCGTTCTCGATTAGCCACTCATGTTCTGGCGATGCTTCAAACGCCATGGCGCCAGCATCGGTCCAGGTTTGTCCGGTCTCCGCGTTGTAGTCGCTAACGTCAGGGAAGACTTGGAAGAGGTGTCCAGAGCCAAAGGCCAGTGGTGCAGCGATCATTAGGGAAGTTCTCGCGTTCGACAAACTGGCAGGTAGCCAGCCTACAACGATGCGGTCAACAGACTAAATGAAGGACACCCGATGCGCGAACTCGATGTAAATACAGTTACCTATGGCACAGAAAAAGCAAAAACCACTCTCCGCCAGTGAGAAGATCAGCCTGACCATGAAGGCGAAACATCGCGAGCAGATCGCCGCAATTGCCGAGGAAGCGGACAGGAACCTGCAACTCAAGCCTACTGAGACGTGGCGCACATTGACGGAGGAGCACAAGGAGACGGTTCTGTTCCGATGCTACGGTGGCGATAGCGTTAAGCAGGTCTGCAACGAACTCGGCATCAGCCCTGGCCTCATCAACATGGCCGCTTATCGCGATCCCGAGGGCTTCGGAAAAGAACTCGCCCTAGCGCGTGAGCACGGGGCTCATACCCAGGCAGATAGCTTGCTCGATATTCCGTTCAGGACGGACATGAGCGATGCCAGCAAGAAACTGCTTTTCGAGGGCATTAAGTTCCTCGTGAGCCGCCGCAGCCGCGACACCTATACCGAACACCTAAAGGTCGACCAGAACGTCACCGTGCAACCGGTCGCGATGCCGGATTGGTCATTCGGTCAGGTGATCGACGTGACGCCGGGCGAGGATGATCCCGATAAGGCCGAGTGACCTACGGCCTATAATCCGGGTGATCCTTGTATAGCTGGTAGGTTTCTGACCTGAACTCTGCGTGCTTCCGGCACCTAGCCCGATGATCCGAAAACACCATTGCTCCGCTAAGGACGACGACAATTGCAGCAGCCGCCCACCAAGGCACCAGCGTTTGCAGCCAATCGTTCGCTATCAGCGCCAATAGCACGCCGAGCGCAGCCTTCGTGCCCACCACACCCGAGGCATCCTCCGGCATGGGCCATCGTTCGTTGGCGGCCTTCTGCGCCATCTGCCAGGCTTTGTCGTTGATCTTCTCGCTCATAGAGCACGATCTAAAGTCAAGATCGTGTTTCTGCTACCCTGAGCTATATTCTTCCCTGTAGGCCCTGTAAGACCCTTACAGGGCATCTGTGACCCTATCTATGTTCTGGCTTAGACATCAGCTCGTTCCGCTAGATGCGACTGGTTAGCAGGTAGCTCTAGGTTGCCAGGGTATTCTATTCCCGACCGTGCAACTCAGTATGTCCATTTGCTTCGCTAGGTTCGTTATCGGCATGGCCTCTAACTCACCAGTAAAATCAGTTTCGCTTTGCTGCTTCACAGATTTTACTAGAGAGATAGATGACACGTCAATAAAGAACCTAGAGAAGACAAAACTCTTTGGCGAGTTCACTCACTCTCGTTCGTTCACCACGCCAGAGTGAGTTTTGACAAGGCCGTTGTCCTGGCCTCCGCCAGAACAATCGTCCTGCGGGCAGCCAACGCTTCGCTTCTCCCCAGGAGGTGTTGAGTGAATGGCGGCTGCGCCGAGGAAAACGGGCGGCGGTTCGATCCGGCATTCAGCACCTCGTTAGGCGCCGCTATCCCGCACTTTACTGATAACACCGCTAGACAACAGAGCAACCAGAAAGGTAAAGAAAAGCCATCTTTCTGACTTCCATTCAGCACCTTCGTTGGCGTTCGCACTTCCCCATTATAGTGATAGCATCATGAGACAACAGAGCGAGCAAAGAGGCAACGGCTCGTCGCTTTCTCTAGCCATTCAGCTCGCTGACTTCTACTCATCCTCCCACGCATAGACGGTAGCATCACTAACTGCCTAATCAACCAGAAAGGCTTGGTCTGGTTAATGTAGGAAAACCAGTCCTAAGACCACGCGGTTGACCACAAGAAAAAAGGTGTCAAGAGCCAAAGAAAGGTCGCTCTTTGACAGACAGATTGTAACGTGTGATTGTGGGAGAGCATCCAGAAGACAACAGCCAGATTGGCAACCCATCCACCACAGAAAGACCCGTCAACCTAAAAGAAATATCTTTTCTCCTTTCTTTGGTAGATTAGGCGATAACAGGTGCTACAGTGACAATGAGGGATAACCACCTTTCACCAGGCGGAAGGTAGGGTATACCCCCTTTCCTGTGCGGGCGGGTGGTTCTCAGGATTTCTACTCGAGGGTTTCAAAATGCCAGCCTAGTTAGACCGAGCTATTAAGCAGGTAGAAGTTCATCGGGGACATCGAAGCACCCTCGACGAGATACGAGGCATCCACCACACCCCGGTTCGACCCGGCTGCTATCTCTGGATCGCCCGCCTTGTGCTCGTTCACACTCTGCACAAACAGCGGAATTCCACGCTCCTGGCCATAAACCAGGCTGAATGCGGCAGCCCCAAGATGCTGGGCGTGGCTGATCGCAAAGTCCTCCGGTAGCTCACCCATCACGCGCGCTACTAACCCTAGTAGATAGCCCCGTGATCGTGCCGAGACTATGCTGCCTGTATTTGGAACCACGCCATATTCCAGCTTGAGCATTTCAAGTTGTGGATTGAGCACGTCCCCAACTATCTTGCTCGCGTAATCGACACGTTGTTTAGTTTCTGCGTCGATCTCGCTGCTATCACCCCTGAACAGGCTGACGAGCTTTCGGACAAACCTCAAAGCATATTCTCCCTTTCGCCACCGACAATGTAGCACGAACGCGTTAACGGGCGACTAATTGGATATCCAGCGCCTAGCCAGCTAAGTAGATACGCAAAAGGCTGTCGCATCTCCTTTCAGGTCCGTTTGTCGCGGGATCGTTCAGGCTTGTGCTGCTCCACACAGTTCTTCCCCGAAGCGAAATCATAGGACTGGACGGAGTTAACGCCGGGCGGCACGCCGCATGGGGGAAGATCCGGTTAAGCACATGAAAGACACAAAGAGCCGGGATCACTCCCGGCTCTTTTGCTTGTCGGCAGTCTTACTCCTTAGAGCAGCGTCACGCCCACCGCCAGAGCCACCACGACAACCACCTCAATCATCCTCATCCGGGGCATGTTCGCATACATAGCTTGTCTCCTTCCATGCTAAGCTATGTCCTCGCGGGGGTCGCGTCATCCGAAGACTAATGAGTGTCGCAGGCTAAGACACCTTCGGTAAGTATGGGATGAGCAAGACATTCATCCCGAACCCCAAGCAGCTGAAGCTAACGAACATCGCTTGGCAAGACCCGCTAGTTGATAATCTACTTGCGTTTGGTCCATCTCGTTCCGGCAAGTCTGCTATCTTGACTGCCCTCACGGTGGCTCGTGCCTTTGCTTTTCCTGGCACAAAACACGCGATCTTCCGTCTCACCCTACGTAGCTGCCACAGTCACCTTCTCCACGGCACATTCCCTGAAATCATGGGGATGCTCTATCCGGGTTATCTGGAACGCTCGGACGTCCGCGTTGCTAAGAATGACAACGTGGTCGAATTTCACAACGGCTCGAAGATCTACTTCGAAGGCCTGGACCCGACCCGCATTGATAAGGTGCTGGGCGCGCAATACGCTACTGCCTGGATCAACGAGTGCAACGAAATTGATGATTACGAGATCGTCCAGCAGTTGGCTTCTCGTATGGCCGACACTGCACAGATGGTCGGCAGCGATGGCAGTCCCGTCATGGGGCCTGATGGTCTACCGGTCATGTGCCGCCCGCTCATGCTCTTTGACTGCAATCCAGACGTAAAGACCGATTGGGAATATCAGACATTCGTTGAAAAGCAGCATCCAACGTCAGGCAAGCCGTTCTCGCCAGAAGAAGCCCGAACTTGGCGTCGTGTCTTTCTTCCTGCTCACGAGAACGCCAATAACATCGCTGCTGGCTATCTGGATAAGCTCGCTGCTCGCTACGATGGTTCGCCCAACATGGCCTCTCGTTTCCTTGAGGGTCGCTGGAGAGATGACAATCCGAATGCACTGTTCCGCAAGGACATGTTCAAGTATCGCGTTGCTCCTGACAACGGCTTCGTTCGCATCGTAGTCGCGGTTGACCCTGCGGGCACGTCAGGCAACAGGAGCGACCAGACCGGTATCGTGGTTGTCGGGCTTGGCTGGGATGGCAACGCCTACGTCCTGCAAGATGCCTCCACGAGCGCCAATCCAGAAGAATGGTCCAAGAAGGTCGCGAACCTCTACGACTTCTGGGAAGCTGACCTTGTTGTCGCAGAGAAGAACTATGGCGGCGAAATGGTGGAGCACACGATCCGCACTCATCGTCGCAACATGCCAATCAAGCTAGTCACCGCCACGCGCGGTAAGCTGGTTCGCGCCCAGCCTGTGCAGCAACTCTATCTTGCAGGCAAGGTCTTCCACACTGAGGGCTTCAAGGAACTTGAGGCGCAGATGTGCAGCTACAAGGAAGACACCAAGAAGTCCCCTGATCGCATGGACGCACTTGTCTGGGGCCTTACTGAACTGATGAAGCTATCAGGGGGAAACAGCGGCGGCCTGACAGTCAAGCAAGCGCGTGGGTTCGGGCGAGCATAGGGGCGCAAATAAATACTCGCATTGGAATATGCGAGGCCTTTGAATGGACATCAACAAACCACATGCAAGCATCGCTTGTGAACACGAGCGTTGGAATATCAATGCTGATGTCATCGCGGGCCACTACGCTGTTAAAAGGCGCGGAGTAAAGTATCTACCAAAGGCGTTCAGCGATCAGGAGGCCAAGGACTACAAGGCTTTCAAGGATCACGTCTCGTTCTACCCAGCCGCCAACCGAACGCTGACCGGCCTGCTGGGGCTGATGTTCCGTCGCGCTCCTGTCTTGGAGAACGAGGGCATTGTCGAAGCGCAGCTAAAAGATGTCATCACCCGCGACGGCAAGACGATCAACGAACTGGCGAAGGAAGTGTGTAAGGCATACCTGACAACCGCATTCTACGGCTTGCTTGTCGATCACCCCTCAGGAACCGCTACGAGCGCCGGGGAAGCTATCGCAGAGGGCATCCGTCCCTATGTGCTGCAATACCCCTCCCATAGCATCCTTGAAGTTCGAAGGGGCGTCGTAGGGGCTCGCAGGGCTCTGACGTATGTGCGCGTGCTTGATGACGAGGACACCGTGCGCGTCCTCGAACTCGTCGGCGGGATCTACCAAGTTTCGATTTGGACGAAGGAAGCCGAAGGCTGGCAGCCAGGTCCGACGATTACGCCGCGCCGCAACGGCCAGCCATTCCGTGAAATCCCGTTCGTCCTTCTCAGTGAGGACGACATGCTCTGCCCGCAACCGGCGATCATGGATCACGTTGTTCAGCTGAACCTCGATCATTACCGCGTTCAGGGCCTCCTCACGTCCTGCCATATGTTCATCTCCACCCCCATGCTGTTCGCGAAGGGCTTGGAAAAGGGCGCGGAGGACAAGCTAACCGTTTCACCCGGCGCGATCATCGCCGCTGAGGGCGAGAATGCCGACCTCAAATGGGTCGCTCCCTCCGGTGACGGTATCCCCTCGCTGGAAAGGCAATTGGAACGCACGGAGGATAAGCTGGCCGTGGTCGCAAGCCGCATCCTTGCGCGCCAGAAGGCTGTCGCGGAGGCCGCAGAGACGGAAGCGTTGCGTCAGGGCGCTGAGAACTCCGTCCTAGCGTCCATTGCCAACCACATCAGCGCCAAGATCACCCAGGCGTTGCAGCTTGTCGCGCTTTGGACGGATGGCAGCACGGTCAACTACCAGCTGAACACTGACTACCTGCCCGCTAAGATGGACGCGAGCGAGATTTCCGCCCTGTTTACCGTCTACCAGGGTGGCGGAATGTCCTTCGAGAGCTTCTTCTTCGCCCTGCGTGACAGAGGTGTCCACAATGAGACGCTAACGCTTAAGGAAGAGGAAAAGCGCATCGAAGCTGACGCGGACAGGCGCGCTGGGGTAGCTCCCGTTACAGTTGTTTCAGGACAACCCGCACCTTTTTCGCCAATTCAAGAAAGCGGAGAGCGTCCGTCTCCGTGACTTCCTTGGCATGTGCAGCCGCATTGCGAACCTGCCGCATTTCGATCAGCCAATTCGCGACGGTAGGCTCAAGGACATTCATCGCCGTCAGCTTTTGGGAAATGTGATTGGCTGAACGCGCCAAAATCGTTCCCGGCACACCGTGACGGGTCCCAAGTTCGCGCAACATCCCCTCTATATCCTCCCATGCGCGGATGACTGCCATCGCCGGGGATTGGGGTAGCCACTTCACATATTCCTGCTCGGCAATGTCTGGGACCGTGTTCGCGTATGCAGGGGGCACCTGAACCGGGTCCAGACCCGCATGTGCTCTCGGTGGCTGGTTTCGCGTTGGTTCTGGGACTGTCACCTCGCGGCTCGCTTGCTCGGCCTCGTCCAACTTCTGATGCATCAGGACCGAAGTATCGCCCCACTTCGCTTCCTTGATATTCGCAATCAGCTTTGAAATCGGCTGACGAAACACCAGCACAATTGTCAACACCACCGCAGGCCACGCCAGCGAACCAATCAACGATGATATAAACTCCATCCAGCCCATGCCATCGTCACCACTGCTGAAAGTGAACTTCACCGCACTTATCCGCGCAAGAAGATGGAAACAGCAGCCGCGATGGCAGCTATCCACACAGGTGTCATCAGCTTGTTGAGAACTTCCCTGACACCGTTAATCCCACGCATAGTTTCGATATGCTCTGGGCTAGGTTCACGTTCAATCCGACGCTTTTCGGGCTTGGAGAGCTGGAAGGAATCGGTTTCGGAAGACCAATCGCCACTCTTCCAAACAATCCCGGCAGAGGTAACTGGAAGTTGCCCTTCACCATTCCAGCTTATCTTTCGCCCAACCATTCGGGACGTGACCGATCCCTCAGGGAACTCGATTGAAAGACCGACCTCCACACCTCTGAGATCATTTCGGCGGACCGCGTCACTCAACAGCGCGAAATTGTCTCGCCCGACGCCGACCCAAATTGTCACCGTAGGCCACTTGTCGTTGACTACCCCATCGCCCGAATTGATAGGCTTCCAATAATTTAGGCGACCGACGATAGGTTTTCCGTCGTTCTTTTCGGCCATCTCAGCAAGCGCAGCTTCGTCGATAGGCCGGAACGAAACCATGATGGCACACGAACTAAGCCGCCATCCAACTTCCTCCTCCCGGTCCTGTTCCTCGTCGCCGTTGAACAGGGGCAAAGCCAAGTGCTTCTCGTCTCCTATGACGATCGATGTGTGGAACAGCTCTGTGAAGCCGGTGAGGCTGCATTTCAGTTCCACCGCCGAACCGTTGAGATTGTCCGATGTTGGAGTTTCCAAGAACACGCGACCACCAAGAACGCGGAGCGGAAGGCCCACACTGCGCTCAAGATCGGATAGTCGGCTTCCTGCTTCGCTCATGATCTGCCCCCCTGCTTCGCATTGCTCGTAGCAGCAAAGACCGGAGCATTTCCATACCCCCGCTAAATACTTCGCACCGGTCCCGCCGGTGCAAGCCGCAGTCCCGCTGCACCCCTTTTGAGGGCTCCCGGCCCAGAGGTTAACATGACGAAGACAATCGAAGAGCTGCAGGCCGACCTCGACAAGGCGTTTGGCTCGATCTCCCGCCTCGAAGCAAAGAATTCCGAACTCATTGATCGCGAGAAGGCAGAGCGCACCCGCGCAGAAGCTGCCGAGAAGTTGGCCGACGAAGCAGAGGCCAACGCCGCCGCAGGCAACGAACTGAAAACCCTACAACGTGATTACAAGAAGCTAGAGACTGCTCTGGCATCGATCACCAGTGAGCGCGACACCCTCGCAGGTGAACTCAAGACAACGCGCGTAGACAGCGCCATCAGCGCAGCAATCGCTTCCGGCAACGTCCGCCCTGAGATGGTCGAGGCTGTTGAAGCACTCATGCACCGCAGGGTTGAATACGCAGATGGCGAAGCCTCCATCGCGGGCAAGTCCATCGCAGACTACGCCAAAGGCTTCTTTGCCAAGGACGGCGCTCATTACGTGCGCGCCGCCGACAACAGCGGTGCTGATAGCCAGGGTAACAACGGCTCCAAGGCATCCGGCCACGGCTTCACAAAGGAAACCTACAATCACGGTGCCTACGCGGGTGTCTACATCGAAGAAGGTGTCGAAGTAGCAAACGCAATTGCTGATGAAGTTGGAAGACCAGACCTGAAGACTGACGCCTAAGTCAGCACACTATACCGCCTGAATAAATAACGGACGGCAGCGAACTGCCGTCCGGCTCCTCTTTGCGGGTCGGCTTGTCCCAATAAGAGGAGCCAACGATACATGGCATATACTCGTTCTTCGGTTCTTACCCTAGAGGACTTCGCCAAGCTGCCAACCAGCACTGTCTGGGGCGCAATTGACGAAGCCTACAATGCAGGCACCAATCCTTTCCGCGCTGCTGGCGTTCTTACCAGCTCTCCCCTGATCTCTCGTTCGCTGACCGCTGGCGAAGGCATCCGCACTGAGGTTCAGTCGTGGAATGACCTCGAATACGTCGAAAGCAACATCTCCAACGACGATCCTACCGACAGCGCAACTCCACTGAAGATGGACACGAAGCTGTGGGACGCTGTTCGCACTCACCGTAACGTGGGTGTGTCGGGCATGAACCTCGTCACTGACTTCGCGGCTGTCGATCCCTTGGCTGTCCTCTCGGGCCGCGTGGCAAATTACAAGAACACCGACGAGGTAAACCACCTCTTTGCTGTTCTGAACGGCATTGTTGCCGGTGACGCCACTGCGAAGAAGTTCACCCACGAAATGACCGGCGGCTTCGACATCAAGGAAGTGCTCAAGGCCGTTCAGGCTAAGAAGGGCGACAATGCTGGTATTGTCACGACCCTCGGCATGTCCTCGGCTCACTACCTCGAACTACAGCTTGCCAACCTCGTTGACACTGTTCCTGCTTCGGAGGCGAACACCGCGTTCCAGACCGTTGCAGGCCGCCGCATCGTCGTTGATGACCGCTTTGGTGCAAACATCGTGGGCCTTGGCGCTGGTCTGTTCCACTTCGGCACTGCGCCTCAGGCACGTAAGAGCGTCGAAGTTGAGAGCGCCGCGTCGGCAGGTAACGGTTCGGGACAGGAAACCATCTGGTTCCGTTGGAAGTCCATCGTTCACCCAATGGGCTTTGATTACACTGGCACCTTCGCTGCTAAGGGCGGTCCTTCGTTCGCGGAATTGAACGCGGCTTCGGCATACGCCACTGCCACCGACGAGAAGAAAATCCCTCTCGTGGTCATCAAGCCAGCTGCCTAATCGGCACTGACAGACAAGCAAGCCCTGGCCGGAAGGCCGGGGCTTCGCCGTCTCTGCATAAGTAATGCTATGCAGATCACCGTCACAGAGGCAGATGCCTATCACGCACTCAGGGGGAACGAGGATTGGCAGTATTTCGGTTCTGATACCGAGAAGCTGTCAGCACTCTATCGCGCCTCTGACTTCATCCGCGCAAGCTACAGGACAGTAGACACCGAAACCGCTGCTTCTCTCATCCGCGAAGCCACTATCCAGCTTGCTCCAATGATCGACAACCTAACCACGCTGCGCCAAGCATCCGCGATCAAGACAAAGAAGGAAAGTCTGGACGGCGTTGTTTCCGAAGAAACAACCTACTTTGACAACGTAGCAACCTCAGACCCATTCCCTGACATCACCGCTTTGCTCTCACCCGTCACTGTCACCGGGAGCAACGGCAAAGGCCTGAACGTCATCAAGGTGGTCCGCTAATGGACCTCAAGAAGATGAAGGCGACAGCCGATAGGTTGCTGGCGAAGGTCGCAAAGCCTGCCACCATCACCGTCAGGAGCGATGTTCTCGGGGTGGCCGACCGGACGGCGAACGTATTTGCGCGCGTGCTCAGTGCGAGCCGTAAGCCGGAAGAGCCAGCCGCGATCCAATGCCTCATCGGCGCAACACCCTTCCCGATCCGTGGAGGCCAGCTGACGCAGAACGGCGTGACCTACGACATCGTAGAAGTCGTGGAAAATGGCGTGGGTGCTGACCAGTTCGCCCAGAAGGCGGTGCTGCATGAGCGTTAAGGGCTTTGATGAAGCAATCGGCAAGGTCGATGCCATTCTACGTCAGATGCAGAATGCCCCTGCGGACGCTGCTAAGGCGTGGCTGGAAGAGGACTTTAAGCCTTACGCAAAGAGCATCGTCCCGGTTCAGACAGGCGCTCTGAGGGATAGCATTGACGGGCGCGTTACGCCTGCCGGTGTGGAGGTGTTCGCTACTGCCCCTCATGCCCGCTTCGTCGAAGAGGGAACCAGCAAGCAACCCGCACAGCCCTTCATGGCCGTCGCGTGGGCAGCAACGATCCACAAACTCTACGAGCGGACCAGCAAGGTGCTCAGGAAGGCCATGCGATGAGCATCAAGGCGCTAATCACGCACATTCAGGAACTCGTCTCCGCTCAAAGCGGACTAGCCGGATTGAACCTCGGGCTGGTCAACTATGGCGTCCCGACAAAGCTGCCTGCGATCTACATCGATGGACTGACGTTCCTTGACGACAAGCTAAACAGTCACACATTCAATCTCTGCTACGTCACCACAGACCTAAGCATCGAGCAGCTTGATTATGCAAAGCTGATCCTCGCTGCTCTCCAGGGTAGTCCCTGCGTCCAGGCGCAACAGCTTCTTCCTCGCCCAGAGCCAGAGAACAAGCGAAACCGCTGGATCATCCCATGTGTGTTCTTCCCTCGCGCTCTCAAAGCCTGACTAGCCCGAGCCGTCAATAAATACCTTCGGTTATAACCATAAACGGAGGTAAGCCAAACATGGCTACTGAAAACATCAAGCTAGGTTCCAAGTGCCGTGTTTACATCGGCAAGACCCAGACTGCCGATCCTGAGGCAGCGGACGCGATCACGAACGGCTTTGAGCTAATCGAGAACGAAAACGAATTCACTCTCTCTTACAGCGTTGACGCTCAGGAGATTGATACGAAGTCGGCAGGTAAAATCTCGATGCCCGGCACTGAGAGCTGGGAACTCACTTTTACGACCAACGCGGCGCTAACTGATGCCGCTGATACTCTGCTTCGTCAGGCACGCAACAAGTCGTGGTCTTACCTGATTGTCGAAGACGGCACCAAGAAGCTGTTCTCGGGCAACTTCCTCATGACCGGCGTTGAAATCACCGCAGGCGCAACTGGCGTCCGTGAGGGTTCCTACACACTCTCGAATTCGGGTGAAGTCACCCAGTATGACGAGACTGCGCCAGTCACACCTTGATTAAATACGTGAGCGGGAGCGATCCCGCTCACACTGCCTGATAAGGAGAACAATAATGGCACTCAAGAGCCGTCTCGGGACTGGTGTTTTCCAGTTCGATGATAACGAAATTAAGCTACTGCCTAGTCTAGACCGCTTGAAGAACCTCTCGGAGGCGACCGGCGAAGAAGCCCTAGATTACATGGCGAACTGCGGTCATCCCATGCGCCTCACGGAACTCTTCTTCCACTTGCAAACAGGCTCGGCTTACACCCGCGAAGAAATCTACGCTGCGTTTTTCGGCAAGCTAGGCAACTTCGAGGATGAGGAGTTCAACGCTGCACTTATGACCCTGTTTAGTCAGATGGCAGGCAAGGATTTGGCCGAAGCCATCAAGCCAGCGACAGACACCCAAAAAAAGTAACTACTCTCAAGTTCGCGTATCAGATTGCATACACGAACCTGTTTAATCACGGCACACCGCCATCAGAGATTTGGGACATGACATGGCCTGAATATCTGTTGGCGGTGATCGCGTGGCAGAGCGAGCAAGAAGATGAGAAAGGTAGCGATGAACCGGTCTCCGGTTCGGAGGCGATGGAGCGCATTCGCCGTGCCAGGGATAGTGTGACCTTCACTAAATAACCGACACTATGGAGGCGCCTATCGCATGAGTGAAAACCTATCTTTTGCGGCTACATTCGATGGCGACCGCGCCTTTCGAGGACTGCAACAGCTACGCAGTCTACTCAATACGACCAAGACTGCCGCGATTGATAGCACGAGTGCAATTCAGAGTAGCTTCGCTGGTCTGGGCCGCACTCCCGTCCGCATCCAGGGCCTTGAAGAACTGGTGCGCCAGATGGAGCGCGCTCGCTCCGAGACAACCCGCGCCACCGATGAAATGCGAAAGGCCATTGAGGCTCTACCTGCTCCTATCAGCCGCTCATCCATTGCGATGGGTAGCTTCGCGGGAACGCTGGGCGCGCTGACTTTCCAGTCGGCTATCAACGGACTGAAAGAGCTTACCTCTTCCTTCACTGGCTTCAGCGATAAGGCAGGTGAAATTCAAGCGAAGCTGACACTCGCGACCGCGAAGTTCGGTGACTACGCACAGGCGCAAAAAGACGTTGTAGCCATCGCGAACGCCAGCCGTTCCGATCTTGGCTCCGTCGCAGACCTCTACGCCACCATGGCGCGCAATGCTTCCACGCTGGGCATCACTCAGAAGCAGGTTGCAGCCGCAACGCAAACCGTAGGCATGGCGCTCAAGATCGGTGGCGCTGGCGCAAACCAGGCATCGGCGGCGATCCTTCAGCTCTCGCAGGCTATGGCGGCGGGCAAGTTGGCCGGTGACGAGTTCAGCAGCATCAACGAGAACGCTCCTCGTTTGATGGACCTCTTTGCCGAAGCAATCGGTAAACCGCGTGGCGAACTGAAGAAGCTGGCAAGTGACGGCAAGATCACGGCCCAGGTGATCGCGAAAGCTCTAACCGATCCGAAGCTGGTTGCAGGGATCGAGAAGGAATTCGGCAAAATCCCCGTTAGCTTCGCGGACATCAAGACCGCAGCAAGCAACACCTTCACCCTCATTGCAGGCAGCTTCGCCAAGGGCTTTGGCATCAGCGATAGCCTCGCCGTCATCGTCGCAAAGGTGCAGTCCTGGGGCACGTCAATGCTGCCGACGTTCGAGCAGATCGGCAAGGCCATGCGTCAGGTTTTCGACCAACTGGCTCCTGTCCTGACCACACTTAAAGAAATCGGCGGGCAGGCCATCGCGTTCCTGCTCGACAACATGACCGGGCTGGTTGCGGTCGCAAAGGCCGCTGCCGCGTCGTTCCTGGCCTTCAAGGCCGCCGCATCCGTCTCGTGGATCATGACCACGGTAAAGAGCATCGTCGCACTGGAAACGGCGCTTGGTGCTTCGGGCACTGCATCTGCCCTGTTCAGCGCGGGCATGAAGATGGCGCAGAATGCGGTCAATGGCTTGATGGCTTCGCTTCTCGCCAACCCGTTCACGGCACTAGCTGTTGCCCTCACGGCGACGATCACACTGCTTTACCAGTTCCGTGACAGCATCATGATCGGCGGCGGTTCGATTGCCAGCATTGGTGACGTGGGCCGCGCCGCATTCGAGATGCTAGGCGAAGCTGCATCCTCGGCATGGGACGCGATTTCAGGCTTTGCATCTGACGTAGGCAGCTGGTTCTCCGAGACGTTCAGCGGGCTTGGTGACTTCGCCCGCGATACCTTCGGCAGCATCGGTGATTGGTTCGCTGACACGTTCAGCGGCATGATAGACGCCGCAGGCGAGTTCTTCGACGGTATCGACTTCTCACTTCTCGGCATGGCTCGCCTCGTGGCGCGCACCGTCGACGTGGTGCTGGGTCACTGGCGTGGTATGGCAAACGCGATGGTTTCCGTGCTTACCGGACTACCAAAGGCCCTGAGCACGATCTTTGCCAACGCCTTCAATGGCGCGATCACCATCGTTGAGAACTTCATCAATCGTGCCGTGCGCGGCATCAACTCCGTTTTGGAATTCGCCAACAGCCTCGGGGCTGGCTTCGGCAAGATGCAGGAGGTGACGTTCGGGCGTATGGCCGGAGGCGGAATGGTCACGCTCGGAGCGGACGCTGGTAGAGCTTACGCATCCGGCTTCACGAAGCCTGTTGAGACTGCGCTCAATGGGTTGGTAAAGCGCGCCGATCAGAAAGCCAGAGAACGTCAGGCCCAGGCCAAGAAGGACGAGGAAGCAGCCGCCAAGGGGAAACAGCCGACTAAGACGGCAAAGCCTAGTGCCGCCAATGATAACAAGAAGGGCAAGGGAGATAGCGACGCTGAGAAGGCAGCAAAGAAATATGCCGACGCTGTTGCTAACCTCAACGCCCGCATCAAAGACCTGACGCTTACTCAGGAGCAGAAGGCGCTTGCTGATGAACTTGAGCGCGCAGGGCTTGGCCGTGACATCACTCAGATTAATGCCAAAGCGAATGAGATCAAGCGTCTCTTCAAGGTGCTTCGCGACGGACAGCAGGAAGCCAAGGTAACTGAAATCCTCAAAGACTTTAATGAGAAGTTCCGTGAGTTGCAGTATAGCCAAGAGCAGCTTGCGATGGTCGAGGCTCGTCGTCGTGCAGGTCTTGAAACTGACCTCGCGGTTACGACGGAGCAGACAAAGCGCGTCGATGCTCAGGCGGCTGCTTACTACCGCCTACAGAAGGCCAAGGAAAACGCGCAGGCAGTCAAGGACTTGGAGCGCGACCAGAAGGAGCGCGGCGAAGACCTAGCTATCGACCAGCGCGGACGCATGAACCCTGACAAGGCAGACGATGAACGCGCTGTCCTGCAAATCCAGCGCGAGCGTGACGCCAATATCGAGAAGATCAGGCAGCTGGAAGGCATCAGCGAAGCCAAACGGGCAGAACTGATCCTCAATGAGGAGAACCTAGCGAAGATCGCAGAGCAAGGCGTTGCCATGGACAGGCAGCTTGAGACTGTCAGCAAGTTCGCCAGCTTCCTCTCCTCGCTTTGGGAGAACCCCAAGCAGGCTTTCAAATCCTTCATCGGTGACGTCTTGGCCGGTTTGCTGGAAGCTATCGCGAAAGCCGTCATTCTTGGTGAAAAGCTGGGCGGCAAGGGCGGTATCGGTGGCCTGCTTACCAGCGTCATCAGCGGCGCAATCGGCGGTGGTGGCGTATCCGGCGCTCGCGCAGCGGGCGGGTCCATCAAGGGCGGTGGCACTTACCTCGTTGGCGAGCACGGCCCTGAACTGATGAAGTTCGGCGCAGCTGGCACGATCATCAATAATCGCACGGCGCGTAAGGCTGTCGGCGCTGGCGCTGGCGGCAACGTCACCATCGGCGGAACCAGCATCATCATTCAGGGCAGCGCGTCCAACGACAGCTTGGCGCAGATGAAGGCTCAGCTGGCGGCGCACGAACGCAACATGCGCGCGATGGTGCGCGACGAACTCAAGAACCAGAAGGCGAGTTAAACATGCCCGCACTACCTTATCAGGAAAAGCTACTCGTCCCGATTGATTGGAATATCGCTCCGATCAAGCAGACCATGCAGGCGGGCGCCTACACCATGAGCGGCACCGTAGGATGGCGACCATGGACAGAAACGGCGACACTGACCTTTGCGATGTCGAAGGAGGAGGCTCGGGATTTCCTCGCCCGGCTTAAAGCGGGCATGTTCAACGCGGTCTACGACTACGAGTGCAGCGTGCGCGGCCCGGTCAGGGTCCGTCCAACCGACTCCTTTGGTTTCGGTGAGACCTATGGGAGCCTGCATGTCACCGTAACGCTCAACGTCGAGGTGGTCAGTGGCTAACCTCAACAAGAGCACATTCGACCGGCTGATTGAATTCGTGCAGCTGGACGCGACAGCATGGGGCGAGCGCGAGCCGTTCCGCTTCGTCAACACCAGCACGTTTGCAACCGATCATCCCGACCTTGGCGTCGTGCAGTTCAACGGCGTAGCATGGACGCCGATGGCCTTCACGGCTTCGGGCTGGCAGCGCGGCGGTGAAAATCTCGTCCAGCCCACCATCGACGTTCCTGACTTCGGCGGTGCGCTGGCTGTCACTCTGGCGAAATACGATGACGCGCCGGGGGCACCTGTGACACGGTATCTCGCGCTCGCTGAAGACGTGATCGCCAACAATCCGCAGGCGGCATTCCAGACTGAACGCTACCTCCTCGATAGTGTCGCATCCGATGGCCAGGTCCTGACGCTGACCCTTGCGACACATGCGGATTTCCGCCGTGCGAAGTTCCCGAACTTCAAAATGGGCCGCGAGCATTACCCCGGATTGGGCAGCAACCTGCTGAGGTAAGTCGGCCACTAGTAACCGTAACTAGAAGTAAAACGACTAAGGGTTGCGGCTGAGACAGGGCTGTGACAAATCCCGGGTGCCGCCACTTCCGCGCGGTGTCCAAGGAGATTTATGACAACTCTTACCATCCTTCTAACTCTAACACCTGCGATCTTAGTGAGTATTGGCACATGCTGTAAGGGCATTGCGCCGCTTGTCTGGGCGTTCCGCCGTCCCGCGAAATAAATCGCAGAAGAAGCTATGATGCCTATCTGGCGGGCTTTGTCCGTCCGCCAGATAGTTTATCTCTCGCCATAAACGCGGTCATAATCAGGCATTTTTTCAGCGCCGCTCCGCTACTCACCGCAGACGATTTAACTCCTCAGACTTCGCTCTTAGCAAACCTGCCTGTGCGGTGGCGGTAAAGCGGTGCTGTCCCATTGTGCGGATACCAGAGATGGGCATCTCCGCTGCGTCGGCCAGCTGGCGCAGAGCGACGAAAAGCTGTGCATTTGTCCCGGCGAAGTTCTGCAAGCTCGCCAACTGTTGGCGCTGAACGTCGATCGCCTCCCGATAATCATTCAAATCGTATGGTTCCATGTCAGCAAACGTCTGAGCTTGTGACAGAGCCTGATACTTGTCGACGATCTGGGCGGTAATGCGCTGGGCCTCATCGATGGCGGCTCCGCGCTGAACGGCCTCCGTGTCAGCTTGAATTTCCTCAAGCCGATTAGCCCGTTTGCGTTCGTTCACCGCAATCCACCCCGTCGCACCGATCGACAGCAATCCTCCGATGCCGGCAATCCAGTCCGGCACACTGCCCCAATCCATTCGTTGCTCACCCCTCTAAATACGGTAATGCGACCTACCGACGATCTTTGGCAGGAAATCAAGCCTGTCTTCCTGCGAGCCTGGCCCCGAGAAGCCATCGTCGCAATCTGGCCGGATGGCAGTTGGCGCGAATGCACCAACGTGCATCCAGAGCCCACGACAGCGTTCTCCCTGTCCCATGAGGACAACGCTACGCTTCTCGCAAAACGTCCGGCCCTGTTTCTCCATAGCCACCCTCACGGATCGGCCGAGCCCAGCGACCGCGACACAGAGCAACAGCTTGCGACGGGTTGGACGTGGGGCATAGTGCCTGTCTACGGCAATCTCTCCGGCGTCTATGACATCGGGCGCCCCGAAGTGTGGGGGCCTGAGAAGCCCTACGAGCCCCTACTAGGGCGAACATACCTCTGGGGCGTGCGTGACTGCTGGACGCTCTGCGAGGATTACTACAGGGCATCCGGTCGCGTTCTCGACCCTATCCCGCGCGTGAGAGAGCCCGGCGCGCACCATGCTCATGCGCGTGGGCGGGATCCGTTCCGCTATTGGCCTCCCCGGCTCGGCTTCGTGCCGATCGATCGCGACCAGCGGCAGCCCGGCGATCTCGCAATCATGTTCTGGAACAGCCCGATTGCCAATCACTGCGCCGTCTATTTGGGCGAAGGCAAATACCTGCACCAATTGATCGAACGGCACTCCGAAGAGTGGCGTCCACAACATGAGGAACGCGCCATCGAAAAATATGCAATGCAATTCTGGAGGCTGACATAATGGCCATCAAGGTAGTTCTACACGGCGCATTTAAGGACAAGCTGCCCAAGGGTTATAAGCGCGGCATCACCGTTCATGCTCGGACCGCCAAGGAAGCCGTTCAAGCACTTGAACAGCTTCTCCCTATTCGTCGCATGATTGAGGTTTCGCCCGCTGAGTTCCGCGTCGGCACCTCATGGAAGAACAGCACCAGCCTGACTGGGCAGCAGGTATCCGAAAACTGGTCGCTGGCTGACGGCGCGACCCTGCATATCGGCCCACATGCGAACGGCCACGAAATCACGTCGGCCATGCTCATCACGGCGCTTATCTCGACCGCCGTAGGTATCGCCGTCAACTTGCTGCTCAACCTGCTGATGCCCACGCCGCAGACGCAGAACGACAAGCGAAAGTCGGCCCTCTACCAGAACGGTCTTAACACCCAGACCGAGGGTGCGGTCCTGGCCTACATCGCGGGCGACCGTGTTCTGTGCGGAAGCAACATCCTAGAGGCTGACGTGGATTACACGAGCAGCGGCTCTGCCTCGACCAATCTCATCGACAAGATGCTGGGTAAGAGCGGCGGCACAGGTGCAGTCCACTTCTCCGACAGCGAGCTTTCCGGTCAGAAGGGTGGCGGCAAAACGATGTCGAACACCACCTACAGCGATGCCACCCTCAGGCTTACCGCCGCGCTTGGTGCTGGTGAAATCGGTGGCATCGTAGGCGACACGACAGAGGAGAAGGAAAAGAACATCCTCGTCAACGAAGTGCCTCTCCGCGACCGTGGCACGAACCAGCTGAATTACAACGGCATCAGCTGGGCGGAGCGATACGGCATTCCCGGACAGAGCGCAGTTCCGATCACTCCCGGCATTCCGTCCAACTTCGAGGCCAGTGTTGAGATGACCAAGAGCGCAGCAGGCGGCGGCGGTCAATTCTACGTCACCAACACGACGACCGACGCAGATGTTAGCCGCGTCAAGGTCCGCATCGCGTTCAACGCCCTCATGCGGACCAGCAAGAAGGGGAACCAGAAGGTCACAGACGTCGGCGGCGGTTTCGAGGTCAAACGACTGTCCGCATCCACATGGCAACCCGCCGGCACTTGGTATGCGAGCGAGAAGTCCAGCGATGCGTTCGTGCGCGATTACACGCTCTACGCCCCGGCGAAGACCGCAGGTAATGACGCTGATCCTTGGATGTTCAGGGTTTACCGCACGACGCCTGACAGCACCGACGACAAGACGCAGAACGACACCGCGTTCAACGGCTGGGTCGAATATCACGATCAGGAACTGGCCTATGACGGCAGCGGCGGCGAAGTGCCGACCGCATTGTTCAGCGCAATGATCGACCTATCGCAGTTCGAACTTGGCAGCAGCCCCGAGATTGCTGTCATCGTGCGCGGCCAGAAGGTGCGCGTTCCTGACAACTACGATCCGGTGGCGAAGACCTACGCGGGGTTCTGGAACGGCGCATGGAAGTATGCCGTCACCAGCAATCCTGTCTGGCATTGGTATCACATTGCCAGCGACAAGCTGATGGGTTGTGGCTTCCCGGAGGAGTTCTTCAACAAGTTCGCCTTGCTGGATACCGCGAAGTATTGCGACGAAAACGTGCATGGCCGCTCGCGCTTCACGCTCAACAAGCAGTTCACCGACGAGGTAGATGGCTGGCAGGGGCTGATCGATCTCGCCCAGACCTTCCGCGCCTATCCCTACTTCAACGGCTCCGAAATCGTGCTGATGCAGGACCGCCCGCAGGTAGCCGTCGATCATTACGTGAACAACGCTGCGGTTGCCGATGGCAAGTTCAAGTATGGCAGCGCGCCGGTTCAGGATCGTCTCAACGAGGTGGTCGTCGAATGGGATGACCCGGACGATTATTTCCGCAAGGCGACTGTCGTTTACCGAGATGACGCCAGCATCGCGCGCAACAAGGCTCTTGGCCTCGCCAACAGCGGCGTCGTTTCCACCACAGTCTACAAGACCGGCTGCACGAACAGGCAGGAAGCCTACGACTTCGCTCGCATCCTTGTGTTCTGCGCGCAGAAGGAATTCCAGACGGTCGAGTTCGACACCATGCTTGCCGCAGCAGGTTACGCTCCTGGCCAGTTGATCGAAGTGGACGACTGGACGCGCTCCGGCAAAGTCCCGCATGGCCGCGTGAAAGCGATCCTTGGCCCGACACAACTCATGCTCGATAATGCCACTCCGCTTAAAGCGGGGACCGCATACGTCGCGCACATGACGATTGGAAATGGCCTGGACACCCGCCCCATTGCGATGGTTGCTCAGGACACGGAAACTACGATCATAAACGTGGATACCACCGACCTTGAAGCCGATACACCAATCGGCATCGTGGAGGCGGCAGCTGGCGCGGTTAAGCCTCGCGCGTTCAGGATCAAGGACATCGTTGAGAGCGGCCAGGGCCGTTACACCGTTAAGGGCACCATCCATTACGAGGGCAAGTTCGCGTTCTTTGATGACAACGTGCCGGTCAACTACGACCCATGGACCCAGCTGAACCCCATCACGCCTAAGCCGACCGGCCTTCGCGCAACGCCTCGCTCCTACACAGACGAACAGCTTGGCCGTCAGCACGTCTTCGATGTCACATGGGACGCTATCGATACCAGCGGCCCAGATGGCTACCGCCTCTTGTTCCAAGGCTACCTGCTTGAAGTCCAGCGCCCCGGCTCTGGTGCTTGGGAGGAAGTCTATCGCGGACAGAACACGTTCGCGACCCTGACTGGCGTTGAACCGGGCGACTACACGTTCAGTCTCCGCTCACTAAATACCCTTGGTAAGTCCAGCCCAGCTACGACGCTTAAAGTGACGTTCGCTTACTCCAACACTGGAAAGACCGTCTATCCACCTGTGTTTGTGAGGCTCGACTGATGGCTTATGTAGACTTCACTGGTCATGATGTCGTTGTCTGGTTCGAAGAGAACCCGGCGAACGAACAAGAGTGGGCCTACCGCGTCAGGTATGAATGTGCCAATGAACAGGTTGTCCACTACGTTATCCACAATCAGCAGCAAAGCACAAAGCCTGACGAGATGCGCGTCTACAAGGACGTGCTCACATTCGAGGAGAACCGCGCAGCCGGTCTAACCCGCGCCCCGAAAATCTACCTATCTACCCAGCTTGCGGGTCAAGATGACTGGTCCGATGAGTTGTTGATTGAGGCCCTGAACCCGGCACCACCCGTTCCACCCCTTAGCTACATGAACGGCTATGACTTCGTGCAGTTCGACTTCACGAAGCCGAAAGACAACGATTGGGCCGGGTTTGTCCTCTGGGCTGACACAGTCAATCCGCCGCGCAAGACGGACGCAACGAAGCGTTACGAAGGGCCGAACAACAGCGTTCAGGTCTCGCTTGCTCCCGGCACTCATTATTATGTGACTTACGCGGCATACGATGCTTTCGGCACGGACATCCTGAACGAGAACACCATCCCGCTCATGACGATGACAAAGGAGAGTTTGCTTCTCCCTGTCCTGAATAAGCCCATCGAAGCGGTCAAGGCTCTGGCGTTTGAGCAAAGCGATGCTCTCACAAAGCTGAACAAGGCCTACAGCGTAAAGGCCGAGCGCGACGTTCTTAGGGCAGAGGAACGTCTGGGGACGCGCATCGACGACAAGACGGGCGAACTGGTCGCATACTTCTCCCGAGAACTGACCGCCGCTAAGAACGGTATCTATGCTGACCTGACGGTTGAGCAGGAAGCCCGCATTTCCGAAGACGCGGCAATCGTGCGTTCGGTGGAAACGCTCAACACCGCAGTCGAGACGGATCGCGGCACGTTCCAAGCCGCCCTACAGACCGAACGCACCGCACGTTCCACAAGGGACGAGGCGCTTGCACAGGAAATCGTGCTGCTCGGCGCGAAGTTGACCACGGACACCGGCACTGCCGTCGAAACCGCCATCGTGGAGGAGAGGACCGCCCGCGTCACCGCAGACGAGGCGCTGACCCTCAGGCTCGATCAACAGGCCAGCAAAATCGGCCAGAACGAGGCCAACTTCAGCGACCAGATCAAGACCCTCGTGGATGCCGATAGTTCGCTTTCGACGCGCATCACCAATCAGCAAGCCCAGTGGGAGAGCTTCACGAACGGCAAGGTGACGGCAATCGACCGCAGCATCCGGGAAGTCATCGCGGATGGGGATACCGCGCTAGGCCAACGCATCGACACCCTGAGCGCGCAGGTTGGTGGTGCTGATGGCTGGCAGGCAGCTTTGCAGGAGGAGCGTCGCGTCCGCGCAGAGCAGGACGGCTCCTTGAGCCAGCAGATCGTGAATGCGACCGCTGGATACGGCAACCGCTTTGTCGCCATTGAGCAGAACATCGGCGCGCAGGCAAACGCCATCGGCGGACTGAACGCGCAATATACCATCCGCATCAACAACGAGGGGCGCATTGCCGGCTTTGGCCTGGCAAGCAACAATGGCGTTAGTGAATTCGCAGTTGCCGCTGACAGGTTTCTTGTCGCCGCCCCCGGCTATGCTGAGCCAGTGTTTGAGATTGTAGGCGGTCAGGTTCGCATGAGGCAGGCCATCGTTGACCGTCTCACTGTCGATCAAGGCCAGATCAGGAACTTGCAAGTCGACACTCTGCAAATTCGTGGTGGCGCTGTCACGATCATGCACGTTCTCACCGCAGGCGATACTTACGTGGCGGCGAACACGGCGGTTAACGTCTTTGAAACCGGCTGGCTTACCATCGGTGATGGAGTGTTTGGCACGGCAAAGGTAGACGTGGAATTCACACTAGACGGCACTCTCGCCTACGACACTGCCTGCCGCTTCTTCCTGTTCGTTGACACGGGCGGCGGCTTTTATCAGGCAAAGAGTAAGACGCTAGGTGTGTCGACAAGCAACGGTAACACCTACTTCCGCATGGATGGCTCTTTGTCGCACATCGTTGACGGCGCTGCCGTGCGCGTGGCTCTCAGGGCAAACCCGGCTGCTTGGCTCCCCAACTCGGTCGCTCGTAACGTGTGGGTCCGCGACATTGGTATCACTATTGACGGAGCAAAGCGATAATGCCCTTCGCCTATTTTAGAAACGGCGCTGTCTTGTCAGTAGCCAGCAAGTATGTCGATTATCAAGACGATGCTGTCATGGAGATTGAGGTTCCCAACGGCACTGAGGCCAACTCAATCTACCTCGATCCAGAGACAAACGAGGTTCTGCCGAGAAAGCAATTCAACCTCGCTATTTCCTACAACCAGGTCTCTGCAATTCCAGTTGGCACGATGGTCACCGACGCAGACGGGCAGGATATTGTTCAGGATGGTGTGATGGATTTCGAAGCAGATGTTCCAGGCACGATTTGGCTCTGCTTCGATCACCCACACTATGTCTCTACCTGGGTCAGTGTGGAGACAGGACCGGAGGACGCATGAAAAAGAATGTCAAGCAGGGTTATAAGAAGCAGCGCGCCCATGAGTATCCAAGTTGGGAGGAGCAAATGGATTACCTGTTTCACCACGGCTACGACGCTTGGAAGGCTCTCATTCAGAGCATCAAGGACAAGTATCCAAAGGATGGCTCCGCTCTAAGCGGGGAGTAGTCAGGGCTCACTAAATACTCCGTATTATAGGAGTGTCCTAGCCCATGGCATCTTGGTTTAAGAACGGAACAATCAGCGTAACGAATGGCTCTGACCTCGTTACCGGCTTCAACACTGGTTTCAACAGCTCAATTAAGCGCGGCGACACTCTCGTTGTCAGAGGCTTGAACTACGAAATCGATGGTGTCGTGAACGGCAGTCAGTTGAAACTAGTCTTGCCCTTCGAAGGTCCTACGGCTTCTAATCTCTCCTACGGCATCAAGCCTGAGAACGTGGTTGCGGACGAGATTATCGCAACGGGCACAACCCTCATCGACCGCATTGCAGATTTGATTGAAAGCGGTGGTGGCGGATCAGGTGGCGCAGGCACTCCCGGCAAGTCCGCTTATCAGATTTGGCTAGATGCCGGTAACATCGGCACACAGCAGGATTTCCTTAACAGCCTCAAGGGTGCTGACGGCGAAGACGGTCAGGACGGCGTAGGCGGTGAAGTGGAACTAGGCGCTCTGGTTGATGTCACAGAACTCGCCGGAACTCCCGTGGGCGGCACTGCTCGCTTCCTTGTTCTTCCCGTTGCAGAGGGCGTCCCCAACGTCACGCTCACGCAGTCCAGCACGGTCATGATCCCCAAGGACACGACGAGCATGGGGGCGGCGCTCTACCTCAGTTCCACCGCATCGAATTGGGTAATCACGCTCGGGCTGATGAATGTGCCGACGCCGCAGCCTGAGGTTCCGCAGCAGCCAATCGATCTTTCTGGCGAAAGCACGCTCTACGCCAGCTTCAACGCCATCACGCCGTTGGGCATCACCCTGAACGGCGCTACCGGCAGCTTCGTTCTAAGCCGCAACTTCAACGACGCTCAGCTGAAAGTCCGCCGTAAGTGGGACACAGACATCGTGACCGTTCGTGGTGCGACGTGGCAGACCGGCGCAACCGGTTCTCCTTATCCCGTCACCGGCACGGCGCTCCCTTCAGCGATGGTTCTCAACGGCGCTGGTGAAGGCACTCGAAGCTATGCCAATGGCCGCATCACTCTGGGCAAACACGCTTACCTGAAATCCCCTGCGCTTGGCTTGGAGTTCAAGTCGTCCAGCAATCCGGAAACGACACAGACGCCCCCAAGCGTCAGGCTGCATTTCACCGGGAACGCGCCAGCAGCTACCCTTCGCGGCATTATGATTGGCCGCTTGCAGGCATGGGGCGGCGGCGCTGCAACTCACTCGATCCATTGGAACGAGAAGTCCATCGAGTTCTACTATGCCCGTGAGGGCGGCGGCAGCCAGAGTGTCCTCAGTGACGAACTTGAAACCCTGACAGGCCGCGATCTCACAATCGAAACGGAATGGGTTGACGACGCGAGCGGTCCAGGTGGCACGGTTACGTTCTTCGTGAACGGCGCTCAGTATGGCGCAGCAAAGCCGACCGAATGGAAGCCGCGTATCACCCCAGCGGCTGACTTCCAGGTCAACGCTTCGGTCGATAACACCGCCGACAGTGCGGACGGCCTTGTTGTGCAGAGCGTAGGCATGACGATTGGTTTCCCGGACGTTCTCACGACCTACACCACGATTGCAGATGGTGCAGTCTCGGCCGCTGACATCGAGAACCTCGTCCTTGATGCGACAGGTGTGACGACGCAGCAACCGGAATATACGCTGTCCTATGTCGCAAACGGCAACCAACAATTCGACCTCAAGCTAATCGTCGGCGAGATGGTTTTGCCCGCAGGCCGTGCCTACAAGGCGGTCCTGGAGGATTGGTCCACCGGCATTGCCGTGCCTCATGCGCGCGAACTAATCATGACGCGCCCAGCAGCCCAGAACTGCCGCTTCGAAGACACGACCCTCTTTAGCGCACAGGGGTCATGGACCGAAGTTGTGCCGCAGGGTCCGGCACCGATCATCGACGGCATCCGCTACGGCTGCGAAGGCATCCGTCAGGGCAACTACGTCATGTTCCAGTTCGTCTACTCGCAGGATTATCCTGCTTCGCCGTTCGGTGATCCGACGGGGCTGAACACATACATGCGTCCGCATAAGTGGATGATCTACGATAACGCGGGCACGTTGATCGCCCGCGTCGAGAAACCAAACGGTGAGCCCCTGAACGCGGCCAGCACCAAGCCTGTATGGGAAGGCCAGTATGATGGCCGCTCAGTTCCTCAGATCACCGACAACAACCGCTGGTATCCGCATGGCACCGTCCGTTCGTCAGTCATTTGGCGCAGTCACGATCCTGTGGCCTATGGGCAGGCGTTCATCAATCAGCATCTGCCCGTCTTTGACAACCGTGCGAAAGACATCGCCGCCCACACCGGCTTCTCTGTCAACGGCTTCGATCCGCGCATCTTCACTGGCTCTGCTGGTGGCGATGGTCAGTCTAACGGTTTTGCCAATCACAAGGTGATGCCGTGGAATTGGGGTGAATACAACTACGAGACGATCAAGCAGTATGCGGCCAATACCAAAGACCCATACAAGAACCTCTACACCGACATTTCGGTCACGCCGAATGCCGCCCTCTGGCTGAAATACACTCCGTTTAACACCATGGGGCGCTCGCCGGTTGTCGGTCCAGGCGGAACGCGCGATGACCGCCAGATCATTCCTGAGATTGTGGCTCGCTACATGCGTGATGTGACTTCCGTTCGCGCTCACGATGAAAGGCCCATGCTGGACCTCTGCGTCAGTTATCTCACCGGCTATGCCAGCGACCCGTTCAATTCCGTGGTGAATGGCAAGATCACGCCGCTCTACAGGGGTAATGCCCGCCGCAACATCACCATGCGTAACCACTACTACGGCCCCGGCGAGGCAACGACCCCAGCCGATCAGGCCTGGTATGCACAGCTGGGGCGCCTGAGCGAATGGACCACCGGCCAGAACCCATTGCGTTGCGGCGTTCCGGGCAACGGCAAGACAGCTGACCGACCTTACTTCGGCGGCTTTGAAATCGACGCTCTCCACGCCCACCAATTCCCGCATTGGGGCTCGTTGCTCTTCCAGACCCCCGAGTTTGCGATGATCGGCGTGAACTTCACCGATCAGGTCCGCATGTATGACAACAGCATCCTACAGTCTGGCTGGGGACCGACCGGCTTTTCAGCACGTGAGCAGGCATGGAAGTTCCTACATGCTGCGCTGCTCTGGAAGACGGCTTCCTCCAATTCCACGCGCCTATACAGCCGCGCCGAAGCGGAGGATTGGTTCATCTGGGATTTGGAACTGTTCTACGATCAGTGGCTAAACAGCGACCCCGGCTTCTTGCGTCCACCTACCAACGTGATGAACAGCGATGGGTCGGTAAACGGCAACCTCGCTACTCTCGCTGGCGCAGCTAAATTCGGCCCCTGCTACTACACTGACGGCACGGGCCTTGAACTATCGGAGTTTCAGGCAGGTTACTGGCTGTCTGCAATCCATGCGGCCCATAAGCTGGGCTTCCTGAATGCGATGTCTGCCAAGTCTGAAAAGGTGGCAGCGGTTATCAACTGGCTCAAGATCATGCACAAGAAGCACATCATCGGACGCATCAACGATGCAATCGACATGAACATGGCTGGATCCGACTATCAGGTGCTTTACTGGAAGAACGCAGACGTGGTTGCTGCGGGTGGTGACGTTTCGAAGCTGCCACAGAGCATCAAGGCTGCGGCGGACAAATATGGTCGCGCTCCCAGCTGGGACACGTTCACGATCACCGAAAACGGCACCACCCGCCCTTACAGTCGCGATGGACAGGCAATGGACGCCCTGCTGGCTGGTGCAGCACTTCTGGTAGACATGGGCATGAGTGGCGATGGCCTTGAGGAAGCTGTCATCAAATCTGAGCAGCTGTTCCAGCAGAAGCTAACAAGCGAGACTGCCAAAGGATACGCGACAGCCGGTGACAGCTGGTTCAAGTATCATCAGACCACAAACAACAGGCCGTATAAGCCGTAAGCATGTGAGACAAGGCCCGCTCAATAAATACCGGACAAGGTATTTGGAGGGCGCGCCCGCGTGGCTGAAAACAAATCAATCGAAGTCCGCTACACGGTCCTTGCTCCCAATGAAGCAACGGCATTCGTCGCGGCTTATCAACTGCACCTAGATGGCGCAGTTATCACCGGGACTGTCACAGACGCCGGTTTCCATATCAACGACATTGAGACAGGCCGCAAGCAATATCTAACGCTCACGCTAGGTAATGGCTTGACGTGGAATGACAGTGACAAGGTGCTCACCGTCGTGATCCTCAATGAGCAGGTGTCCTTTGTTCGTAGGGACGCTGATTACCACTACGAAGCATTCGTAGTTATTAACAACAAGACGGAGACAATCCGCGAGGGCACGGTAACAGCCGTGAGGGTGGGCTAATGCCAGACATTGAAGTAGTCGAACTAACAAGCGGCATTGTGCCAATCCCCGGCCCAAAGGGTGACAAGGGGGACAAAGGCGAAAGCGGCCCTGCCGGTGCTACCGGCGCAGCCGGTCCTCAAGGGCAGAAAGGCGATGTTGGTCCAGCAGGTCCGCAAGGAGCGGAGGGGCCTCGCGGGGCACAGGGCCTTACCGGCCCAATCGGTGCCACCGGCCCTAAGGGCGACAAGGGTGATCGCGGAGACGCAGGGGCGTCCGGAGCCCCAGGCCTGACTGGTCCTCAGGGTCCGAAGGGTGATCGCGGCGATACTGGACCTCAGGGGCCTGCTGGTCCCGCTGGCTCGCCAGGCGCAGCCGCTAACGGCGTCTACGACTTCCGCGCCGATGCGAATGTCCTTACCATCGAGCTGACCGACGGCACTGAGCTTGAAGCAATTCTTGATGGAGTTGGTGGCGGCACTGGCCCAGCTGGTGAAGACGGAACGAGCGTCGATAGCCTGAGCATCGATGCCAACGGCCACCTTATCACCACGTTCACGGACGGACGCACTCAGGACAGCGGCTATGCCCGTGGCGACACTGGCCCTCAGGGACCAAAGGGCGACAAGGGCGATATTGGCCCTGCTGGCGCAGCTTCGACTGTGGCTGGCCCTCAAGGTCCGAAAGGCGAAACTGGCGGCGTAGGCCCTGCTGGTCCTGCGGGCGCGGATGCGATCGTGGACTATGACCTTATTCGTCAGATCGTCGCTGAGATGATTGAGGAAGCCAACAACGGTGGCGGCGGCACCGATCCAGAACCGGAAGAACCAGAAGTGCCGGTTGATCCCAGCGGCATGACGACTGTTCGCTGGACGCCAAATGGCGTGGTTTCGCCGATCCCTGCCAGCGTGTCTGGATGGAACGCAGGCGCTATCGCGGGTGATCTCGCGCCGACTGCGAACGGCACGACGCTCATTCTCGACCGAGACAGCTTCATCGATTTCGGCACAGTCGCGTTCAATCTACCGGAAACCGCCAGCTATCTGACAACACAGATTCCGTCCGTGCTTCGCATGGCTTTCAAGGGCGTCCTTTCGGCAGAAGCTGGGCGCGTCTTCGACTTCACACATTGGGCAAACTGCGACTTCAAGTTCAGCGTCCCGTGGATGGCTGACCGTCTTGTGCTTGGATACCATCGCGGCGCTGAGGGACAGCCGGAAGTTGGTGAGGACCTGAACTGTATCGCAGACTTCAAGTTGGGCGAGAACCACCTCTACGAGATCATTTGGACCAACGATGCTGCCGGTGCTGGCGGCGAGGCGAGGTTTTATATCGATGGCGTTCAAACCGGGCCGACTGTGGCGTCCGCATACAAGCTTCGCGCGTCCAACAACATGCTGATGAACTGTAACGCATCGATGGGCAACACCAGCGACGGTCGCAGGCTGGAAGTCGAATACCTCGAGATTGGGTTCAAGGCATGACCCGGGCGGCTATCAAATCTGCCCTGCAAGGGCTCGTAGAGCGCGCAAAGCGATGCGCGGGATACGTGAGCGCCCGAGCCAGCGAAGGCTCTACGTGGGCCGGTATCACAACAGCGATCATGGGCGCTGCCGCTTTGGAGAAGCCCTACAGCTATATGGCGATTGCGGCTGGTGTGATCGGCGTCTTCGCAAAAACGAAGAAGGAGGGATCGCCCGATGGTGAGTGAAACCAACGACCTGAAGAACGTCATCGACATCGTGAGCGCGGGAGTGGCCTTCGGCACCATGGCGCAGGTGCTGCCCACAGTCGCCGCCGTCGCATCACTTGTCTGGACGCTGATCCGCATCGGCGAATGGGCTTACGCGAAGTGGCAGAAGAGGCAGTTCAACCCGCTCGACCACTAAGCTCTACGTTCCGCCCGTTCGCGTCGGAAACACCGGCCCATGCACTGTCATCTTAGAGGCATCATAGGGCTGTTGCAGCGCAACCACGTCATGGTAGGTGCCGCGCAGCCAGGTATCCACGTCCTCTGGCTCTAGGATCGTAATCATCGCCCTCGGGTGGATCGGCTTCACCAATTCGTTCGGTTCGCACGTCACCATCGTGAAGCCGTTGCCTTCCGCCGTCCGCTGCCAGAACCCGGCGACCGGGAACACTGGCTGGTCCGTGACACTGAACCACATCTCGCCTTTCAGCGGCGGCTTCCCATCATTCAGATCGTGCTTGTCGGGGGTGAACTCGCAGAACTCGGTCAAGGGCACGATGCAGCGGTTTTCAGGCTTTTCGGCCAGTCTGCGCCACTGAGGTCGGCTCAGCTGCCGCACGTTCGTCATCGGCCATTTAGCCTGACCGCCAAGCACGTCCCACGTCATCACGTCCCAAGCGCGGTTGTCGTCCTGTTCCCGGATCACATAGCTGCGGCTCTTAGGCCGCAACTCGACGGGATCGAACCGATTGTGGCGTGGTCGCTCGCTGAACAATTTGGCAGCGGAGCCCCACAGCGTCTCGGGCTCGCCTCTCATTCGTGCTCGATTACACATAAGGCCTGCCAAATCTCCGGTTGCGCGCTATACGCTCTCAGCGTATATATAGGAATGACGGACAAGAACACCATTGCAGAAACGCAGGCTTACTTGAAGCAGGCCGACAAGCTGGGCATTTCCCCGGAGGATAGAGCAGCAATCAAGCTGTTCCTTTCGGAAAACCCCGAAGCCGGCGACATCATCAAGGGTAGCGGCGGCGTCCGCAAGGTGCGCTTTGCAGTCGGCAACAAAGGGAAGAGCGGCGGGCTGCGACTGTCCACGTTCTACTGGTCGTCGGATTACCCGCTCTACCTGCTGACGGTGATCGCGAAGTCCCGAAATGAAAACCTGACCGACGCTCAGGTGGCGGTGCTGGCGCAGATTGTGAAGGAGTTGAAAGATGGACGATGAGGATTTCGCAGGGCTGGTCGACGGCCTCCAAGAAGCCGTCACCGACATCAAATCTCGTCAGGCGGCTTATGTGAAAGACGTTCGCGCGAAGACGCAGCTAAGTCAGGCGGCGTTTGCACGGCGTTACCATCTGAACGTCCGCACGTTGCAGAATTGGGAGGGCGGAAAGCCTGTCGATAAAGTGGGGCAGGTATTGCTACGGTTGATTGAACGCGATCCTGTGGCCGTTGATCGGATGCTGAACACCTAAACGGCAGCCCTGACACGGTCTGAACTCAAGATCGTGTGAGCCCTGGGTTGCGCCGAGGGATGGAACCGTCACTGTTGCATGCCGACGGCCTCGATTGCCACTACCAGGGTGACGTTGGTCCACGGCACTTCGCATCGTGCGCGCACGCGATGCGGACTTAGACGGGCGTCAAATCCACATGATATGCGTGTGTCCGATTTACGGGACGCATCGTCGTGCGTTAAACAGATTGTAAATTGCGAGGACTACACAGTTGAAACCGCCCCAAAAACTCTACAAGTATAGCCCTCTTGGGGTCTACAGCCTTCGCGCGATCTGTCAGTCTGAGGTGCATCACACTTCGCCACGGAACTTCAACGATCCTTTGGACTGCAATCCAACAATTCAAATAGACCTAAATAATACGCAGCTCGCTGAATTAGCTAGCGTGATGATGCGCGAAGTGGTGAGCGAGGATGCAATAGAGAAATGGCTAGAAGGCATAGAATCTCCTGAAAATGATCAAGACGAAAAAATAGTCCAGCAAGAGGTTCTAGCCAAAATACGCAACTTGCTCGACCTTGATTTTGGAAAGCAGGGCGTTCTTTCTCTAAGTGAAAAATGGGATGAACCTCTTCTATGGAGCCATTACGCCGACCAGCATCGCGGTATCTGTATCGAATACGACGCAGCCGCTGCAAACACGTCGGGGTTAGGTAAAGTCGATTATCGCGCGCCTCGTGCTCTACGAGCCAACGATCTTTATCAATGGAAGGTGAACGGTGATGCGGCAGCGCGTAAGCGCGCCTACGACGGATACTTTTTCGCGAAGGCGGATGATTGGGAGTATGAGCGTGAGTGGCGTGACATCGCGGAGCAGGCGGGCTTGAACCCGTCGCCTTTCAAGATAAGCGCAATTTATATCGGCATGCGCTGCGATGAGGTTTGGGTAAATCTACTGAAGCCATACCTGAAGGAGAAACGTATCAGTCTCCGAAAGATAATCGTTAACGATCATACATTCGCGCTCGCAAGCGAACCTCTGAACAGCGATGACTTAGAGCTACCCACCGTAAAGACGCCTTCCGGTAAGGTGTCGGGTGGTATCTATCATGCTTTACCTAATTCAGAAACGGTTCCGAATTGGGCGAACTTGATGGCTATAGGACAGATTGCTCAAAAGCTAGGCCCTTTGATAGGTGATGCAGTCAAAAACTACCATCCAACGATTGCGGAATTAAGTAAACTATCAACGCAGCAGGTTGGGGCTATGCCAGGTATCGACCCCTCTGTGAGCCTGGCCCTTTCTTCAAAGATCAAGTGAGCATCAGCCCGCGCTCCCTTCCCCTCCCAACTTCTCTTTCCTTGTCCTGGCTGAGTTGGAGACGAAGCCAGGCAAGGCGAATAGGCTAGTTCTGGCTGGAGGACCGAACGGACCTGGGGCGAGCGACGCGCAGAGCATCAAGCGTTGCGTCGCTCGCCGTATTCTATCTTACTCTATTCTATACTATAGAGCGTCAAAACTCGCTCAAGACTGCGGGTTCTAGGGTCATTTTTCCACTGAATGCCCACTGAGTGCCCACTAAACGCCCACTGATTGACCACTAAATGCCCACTAAGTGAGCGTGCCAATTCAATCAGTGGTTTCTGCCACTGATTGAATATGCCGCATGGACTTCCGCCATGTGCTCCTCGGAGTGCATGTTAGATGGGAAACGCTTCTGGTGGGGGAAGCGCGCCATGATGTCATCCAGAATAGGATTTGGTATCAGCGGCTTCTCGGGCTCGATTTCCATGACTTCTTCGACTTCTTCAGCCTGAGCCGCGTCTGGATCAAAAGCGGCAATGTGTGCCTGGAATGCTGCCAGTTTGTCGCTGTCCGACCAGTCGAATGTGTCCAGTTTGGCCGTGACCACCTCCATGAGGCACTGGCTGATGGTGCTGCGCTTGCGCGTGACCCTAGTGAACCGCTCCATGCGCTTGAACTTCCGTTCGTCCTCCATCTGCTTCTGAGTGAGGGCAATCGGGCCATTCCAGGAGAAGTTGGCCTTCCCCCTCACGCGCTTTCGAACGCTGTCAATGAAGTTGGTTGCCTGTCGCGGAGACAACGGCTTCCCCGCCATCATCACGTCCAGCCAGGATAGTGCGCGCTTGAAGGTCTCGTCGTTTGTGTAGGCGTTGTTCTCGATGTCAGCCTCGCAGCTTTCCAGGACGCTGCGGAGTAGGGGAAGCCAACGGGGTGACTGCTCGCGCTTCTCACTCATGCTGCGCCTCCCCAAGTCAGCTTAGCCAGAACGGACAAGCTCTCATTTGGCAGGAAGATGAACATCTCTGACGTTTCATTGTCAAATGTCATGTCCCACTCGCCGGGGCTCAGTTGGTGCAGCCAAGCCTGGATTTCGTTCTCGTTGTGGCGATGGTGATCGACCTTGATCGCCAAGGCGTGAGGGTAGTGTTCCGACTGTCTCGGATCGTATGTCATCGTGTAAACTCCTGATACGAATAAACCCGCTTGTGCGGGTCCAATGCACAAGCGGGTCGAGTTCATTCGCGATAGGAGGTGTGAACTAGGTCCGCTGTCATGAGCGACAGCTTTTGGACCCTGTGCTCACATCCCTATTTATGCGCTCTGCCCCTAAACCGCGTCATTAAAGAAGCGCGTTTCTTGATCGCGACACACCGACTGCCTTGAAAGCAACTTGGCCGCCTAGAGTGACGCAAATAACTTCGCGTGGCGCTTCACATGTCCAAGCGGATTGTTGTGCCGAAATGCCGTCCGCAACACGTTGTAGGCTGTGACGATGCGAGATGGCGCAAGCTGGGCCGCGTAGTGCGAAGGCATCTCCAAGATCGAATTGGCTTCATCGAAAGCTGACAGCATCGCGTCTAGGTTGTGGTTCACCACAATTGCCTCCGCCAGAGCGTCCCACGCACTGTTTCGGCCAGCCGACGGATGGGCGCAAAGATCGCCTATTGTCAGGCGCTCACTGATGCGGCTGCTCTTGATCGGCAAGCTGCGCTGATCGTTTTGGGAGTGATCCGCGCTTGTCGGCGTTTTGTAAGTCGTGTGGACGAACGCTCCTTCCTTGCCGCCGCTATCAGGTGTGATGCGCGGGCGACCATACATCTGACCGAAAGCCATGACCTGAGACGGGTTGGATGTGTCGAAGGTAATCTGGAAATCCTGCTCGCCGGGAAGTTCGGCAAAGGACTTCTGAATGGCCGACAACATGACACCCTGCGTCAGCGAACTAGTGCCCAGCACGTGAAGCCGATTCCGCTCGCCGGTAAGGCCATACGCACGGAGCCGGGTCAGCAGTTCGACCAGCCAGAGGAAGTTGAGCCGCATGTCGCCGCCGACTGCCCAGCCCTCAAATGGCAGCACCCTCACGGTATCAAGCCATGTGATTGCCTCGTTCCAGTTGCGGCCTTGTAGGACGCTCAGGAACCGAGTGTCGCCCGTCCGATGCTTGGTGAAGTATTGATTGTTCGTAAGCGCGAAATTCCGGGCACCTGTTCGGTTGAGTGCCGCAGTGTGAAGGATGTGTCCAC